>CAXTER010000001.1:0-157986 GCA_964243345.1 uncultured Armatimonadales bacterium
GCGAACTCTTCCGCCGTGAGCTTTCCTGGCTTTCGCAAAATGGCGTCGGGAACGCCAATTTTGCCTACGTCATGGAGCAGCGCCGCCGTCCCAATCGTCCGCAGGGCTGCCTCGCCCATCCCTAGTTCGCGGGCGATCAGCAGGCTGAACTCCATCACTTCCTCCGAGTGGCGGCAGGTGTAGCGGTCCTTATTATCCACTGCCGTCACTAGCGCGTCCAGCATGGAAAAGTCTTGGACATGAGCCAGAGCGTCCGCGCGAACGCGGTGAGCATTATCTTCGCCGCCGCCGCCCGTCTCCGACCAAAGCAGCCGCTCGTCGGCCTGACGCAGCACCTCATGGCAATCCGTGCTGGCCTCTGGGAACAAAGCCGCACCCAGTGAAACCAGAACGGGAATGGTTGTTTCCTGGTCGTCTGCGCGGTAGAACAGGCTGTCAAGAGCCTTATGCAGCTTTGCCTCGATTTCCTCTCGGCTCGCGCCGCCGAGGTTCGGCAGGAGCAAAGCGAACTCGTCCCCGCCGAACCGCGCCAGAGTGTCATAAGACCCACACATATCCCTCAGCTTGCTTGCCACGAGGCGAAGAACTTCATCCCCTTGCAGATGGCCGTAGACATCGTTAAAGAACTTGAACCCGCTCAAGTCCAGCATCACTACAGCAAGTGCAGTTTTTTCGCGCTGTGCGCGGGCCGCTTCCGCATCGAGCTTCTTATAGAAAGTGCGGTGGTTCAAGAGGCCCGTCAGTGGGTCCTGATCTGCTCGCTCCTGTGCCTCGGCCAGCAGCTCTTCCTTTTCGTGTTCGGCCCGCTTTCGCTCGGTGATGTCCCTAATGTTACACTGGATGACCGTGTAACCGCTTTCACGGTAGAGGTTAGAGACGAGCTCGACTTCCCGCCGCTCGCCCCGGCGGGTTTCCAGCGGCAATCCCTCGTAGCGGATATAGCCATCCTGCTGCAGTCGCTGGAACGCCTTCTGGCTGGTTTTCTTGTCCCGCAGCAGGCCGATCTCCCAGAGTTCCTTGCCCACGAATTCGCTCTGCGGGTAGCCGAGCAGCTCGGCCATAAAGGGGTTTGCATTGGTGATTTTCCCTGTTTGAGCATCCAGGATCAGAATGCCGTCGCGGGCGGTCTCGAACAAACGTCGATAGCGCATCTCCGACATCTCCAGAGCATTCTGGGCTTGGTCCCGCTCAGTCCTCGACCCCTCTTGGGCAGTAATCCTGTGCGCGGCTTCAGATTGATCGGTGGTTTGGCGAGCGAGCGCCCTCAAAGCCGCTTCCTGCTCAGGCGTGAACTGTCTGGACTTACTGGGGGAAAGGCTAGTGAAGGTGCCGCAGAGAGAGGCCGCCATATGCACGATTTCCTTAAACATTTCGTCAGGCGGAGTTTCCTGAAGAGGGTGTTCATCGAGGACAACGCGGCGTTCAGCGTCGTCGGCGGGGCGGGCGGCTGCCATGGGGTCTTCTTTCTTCCGCGATGAGCGAGCAACTGGAACAGAGCACCCGAACGTGAATAGAAAGCCGATAAAAACACAAATCCTAAAGAGTGTTGACTTCTGGTGCGCGGGGATGCTTTTCACACGTCAGCGAAGCATAAACAACTATTCCATGCTTGCTGTCAATTTTCACAGAATCTTTGTTTTTACAGGCTTTCAAGGGGTGATCTGTCAAGCAAGCAGAACTTGGGACGAGCTTGATGCAAGAAACGAAGAGAAAGGTGCGGCCCCGCGAGATTTGTGGTATATTCGCCACAAGACTCAATGATGCAACACTCGATAACGCGATGTTCATCTCATCCTGTGTTCATCTCATTCTGGTACGGCATCCGTCAGTCTTTCAATCAGTTTGCCTTTCAAACGGTTTGTCTTTCAAACGGTTTGTCTTTCAGCAAGTCTCACGCCAAAGCAGCGTTTCGAACAACAGAAGGAAAACACCATGATACTGCGGCTCTCGCCGGACCTGCCCGAAGACGCAACTTACGTTCGCACGACGCGGCTTCTCAGCCGCACTCTCCTCGAAGATATGAAAGTCAACAAGAGCGACATCGATGATGTAGAAACTGTTGTCGCCGAGCTCTGCACCAATGTTGTCAGGCACGCTCAGTCTAAAGAAACTCACTTCCTCGTGACGCTGGAATACTACAAGCCGCAAGTCGTCATCACCGTGACGGATGCAGGAGAGGGATTTGCTCCCAAAGACGTGGCTCCCGTCGGCAGCGTGCGCGCTGATTTTGAGGGCGACGAGCGGCTAGGCGGCTGGGGATTGGCGCTCATCGAAGGCTTGACGGACAAACTCGATTTCACTGCGACGGACCCACGCGGGACGACCGTGCGTGCGGAGAAGAATCTGCACTACGAAACCAAGGGGGATGCTCAGGAGGCTGCGGAGCGGGACACGGACGGCGGCGGCGAGGTGACGGCGACTAAGGAGTGACAGGATTAGGAAACGGCATCATGACAAAGCCGATGCTGAAAGCCTTACAAAGCCGATGCTGAAAGCCTTCAACCTCGGCAGGCGCATCCCATCTTTCGTTGCGCTACCTGACGGTTTTATGTTGTCTGGCTACCGCATTCGGGCGAGCAGGAGGCAGGCATCATTTTGCAACTGACTGCCCGCAAAGGCCTGTGCGCCGCTGGAGAAAGCCCTGGGTCTCCAGCAAGAATAGATACAGCGGCTTGAGAGATTGATGCATCTGTTGGAAAAGGCCATACAAAGATGAACTCAGAGCAAGATAAAGACAACAAGATAAAGACAAACTGAGAGCAATTTTCTGCTGACAATCAGAAAGAAATCAGTCGCCCCATCACAAAAACCAAGCAACCGTTTATAACCAAGGCGGTGCGGTTATACGGTCTTGCTCCAGCACTATCGTTGTTCGCGTGGAACCCGTTAGGAGCCAGATGTGGTCAGCTGATAAAAGCATCATCTTCATGCCATATCCGGGCGTCTCCGCCGTGGAATATCCCTTTTCCAGCAGTGCACGCGGTAAGTGCTCTACAGCAACGCCCCTGCCGTGGTCTTCCACCCGTACTTGGACCGTGTTCTTTCCGTTGGTACTGAGACGGCTAGTGCCGCCGCCCGTATGCATAACGGCGTTCATGCCTGCTTCCTCAGTCGCTATCACAAGATCACGCCAACGCTCTTCAGGAAAGCCTAGTCCGAAAGCTCTCGGACTAGGCTTGCCGACGCAGTTCCCGAAGCCCATCCGTTCGCGTCAGGGGAATAGGGTCACAAGCTCTTCTTGAAGGCCTGCCATCTTTTGCTCCAGGGCTTGTATTTCTTGCCTTATTTCTGCTAGGCCCTGATCCACATGATCCGAAGTCTGTTCTGAAGTCCTTCGGGCTTCTGCAGCCAGTTCTCGGGCCGCATCCGCAAACTCCCGTGCAGCTTCGGCTGCCAGGCGGGCCTTCTCTGCTTCCTTACGCATCTCCTCAAGCAGCTGCCTGTGCATCTCGAAGTCTTGGCGCTGATTTTCCGACACTTCCCGGTCGCCCTCATTGAACTTGCGAGTCACCTCTTCGCTGCGCCGGTCTATCTCGCCTGAAACACGGAGTTTTTCTCCATGTTCGCGTTGTGATTCAGCGGCTTCGCGTTTTCTTTCAGAGTCGCCATCCATAAATTCAGCAGTATTATTTGACAAAGGCATCTCTTTCTCACTTTAAACCTCGCCGCTCCCGCTCGAAGCAGGAGGAATATGCACCAGTTTCTTCTGCGCTTCTAAGCATCGGCGCCCTTCCCTTTTGTCGAGGGTTTCATCATCTCGACGAGCTACAGTCCTTCCCACGCGGATTGCTCCCAATGGCGTTTTTTGTCTCACTCAAGCTTGCATATTCATTGGCACAGTGCTGGAATAGATCGGTGTAGCGCCACACGTCGGTTAATGGAAAAACGCCATGTCCAAACTCAAAATTATCGCCAGCCGAAATCTGTGCAGAATGGCCTCCGTTGCTTCGCTAATAGCTTCCATCAATGCTCGCTACCCAGAGATATTCCACCGTACACTACTTATTTCCCTCATCCACCTTTCTTTTCACTTGTCTTGGATAAAGGCTATTCGGATGCGCCTGAGCGGCGTGAAGAAGAATGTGCAAAACTCATTACTTCCGCAACCTTCGCCTCGCGAAGTAGTGCTAGGGCGGGGGGAGTTACATCCCGCATCACAAGTTTGCCTTCCTGCTCTTGGACTTGCAGATGCATTCGGTATAGCACTTGGACCGCGGCTGTATCCAGGGAGCGAACTTGCTCCATGTCCAGAACGATGTCATTGCGGCCTTTTTTGAGAAGGGCTTCGACTTTGAATTGGAGCCGCGCGGCAGCTATTGCATCAAGATGATCCCGGATGAAAATTACCGGCCACTGCGAACGTACTGTGATCTTGAGCGAAGGAGCGTCTTCTTCTTGTCGTTCCGGCGGTTTTAGGGCCGCAGGAACAAAAGGTGTCAGCTCCTGCAAATGTCCTTCTTCCGCCAAATTCATCATCACGGCTACAATCTCTGGATCCCACTGGTTTCCTGCGCCGGCCTTCAGGATTTGCAGCGCCTGCGCAGGAGACATGCCTTGGCGGTATGGACGTGAGGAGATCATGGCGTCATACGAGTCTGCTACCCCGACAATCCGCGCTCCTAAAGGTATCTGCTTTCCCGGAAGGCCGTCGGGATAACCCTGCCCGTCCCATCGCTCGTGGTGATGCCGCACAACGCTCAGGATTTCTTCCCCCTCCAGTAGCGGTCGCAGGATTGCCTCTCCAGTAGTCGGATGCTTTTGAACCCGGGCGAACTCCTCAGGAGTCAGCTTGTCCGGCTTGTTCAAGATCATCTCTGGCACACCGATTTTGCCGATATCGTGGAAGAGCGCCGCGAGACGCAGGTTGCTGCAAAACTCCGTGTCTTGCGGGCACAAGCGTTCAGCAAGCGCCGTGACGAGGTTGACCACCCGAACCGAATGGTTACGCGTGTTCTCATCCTTGGCTTCCAGAGCGTGGCTGAGCGCCTCCAAAGATTTGAAGAGGTGGTGCCGAAGCCGCTCTCCTTGTTCTGCGACTCGCTGCTCCAAATTTAGCTTGTAATCTCGGTTTTCTAGTACCAGACGACGCCGCTCAAGCGCCTTCTCCACTCGCGCGGTGACGTCTCCTAGAGGAGAAGGTTTGACAATATAGTCGAAGACGCCTTCGCGCATGCACTCTACCGCGTCTTTGGCGTCCTGGGCGGCAGTGATGAGAATAACGGCCAGATCCGGGTCCTGACGCCGGGCGATCCGCTGCAGCTCGTTGCCAGGCAGCTCCGGCATGTGAATATCAGTCAGGAGCAGGTCAAAATGCTGGCTTTCTAAAAGCGCGAGCGCTTCGCGGCCTCCATGAGCGACTTTGACTTTGTACCCGGCGTGAGCCAGCCCGCGTGCCAGCACATTGGCGACCTCGATTTCGTCATCCACGACCAGAACGGACGCACGGACATCTCCACTTTCAACAGAATTGGATGCTATATTTTGAAGTGTGGTCGGTATTTCCTGTATCATTAAGATCCTTGTGGCCTTTTTCGTTCTCTTATTGTGGCCTTTTCTTGTTCTTTTTTAAGTCTTGAGCCACAGTGCTCAGCGGAGGCTGATGTTTTCTGGTTCACCGCTACTGAGAGGGGAATGAGGGCAAGGCAAGAGTAAACGTCGTGCCGACACCAATAGCACTCTCGACACTGAGCGTGCCTCCATGAGCCGCCGCAATGCCATGACAGATCGACAGGCCCAGCCCCGTTCCTTCGTTGATTTCTTTTGTCGTGAAGAACGGATCGAAAATGCGTGCCAGGATCTCTTCGGGAATTCCGCAGCCATTGTCCCTAACGGAGACAACCGCCCAGCACTTGCTCCCGATCTGCTCGTTTTGCGTTATGATTACAAGATGCTTTTCCCCTTCGTTTCGACGCAGGGCATGTTCGGCGTTGAAGATCAGGTTCAGCAGGATCTGCTGGATCTCATTTCCATTTGCCACGGCCACGGGAGTTGGTTCGTGCAGACGCAGTTCCAAGATAACGCCTGCCGACCGCAGCTTGTGGGTCGTCACTTCCAGAGTGTGCTCGACCAGCGTGTTGACCGCTTCCTCACGGCGATCCCCCTCCTGCGGGCGTGCAAACGTGAGGAGCGAGCGGACGATCCGGGTGACGCGGTGACTCATGCGCTGGATCGTCTGGGCGTCCTGGCGGACTTCGGGGTCGGCATGCATCTCCAGCAGCTCTGCATTTCCGAGGATCGCCGCCAGTGGGTTGTTGATCTCATGGGCTACGCCGGCCACGAGCTCGCCGAGCGCCGCCAGCTTCTCCGACTGATGCACCTGCGCTTCCAGGCGCTTCCGTTCCGTGATGTCCTTCGTCATGCTCAGCGAGCCGATCATTTGTCCCGCGTTATCAAAGAGGGGCGAAGCGGAAACAATGCCCCAAACCACAGAGCCATCTTTGTGCCGGAAGCGGCGGTCAAATTGTTCATACACTCCGTCACGGCGCCGCCCAAAACTCTGCTGTGCAAGAGCGCGGCTTTCGTCATCCATAAGATCGAAAGGGGAGCCGCCCAGCAATTCATCAGCGGTATATCCCAGCATCTTGCAGTAGCGCTGATTGACGTAAGTGATCCTCGCCTCCGCATCCATTTGCAGCACCCCCTCGTGGGTGGTTTCAACAATGCGGCGGAAATCATGTTCACTTTGGCGCAGGGCTTCCACAATGAGAGAGTTTTCCGTCACATCCCAGTTGACACCGATCATGCGCACCGCTAAACCGCTGCTCGCTCGCTGAACAACAGCATGCGCCTCCAGGCGGTGCACTTCCCCGGTCGGATGCACGACACGGAACTGGGTATGGAAACCTCCAGTCCCGTCCAAAGCGGCCTGGATCTCAGCCTCCGCTCGGACCCGATCGTCTGGATGAAGACCACTTTGCCAGGCATCGTAAGCGCCGCTAAAATTATGCTCGCTCACCCCGTAAAGCGCATACATCTGGTCGTCCCAAAACATATCGTTTGCCGTCACGTCCCAGTCCCAGATTCCGATCTGGGCCGATTCTGTCGCCAAGGCAAGGCGCTGCTGGCTTTCCAGAAGCAGTACCTCAGCCTGTTTGCGCTCTGTTATATCTTGGGTTACTCCCAGCAGGCGAATTGGCTGGCCGGCATTATTGCACGTAATGGAGCCGTGAACACTGATCCAGCGAATACCCCGCCCTGGAAGAATGACGCGGTAGTCCGAGGCGAAATCCGCTCCTCGTACCGCAGACGCCCTGGCGACGGTCGCCTGCATTTCTGCAAGATCGTCCGGATGCACTCTCTGAAAGAAATCGCTTTGGTAAACTTCGCCGTCTGGGGGCAGGGAAAACTGGGCTCGTCCGATCTCTGATAGTTCGAGGTATCGGCCTGTAATCAGGTCAAGCTGAAACGTGCCGAACCGCCCGCTTTCCAGAGTCAATCGCAGCCTCTGCTCGCTTGACCGCAATTCCTTCTGCACCCGGCCCCGCTCGGCCTCGGCTTCCTTGAGGATGCTGATGTCAATGCTGATGTCCACCACGCCCGCAACGGCACCAAAGGTATCCTGAAACCGCGTGCTCGCGAGATAAGCGGGGAAAGTGTTGCCATCCTTCCGCTGCACTAAAAACTCACCTTCCCAGCTGCCTGTTTTTTGGATCTGCCGACGGATTTCTTCCGCCGCCTCTCGGCTTTGCAGAGGAACAAGTACCTCATCTAGGGTCTTTCCAAGAACCTCTTCCGCCTTCCACTGATAGAGGGTCTCCGCAAACTGGTTCCAGTACGTGATCCGTCCTGCCAGATCGGTTGCGGCCACCGCATTACGGACCTGTGAAAGAAGCAAGGCATTGAAACGAATGCGCTCCTCCGCTTGCCGCTGCTCCGTAATGTCATGCACGGTACCGACGAGCTTAGTGGAGCGTCCGGCCCCTTCTTCCTCAAAAAATTGTCCTGACGTGCGGACGATCCGTTCCTCACCGTCGGGGCGGCGAACATGGTGAACAACGGAAAAGGACTTTTCTTGAGTGCGGGCCGCTTCTATGGCCTGCTTGATCGCCGGATGTTCTTCGGGAGGGACACGGCCGTAGAACAGTTCATTAGTCACCGGCAGATTGCCTGGTTCGTAGCCAAAAATGCGAAAGGTCTCGTCCGACCAGCGCAGCGGAGCCGTGTTGATGGAATGCGGAGTGGCGCTGATAGTATCCTGGTTATCATCTCTGCTGCCAAGATCCAGTTCCCAGCTACCGAGATAGGCGATGTGCTGCGCGGCGGCCATATTCGCTTCGCTTTGCCGCAGCCGCGTCTCCGCACGCTTTTGTTCGGAAATATCGCGCACGATTGAGGAAGAGCCAGTCACGTCTCCAGCAGCATTGATGATGGGAGAGACCGCCAGGGAAACATCAATCAATCTTCCTTCTTTATGCTGATGCACTGTGTCGAACTGGGCAACACGCTCGCCGCGCTGAATGCGCTCTTGGACTTGGTGCATTTCCTTCTGCATTTTGCCTTCATGCATTTTGTTTGATGGGGAAACGGGGCTAAAGAGCGAAGCAGGCTGACCCGTCACTTCCTGCGCGGTATAGCCGTACAGCACTTCCGCCGCTTTGTTCCAGGTCACGATCAAGCCTTCCATCGTTGTGCTGAAGATGGCATCACTGGAAGACTCCACAATGGCTGCAAGCTGCGCCTGTGCATTCTCGGACCGCTTTCGCTCCGTGATATCACTTTGAGAACCCCAGATCCGGTAGAGAAGATTATTCTCGACCACACCGATCAGGTTGTGCAAAATGTATTTTGGATGCCCCTGGTGATCTGAGCCGAATGCCTCTGCATTCACCAGGCGATACTGGTTATGGATCAGACGCCGCAAATAATTGTCATCACTTGCGGCGTTTGTAGAAAGGAACGCGCCGAACCGCAAGCCGATGACATCGGAGGCATGCGGAAAGCCGCAGAAGCGTGCCATGACCTCGTTGCACTCCGCCACATACGCATATTGGTCCAAGTGGGCAATCTGCTCGGCTTCGGAGAGGTCCAGTGGCAGAGGCTGTTCCAGCTCGAAGCGCCAGATGCCTTCCGTGCTGTTTTCCACGAACGTGCGATAACGATCTTCACTGGCTCGCAGTGCCTCCGCCGATTTTCGGCGTTCCAATGCGTACCGGATCGCCCTTTCCAGCAAGTCCGCATCCAGACGGTCTTTTACCAGGTAATCTGCGGCTCCGGCCTGCATGATCTGCACGTCAATCTCATGGTCATGCTGCCCGGTCATGAAAATCACGGGGGCACGATTGGAAAGCGAGTGCGTTTCCTGAAGCAGTTCCAGTCCGGTGCCGTCAGACAGGCGAAAGTCCAGCAGAATCAGGTCGCAGCGATGCTCCTGGATGGCCTGGAGGCCCTCCGCGTAGGAGCCTGCCCATTCCAGGACGAACCGGCTGGCATCAATGTCGTGCAGCAGGTCGCGGACAATGAGATAGTCATCCTCATTGTCTTCCACCAGCAAGAGGGTGAGATGATCTTTATTCATAATGTTCTTATATTCATAATGTTTTTACTCAGCGTCCTCAGCCGGCATTGAGACGATCTCGATCCAGTATTTGCCGATCGTTTTCATCACCTCGACAAGCGCCTCGAAAGAGACCGGCTTGGTGATAAAGGAACTGACCCCCAGATCGTAGGATTGGAGCACATCCGCCTCGTCCTGGGACGTGGTCAGCACGACAATAGGAATTCTTCTGAGGCTCGCATCCGCTTTGATCTCCTGCAGGGCCTCACGACCGTTTTTGCGCGGCATGTTCAAGTCCAGCAGAATCAAGCCGGGGCGAGGCGAGACCGCAGGGTCGGCAAAGCCGCCGACACGATGCAGATACTGCATCAACTCCTCGCCGTCTTCTACTTCGCGCAGATTGTTGAGGACCCGGCTCTCTTTCAGTGCTTCCCGCGCCAGAAAGCGGTCGTCTTCGCTGTCATCGGCCATCAAGATTGTAATCGGTTTGGAGGGGGTCGCCAAAGCTTGTCACGCTTTCTACTTTTGGTCAGGCTTCTTCAGATTGATGGACAGGCAGCACGATAGTGAATAAGCTGCCCTCGCCAGGGATGCTTTGGGCCGAAATTCGTCCGCCATGCCGCTCAACAATCTTGCGGCAGATCGCCAGTCCGATGCCCGTGCCGTCATACTGTCCCCGGCTGTGCAGCCGCTGAAAAGGCGCAAAGATCCGGTCGGCATATTTCTCTTCAAAGCCGATGCCGTTGTCCTGCACTTCGATCCGGCACACTTCCTGCATCTCCGCCGGCAGGGCATTTTGTTCCTGCAGAACAGCTTTTTCCTGCGAAACTTCGCTGGAAACGGTGATAACAGGCGGCACGCTGTCCCGCCCGTACTTCAGCGCATTGTCAATCAAGTTTTGCAGCAATTGCCGCATTTGAGTTGCGTCGGCTTCGAGAGTAGACAATGGCTCAACAATTACGCGGCCCTGTGTTTCCTCGCAGCGCGTCGCGAGATCGGCCAGCGCTTGCTGTGCGGCCAAGTTCAGATCCACCAGTGCAAACGGCCGCGCTTTAGTGGTCACACGCGAAAATTCCAACAGGTCGTGGATCAGTACCCGCATTCTGGAGGCGGCACGCAGCATCCGTTCCAGGTAGTCGCTGGAATCAGCGCTCAGTTCTTCCCCGGCACGTGTTTTTAATCGTTCGCCAAAGGCCTGAATGGCACGCAGCGGTTCCTGCAGATCGTGCGAAGCGATGTACGCAAAGTCCTGCAATTCTCGATTGCTCCATTCGAGCTTCTGCATCTGGATCTGCTGCAGCCTTTCCGCACGGCGGCGTTCCGAAATGTCTTCAAGCGCCAGCAAAATCAGCGGCACGGCGGTAGCCTGGCGCACGAGGCGGCGGCCATTAAGCAGGATCGTCCTGCGGCCGATCCGTGGAAATTCAAGTTCTACTTCCATGTCCTCAAACGGCATGTCATGGGCCGAGATATTTTCCAGCGACAAACGGAGGAGCGGGATGTCCCAAAGGCTGGCGTCCAGCGCATAGAAACAGCGCTGCTCGACGTCCGATTTTGACACGTCAAACACGCGGCAAAACGAGTTGTTAGCGGTTTCAACCTGCATCCCGCTTCCCAGCACCAGCAGCGGCGTTCGGATTGCATCAATGACTTCTTGGGCAAGCTGAGAAGCTTCTGCAACTTTCTCAGCACTTGATAATGCCTTCTCTAGAGATGGCTTTCGCCGATCGGCTTCTTCGTCAACGCAATTATCTTTAATGAATTCTTCTGCTATTTGCTTTTGCTGTAACATTGAGTTTGTAAGCTTTCAGTACCGCGACCGCTCAATCGACGAGATCGCCGATCAATCGACGAGACTGCCGAATTCAGCAGGTCTAAAGCAATCAGCATCGCCAAGTCCGAGACGAAGCGGTACTGCGAAGCCTGCCTACGGGGGCAGACACGTCTGATTTTCAGCCTCAGCCTCAAGGTTAGAGTGCATCACTATTAGGAAGCGATGTAGAAATCGACATTAGGGATCGGTACTAGGATAGGTAAGGGCTATAAGAACAAGAAACGGCTTAGAGTTGAGGGGCGCTTTCGTGGTGCAAAACTTACAGTGTAGAAGATATGTCTTGCAGCACGAAAAAACTGGAGGTCGCCGTCCAAGGCACCAAGGGTAGTTCGAAAAGAAAGTATTGTTATTCTGTATAGGTAAGCATACCATACAACAATCTCTTTTTAATCATTTATTTATTGAGCATCAGATCCACCGCAACCCGAGTTGTTCTACAAACAAGTTATTCACCGGATCTTGATGTCCAGCGAAGACCAATTGCCGGTTGACCAATTGCCGGATGCTCGGTGATGTTGCGGGGCCGGTCTAGGCCACCGTTGCCGCTGCGGTGATAGCCCTTGCCGTTATGCCGCTTATGCTCGTGTTGTCACCGCTTTTGTCACCCTCTGCAAATGCTCAGAACTCCGAAATGCTCAGAGCGGAGCCCTCCGGTTCAGAGGTGTGACCTCGTATAGTTTTAGTCACCAATGTGCCTTTTCTGCTAATCCAAGAAACAAAGTCATCGGCATCCTGCCGATGACTTTGTTTCTGTCAACTTCCACGTGCCCTCAGAAAGCTTTCGCAAAATAAAGAAAAAGTTAGGGCAGTATCTGCAACAGAAGCGTAGTTGTGTCGCACCGACAAAAGAGGATTTCTTCTCAATTGCCCCAGTCTCATAAACGAACGTTTAAAGGACAACACCCCCACCCGCTTAATCGCAATGCGGCTTGCTCTCAAGCCACTGCCTCTTTTCTCGTCCAACAATCAATGTCTCATTTCGCAATCATTTAATGCGAAAAGAGACAGGAAAACACAAAAAATGCTTGTCAGGCGCGCCCCGGCCTGAGCATGTAGATTCTGTTAAGGCTGCAGGGCAAGAAGAATCGTGCCTATACTGCGCCGATCAAGCCTTTAACAAGTAGCCGTCTATCGCCTAACAGAGATCCGTATTATCGGTATCAAATCGGCGGAAATATCGCACACAGTGAAATATCACCCCTGCGGAACAAGGCAATCTCTTTCTATGCAATCTCTTTCCATTCGGCTCCTGCGGAAACCGCCTGTTCTCCTTGACCCGGATCGGTGCGGTATTCCAAAGCGAAAGGAGTTCGCCTGCTTCTGCCGCAGCAAAGGAGTAGGCTTAGTCGTCTATGGGATTGGCGCATAATCCTGATGAAATTAGCGCATAATCTGGTATCAGCGGTGACCGCCTAGAAAGGGGCTGACTTCGAGTTTCACAACCAGCTTCGAAAGTGTTTCCTGCTCTCGTTATTCAGTCCCAACTCAGGATTTTCCATCATTTTGATCCATCATTTTAATAGATGACGTCGTGGGTTACCAAGGGTTAACCTCGGGAAGCAGTCTGCACGAGTGCGCTTTAGCCCTCAAAGGCGCGGGCGCGAAAGCAGTTTATGCGCTGACACTGGCGGCAGGCTGATCCTCAAGCCCTTCGGCGGCGCGGGCGCAGGCATCGGCTTTTTCCATGAGGCCGACGGCCTCGAAGCCCCGGCGGGCGGCAAGGTAAGCGGCGCGGGCAGACTCGCGGGCATCCAATGCGTGTGTCCGGTCCGCGAGGATGCGCCAGGTTTCGGCCAGATTTTGCTGCGCTTTGGCCCAGTCACCGGGGTAATCCGCCTCGTTCCAGACGTCCAGCGTAGCTTCGTGGAACGAAATGGCCCGGCGCAAATGATCCAGCGCCAGCGGGTCTGCTGCCTCGCCCGGCATTTGCTGCCAGGCGCAGCCGAGGCTGTTATGCGCTTCCGCCCAAAACTCCGGGAAGTCCGCCTGCGTATAGACCCGAAGCGTCGCCTCAAAATATTCGATGGCCTGACGCCGCCGCGTGGTGGGGTCTTCATTCGGCAGATCGGCCAGTGCGAGAAACGCCTCGCCTAAATTGTACTGCGTCAGCGCCCAGCCGCTCGGAAAAGCGTCCTCAGTGCGGACACGCAGCGCCGCCTCAAAGAAGCTGATGCCTTGATGTATGTTTTTCGACGCATCGCCGTCAGGCAGGTTCAAGTATGTCACGCCCAAGTTGTGCTGGCCCCTGGCCCAGATTTTGGGATGCTCTGTTTCGGTCCAGACCTGCACTGCCGCCTCAAAGCAGGCCAGCGCCTTGCGCTGGTTTTCCGCGTCATTGCCGTCCGGCAGGCGGGCGAAGACAATACCGAGGTGATTCTGCGCTGCCGACCAGGCTTCCGGGTTGCCCTCCGCGGTGTAGGTTCCCAGCGCGTTGTGCAAAGCCGCCATGGCCTGATGCAGATGCTCCGTCCGATTTCCCGTCGGCAGGTACAGCAGGCACAACGCCATGCCCATCTGAGCGTCGGCCCAGCGCTCCGGATAGGCGTCGTCGTCATAGACAGTCAGTGCCGCCTGGAAATGCTCCGACGCCCGGTTAAGAGCGGTCTGACGTGGCGAGACCGGCGTTTTCCACAGGGCCTGACCGAGCGCCAAATGGGTCGCGGCCCATCCTGCATCGGAAAGGCGGGCGCGGTCGTCGTTGTCCAGGCTGATCTCCGCCCAGCGCGAGAGCATGGCTCTTGCTTCGGTAATCTGCGCCGTGTTGATCCACTCCTGATGCTGGGCGACCCACTCCGAAAGCGCCGCTTCCGGGTCGTCGTACCATTGGTGGTAGAATGCCAGCGCGTCTTCCCCGCGTCCGTGCCAGTGCCGCTGAAACCAGGCGTGCTGCTCCGCCGCCGCGTCCAGGTGCAGACGCGCCCGCAGGGCCTCGCGCATGGTCCGGTGGATACGGTAAAACCCATTGCCTTCCGCGACAATAAACGAATACTGGGTAATCTGCTCCCATCCGGCCCGCCCGTTGTGGTACAAGCGGTCGCTGTCTAACGTGAGCGCCGCCGTCTCGTCAAACCGGGGCGTCAGGCTGAGGGCTTCCACCCATAACTCTAAGTTGCGCGAGTGCAGGGATTTGAGGAACCGGGTCGCCAGAGCGCCCGCGACATGCGCGGTCGGAATGGAGGAAAACATCTGCGGGGACGGGTCTTTGCCGCCGTCTGCCGAGCGCGTGTTCAGCACGATGTCGGCGCAGAGGGCCAGCGTCAGCAGATGGCAGGAAGGCGTCTGTGCGCCGGTATCGGCACAGTGCAGAATAGCCCGCTGAAGCGGCTCAGTCGCCGCCGCCGGCGACGGCCCGATCCCGCGCCGGCACAAAAAGTCCTGAGCATCATACGCGGACACGCCCCCAAGCAGATGCTGGTCTAAGAAGCCGTCCCAATCCGGGTCGTTGTCCCAGCTCAGCCTATCGCGGCCTGTAATCACCAGCAGAATGCTCGACGCCAGGCAGAACTCAGCCAGCGCCCGCACCCAGCCGTCCAGCAGCCGCGCCTGCGCCGACTGCCCGCTTTCGCGTCCCGTCCAGAGCGCTTCGTAGGTGTCTAAAAACAAGACGCCCCGGCAGGCTTTTCCGGGGCGTTCCGGCAGATGCGCGGCGAGGTCTTGGGCAAACCGCCGGATCAGCTCTTCCTGAATAATCTGCTCATCCTGCATCAGCGCCTGGCTTAAAGAGATGACTTCTTCCGTGCCGCCGACGTGCCGGACCCACTGCTCCAGCTTGTCTGATTTGCGAATGACCTGCTTCATCTCGGCTTCAAGCAGCCGGGTAGTCGCTTTTAGGAACGACGGCGTGAACTCTAATGCCGCATCGAACACGCTGCTCAGGTGCGGGTTGACTTTAACCATCGCCGGCGGCGTGCCGCCATCGCGGGCCAATATCACGGCGAGGCCCAGATCAAACCGGGGAAACGGCAGATGAAAGTTGTTTTCCAGATCGGCCCGCAGGCGCAGCAGCACTTCTCGGTATGCCTGCGTCTGATCGGCAATGTTGTCCAGGTTGAACCGGGCGTAAGGAACCGACGGCCTCGCACTGTCCAGACCCACGCACAGTTTCTGAACCAGGGCTGTTTTGCCGGCCCCACCTACTCCGTAAAAGACAAGGATTTGCACATCTTCCGTTTCCGGTGCCTGCAAGTGGCGCTCAAAGGCGTCCAAATACACCTCACGGTCCGTGAAGAACTGCAGAGGGCCACTGGATATGGCGCTGGATTCGGCGGCGAACGGATTTCTTCTCATAATAGCATCATCGTAAAATCATTGTGCTTGCTGAATTATTGTGCTACAATGCCTTGCTGCCGAGCAACAGGATTCACAGGCAGCGCTGAGGCGCTCAGAGTATCGGCGTCTCAAAAAGAGATCAATCAGTCGAGGAGACCTTTATGAACAGCCGCTCACTCAACCCACTGCTCAAGCCCCTGCTGCCGTTTGTTCTTCTGACGGCCACAACTTCTTTTCTGACAGCCTCCGCGCAGGCCCAGACACTGCCGACACTGACTTACAAACTCGACGGCTCCGGCTCCGGCACTTTAGGTGGGCAGGCTGTGACTTACCAGTCTTATCTGTTCAGCATCACCGGGTTCAGCAATGTCGGGTCCGACCCGAACAACGCTTACACCATTTACAGCCTCAGCAATTCCAGCATCGAAAGCGCTGCCGGCTTTTTCGCGATCGCGCCCTTTAATCTGCCGGCGGGGTATAGCTTCGGCGATACCAGCGACTTCGTCATTTCGACGGACGCCATCGGCATTCATGCCACTGACCCGACCTTCGGCCTTATTGTCTACCAAACAGCCGGTACGCCGACCATTAGCCCAAGCGGCGCACCCTTTACCATTTATCATCAAATAAATGCCGTAGACCCGTTCACCAACCCAAATGGGTCGCCATTGACGATTCCCGCGCAGGCAGTGCCGGAAGCCTCTTCTCTGGTCTCGCTGGGACTGCTTCTGCTCGGCGCAGGCATCTGGCAGGCGCGACGCTCACAAAGGAAGAGTATCTAAAATCTCCTGGACCGATAGGTACGCGCCGCAGATAACTTCGTCGGACGCACCATAGTACATCGTGATCGTATCGCCGTCCTGCACATGGCCGTTGGTGAACACGACATTGCCGAAGAAACCGGTCAGCTCATACGGGGCCGACGGCTCCATGATCGGCTCCGACGACCGGGCCAGGACTTTGCTGGGATCGTCTTTGTCGAGCAGCAGCGCCCCTAAACAATACCGGGACTGCTCATTTGCGCCGTGGTAGATCGCCAGCCAGCCGCGCTCGGTGAGTATCGGCTCCGCGCCCGCCCCAATCCGGGCCGAGTCCCACATTCCGGGCCGGGACCAGGCCAAACACTGGTTCCGGCCCCAATGGTTCAGGTCCGGCGAGCGGGCCAGCCAAATATAGTTGCCGCCGATATAAATATTGGACGGCCGGTGCAGGCACAGATACTCGCCGCCGACTTTCTGCGGGAACAGGGCGCAGTCTTTATTAGACGGCGGGATAATCATGCCGTGCGGCGTGAACGTCACCCAATCGGTCGTGCTGCTCATGCCAACCCCCACCCCGTTCGGCGAAACCGCCGTGTACGTCAGATAGAAGCGCCCATCAATCTCGCAGACCCGGCTGTCTTCAATCCCAAACGACTCCAAATCGCCCCGCCCAATCAAAGTCGGCTTATCTTCCGGCACAAAATGGACGCCGTCGCTGCTCCAGGCCAGCCGCAGATGGGACAGCGTGGTCAAATACGCATGGCCCTTGTACTGAAAGACGCGCGGGTCCTGATACACTAAATCCGGGTCGTTCTTGGCGTAAGTGACGATGGACACGCCGCCCGGTGCGAGCGGGTCCAGCACCGGCGTTGACACCATGCCGTCCGGCTGCTCCGGTCGTTCGGCTGTCCGCAGCAGCAGCCCGGTTCGCCCTTGATACCGGAACGCACCGGGGTTCAGCAGACACTCAATCGTCAGCCCATCCCGGCTCGGCTTTACGTCTGAAGGCCGCAAAATCGGGTTCGTCTCAAATCGCCGCGCAATATCCGCCATCTGCCTTGCTCTCTCTTTCCCAACTGTCTTCTGCCTATTCGCGGCGGCTGCTCCTTTTTCCTGCGCTGGGTCCAGTATCCCCAAAACGCTGCCTCGCGCCTAGAACCCAAGTCACAGCCGCTTTGTGACAAAGTTCTTATCCATTTGGTAAACTAGACAAAGTAGGAGGACAGCTATGTGCAGCTTGTTTGATTTGCATTGGGACCGTGGATGGGACTTTTACAAAGCCGAGAAGTTTGAGGAAGCCATTGCCCAGTGGCGCGTTGCCGCCGACCTTGACCCGGAAGACGGCTACGTTCTCAACAACATTGGAGCTGCTTTGTCAAAGCTAGGCAAAAAAGAGGAGGCAATTACGGAATGGCGCAAGGCGGCACAACTGGAGCCAAACTATGACAAGCCGCATACAAACCTCGCCCATGCCCTCACCGACGGAGGCTTTTCTCTCGAAGCATTGGCGGCAGTCCGAGCGGCAATTTGCCTGAGATCTGACGATGTATACCTTTACAATCATCTCGGCTTTCATCTGCTGGTTCAAGCAGATGAAAACAAGGACAAAGCCGGATGGGAGGCAGCCGCAGCAGCATTCCAGCAGGCCGTAGAGATTGAGCCGACGAATTCTTACGCCCGTCGATACTTGGCAAGAACACAATGGGCTAGAGGTAAGAAGCGGGAAGCAATTGCCACGTCAAAGGCTGCTATCGTATCTGAACCAGATAACCTTAAGGCATATAAACAGCTTGCGGGATACCAGGTTTGCGCGGGGAGTTTGCGGAGCGGCATACGAACAATTCGCGCCATTTATGCGCTTTCAGAAACCGACGAGATAAATCAGTATGTCGCTGATGGCGAGCGATTGACGCAACGTGTTCTGCTCATGGGGGCAGGTCTGACCGCAGTTTTAGTTGGGGTGTGGATTTGGAACCGGCGAAGGGGCAAGTAGAGACCTCACCCGGAAACAAGTTTCCACCCTCTCCTTAACAAGGAGAGGGTCGCTGCTTGCAGCGGGGTGAGGTTTTCCTGCGGCGGGTGAGGTTAGTTTTCTGCAGGCACTTGACAACTTTGTAATCTGTGTGCATAATGAACACATAACGATATATCGTGATATGTCTATAAAGAAAAGAGAACACAGTTGAAGCACACACGACAGCATCACATGGAACACAATCATCACGCACAGCATCATCCACATGGAGAGCATGGTTTCCGGTATCGGCAGGATGAAGGCCGGCGCGGACCCGAAGACAGCGAACGGCATCACGGACGCGGCGGGCATCGAGGCCAGGAAGACCACGGACGCGGCGAAGGCCACGGACGGAGCGAAGGCCAGGAACGAGAAGGACATGGCGCGTTTGGCGGGAGGCACGAACACGGCGGCCCGCGCGGACGCGCCCGGCGGGGCGAGGCGCGGTACATTCTGCTGGAAGCACTGCGCGATGGCCCCAAGCACGGCTACGAGATTATCAAGTCTTTAGAGGAGCGCTCCGGCGGCCGTTATGCGCCAAGCCCCGGCACGGTCTACCCCACCATGCAGTATTTAGAGGATTTAGGCTTAGTTCGCGCTGATCAGAATTCGGAGCGGCGCGTCTTTCACTTGACCGAAGCAGGGTCAGCGGATTTGGAAACCCACGCGCAGGAGATCGCCGACTTTTGGGAGCGGTTTGGGGCGGCATCGCCCGACAGCCGGTCCGAAGCGGGGTTCGTGCGCGAAGAGCTGCAAAGCCTGGAACGCACGGTCTGGGAAGGCTTGCGCGGGCCCAGTGGCGGCGCAAGCACGCAAACAGCCAAGAATGTGCGCCTAGCGCTTGAGCGCTGCCGGAACGAAATCCGCGAGATTATTACCGCGCAGCAGGCGTAGAAGAGGCCGCGTCCTCAAGAAAAGCAGCCCGGCGAAATCTCGCCGGGCTGTTTTTGTGTCACACTCTTTGTGTCACAGGGTGCAGAAAGAGATTACAGCGTCGGCTTCTTCATGCCCTTCATCGGCGCTTTGCGCGTGTAGCCTTTGACGGCGACAGTTTTGCCGCTTTTCAGCGTTTTCGTATAGCCTTTGACCATCGTGCTGGGCGCGGACTTTGCTTTGCGCGTGTAGCCTTTGACGGCGACAGTTTTGCCGCTTTTCAGCGTCTTGGTGTAGCCCTTGACATGTGCGCCGGGCATGGTGTTCATAGGGGTCTGCGCGAAGACAGACACGGCAATCAGCGCGGTCAGGCCCAGAGCGGCAGTGAAGCGAACGAAGAGTTTCATGGTATTTCTCCTGGAAGCGAGCGGGAAGTCTGAAGATGCAAGCGTTCAGACAAGGCGCAGAGTTCCCAAAAAAGATTTTTCTCGGCACGGCGCTTTTTGGCGCAGAACCGACACACAGTAATTGATTAGGACGATTATGGCGGACTGGGATGACGACGAGCGGCTGGCGGCGCGGTATAGCGCAGAGGGGGACGCACAAGCGCTGGAAAGTTTGTTCCGGCGGCATTTGGACGCGACTTATGCGTTTGCCCGGCGGTTTCTTGCCAGCCGGGAAGATGCCGAAGAAGCGGCGTCGGAGACCTGGCTCCGGGCCGGGCGGGCGCTGCGGGCCGGGCGCTTCCGGGGCGAAAGCCGCTTTAAGACCTGGCTGCTCGGCATTGCTCGTCTGGTGTGCCTAGAGCGGCTGCGTCAGCCGCGCCTGCCGACGCTGTCTCTGTCCGGCCTCACCGAGACCATTCACGGCGATTGGGTGCTGTTTTCGCCGGAACCGGATCCCGTTTCGGATTTAGACGCGGCTTTGATGGCGCTGTCCGAAGACCATCGCTTAGTTTTAACACTCTGCGACCTGCAAGGGCTGACCGCCGCCGAAGCCGCCCTGATTTTTGACCGCACCCCTGCTGCGACGAAATCGCTGCACGGACGCGCTCGCCGCGCCCTGCGCGATGCACTTCTCTTTCAGAAGGAGGCCGAATGACACAAGCCGAGCGTGACGAACTTCTTGATTTGTATGCAGACGATGCTCTGCCCGAATCACTGCGCGGAAGCATCGAAGTTTATCTGGCAAACCATCCCGAAGCCGCCGCCGAGGCAGCGGCTTTGCAGGCAGCAATCCGCCGCTTGAAGTCCGCGCCGGGCGAGCGCCCCGACGCCTGGTTTGCTGAACGCGCCTTAGACCGCCTGCTGCGCGAACACGCGGAAGCGCAGGAGTCGGCAGCAGCAGACGCGAGGGGATAAATCCCACTCGCTCCGTGAGCGTCGTCCTTCGGACGAGAAGATTGCTTACTGCATTTGGTTCTTCCGTCCGAAGGACGGCCTTTTATAGCGAGTGGGATTTATCCCCTCGCTCCTACTTTCAAGGAGAATTAGAAAATGGCAAAAACAATGATCCCCGGACTGCTCCGGGCCACTTCCCCCCGCAAAGAACTTTTTGAGGGCATCCAGACTGTCGGCAAAGCCGTCGCAACCCGCTCGTCGCTGCCGATTTTAACCCATGTACGCATCGCTGCCAAAGACGGCAAAGTTTCCATGATGGCAACCGACCTAGAGATGTGGATGGAGCATACGCTTCCCGGCGTCGGCATCACCGAAGACGGCGCGGCCACCGCGCCGGCCCGCAACTTCACCGAGCTTCTCGCCGCCATGCCCGACGCCGATGTCTCGGTCACCGTCGAAGACGAAACCAACACGCTCCACCTGCGCTGCCTGAAAGCCAACTACAAGCTGCTCGGATTGTCCGCCGATGAGTTCCCGCTGCTGCCCCAAGTCAAAGAAGACTCGCGCTTTGTTGTAGACCGCGAAACCCTCAAAGACGCCATCAAGCAAACCATCTTTGCCACGTCTACCGACGAAACCCGCGCCATTTTGACTGGAGTTTTAGTCGTTTTCCAGGGCGACAGCTTGAAGCTTGTCGCCACCGATACACATAGATTAGCTGTGCGCGACTGCCCCGTCAAAGAAGGTTCAGGCTCGGCCAGCGCTATCGTGCCGTCGCGTGCCATGAACGAACTGCTGCGGATTGTCGGCAACGAGGAAGGCGAAATTGTTGTGACGCTGTCCGGCAACCAGATCCAGTTCCAGGTCGACGACGCTTCCGGCAGCAAAACAACGCTGATTTCGCGCCTGATTGACGGCCAGTTCCCAAACTATGAGCGTGTCATTCCTGCCCAGGCCACAAAAACGCTCACCGTCGAACGCGCCCCGCTCGCCGCCGCCGTCAAGCGTGCCTCCATCGTCGCCCGCGACTCCGCCAGCCGGGTGGTTCTTCGGACCACGGAAGACGGCGACCGCCTGACCATCACCGCCGAAAGCGGCAGCGTCGGCAACGCCTACGAAGAAGTCGAAGTCGCCCGCACCGGCGACGACACCCCTGTCGAGATCGCCTTCAACGCCAAATACTTGGCCGACGTCCTGAACGTCTTAGACACCGAAGGCCTCCACATCGAGCTGACCGAACCCTTGCGCCCCGGCGTCATCCGCCCCACCGACACCGCCGACTATTTGTGCGTGTTGATGCCGATGCAGGTAGTATAACAATTTAAATGCGGGTTTTCATCCCTAGTCCTGTCAATTGGGCTGGGGATGAACCTGCCTGTACCCCTCCTGCATTTACCAAAGTTTAATTTATCATACTCTTGACTCATTCCAGATAATGAGTTATAATCGCTTGTATGACCCCGGAAGCACGAAATATCCACGACGCTTTACGCCAGGCAGGTCTGCGAGTGACCGCGAGCCGGCTTGCAGTCCTTGCGGCGGTTCTCGGCGAGGGGCAGCATCGGGATGCGGAAGCGATCACGGAAGCTGCCCGCCGGCAGATCGGCACGCTCTCCACGCAGGCAGTTTATGATAACCTGCACATTCTGGAGGAAGCCGGTCTTGTCCGGCGCATCCAGCCTTCAGGCCACCCCGGACGCTATGAGGCGCGGGTTGGCGATAATCACCACCACCTTGTCTGCCGCCGCTGCGGGCTGACTGCCGATGCCGAGTGTGCGGTCGGCGCGGCTCCCTGCCTGGAGCCGTCCGCCGAACATGGCTTTGTTGTTGAAACAGCAGAAATTATCTTTTGGGGCCTTTGCCCCCAGTGCCGGCACGAAAAACAGATTAAAGACCGATAGGAGCAACTTTTATGAGCGACGTAACCCTGGAACATGACATGCTTGGGACACACGATACGCCTGACATCATCTCGGCCCTTAACCACGAGGCCGGCCCAGAGGAGTCACGGCCCATTCTCGACGCGGGAAGCTGCCCGTTTGCTGGCGGCGCTCTGAGAGAAACCGCCGGTGGGGGAACACGAAACCGTGACTGGTGGCCGAACCAGCTCAAGCTGAACATCCTGCGCCAGCATTCCGAGCTTTCGGACCCGATGGGCGGCTCGTTCGACTATGCCAAAGAGTTCCTGAGTCTTGACTTGGACGCTGTCAAGAAAGACATCTTCCAGCTGATGACCGACTCCCAGGACTGGTGGCCTGCCGACTACGGTCACTACGGCCCCCTCTTTATCCGAATGGCCTGGCATAGCGCCGGCACTTACCGCACATCCGATGGCCGCGGCGGTGCAGGGTATGGCACGCAGCGCTTCGCTCCGCTGAATAGCTGGCCCGATAATACAAACCTTGACAAGGCCCGGATGCTGCTTTGGCCGATTAAAAAGAAGTACGGCAAGAAGCTCTCCTGGGCCGACTTGATGGTCCTGACCGGCAACTGCGCCCTCGAAGCGATGGGCCTGAAAACCTTTGGGTTTGCCGGCGGACGCGAGGATGTTTGGGAGCCGGCGGAAGACATCTATTGGGGTTCCGAAAAAGAGTGGCTGGCGGACAACCGTTACACCGATGATCGCGAACTGGAGACCCCACTGGCCGCAGTCCAGATGGGTTTGATTTATGTGAACCCGGAAGGCCCGAATGGACGACCGGACCCACTCGGCTCGGCCCGCGACATCCGCGAGACCTTTGGCCGCATGGCGATGAATGATGTCGAGACAGTCGCCCTGATCGCGGGCGGCCACACCTTCGGCAAGACCCACGGCGCTGCCGACCCAAGCAAATACGTCGGCTTTGAGCCAATGGCGGCAGGCATCGAAGAACAGGGCCTCGGCTGGAAGAACTCTCTCGGCAACGGCAATGGCGTCCACACGATTACCAGCGGCCTCGAAGGCGCCTGGACAGAGACGCCGACGCAGTGGGGCAACGGCTACTTTTCCAACCTCTTCGGCTACGAATGGGAGCTGACGAAAAGCCCGGCAGGCGCGTATCAGTGGAAGCCCAAAGATAACGGCGGTGCCGGGACAGTGCCGGACGCGCACGATCCAAACGTGCGCCACGCGCCCTTTATGCTTACATCCGACCTTGCCCTGCGCGTAGACCCGGCTTACGAGAAGATCTCTCGGCGCTTCTACGAGCATCCAGACGAGTTTGCGGACGAGTTTGCCCGTGCCTGGTTCAAGCTGACACACCGCGATATGGGTCCCGTAGCCCGTTATCTTGGCTCCGAGGTTCCGGCGGAAGTGCTGATCTGGCAGGACCCGATCCCCGCAGTCACGCATCCGCTGATTGACGCGCAGGACACGGAAGCCCTCAAAAGCGCGATCCTTGCGTCCGGCCTGTCTGTGTCGGAGCTGGTTTCAACCGCCTGGGCTTCTGCCTCGACGTTCCGCGGCTCCGACAAGCGCGGCGGTGCGGACGGCGCTCGCCTGCGCCTCGCGCCGCAGAAGGATTGGGAAGTCAATCGCCCGGACCAGCTTGGTGCCGTGCTTGAGACGCTGGAAGGAGTTCAGCAGCAGTTCAACAGCGTGCAGACCGGCGGCAAGCAGGTTTCGCTCGCGGATTTAATTGTTCTCGGCGGCAACGCAGGCATCGAAGCGGCGGCGCAGGCTGCCGGCCATGCGCTTGAAATGCCCTTCACGCCCGGACGCGGCGATGCCGGGCAGGAGCAGACCGACGCAGCCTCTTTTGCCGCGCTTGAACCCGACGCAGACGGGTTCCGCAACTACTTGAAGCCCCGGCATGTCGCCTCCGCAGAAGAGCTGCTGGTGGACAAAGCCCAGCTTTTGAACCTGACTGCTCCTGAGATGACCGCCCTTTTGGGCGGGATGCGTGTTCTTGGAACGAACTTCAACCAGTCGCAGCACGGCGTCTTCACCGATCGTCCGGGAATGCTCACCAACGATTACTTTGTCAATTTAATTGATTTTGGGACGAAGTGGAGCGCGGCGTCGGAAGCGGAGGATGTCTTCGAGGGGCGTGATCGCACCACAGGGGCAGTTAAGTGGACGGGAACCCGTACTGACCTCATCTTCGGCTCGAACTCAGAGCTAAGAGCGATTGCTGAGGTGTATGCCTGTGATGACGCGCAGGACAAGTTTGTCCGGGACTTTGCCGCCGCCTGGACTAAAGTCATGAATCTGGACCGCTTCGACCACGCCTGACGTGTTCGCCTCAAGCGCTAATGGCCGTACAAGGCCCAGCTCTCTTTAAGAGAGCTGGGCCTTGTGCGGCCCTCATTTCTACTTGGCATGATTTATGCAGGGAAGCAAGCTGCCGTCTCACAGGCAATCCCGCAGCCTGAAGAACCGCTTTCACGGAAAAAGATCACGAGGAAGGACGCATGACGTACCGACAATCGGCAAGTTCCCAGGCCGCTCATTCCTCGGCGGCCTACCACTGTTTCCGCTGCCAGACCCCCCTGACCGCCGGCCTGACCGCCTGCGCCCGCTGCGGGCAGAGGTTTGACGCCCCGGTTCCGGCGACGCTCCTACCAGCCGCCGTCTCCAACAAGCCGCAGACGGGCCGGAAAGCGCTCCTGTGGATCGCCGGCGCTCTGGGCGGGGTGCTTGTGCTGATCGCCGCCGCGGCCGTGGTCGGCTACCGATCCTTCCATAACGCCCTTAACGGGAACGGAGGCAACCTGCCCGGACAGGCAGCGGGCGCGGGGCGGCAGGGAACCTGGACTCCCGGCCCGCGCCTGACCGCCCAGTTGTCCCCGCCCTACCAAGTGGCCGGTCCGCTTGGCTTCTATACCATTCAGCCGCCGGCGGGCTTCACCCTGCGCGGCACGAACATGCGGGCCGCCGACGGCAAGAGCCTGGTCTACACCTGGACAGGACCGCAGACGCCGGACGGCACAGCGCCGGTGTTTACCGTGATGCTGGGAAGTGACAACGGCGAGATGACCTCGCACCTGACATCGGCACAGAACGTGCAGCTCGGCCTGCTGGGAATGCAGCGGCAGCATTCGGCCTTTGCAGGCTCCACCATCTAGAGCGGATCGGTGAATGGCCTGGCGTTCTCGCGCGGCTACTGGAAAGGGATCGGGCCGCGCACGGGGCGGCTCTTCCACGGCCTTTTTTACTCTCAGATTGCCGCGCCGAACGTGATTATCATCAGCGGCAAAGACTCGGAGCCGTCCAGCCGGTCATCGTTGCCTTTGTTCGACGCGGCGGCGCTGACGCTGCGGAAACAGTAAAGAGCTGACACCGAAGAAAGCCCCGCCGAGGCGATCTTGGCAAGGCTTTCTCGGCTGCGCCTGCCGCTCAAGCCCAGCGCCAGCAGCAGGCCAAAAGAGATTGGGGTGGACGCTTCGGGAACGGCCTGCGGGCCTGTTGTGAAATTGACGAGAAGGACTTGGTCGAAGCCCAGAGTGGTGTCAATTCCGTTGCTCGTGCTCGGAATGCGGTCGCTGAAATCCACGTCAAGCTGATAGGCTGTGTTCGGGACCAGAGCGCCCGCCGGAATAAACTCAGAGGCCGTTGTAGAAGGCTGAAACGCCTCATCATAAGCCACAGCGCCGGTGTTGAAATTGGCGATGTTCACAAAGACGAAGTTGGAAGTTGCTGCGGGACTGGGGGCATCACTGTTGAAGGCAAGGCTGAACCCCTGCGTGCTGTTTAATCCCCCTGACAACGCATTGAACGTCGCCGCTGTCAGCGTCGGGACCGTGCCGGAGAATGCAGCCTGGGTGTAGTTGACACTGGCTGCGCCGGTTCCGGCGGTGCCGCCGGAGTAGTTTACTGTATAGGTGCCGAAGGGATAATCCGCTTGCAGCGCACCAATCGTCCCTTCGTGGTTGTAGTCCAGCGTCGTATTGGAATATGTCGTGGCCGTGTAAGTTCCAGGGGAAAATGGTCCGGGATAGGACAGCGTGGCGGTCCCGACATTGCCGAGACTGCTGCGGCCAGGACGGAAAGCGTCAGCGCGGCGGCCAAATAGGGAGTGGTGCGGGAATGAGTGTGCCGAGGGTGGTTTTGCATGGCAGGAACTTTTCGTGAAAATGAAAACAACGTAAAGAGGCAAAAGTGCAGGAAACGAGAGACGGATGAAAGCAGCGCGTGACTTCTCGACGCCATATTTCTCGCCCGGTATCCTCTCCTGCACAAACCATGCCAGCCTAGCATAATTAGCGGTAACTCACACGATGAGTTCAGCCACTGGGCTTTCTCTGCCGCCGGCGAATGCTTCGCCGGTTTCCAGCAAACGCAAAGGATGGAGTCCTCCTAGTGAAACCTGATAACGCAGACAGCGACGGCGGCAACCCGACGCTCGCGAAGATTATCCTTTCCCTCGTCATTGCGCTGATTGCCGTTGGTCATGTTTTTCGGCCAAAGGTCTTTGATGAGTTCGTGACTCTCCTGCTGATCGTCGCCCTTTCTCCCTGGCTTGTTCCCTTCTTCAGCCGGTACATCCGCAGCGTGGATGCGTTCGGCGCAAAGTTTGAGTTCCAAGAGCTGAAAGACAAGGTAGAGACCGAGTCTCAGCGTTTGGATCAGCTTTATCTGCTTTCCATGGGCGACAAGGTGTTTACGTACCTGCAAAAGCTCAGTCAGGACAAGGGATTTGGATCCTTTTATGTTTCCCCCGCTATGCCGCGCGAACTCGCCTACTTAGAAGAATTAGGATACATCCGTTTCAAGGGCGGCCTAAGAGGAACGGAAGATTTAGTGGAATTGTATCCTGACCAAAAAGCCGGAGCGAACCTGTCTGACTACATCGAGCTGACGGATGCCGGCAAGCTGTTCTACCGGCTGCGCGAGTCAGTAAATCAGCCCGTGACGGAGACGCCGGCCAGCTGCTGAGGCGCTGTTCTGCTGAGGCGCTGTTCTGCTGAGGCGCTGTTCTGCTGAGGCGCTGTTTATTTTCTTTGTTCAAGCCGCGAAGCGCAGCGAGCTTGCGGCAGGCTCCAGGAGGCGTGCGGGCGGCTCTTCCTCAGCGCCGGGCGCGATTTGGAACCGCGCGACGGAGTCTTCCAGAACCTGAGCAATGCCGGCAAGCTGGGCGGAAGACGCGATCAGCTCCTCAATCGCCACGCTCTGCTGGCGGGTCGTCAAGGCAACTGTTCCCAGAGAGACTGAAACTTCTTCCGCCGAGGCGGACATTTCCTCGGCGGCCGAGCTGCTTTGCTCCACAACTGAGGAAACCTCAGAAATTGAGCGGGAAACCTCATCGGCAGCCGTCGTCACCTGCTCCGCCGCAGATTGAATACCCTCGACGCGGGCTGTGACCGCGCCGACAACTGTTTGAATTCGTGCCAGCGCCTGGCCCGCTTCCTCGGCCAGCGCACTTCCGCCTTCCGCTTCGCGGGTCCCGGCTTCCATGGCCGCAATCGCCTGGCGGGTCCGGGTCTGGATGTCGCTGATGAGGCCCCCGATCTCGCGGGTCGCGCCGCCGGACCGCTCGGCCAGCTTGCGAACCTCGTCGGCAACCACGGCAAATCCGCGCCCGGCTTCGCCTGCGCGGGCGGCTTCAATCGCGGCGTTCAGCGCCAGCAGATTGGTCTGCTCCGCAATGTCGTCAATGGTCTGCACAATTGCGCCGATGGAGCGGGACGCTTCGCCAAGCGTTTTGATGACGCCCGCGGATTCCGAGACGGTGCGGCGGATTTTCGCCATGCCGCTCACCGATTGAGTCACCGCCGCCGCGCCGGTCTCGGCGGCAAGCGTTGCGTCGGCAGCTGCCTGCGTCGCGGCCTCGGCATCGGCGGCGACCGCGTGAATGGCAGCCGTCAGCTCCCGGATCAGCTCGGAACTGTTCGAGAGCAACCGGGCCTGGCTGGCGCAGCCCTGCGCGACTTCCCCCGCGCCGAGCGCGGACTGGCCGCTGACCTGGGCCACTCCCTGCATCGTAGCATTCATTTCTTCTGTCGCTGTGCCGATTTGCCGGCTGGTCCCGGAAAGCGTTTGGGCGGCGCTGTTTACCTGCGTGGCCGACTGCTGCATCCCCTGAATCAGGCCGCTTAAGCTGCGCTGGGACTTGCGGAATGAATCGATGGTGACATGCATCTTGGCAAGTACGTTATTGAAGGTCCGGCCCATCTGACCCAGCTCATCCCCGGCAAGGTTTGTGAGCGGGGCCGTCCCAGTCGTGATCGGAACAGTCAAGTCCCCGTGTTCCAGCGCGGTCACTGCGGCGCTGAGGCTGGCGACACACACGGTATCCAGGCTGGTGATACGGTCTGAGATTTGCACCAGCATTCGGGTCATGTAGCGTGTCGTCAGCCAGGCCACGGCAGCGCCGACAAGCAGGATCAGCGCAAGCAGTACGAAAACCACATTACGAGCGGAGAGATATTCGTGGTTTGCCTGCGCCGCAAGAACCTCGCCTTGATTTTGGTTCCAGGCAATCATGGTGTCGGCCTGTGCATACAGCGGCAGCGCGACATCACGCATTGTTTTATTGAGCAGTGTCTTGGACGCCGCGCCGTCGCCATGCTGCAAGGCGGGAAGAAGCTTTTGCCCATCCAGCGCTGCATACTGGTCCCAAAGCGAGCGAAGCGCAGCGTAGTTCGCCTTGTCCTGCGGCTGCGAGGCGCTTGCGCCGTAAGCGTCCAGGTTTTTCTGCGCTGCGGCTTTCATTAAAGCAAGACGAGCCTGGTCCGGGCCGAGGCTTTTTGGGTCATTTTTCAGCGCCGCCCGGTACTCAGTGATACGCAGCTGCCGCATCGGGCCGCTGAAGTTCGACAGCGCTCCCAGGCGAAACACCGTGCCGGTTTTAAGTGCCGAGGCCGCTTGATTCATTTCGGCCATGCGCGTGATGGCTACAACGCTGATCAGAGCCGTCAGCGCGAGGCAAAGACCAAAGCTAAGAAAAAGCTTATGAGCGATCTTGAGATTTGCAAACCCGTCCATTCTGTCGTCGTTCCATATTCTGCGCCTTAAATGCCTGCGCGGTAAGTTTCTGGGTTGTTTATGGCCTTGCTGGGTTATTTATGGCCTTGCAGGCTGACTGTAATGGAGAGCGGCCCCATGCTGGTCCGCAGCTTGATTACAATCGCGGGGATGTTCAGAGTGCTGATCTCAACTTTGGTGCCGCGCACAAGCGCCGGCGGGGTGATGTCGCAAACATAGCCGGCTTCGGCGAGATGCCCCATCGCGCCGCCGCTGATCATGTTGCCAAGCTCGGCAATGGCGCTCGCCGCCAGGGCATCAAATGTTTTAATCGGCTCCCCCAGCATGTGCGAGGCGATTTTGTCGGCTACCGTCAGGGACATGCCGTAAATGACCTGCCCCTGCGCCTGCCCAGTCACGCCGCAGACAACATTGCACTGCTCGCTCGTGGAGGAGACCGCCTGTGCGGACAAGCCTTCTTTGACCGGCGTTTCGCCCAGCACCATCTCCAGCACGGAGCAGGCACCGCTCAGAAACGGGTTAATATATTCCACTTTCATGCGCGTTTTTCTCTCTTCTATGCGGGGATACGCGCTTACTCACCAATCAGCTTTTTGATTTTGTCCAGCACCTGCTCCGGCTTGAAGGGCTTGACAATAAAGTCTTTGGCCCCAGCTTGCAGCGCTTCAATCACCATGTTCTTTTGGCCCATCGCCGTGCACATGATGATGTTGGCCGACGGGTCCGCCGCTTTAATGGTCCGGCAGGCTTCAATGCCGTCCATGCGCGGCATAGTAATGTCCATGGTGACTAAATCCGGGCGGCACTCGGCGTACTTTGCTACGGCATCCTGCCCGTCGGCGGCTTCCGCGATGACCTGGTAGCCGTTGGCAGTCAGCATATTTTTGAGCGTGACGCGCATAAACATGGCGTCATCGGTAATCATAATCGTTTTTGGCATTTCTTTTTCCCGTAATCGTGCGTTTGAGTCAGATCGTGCGTTTAAGTTAGATCGTGTGTTTAAGTTAAGCAGCCTGCTCCATTTGCAGGATGCGCTCGGCGACTTGAATGCGGGCGATGAGGTCGCCCGCCACCAGCGGCTTGGTCAGAAAAACATCCACACCCTCGTTCAGCGCCAAGACCCGGTCCTCGCGGGTCTGCTTGGCGGTCAGCATGATGACGCAGGTGTACGGCTGGCGGCCTGACTGCCGGATGCAGCGGCAGACTTCCAGGCCATCCATGTGCGGCATCATCCAGTCGGTAATGACAATCGAGAACGAGCCGGAGCGCCACGCTTCAACTGCCTGTGCGCCGTCGGTTACGGCAACCGGCGTGTACCCGTTTTTTTCCAGAATACGGGTCAATGCCAGGAGGGACACGGGATCATCTTCAGCAATCAAAATTTTCATAAATTCGGCTCGTTTGTCAAAATCTGAAGACGCTCACGCACAGCAGACTGGGCGCGGGAAGCTTCAGCGGTAAATTTGGTCATCAGCGTGGCCTTGATTGGTTCAGCGGCTTCGGGGTCACAGCATTCCAGCCGCTGACAAGAATCTGCCAGCGCCGTCGCCCCAACCGTGCGGGCGCTGCTTTTTAAAGTGTGCGCCCAGTGCTGCAAGCCGGGGCCATCCCGCATTTCCAGCATTAAGCGGCACCGAGTCGCCATGCCGGGCGCGGCCTGAAGATATTCTTCCAGCAGCTCACGCTCGAAGTCGGTATCCCCGCCGCACAGGCTTGTGAGATAGGACAAGTCTAATTCTTCAGGCATCGGCGGTCTTTCTTGTTCTTTGGACCGGCTCACAGGACGGCAGCCCGGCGCTTGGCGGGTCAGCAGCGCGAGAAGGTCTGCGGCTTTCAGCGGCTTGGTGATGTAATCATCCATGCCGCCTGCCAAGCAGCGCTCGCGGTCCCCGTCCATCGCGTGGGCGGTCATAGCGGCAATCGGCGTGTGCCGCCCGGTTCTTGCATCGCGCCCGCGCAGAGCCTCCGTCGCCTCAAAGCCGTCCATCTCCGGCATCTGAATGTCCATTAAAATTAAATCAAAAGGCATGTCGCTGCGCTCGGCTGCCATGACCACTTCGCGCCCGTTGCAGGCCACAGCAATCATGTCGGCAGAAAGCCCGATTTGCTTTAGCAGATGCAGCGCGACTTTTCGGTTGATGGCGTTGTCGTCCGCCAGCAGAACGCGCAGGCGAGAGAAATCAACCGATTTTTCGGGGTCAAGCGGCAGTGCCGGAGCCTGAACGTCTGTGCCGGCCTGCTTGTCCCAGGCAAACTCCACCCAGAACGTGCTGCCACTCCCAATAGCGCTTTCTACCCAGACCCGCCCGCCCATCAGCGTCACCAATTGGCGGCAGATGGTCAGCCCCAGCCCGGTCCCGCCGTAACGGCGCGTCGTGGAGCCGTCAGCCTGCGTGAACGACTCGAAAATTGCGGCCTGACGCTCCAGCGGGATGCCGATGCCGGTGTCGCGCACAAACAGCCGCCAGCGCGTCTGAGCCGCCCCTTCTGAGACAAGCGCCGCGCCCACTGTCACCTGCCCGCCCTCCCCGGTGAACTTAATGGCGTTCCCCAGCAGGTTGGTGACGACTTGCCGCAGGCGTCCAGGGTCGCCCAGCACTCGCCCGGCTTTTTGGTCCATGCCGAGCGGCAGGTCACGGACCAGCATTTGCGCTTTTTCAGCGGCTTTGGGCGCGAGCAGGGACGCCACATCGTTCAGCACGGCTTCCAGCGAAAACGGCACGGTCTCAATAGTCAGCTTGCCGGCTTCAATTTTAGAAAAATCCAGAATATCGTTGATGACGGTCAGCAGCCCGTCGGCGCTCTGCTTGACGATCCGGGCGTACTCCGACTGCTCGCTATCCAGCGGCGTTGTCAGCAGCAGGTCAACCATGCCAAGAACCCCGTTCATGGGCGTGCGAATCTCGTGGCTCATGTTCGCCAGGAACTCAGACTTCAGCCGCCCGGCGGCAAGCGCGGCATCCCGCGCTTCGGCCAGCTCCCAGTTGCGCCGCTCCAGCTCGCGGGCGGCCCCGGCAAGCTTTACGTCCGCCGCTCGGCGCTCGGTGATATCACGGGCAATCGTCGCCGCGCCAATGAGCCGGCCTTCGGCATCGCGGACCGGCGAGATCGTCAGCGAAATGTCCATGCGCCGGCCATCCTTGCCGGTGCGAACCGTCTCGTAATGCTCGATCCGCTTGCCTTCTCGCACCCGCATCAAGATGGACGGCAGCTCGTCGGGCTGTTCCGGCGGGATAAGAAGCAAAACCGAGCGGCCCAGCACTTCGTCCGCCTCATAGCCGTAAAGCCGGGCCGCGCCCCGGTTCCAGCTAATAATCGTGCCGTCCAGCGTTTTGCTGAGAATGGCATCTTCGGAACACTCCACAATGGCAGCAAGCCGGGCGGTTTCTTCTTCCGAGCGCTTGCGGTCGGTCCAGGTATCGGTCTGAATGGCGATAAAGCCTTGCAGCGTGGCCCCGTCATCTGCATACAGAGGATTAACCGACAGCGCCTGCCAGTAGCCGTTCCCGGATTTGCCGTAGTTATAGATTTCGCCCTCAAACTGCCGCCCGTGACGAATGGCATCCCGAAGCCGGGCGCTGACCTCCGGGTCAGTCGCCGGGCCCTGCAAAAAGTGTCCCGGCTTGCGTCCGACAACTTCGTCCAGCGCGTACCCGGTAATGCGCGTGAAGCTGTCGTTGACCCATTCAATCTGGCCGAGGGCATCCGTGATAGTCACCGCGTTAGTCGTTTTCGTGGCAATCAGCGAAAGCCGCTCGATTTTGCGGGAAAGCTGGTCCTGCGCTTCCGCCTGCCGCTGGATCAGCGCTGCGGTGCGCGACGCTTCTTCTTCGGCCTGCTTGCGGGCGGTAATTTCCGCTCCCAGCAGCAGAAAGCCCTGGCTGCCGGGCAGCGGGCTGAGGCTCAGGCCCAGCCAGCAGGCCTCGCCGGTAGGACGCTCATACTGCATCTCCGGCAGACGAGCCGGGCTGCTCGTTCTTTGGCAGTATTCAACGGCGTTCTGCACGACATCCCAGTCCCAGCGCAGGCTGCAGTCCGTCAGCGGCCTTCCAAGCGTCTCCCCACGCGAAATGCCGAACGCGGCTGCGGCCGCCTTGTTCCAGGCGGTCACGATCCCGGCCTCATCCACGCCAACTAAAATCGAAGGGATTGCCGCCAGCAGATGCTCGCTTTCCGAGGCAAGGCGCATCAGCGCTTCTTCCGCCAGCTTGCGCCCGGAAATATCGGTGATATTTCCTTCCACTCCGATCCGTATGCCGTCCGGCCCGCGCAGCTCGCGGGCCGAAGCGCAGGCCCAGAACGTGCTGCCGTCGGCGCGGCGCATCTCCATCTCAAACCCCGACAGGGTTCCTCCGGCGCTGAAGCGTTCCAGCAGCTCGCGCCGCTGGTCGGGATGCACATAAAGCTGACGGGCGGCATCCGTTACCGATGCCGCTGCGTCCTCCGGCGACTGGTAGCCGAACATAAACGCGAACGCCGGGTTGCACTGCACCAGCCGGCCGGTCAGCGACGTTTGGAACAGCCCTTCCACCGCGTTTTCGTAGATGTCGCGGTACTTTGTTTCCGCCGCCGCACGCTCCCGCTGAAGCTGAGTCTGGTATGAGGCACGCTCGGCTTCGGCGCGGCGACGCTCCATCTGGGACATCACCAGCCGGCTCAGGGACTCTAAGGCCGCTTTTTGCGCTGCGTCCAGCGTGTGCGGCACGCGGTCCAGAACGCACACTGCGCCTAGCGCCTCCCCTTCGCTTGTGACCAGCGGCGCACCGGCATAAAACCGCAGGTTCGCTTCCCCAATCACCAGCGGATTGTCGCAGAACCGGGCATCGACGGCCGCATCGCCGACCTCGAAGACGCCTTCTTGCAGGATCGCGTGGGAACAAAAACTGATCGCACGCGGCATTTCCGCTGTTTCCGGCAGCCCCACCCGCGACTTGAACCACTGCCGGTCGGCATCCACTAAGCTGATCAGCGCAATGGGCGTGCCGCAAATAGAGGCCGCCAGCCGCGTGATGTCATCGTAAGTCTGCTCCGGCAGCGTATCCAAAATTGCGTAGCGCCGCAAGGCACGCACTCGTTCAGGTTCATTTGTAGGATAAGGCGCTTCCATTGCATTTAATTATGGAGGAACCTGTGAAAAAGTTCAGGGCAAAAAATGCCTGAGCGCTTCAAACGAGACCTAAAGAATTGAATCGATTTCCCAACAATAGTAACAGTAACTAAACGCGGAAGGCTCAAGAGCATTGGCATCACACCCAGAATTGGAACCCGCAACCACAACTTCCGCAAACGGTGCCAGCTATGAACGGCAAGGCGACGAAGGAAGAATGATCCTGCGCGGATCAGCAGACATTTTCGAGGCACAGACAGTTCACGCTGCCGCCTTGCAGGCACTGACAGATAATGGGGCGGCAGCGATCCGTTTAGACAGCACAAATGTGCAGCGGCTGGACTTGTCGGCGCTGCAGATCCTGGCGGCGCTGCGGCGCGATCTGGAAACGGCTGGCCGAAAACTGCCTCTCTCCGGCTCGGAAGTCATAGCAGCAGCGGCACGAGCTGGGCTTATTTTTTGCGGACAGGACTAACATGGTTATTGGAGAAGCGGCACTTATCCTGATCCCATCGGCAGGCGTCCTCTGCGCCGGCTGGCAGCGGGAGCGCGGCTGGAGACGCCGGATTGTGCAGGCGGCCAAAGCCCAAGCCGCACAAGCGTCCGCCTTAGCCGCCGCTGAAGCCGCGCTGGCTGACAGCCGCGCGGAGCGGTCGGGACTGGAAACAAGGCTTGCCGAGGAAGCGCAGCGGGCTGAATATGCCGAGCAGCAGATCAGCGCGGAGCCGGATACAGCCTTCCGGGAAGCGCAGGCGAGTTCTCACGACACCCAACGGGAAGCCGCTCTTAAAGAAAATGTGGCGACGCTGGCAGACGGCTTGGCAGGACAAGTCGTCACCGCACTCGGCGAGGCGGAGCAGGCGGTCTCCGAGGCAATTGAAGCTTTTGCACGGATTTCCGCGGATGCTGGCGACGCGGCGGCCGGGGCGCAGGCCATTGTCGGCGCGGACAACGGCGGCGGGGTCGCGCAGGTTGCCGAGCGGGCAACTCAGGTCATGGGCGGCTTTGTCGGCGGGATGCTGACCACGGCGCGGCAGGTCTCGCGCTCCGCCCAGCAGATTCAGGGCCTCGTTTCTGTCTCACAAAGCTTATACGCCTTGCTGGACGAAGTGGAAGGCGTCGCCGACCAAACCGCGCTGCTGTCGCTGAACGCTTCTTTAGAAGCGGCGCGAGCCGGGCAGGCTGGGCGCGGCTTTGCCGTAGTCGCCGGGGAAGTACGGAAGCTGTCGGAGCGCTCCCGTCTGGCCGCCGAGCGGATGCGCGGCCTAACTTCGGAGATCACAACGGCCAGCGGCGACGTTTGCAAGGAGCTGGGATTATCTGCGGAGCATAGCCTGGAACAAAGCTGCCAGGCCCAAGTAGAGATTAACCATCTGCTGCGGCTTATTCAGGACGGCGACGAGGCCGCGCAAACCGCGCTGACGACGCTCGGCGACAAAAGCCGCCAGGTCAGCGACGATATCGGGCGCATCATTATCGCCTTCCAGTTCCATGACCTGCTGCGCCAGCGCCTAGAGCATGTCGCCGACCCGCTCTGCGCCCTGCGCGACTCTCTGCGCGGCGAGGACGCCGGCACACAAACACAGACGCTGGCCTATGCCGTCGGCCAAAACACGTTCACCGCCCAGGCCGTCGGCGCGGCCCCGACACTGGAAATGGTCAGCTACGCCGCCGACGAAGACGACGGGATCACGTTATTTTAGGTTGGTTTGTTCTAAGACGCAGATCACGATTTTGTAACGGATTTGTAATTTTGTAATGGATTTGTAATGGATTTGTAGAGGGGCGACTGAAGTCGCGGCAACAAAAGCGCGAAACCTGCCTTCGCAGGTTAGGAAAAGAAATTAAGATTTAGTCCGAGTCCACGAAGGTGGACTTCGAGGACTTGTTGCCGCGGCTTCAGTCGGCCGCAAAAAGCTGCAAGACGCACTTTAAACCGAGATTTGAACCCGGATCGGCAAGGATTAAGCATTATGGCGAAGACAGCACTGATTGTAGACGATTCAACTTCCATGCGGCAGATGGTCCGCTTCACGCTGACCGGCGCAGGCTTCACCGTGCTGGAAGGCGGCAACGGGCAGGAAGGCTTGGACAAGCTCAAAGCCGCGCCGGGCGGCAAAGTGGATTTGATCATTACCGACCTGAACATGCCGGTCATGGACGGCCTGACATTCATTAAAGCCGTTCGGACACAGGCCGCTTCGCGCTTTACGCCGGTTTTGATGCTGACCACCGAAAGCGGCGACGGCCGCAAAGCCGAAGGCAAGGCCGCCGGCGCGACCGGCTGGATTGTCAAGCCGTTCCACCCCGAACAAATGCTCAAAGTCATTGAAAAGGTAGTCCCCGCATGACCGACACGGCGACGCTTGATATGACGATGTTCCACCAGACCTTCTTTGAAGAAGCCGCCGATCTGCTGGCTGATTTAGAGGGCTGCCTGCTGCGTCTGGAAGAAACGCCAGCCGACTTGGAGCTGCTGAACACGATTTTCCGGTGCGCCCATTCCATCAAAGGCGGCAGCGCAACTTTTGGCTTCACCGACATCGCGCACTTTACGCATGGGCTGGAAACGCTGCTGGATAAAGTGCGAACCGGGCAAATCCCTGTAGACGGCACATTAACTCAGCTTCTTTTGGAGTCGCAGGATCAAATGACCCGCCTGCTGTCCGTCGCTCGCGGCGAAGCAGCCTCCGCCCCGGACTCCCACCCGCTGATCGCCCGCATTGACGCTGCTATTTTGGGCCAGGCGTCAAGCCCAAAGGCGGCGGCGGAAGACGCGCCTGCCGAAGACGACGGCTGGGGCGTGTTCAGCCTGCCGCGCCGTCTGCGCCTGCGGCTTGCGCCTAGCCCGGACACGCTGCGCTCAGGAACAGACATGCTCCTGCTTTTAGGTCAGCTTGCCGAAGCGGGCGAAGTTTTGTCGCTGACCTGCGACTTGTCCGGACTGCTGCCCCTGGCGGAGATGGACCCGGAGACTCTCTATTTGGCCTGGGATGCCGAGTTGATTTCGGACTGGGAACCGTCGCGCATTCTGGAAATCTTTGAGTTTCTTTCCGACGACAGCGTTATCATCCTGGAAGAAGTCATGTCGGAAGAAGTCACGGAAGCCGCGCCTTCTCCCACGCTGTCTGCTGCTGCCGCGCCCACGCTGTCCCCTGCCCCGTCCGCGCCGCCGAAGATCAGCGCCGCGCCGGCATCTGAGACGCAGACCCTGCGCGTGGCGACAGACAAAGTAGACAAGCTGATTAACTTAGTTGGCGAGCTGGTCATCAACCAGTCCATGCTCAACGAGGTCATGCAGGACTTTTCAATGGCAAAGCTGCCCCGGCTGATTGAAGCCGTCGCTGAAATGGAGCAAGCGTCGCGCGAGCTGCAAGAGCGCGTCATGGCCGTGCGGATGCTGCCGATCAAGCACGCTTTCGGGCGATTTCCACGCTTGGTTCGGGATTTGGCGGCGGCAGTCGGCAAGAAGATTGATCTCAAGATGTCCGGCGAGGAAACCGAGCTGGACAAAGGCGTCATTGAAGCCATTGCCGACCCGCTGACCCATTTAGTCCGCAACTCGGTGGATCATGGGCTGGAAACGCCGGAAGAGCGGCGGGCGGCGGGCAAGCCGGACACCGGACAAGTCTCGCTTCATGCCGTCCACGATGGCGGCAGCATTGTGATTGAAGTGGCCGATGACGGCAAGGGCCTCAGCAAAGAGCGCATCTTAAAGAAGGCCGTTGAGCGCGGCTGGGTTTCCGAGGGCGACGCGCCCTCCGATGAAACCATCTACAACTTTATCTTTCAGCCCGGCTTTTCCACGGCGGCCCAAGTCACGGATTTATCAGGCCGAGGCGTCGGCATGGACATTGTGCGCCAGGGCGTCCAGGCGCTTGGCGGGACCATCACGCTCACGTCCACGCCGGGCCAGGGGACGTGCTTTCGCATCCGCCTGCCGCTGACAATGGCGATTTTGGAAGGCCTCTCGCTGTCGGTGGGCGACGAAACTTATGTCCTGCCGCTGACCAGCATTATTGAAAGCATCCAGCCCCGCGCCGCCGACATTCGCCTGGTCGCGGGTCAGGCCGAAGTTGTCTTGGTGCGCGGCGAAGTGCTGCCGATTTTGCGCTTGTACCGGGAGTTCGGCACGCCCCCGCGCTCCTCCGATCCGGCACGCGGCTTGTTTGTCATTGTCGAAAGCGAGAAGCGCAAAGTCGCGCTGCTGGTGGATGAGCTGATCGGCCAGTCCCAGGTCGTCATCAAAAGCCTGGAAACCAACTACCGCAAGGTTGCCGGCATCGCCGGAGCCACTATTCTTGGCAATGGCCGGGTCGCGCTGATTTTGGACGTGCCGGCTTTGGTGCGCGGCGCGGTCTGCGCCCGGCCTAACGCTGCCGCCGCTCCAGGCGCCGACAACTTTTGGGATTAGCCACTTTTAGCGAAAGAGTTTAAGGAGAAATTATGGCACTGAAAGAAGCCGCCCCGGCGGCGAGCGACACCGGCGCATCCGCCGACGCCAACCAGTTTTTGACGTTTTCGCTGGGCGAGGAAGAATACGGCGTAGACATCCTGAAAGTTCAGGAAATCAAAGGCTATGTGCCGACGACGCGCATTCCTAATTCCCCGCCCGATGTGGTCGGTGTGCTGAACCTGCGCGGAACCATCGTTCCTATCATAGACTTGCGCCGCAAGTTCGGCTTGGACAGCGTGGAATACAACCAGTTCACGGCGATTGTCGTGATCGTTGTCCGGGGCCGCGTCATGGGCATGATCGTGGACAGCGTCTCGGAAGTCGTCAACATCCCGCTGTCCGACATTCAGCCCGCGCCAGATTTCGGCGCGTCCATGAGCACCAGTATGCTGCAAGGCATGGCAAAGCGCGGCGAGAGCCTCATCACGCTGCTGGATATTGACACAGTTCTCTTGGGCGAATACAGCCCGCTCGCGCTGGCCGCCTAAACCGCGCTTCTATTTTTCTGCTCTCGAAAGGACCAACAATTATGGCCGCTGCCGCCAAGAAAACTCCCACTGCCGCCGCCCCTGAAACCGCGCCTGCCGCGCCGGCGAAACCTGCGCCCCGCACACCGCGTCCTCGGCTGTCCCTAGTCAACACTAAGCCCGCCGCACCTGTTTTCCCGCAAATGGAAGCCGCGGCGGCGGCGCTTGAGCTGTCCCGCTCCAACACATTTCTCTGCGACCCTGACTTCAACATTGTGTATGCCAACAAAAAAAGCTATGACATGCTGGCGTTCATGGAGCCGAACCTGCACCGGCACGCAGACGCCTGGAAATCGTTCCATGCGGCGGACGTGGCCGGCATGTCACTGGAGTTTTTGTTCACCGATGAGCCGATGGAGTTCCGCCGGGCCACCGACCCGCGCCATCAGCCGTACCAGGGCATCATTAAAACCGGGCCGTGTGTCTGCGACATTTCAATTACGGCGCTCAAAGACAGCGCCGGGAACCTGCTGGGCTACGGCGTGGACTGGGAACGGATTACCGACAAGCTGGCCCAGGAAAAGCGCACCCGGCAGCTCATGGTGACGCTGGACCATTCCACAGCTAACACGTTTTTGTGCGATTTGGGCTGGAACGTCCTGTACGCAAACGAAAAAGCCCAAGAGACCATGGCGTTCATGGAGCCGAACCTGCATCGCCACAGCCCTGTCTGGAAATCGTTTTATGCGGCGGATGTTGTCGGCAAATCCCTGGAATGGCTGTTTACCGATGAGCCGGAGCATTACCGCAAAGCGTCCGACCCGCGCCAGCACCCTTACCAATGCATCATTAAAACCGGCCCCTGCACCTGCGACGTCACCGTCACCAGCACAAAGAACGAACAAGGCGAAGTTAGCGGCTACGCGGTTTACTGGGAGCGCATCACAGATAAAGTGGCCCAGGAAGCGCGTGTTCAGCAGCTCGTGACGACGCTTGAAAACTCCACGGCGAACACATTCCTGTGCGACATGGACTGGAATGTCCTGTACGCCAACAAGAAAAGCTGCGACGTGCTGGCGTTCATGGAGCCGAACCTGCACCGGCACGATGCCCGCTGGAGCAGCTTCCGGGCTAAAGACATTGCCGGCAAGTCCTTAGACTGGCTGTTCACCGACGAGCCGGAAGAGTTCCGGCGGGCGTCGGACGCCCGCAATCACCCGTACCGCAAGAACATCAAAACCGGCCCCTGCACCTGCGATGTCACTGTCACCAGCACAAAGAACGATCAAGGCGAAGTGACTGGATATGCAGTCTACTGGGAGCGCATCACCGAGCGCTTAGAGATGGAAGCCAAAATCCAGGCCCAGGTCGAAGAAGGCCAGTATCTTCTGGTCAAAGTGGACGAAATGAAGTCGGCGGCGCTCGCCATTACCGGCGGCGACTTGACCCGGCAAATCCCCGTGGAAAAGGACGACGCTATCGGCCAGCTTGCGGGCGCTCTCAACGACATGGTTTCCAACCTGTCCCAGCTTGTTGCCCAGGTGCAGGTTGCGTCGAGCAGCATTGTCGACTCCTCTTCCGAAGTCGCCGCCGGCAACGATGACTTGGCCCAGCGCACTGAAGAGCAGGCATCGAGCCTGGAAGAAACGGCGTCCAGCATGGAAGAAATGACATCCACGGTCAAGCAGAACGCCGACAATGCCAAGCAAGCCAACCAGCTTGCCGCCCAGGCCCGCGAAGTCGCCGAAAAGGGCGGCTCGGTGGTCAGCAGCGCCGTCTCTTCGATGGAAGAGATCAACAAAGCCTCCAAGCGTATCGCTGATATTATCTCCGTCATTGACGAAATCGCGTTCCAAACCAACCTGCTGGCGCTGAACGCCGCCGTGGAAGCGGCCCGCGTCGGCGAGCAGGGGCGCGGCTTTGCCGTCGTCGCCACCGAGGTCCGCAACCTGGCCGGACGCAGCGCGACTGCCGCTAAAGAAATCAAAGCGCTGGTGCAGGACAGCGTTCAAAAGGTGCAGGAAGGCAGCAGCCTGGTCAACCAAAGCGGGCAGCAGCTTGATGAGATTGTTGGATCAGTCAAGAAAGTGGCCGACATCATTGCGGAGATCTCGGCGGCCTCCCAGGAGCAGTCGGCGGGCATCGAGCAGGTCAACAAGGCCATCATCCAGATGGACCAGATCACCCAGCAGAACGCCGCATTGGTGGAAGAAGCCACGGCATCCAGCCAGGCGATGACTCAGCAGGCCCGCGAGCTGCAAGGACTGGTGCGCCAGTTCCAAATTGACGACGTTTATCTGGAAGACGCTGCCAACCAGCAGGCCGCGCCTGCCGCCAAAGCGCCCGCAGCGCGTCCGTCTGCGTCGAAAGCGCCGGCTTCCCGGCCTTCCGCCGGCAGGATGGCCCCGGCCCGGCCCGCGCCGCGCTTCACGCCCCGGCAGAACACCTCAGACGACGGGTTTGAGGAGTTTTAGTACGGTCATAGAATAACCCGGCACGGGCGAATGACCCGGCACGGGCGAATGACCCGGCACGGGCGAATGACCCGGCACGGGCGAATGACCCGGCACTGGAAGTGCCGGGCTACTCTTTAGTGAAAGTCCCTACGGGACTAAAGATAAGCCGAATGCCGATGGCATTTAGTCGCGGAGCGACTTCGACGCGATAGTAGCCCGGCACTTCCAGTGCCGGGTTCAGAGTGCACTGCCGGGTTCCTGCACACTGCACCTCTTTCAGACTGCTCACTGATAAATCTATGGAAGAACTGACGCTGACGGACAAGGAATTCGACGGCTTCCGGGCGTTGATTTACAAGCTGACCGGAATTGCTCTGAACGACGGCAAGCGCCAGCTTGTCCAGTCGCGCCTGCAAAAGCGCCTGCGGTTCTACCACTTTGCGACCTTCGCGGAGTATCACCGCCTTGTCAGCAGCCTCGGCAGCGGCGACGACGAAACGGCGACATTCATTAACTGCATCACGACCAACAAAACGGACTTTTTTCGGGAGCCGCACCATTTTGAGTTCGTCACCCAGCAGATTCTGCCCGATCTCGCCCGTCAAGCGCAGGCCGAGGGGCGCTCGCCGCGCCTGCGGGTCTGGCACGCCGGCTGCTCGTCCGGCGAAGAGCCGTACACGCTTGGGATCGCTCTTGCGGAGAGTTTAGACGGAAAAGGAAACTGGGATGTGCGCCAGCTTGCCTCAGACATTGATACCAATGTTCTGGCCCAAGCCGAGCGCGGCGTCTACCCCGCCGACCGGGTCGCGCCGATCCCAGCGGACTGCCTGCGCCGCCACTTTCTGCGCGGCACGGGCGACAGCCGGGAGCTGTATCAAGTCAAGCCGGCTTTGCGCTCGCAGGTGACGTTTCGCCAGATCAACCTGCTGGAAGAATGGCCGCTTCAGCCGGCCACTCGCTTTGACATGATCTTCTGCCGCAATGTTGTGATTTACTTTGACAAGCCGACCCAGCAGCGGCTGTTTGCCCGGTTTCAGGAGCGCCTGCGGCCCGGCGGCTACTTATTTTTAGGCCATTCTGAGTCGCTGCACGGGCAAAACGAGGCATTCGACTCGGTCGGCCATACGATCTACCGGCTGCGCGACGGGTCCCAAAGCGCCGGAAAGCGGGCCGCATGAGTGTTTCTCCACGCCAGGCCGCGCCACCATTTGACACGGGCGGGCGGCCCCTGCACAAAATCCATATCGGCGGCGTCTGGGCCGGACGCACTCCCGGCGTTGTCCGCACCGTGCTTGGCTCGTGCATCGCGGTCTGCCTGCGGGACCCGCGCTCCCAGGTCGGCGGCATGAACCACTTTCTGCTGCCGGCAGGCAGCTCCGGCGACGCCGTCAGCGCCCGCTACGGCGTTCATGCGATGGAGCTTTTGATCAACGACTGCATGGCGCACGGGGCGGCGCGGGGACTGCTGGAAGCCAAAGTCTTCGGCGGCGGCCATGTCCTGCGGATGCGCGAGACCGACGGCAACGTGCCGCAAAGCAACATCAAGTTCGCCCTGCACTTTCTGGAAACCGAAGGCATCCCGATTGTTTCCCGCGATCTAGGCGGCTACGCCGCCCGCGAAGTATATTTCTTTACCGACACGGGCCGAACACTTCTGAAGCGCCTGTCGGACACCGGCTCGGACCGCAGCGAAATGGACGCTTTAGAGCGCACGGAACGCGCCCGCCTGCGCCCGTCACCCCGGCCTGCTCCGCCGGCTGACGACAGCAACGTCACGTTATTTTAGAACGTCACGTTATTTGAGGCAGGAATGCCGGGGTTGTAGAAAACCCCCGGCAGGAGATGTCCTTCGGACAAAAATGAGGATGAAAGAGCTGACCTTCTCCTTGTCCGAAGGACATCACTTTGCCGGGGTTTTCTACAACCCCGGCCTCTTTCATACCATCAAGGAGACTTGTCATGGAAGCAAGCAAGACCCGCGTGCTGATTGTGGATGACAGCGCGGCAATGCGCCAGATTCTGACGCGGATACTCGAATCGGACCCCGCCATTGAAGTTGTCGGCACGGCCCCGGACCCCTACTTCGCCCGCGACAAAATCAAGCAGCTTCAGCCGGACGTGCTGACGCTGGACGTGGAAATGCCGCGCATGGACGGGCTGACATTTCTGGAAAAGCTGATGCACGGCCACCCGATGCCGGTTGTCATGGTCTCATCGCTGACCCAGCGCGGCGGCGAAGTGACGCTGCGGGCGCTGGAGCTTGGCGCGGTAGACTTCTTTCCGAAGCCGACGCTCGACATGCTTTCAGGAGTCGCCGGCGGCGCGGCGGAGATCATCGCCAAAGTCAAGGCCGCTTCCCGCGTGCGCGTTTCCCGCCTGATGCCTTCTTCCCGCCCGACTTCCGTGCCTTCACCCTCTTTGTCTGCGCCTCCGCTCGGCGGCGCGGCTGCCTACCGGCTGACCCACCAGATTATCGCCATCGGCGCGTCCACCGGCGGCACGGAAGCGATTAAAGAAGTTCTTGCCGGGCTGCCTGCCGACTCGCCGGGCGTGGTCATCGTTCTGCACATGCCGGCGGGCTTCACGACTTCCTATGCCGAGCGGCTGGACCGGCTTTGTGCGCTCCGGGTCAAGGAAGCCGAAGACGGCGACCGCATTCTGCCCGGCCATGTTCTGCTGGCGCCGGGCGGCAAGCAGACGGCAGTGGTGCGCTCCGGCGCGGAGTACCGGGTTCAAGTTGCCATCGCCCCGCGCGTTTCGCGCCACTGCCCGTCGGTGGACGTTTTGTTTGACTCATGCGCGAAACAGGCCGGCCGTAACACCGTCGCCGCAATTTTGACCGGCATGGGCGACGATGGCGCATCCGGCCTGAAGGCTTTGCGGGACGCCGGCGCACACACCATCGCGCAGGATGAAGCCACCTGCGTTGTCTTCGGGATGCCCCGCGAAGCGATTGCTTTGGGAGCCGCAGAGCAAGTCCTGCCGCTAGGGCGCATCGGCAGCGAGCTGATCAAACTCGCCGCCGCATCCCGCTGAAACGATTTTTGAGGCACTTGTCAGCGCAGTGTGACCCAATGGCCGGAAGCGGAATTGGGGAAGCGCAGCAGGAGGGTGCTGCTGCCAGCATCCCAAACTTGAGACTCTGGCGGAAGTGGCTTGTCGCTGACGGTGACGGATTGCGGCGGGGCGTCGAGGCGCAGTCGGACGGCGGCTTCGGTCTGGTCAGGTCCGGCGGCATGGAACCGAAAGCCGCCGTCCGTAAGGGTTTCCGCGCCGAGCGTCTTGCAGGCTGCCGCGAGGATTATGGGGTTCTGGCCTGGAATGCGGTCAAGGTCTAACAGCAGCGCCCGATGGCCGGGGGTCAGGGTGACGGAAGTTACAATCGGCAAATCGGCGTCGAAGAGGTTCACAAAGCGGCCTGTTAATAGGTGCGGCGGGTCAGGAAGCGACTCGTCCAAACCCGCCGCGACAACATACGGGCCACGGCGCAAAGATAAAAAGTTAGTCTCCTCATACGTAATGCCGGCGGGACGGCAGGCGCTCTGAACGAGGCTTCGGGTATGGGCGGCTCCCTCAGCCTGATAAGTCAGCGCGGCAGGGCTGGCGATGTCGTAAATCAGCGTGCCTTGTCCAATTTGGTGCATCCCGGCGGGCGTGTCTGCGTCAATGCCTAAGTGGTCAAAGAAGGCGGCGCGGGGGGTCGGATAAAACTGCGGGGCGGTGTTCCACCAGGCGCGGACTTGGTTAAACGGGTCTTTGTCGTCATCCATGAACACTAAAACCCCGCCACTCTTGACCCACTCGGCAATCGCCCGGCTGTCCTCCGCCGACGCCGGCTTCATGCCCTCGTAGGTCATCAGCAGGATTTTGTAGGGGGCGAGTGCGCCGGGCAGCGGCGCGTTCTCCATTTGAACCGGCTCGACCGGCAGGCCGCGCTTTAAGAGCGGCATTGCCAGGCCGTAAAAAGAGCCGAGGTTCGGGTCGGACGGCGACGGGCCGCCGCGCTGGAACATCATCGTGTCGGCAACTACAATGCCGACACCCTGCGTCCCGCAGGTCCACTCGGTTTCCGGCTGGTCCATGTCGTTTAGCGCATTAATCACCGCCATCAGCTCGGTGCCGTAAGCCTTTGGCAGCGGCTCCTTCTCCACAGGCTTCCCGGCGGTGCGCTCGGCCCGGTCAAGCTTCGGGTATTTGCCCCGGAAGATGCGCTCCGGCCAGGGCATCACCTCAAAACGCCAGACCTGCGGCCACAGCAGCGACGCCGTCAGCGTGCTTTCCCAGTTTGCCCGGTAGTTGCGCCAGGAATAATCGGGGTTGTCTTCAATCGGGTCGTTCAGGAACCAGACCGTTTTGCCGCTTGCCCGGACGACGTTCATCATCGCGCCGTATTCCAAAAAGGCCGTCTCAAATGTCCGCTCTTTCTTGCGGCCTTCGTAGACATTCGGCTCGCGGGCCGTGCCGGTCCAGACCTGAGCGATAAAGCCGTCCGCCCCGACTTCCAGCAGGCTTGACTCCGGACTGACAATCGCCCAGTGCGCGTAATTAATCAGGCTGTGGGTCGGGACATAGCACTTAGCGCTGGTTCCATGCTCTTGATTGTAGGCTTTCACAAAGTCAAAAATCTGCGTTAATGCCCGCCGGTACAGGTAATACTTAAGCTGAGACGCCCGGTACTGAGCGTCGGGCGACGAATCCGGCGGGGTCCAGTCTTCGCCATAATAAGCTTTCCATTCGCGCCGAAACCCCTCGCTCCAGCCGCCGCGCACCCAAAACTCCGGCTCTTCCAGATGGATGCCTTCCGCCCCGGCATCGAGCGCCCGCTTGACCCCTTGCGACAGGAACTTTCCAAAACTCTCGCCGGGCGACATATAATACACGTCGCCGCCGTGCGAGATTTTCCTGCCGCTGCGCTCAGTCTGCGCCTCATCCTCATGGTTGACGCCGTCAAAACGGCCATATAAGTAGTCTTGATATTCGCCCCACGACACGCCGGTCATCACATGAACCCGGTACCCCTGTGCCTTCCAGCCCGCGATGCGCTCCGCAAGCGTCGGATCAATCCCGTAGCACATCGCAGCATCGGAGCCGAGCTGAAGCTCCGGCGTCCAAACGGCGCTGGTCTGAAAGCTGGTCCGCTCCAAAGTCTGCTTTGGGTCGGCAAGTGGTTGATTTAGCATGAGTTTTGTTCCTATGGGGCTTTATTTAGAAAAAACATTAAAAACTTGCAGATGCTTCTAAGACGTGTTACAATGGCGAAGAAGCACAAAAATGCCGAGAATACAGCTGACGACGACACAAAAACGCTGGGAGGCGCACGCATGACACGCCAGACTTATCTTGCTCTTTTTCTCGCATCGGTAATGCTCATTCCAGCAGCGCAGGCAATGGCATGGCCCCATCTTCTGCCCAGCATTCATTTGCCGCGTATTAACGGCGGCAAGGCCATTCAAGCCTTAGCATATCCCGTCAAAAAAACCGTAGTCAACGGCGGCAAAACAGTCTTAAAAGTAGGCGCGGCGGCAGACTCGGTCGGCCTCGTCCCCAATATCGGGCCTTCTCCGGTCAGCCACGCCATCAAAAAGACCCTTTGGGGGTTCGGCAAGTAGCGGCATGTCCCTGCCTACGCCCGCGCCAGCTCCCGGTGCTGCGCTTCCAGCACGGCAAGGGCGGCCAGGTTAACAATGTCTTTGACTTCATCGCCGCGCTGCACGACATGAACCGGCTTTCGCATTCCCACCAAAATCGGGCCGATGACCTCCGCCTGCGCGAGCTGCTGCACCAGCTTGTAGCCGATGTTGCCGGCTTCTAGACTTGGAAAGATCAAAACATTGGCTTCCGCGCCCAGGCGGTTAAACGGATACGTCCCGTTCAAAATCTCTTCCACTAACGCGGTGTTTGCCTGAAGCTCGCCGTCCACATGCAAATCCGGGGCGCGTTCCGCTAAAATCTCGGCGGCGCGGCGCATCTTATCAGCGCGGGGATGGCGGACGCTGCCGAAATTAGAGAACGAGAGCATGGCAATCCGTGGCTTGATCTCGAAGCTTTCGGCAAGCTGGGCGGTCAGCAGCGCGATCTCAACAAGCGTTTCCGCGTCCGGGTCAATGTTGACTGTTGTATCGGCGAAGAACAGCACCTTTTGGCGGGTCGCCACTAAATACACGCCCGCGACATTGCGCCCGCCGGACGCGGCGCGGATGATTTGCAGCGGCGGACGCAGGCCGTCCGGGTAATGCGAGCCGATGCCGGAAACCATGCCGTCGGCTTCGTCCAAATCCACCATCACAGAGGCAAAATAGTCTGGGCGCTGAATCAGCTCCTCGGCTTCGCGGCGGGTGACACCTTTGCGCTGCCGCAGGCGCAGCAGGTGGGTCAAGTAATCTTCGTGCCGGGGCGACTGGGCGGGATCAAGCACTTCGACCCCTTTTAAATGGAGCAGCATGGCGGCGGCTTTAGCCGCGATGGCCTGTGCATTCCCCAGCAGCACGGGGCGGGCAATGCGTTCTTCCGAGAGCTGATACGCAGCCCGAATCATTTTTTCTTGTTCGCCTTCGGCAAGCACAATCCGCTTGGGGTCCGCTTTGGCTTTGTTGAAGACAATCCGCATCATCTCGCGGGACTTGCCGAGCCGCGCTTCCAGCAGCTCCGGGTACTTCTGCATGTCAATCTGGATGCGGGCCACGCCGGACTCTCTCGCCGCCAGCGCCACGGCGGGCGCGACCCAAAGCAGGACGCGCGGGTCGAGCGGCTTCGGAATCAGATAATCCGGGCCGAACTGAAGCGTGTCCAGGCCGTAAGCTTTGGCGACTGCGTCCGGCACGTCTTCCCGCGCCAGCGCCGCCAGCGCCCGCGACGCCGCCATTTTCATCGCCTCGTTGATTTCCGTCGCCCGCGCATCTAACGCGCCCCGGAAGAGAAACGGAAAGCCAAGCACGTTGTTGACCTGGTTCGGAAAATCCGAGCGCCCCGTGGCGACCAGGGCATCAGGCCGGGCGGCCTTTGCATCGGGATAGGCAATCTCGGCGTCCGGGTTCGCCAGGGCAAAGATAATCGGACTAGGAGCCATCGGCGCAATCATTGCCGGCGAAACAATGCCGCCTGCCGACAGGCCGATAAACACATCCGCCCCCACTAACGCATCCGCCAGAGTGCGGCAGTTTGTGCGGGCCGCAAACTCCGCCTGAACCGCGTCCGGCTTCGGCTCCCGGTCTGGGCGCACGACCCCGTGAATGTCGGCCATCAGTATATTCTCGCGCTTCGCCCCTAAAACGCAGTAATAGCGGGCCGAAGCGATCGCCGCTGCGCCGGCCCCGCTGAAGACAATCTGAACATCTTCAATCTGCTTACCCACCAGTTCCAATGCGTTCAGAAGCGCCGCGCCGGAAATGATCGCTGTTCCATGCTGGTCGTCATGGAACACCGGGATATTCATGGCTTCCCGCAGCCGCGCTTCAATCTCAAAGCATTCCGGCGCTTTGATGTCCTCTAAATTAATCCCGCCGAAGCTTGGCTCCATCAACTGAACCGCCTGGATAAACTTCTCCGGGTCGTCCGTGTCCAGCTCCAGATCAATTGCGTCTAAATCCGCAAACCGCTTAAACAGCAGCGCCTTCCCTTCCATCACAGGTTTAGAAGCCAGCGCTCCGATGCTGCCGAGACCCAGAACAGCAGTTCCGTTCGTGATGACGGCTACCAGGTTGCCGCGCCCGGTATATAAGAACGCATCTTCGGGGTTCTGCTGGATTGCCCGGCAGGGCGCGGCGACGCCGGGGGTGTATGCCAGGGCGAGGTCATGCTGGGTGAAGCAGGGCTTTGTCGGCACAATTTCCAGCTTGCCGTGCGGCGCTTTCTGGTGGTACTCTAATGCCTCAATGTCAATTGGGTTCATACGCCCCATTTTACCCGATAACGCCTTTTCCCTGGCAATGCCCTATGCCTTCTTGCCATCGGCGCGTCGGCGTGTTATAATTGTGTTGGCGGCCAGACTTCCTCTCCATGTGTCGCACTGATTTTCTGCCCCTTGTCACAGGAGACGCCATGTTTATTCCGCTCCCGTCCCGCCTGACCCGCCGCCTCTGCACCCTGCTTTTGCCTTTAGCCTGCCTGCCCCTTGCCGGCAGACTAAACGCCCAAACCCCGCCGCCCCCGCCAGCGCTGGTTGTCACGCACACTTTCAACAACTCAGCCTCTCTCAATGAGGGAAGCCAGCCGAGTGACCTAATTCTAGGCAGCGATGGGTTCTTTTACGGCACGGCTCAAGTGGGGGGATCATTCAACGTCGGCAACCTCTTCAGAGTTCGTCCTGATGGCAGCGGCTTCGCAGTTCTTGCCTCGTTTGGCGACAACAACGGCTTTCCAAACAACCTCATTCAAGGCAGCAACGGTGTCCTATACGGAACTGCCAACTATGGCGGCAGCAGCTCAATTTTTCGTGTCAATACAGATGGAACTGGGCTGACGACGATTCACACCTTCGGCGGCACGAACTCCGACATTGATGGCAATACTCCGTCAGGGCCGCTCGTGCAGGGCAGTGATGGGTACTTCTATGGAGCGACGGCTTTTGGCGGAACAGGGAACGCGGGAACGCTCTTTAAAATCTCACCCGATGGGCTGGCTTTCATTGTTATCCATGTCTTCAACAGCAGCAGCAGCAGCAATGGAACTATTGACGCCAATGGCGCAACACCCAGTGCGCTGACGCTTGGGCCAAACGGGGTTTTGTACGGCACCACTCGCAACAGCAGTTTGCAGCCAGCCGCAAACACGGTTTTTAAGATCAACACTGACGGCACCGGCTTTGCAACGCTTTACACGGTGTATATCGGCTCTGACTCAAACCAGTCAAGTTCAGCCCTTCCAAATGGCCCAATGGCGCTTGGCTTGGATGGCGCACTCTACGGCGCAATGAGTATTGGCGGGGTAAATGGGACAGGCTCTTTATTTAAAATCAATGCCGACGGCACCGGCTTTACTGTGCTTCACTCTTTTGCCTCCCCTTCCGTTTATACGGCAAGCGACATCAACTCCGACGGCATCAGCCCACAGGGTTTATCTCAAGCCGGGGACGGATATTTCTATGGCACAGCCACTATCGGCGGCGCAAACGCAAACGGCACAGTATTCCGGGTCAGTCCAGACGGCACGATTTTCCAAGTGCTGCATACATTTGGCCCCACAGCAACTGGCTACCCACTGACCAACATAAACACCGACGGCGCTTTCCCGGAAGGACCGCTGACAATAGGCAGTGACGGGTTAGTCTACGGAACAGCCGGTCTTGGGGGCATCAACAATGACGGTACGGTGTTCCGGCTGATTACCTCGCATACGCATATTTTGTGGAACAAGACCGACGGCACGGCGTCGCTCTGGTCGGTGGACACGAACGGCGCTTTTACTTTCCAGAACTACGGCCCCTACCCCGGCTGGACCGCAACCGCAGTGGCGTCCGGCGGGGATGGCCTGACGCACCTGCTGTGGAACCACACGTCCGACGGCGAGATTGCCCTGTGGACGGTCAATGGCGCAGGCTTTACGCATCAGGAGTACGGCCCCTACCCCGGCTGGACCGCCGACGCTCTCGCCGCCGGGCCATCTGGCCTGCCGGACGTGCTGTGGAACTACGGGAACGCGGGCAGCTTCGGCAGTTTGAGCGCCGGCACGGCGTCGCTCTGGGGCGTCAACGCCGACGGCAGCTTCCTGTATCAGGACTTCGGCCCCTACCCCGGCTGGACCGCCACGGCGCTGGCTGTCGGCGGAAACAGCCTGCCGAGCCTCTTGTGGAACCACAGTGCCGACGGCGAGATTGCCTTGTCCAGTGTCGCGCCCTCCGCCGCGCCCGGCGGCACGGCAACCAGCACGCTGTACGGCCCGTTTGCGGGCTGGACCGCGACCGCGCTGTCCGCCGGCGCGGACTCCGTGCCGCATATTTTGTGGAACAACACCAGCGGGCAGGCGTCGCTGTGGAACGTGAACGCAGACACGACCTACCAGCACTTTGAGTACGGCCCCTATCCAGGCTGGGATGCTCTTGGCCTCGCCACCGGCCCCGACAACATCTCGCACCTGCTGTGGGACTATACCGACGGCACCCTGAGCCTCTGGTCGGTAGACACCGGCACAGGCGCATTTGCCTTCCAGAACTACGGCCCCTACCCCGGCTGGACCGCCGTCGCCGCCTCCGCCGGCCCCTAAGCAGAAGTCCTTCAGATACAAAACGGGCGTGGCCTAAGCCGCGCCCTTCTCTTTGGATATAAAACAGCCATGCTCGTCCCGCAGACGCGGAACCGATCTACTTATGCCGCTTTGATCGGCCTCACCATTGCTGCCGGTCTGGCTTCGCGCAGGTTTGCGTCCTTGCTCCCGGCGTGGCTGGCGAAGAATGCCGGGGATGTTCTCTACGCCGTCATGGCCTTCTGGCTGGTTGGATTTCTGTTCCCGCGCCTGTCCACGTTTCGCGCGGCCTTAATCGCTGGGCTGTTTTGCTTCGGCATCGAGTTCCTGAAGTTTGTTCAAGTCCCCTGGCTGGTCGCCGCCCGGCATTCCCGCGCCGGAGCGCTTGTCTTCGGCAGCGGGTTCCACTGGTCCAACTTGGTCTGCTACACGCTCGGTGTCGGCGCTGCGGTGGCGTTAGAAAGAGCGTTCCTGAAGATGCCCCCTCGCCCCCAATGATGGGGGAACAGGAACCCCTCCCGCTCGTCCCTCGATTGGGGGCGAGGGGGTCAAGCTTACTGACTGTCGCACCAGGCCAGCACGTCGCCGAAGCGCAGGGTTTCCAGTGTGCCGAACAGGGCGTGGCGGCTGATGCGGGCGCGGGCCAGGGCCGGGCTGGTCAGGCCGCACAGAAAGCGGGTCTGCTGGCGCGGGTCGGCGAGGGCATCGGGGTGGGAAGCCAGCAGCGATTTCCAGGCGGAGATGTCTAAAAGGTCTTCGGGGGCAGGCGGGTCGGGAACCGGCGGCAGGACGGCGGCACGGCCTGTCAAACAGTAAGTGCAGTGACCGCACGGCTCGGTGCGCTTTTCGCCGAAGTAGCCGACTAAGGCATTGGTCTGGCAGCCCTCGCGCGTCACCAGCTTTAGCACCATGCCCAGGCGCTTGATTTCCGCCTGCTCGCGGCGGGTGAAGCGTTCGGCCAAATCGGCGGCGAGGGCATCGGCGTCTTCGGTCTCATGGCCGCGTGTGTATCTTTGGCGGACATCGGCCACTTTCAGCTTGGCCCAGCCCTGCTCTTCCAGATGCTCCAACGCGCGGACAACACGGCGGCGGTCTACGCCAAGCGATTCGGCGGCCTCGTCGGGATTTAGCGCGTACCAGACGGTGCCGCGCCGAGCGAACGCAAAAAGATCGCGCACGAAGTCGGCATGAACGCCCTGAAACTTGGCAATCAGTGACGGCAGGGAAAGAAGCGGCTGGACTTCATAGCCCGCGTAAAACGGCGTTCCCTGCTTGAACACGCCGTCTATCTCCAAGTAGGTCAGCGCCGTTCTGAGGACCAACTGCCGGATGTCATGCTGATTAGACAGCCCGTAGAGCGCCAAATCAAATTCCGGGCCGCGTGACAGCAAATCATCCAGCAGGGACTTCAGCGCGGCTTCCGTCGGCGTATCCCCATACGCGAAATTCTCCAGCGTCGGCACGTCTTCGGGACAAGCCAGCAGTTCCACGGTAGACTTGAGGCCGTCGCGCCCGGCGCGGCCAATCTCCTGCGAGTAGCTTTCCAGAGATTTGGGCAGGTTGTAGTGGTACACGTAGCGCACAGCGGATTTGTCAATGCCCATACCAAATGCAATCGTTGCCACGACAATGCCGGAATCTGACGCCATCCACCGGTCCTGCACCGCCGAGCGGACTGCGTCGTCCAGCCCGGCATGGTAGGCTTCGGCGGGGAACCCGTCTGCGGCCAGCAAGGCCGCCACACGCTCCGCCGTTTTTTGCAGCGTGACATACACAATGGTCGGCCCAGGCAGACGCTTATGCAGACGCTTCAGCAGCAGGGCGTCACGGTCTTCAGACAGCACCGGCATGATGCTGAGATTAAGATTAGGCCGGTAAAAGCCCGTCACAATCGCGCCGGCTTTCGGGATGGCAAACGCCGCTTCAATGTCTTTGACGACTGACGGCGTCGCGGTCGCGGTCAGCGCCAGCACCCGCTCGGCATGGACAGTTTTTGCGGCCTCAGCAATTTTAAGATAATCAGGCCGGAAGTTATGGCCCCACTCGGAAATGCAGTGCGCTTCATCGACCGCAAACAGGGCAATTTTCGTGCGCGAGAGCATTCCAACAAAGCGCTCATTGTTGAAGCGTTCCGGGGCCACATACAGCAGCTTCAGCGTGCCGCTTTCGATCCCCACCGTCACGTCCCGCACTTCCTCGCCGGACAAAGTCGAGTCAAGACGCGCCGCTGCGATGCCGTGCCCCACCAGAAAATCAATCTGGTCTTTCATCAGCGCGATCAGCGGCGAGACCACTAAAGTCAGCCCTTCGTAGCGCAGGGCCGGCAGCTGGTAGCACAGCGACTTGCCGCCCCCCGTTGGAAAGACCGCAAGCGCGGCATTGTGTTCGTGAAGGGCATCAATAACAACTTCCTGGCCGGGCCGGAACTCGGTAAAGCCAAAATGCTTCTCCAAAAGCTGTGCCGGGGTCTCGTCCGTAATCGCCTGCGCCTGAGTGATTGTGTTCATAATGTTTTCGTCGCCTTCCCTAGCGCAAAAAGTGGTAAAATAGAGGCATGACTAAGCGCTGCATTTTAGGGGCTATTCTGCTTTGGGCGGCGGGACTCCTGCTTTCGGTTCATCCGGCAGCGGCGCAGGTGATGGTGGATAGCCCAGCGACACCGACCGCACGCGCTTTGTCTTCCTGGTTCCAGCAGCATGTTCCCGTGAGGTTCCAAGCGCGAAACAAAGTGGAAGTGCAGGCGCTACCCGACGCTGCAATGGACGATTACCTGCATTCTGACCCGGACAATGACGCGCAAAACGATGCGGACAGCGATGAAGAGATAGACGGCGTTTTTACCGACGACCCGCCGCAGATTTTCCTGCGCGTCTCCGATCCCACCCAAATTGACTACGCCACGTTCGCCCACGAATACGGCCACTATGTTTGGTTTGATCTGCTCTCTAAAGACGACAGGAAGCGGTACAAGGCCATTTATGACCGGCAAAAGTCGGCGCATCGGCTCGTCTCCGAGTATGCCGCCGAGAGTTTGGAAGAAGGCTTTGCCGAAGCGTTTTCGTTCGACATCGTTGACCCGGCGGCGCTTCAGCGCCAGGACTTTCTTTCCTTCCAGTTTCTGAGCCGCTGGCCGAAGGCGCAATAGGTCTTAACATTGTCAAACGCAGCACGGGCCGCTCGCCCCGAAGAAGCCGAGGCCGTGCTGGAAATCCTTTGCCTGGCGTTCGGACTGGATCAGGACGCCGCGCGGCCCATCTTCTACGCCGACCCGTACTTTGACCTAACGTGCAAGCGCGTCCTGCCCTTACCCGGCGTCGGCATCGTGTCCTGCCTGACCGTCGTTCCATCCACGCTTCGCATCGGCGGCGTCCCTATTCCCGCCGCCGGTATCGCCGGAGTTGCGACGCGGCCTGCCTTCCAGCGCCGGGGCCACGCCGCGGCGCTGCTGGCCGCGACTGTTCCGGCGCTGTCTGCCGAGTTTGGCTTTCCTATCGCCCTGCTGCACCCAATCTCAGCCCCGTTTTATCAGAAAATGGGCTGGGAATATGCCTCGCGCTCTGTTCGCTGGCTTTCTGCGCCCGCGTCTCTGCCGTACTCTCCCAAAGCCAATGGCGTTCGGCCTGCCCTTGATACGGACTGGCTCGCGATTGCGGCGCTGCACAGCCAGGAAACGCGCGGCGGCACGGGATCGTTTCAGCGCGACGAGCGCCGCTGGCGGCTCATCCGGCTGCCCGCGCCGGGCCGGGAAGCATTTGTGTATGAGCGAGGCGGCACTATCGCGGGTTACTGCATCTGGGAGCGCCATGACGTGCTGCACCTGCTGGAAATGGAAGCCGGCACGGATGACGCCCGGCGCGGCCTGATCGGATTTGTGGCCCGTCAGCCGGACGCCCTGGTGGAATGGGCGGCATCTCCTACTCAACTGACCCGCTTCGGCCTTTCCTGGGCCGGGCTGACACCCGACCCCGGCGTCATGCTGCGGATTGTGGATTTAGAAGCCGCGCTTTCCTGCCTGCATTTGGCCCACTACGTGCCGGTGCTGACCGCGCTTAGTGCGACATTGACCATTCGCGCCTCCGACCCACTTTGCCCAAAGAACACGCAGCCGCTGCTTCTGACTGCGGGCGGCATCATCCCTGCCCATTCCACCGATGGCCCGTGGCTTCAGGCCGACATCCGCGTTCTCGCCCGGCTTTATTTCGGCGACCTGCTGCCGTCGGACGCCGCCGCCCAAAACCTTCTCACTGTGGACGCTTCGCAAACGCTCCTTCTCGCCGACCGCCTGTTTCCGCACCGGGAACCGTATGTCGCGCCGCTGGACCAGTTTTAGATGCCGCCATTTTAGTCACGGCAGCCGCAGAAGGCGGGTACAATGCTTTTAGTTTACAGCGCAAGTAGGTTTCAGCGCGAGTAGTTGAAAACCACTCGCTAGGAGAGATGTCCTGCGGACACAAGACAAAGTCTGAATGGCTTTTCTTCTACTCGAAGAGTTCTTCTCCTAGCGGGTGGTTTTCAACTACTCGCCTCACTTTTATCCTTCCAAGTATTACCAGCGCATCATTTTTTGAGGAGACTTTATGGCATTAACGGAACGATTTTATGGGGCGAATACGGCGGGGACTTCCCGGCCTATTCAAGACTTTGGCCTGAGCGATACCAAAGGCATTTATCAGTACACCACCAAGCTGCGTGTCAAGGGCCTTTTAGTGGTTGTCTTCTTCTCGCCGGACTCCCCACCTTCGGTCAAGGCGCTGGAAACGGTGCAGTCATGGACTGCCGAAACGCCGACACAGAAATGGACGGCGCTGGGCGTGGCGGAAGGCGACCGCCCGGCGCTGGCGCAGTTTGCAGAGGCGCACGGCTTGTCTAACGTCTCAGTTCTGCTGGACTTTGAGCTGTACCAGACTCGCATGTGGGGCGTCTCGCACCTGCCGAGCGTGTATCTCGTGGACGGTAAGACTGGCCGGGTGCTGCACAAAATTGTCGGCGATGACGACAAAGCGCTGGACGGCATGAGGCAGATGCTGAAAAGCGAAGTGGATAAATTAGTCGCCGCCGAAGAAGCGGCGAAGGCAGCGGCAGACGCCGCCAAAAAGGCTGAGGAAGAAAAGAAGGCCGCCGAGGCGGTCAAAGCCGCTGAAGAGAAGAAAGCCGCCGAAGCGCCCAAAGCCGCCGGCGGCGGGTCGTAGCACGGCAAAAAGGCTAGGCAGAAAAAGATAACCTCACCCGGAAACAAGTTTCCACTCTCTCCTTTTTAAGGAGAGGGTCGCCATTCATGGCGGGGTGAGGTTCTTTAATTTTATAAGGCAAAAAGAGCCGCCGACACAATCCCAGCGCGGCGGCGGCTGCCCTCACAAATGGAGAGGCAAGTTAAGGAGATCACGTCTTTCTTGACGCAAAACGCCGACCAAATGTTCCCTATTTGCTGCGTTTTTGTTACACTTTTAGAACAGTTCAAGCAAATATACTAGGTTTTTGTCTGCCTATTCTACGTGATACTGTTTTCAGCCGATTACTGCCAGCCAAGACCGGCAAAGTCAAAGTTGATTTTCTTGGTGCGCGTGGAATAGTAGAACGTCAAATCCCGGCCTAAAATCCGGCGGCTGATTGAATACTCCGTATCATAGTAGCTGTCGGTCAGGTAATGCTCCATTGACGCAGTCAGGCCAATGCCCCAGTTGTTGTTGATCCGGTACCGCACGGTGCTGAACAAGCTGTGGTCGTTCAGCGGCAGGCCGTAGCTGCCGGAGAACGAGGTTGTCAGGCGCGGACGCAGGGTCGCTGTGTAGGTCGCCGTCAGCCGGTGCTGAGTCGTGCTTTGCAGAAGTGCTTGCAGCGGGTTCAGCCCAGACGAAGACGTACCCAGTTGACTGAGCAGCGGGTCATAGCTGAACGAGTAATTGAGGCTGAGAAGGTCGGTCTTGCGGAATGTACGGGTCACGCCGAGGTTAGCCGCGACTGTCGGCGCGAATGTGCGCTGCGTGTCGCTGTAAGCCTGCCCAACGGAAATCGAGTCGGTGACTTGCGTGCGCTTGTCCAGATGCACCGGCGCGGTAAAGAAACGGATGTCCGCCGACGTTGTCTGCACCGGCGTAATGACTTTGCCGGTGGTGGGCGACGTTTCGGACAACTGGCCGCGCAGTTCGGTGAGGTCTGTCGTGTAGTTTACCCCGGAATGGCCCACCATGCGCGGCGTCGTTTGCAGGTAGGTGTTGATCGTCACGCTGCTGGCGCTGTAGCCGCCATTGCCGGGATCATTGCTGCCGGATGCACTGACATTGAACGAAAACCCGTTGTACTGCCGCGACACATTGGAAGTGGCGTATAGGCTGCGATGCTCCGGGTAGTCCACAAGAAAATACGAAGACGTCTGCGGGTCCAGGCGCTGCGTGTGGTTCCATTGCGCTCCCCATTCCGAGCGGGTGATGCCGCTGACCGTCAGCTGACCGGAACCGGTGTGGCCGACATCATACGACTGCTCCAAATCCAGCGCCATGCCGTGATGCCCCACCTGGCTGTTGAAGAACGAAGGGCCGGTCGAGAGTGTGCTTCCGAGACCCGCCCCATCCACGGCAGCATTCCGCAGGTAGACCGTCCCCCGGCTGTGCGTCGTGACATTGTAGTAAAACGGCACATTGACGAAAATCCCTGCCGAGCCGACGCCCACAAGCTGCTGGCCGAACAGCTGATCCGTGTTGATCGGCATGACATGGTACATCAGCGACAGAACCTTGTGCCCGTCGCTGTAGATTGTCGCCCGCCGGAACTGGATTTGGGAGTTCGGGTCCGCGGTAATGGCGCGGGCGGAAATGACGACGCGGCTGATGGAGAGGTCCACAAAGCGATAGGGGTTGAAAAGCAGAGGAACCTGAGATGGGTCCGGCGGCTGCTGTATAGTCTCCAGATTGGAGCCGGTGACAGTAACGGCCTCCGCCGTGCCGGCCAGGACTGCTGTGCCGGAAGAGTTCAGCAGATCATAACGGATTTCTGAGGCCCGCATGGTGTGGCGGCCCCGCTGCAAAACGGCGTTCCGTGCCAGCACGGTTTGGGTCTGCAAATCCACTTGCAGCGCATCGGCAGTGATGTCCAGCGCCTTGTAGTCCAAATGCGCGGAGCGGTTCTTGCCGTCGGCTTCAATGATGCGCGTATCCGCACTGTAAATCAAATACTGGGGGCAGTCAATCCGTATCCAGCGGGCGTCTTTGTCAAACAGTGACTCCCGATCCGCCGTGAACTCCACGGACGCGCCGGAAGCCGATGTTCCTTCCACGCCGCTGCCGAACGCGGTGGCGGTCACTCTGGCGGTTCCAGCGGTGGACACGCTGGTCAGGGAAACGCGGGCGACGCCGGATGTGGTTGAGGCCGTGTCCGGGGTCAGCGTTCCCAGCGTTGTTGTAAACCGCACGGAAGTGCCGTCGGGAGCCGCGTGGCCGCCGCTGTCCTGCACTGTCGCCGTGATGACCGTGCTGCTTCGTCCGTCGGCGTAGATAACGTCCGGTGCGGCGGCGAGGGTGATGCTTGCCTGACCGGCGGCAAGACCGGGCCGCAGAGGCATCAGCAGGGCCAGCAGCAGAAGGAGAAGCGCGGCGCGTATTGGAGAAAGCATGGCAAAGCCCCGGAAGGAGAAGAAGCGCAAGAGAAAGAGGCCCGGCATTTCTCATGCCGGGCTGACGAAGTCAGGCTTAGGTGCCTGTTACTGTCGTCGGCGGCGCGGGCGGTGTGCCGCCGACCGGAATTACTGGAGTCACCGGCGTTGTGGTTGTCGTGCCGCCACTGCTGTTGTTATGGTTGGAATGGTGCGAGGCAGTGACACCAATTGCAATAGCTCCGGCAACCAGCAGGGCAAGCACGACTTCGCCAACCTTGTTGTTGTGGTGAGCGCGGATGTCCCGCTTGACGGGCGCTTGCGCGACGCTTCCGTTCAGGGCGGAAACGACATGGCCGGATGCATCATTGATGGCGCTTTGCAGCAGGGCCGCCGGGTCATCCGCGCTGCTGAAGGAAATGCCCTTGCCGGTGTAAGCCAGCGCTTTCACGGCCCGGCCTGTCTGCGTGGAATACAGCGTCGCGGTAATTGTCACGCTAACCGTGCGCGTCTGCGGGTCGGTTTGGACTGCCTCAATGGTGCCGAGCAGGTAGCCGTCGGTTGCGATTTGGTCCGCCAGCTTGCGCCCTTTTGCAGAGGAGTCATACGGCGGGGCGACATCGGTTTCGGTGATGCCGGCAACTCCGGAGTCGGTGACGGCCCGCTGAATCTGCGGCAGAGTCGGCGAGAAGCTATCGGCCTTGTAGAGACCAATCGTGTTCAGACGCATCTTGATGGCGTTTTCTACCCTCGCCCCAATCAGCTCGCCATCAAAGCCGGAGGACGCATCCACTTTAGACGTAAACGGGAACATCAGGATTGTGTGGATCGGGCCTTCGTTTTGCGGAACCGTTGGAATTTGGATCGCGGCCAGGTCGGCGGCGGTAGATGGCGCGGCCCCCTGCGCCAAAGCGGCGGCAGGGAGCAGCAGCGTCCCGGCGGACGGCAGCAGCAGGGACAGCGCCAGCGCCAAAGTCCGGGCGGCGGCCCGGCGCTGCTGGAACAATCCGCTTAACGTGAACGGGCGAGTGGCGAGGTTCATTTTCTTTTTTCCTCTGGTCATTTTGTGAGACTTCACCCCCTCGCAAGCTCCTACCCTCTCCTTAACAAGGAGAGGGTGGCGGCTTGCCGCCGGGTGAGGTGCATTTCTTAGAATCGGCCCCGGTGCGGAATGGTTCGGAGGCTGTCAATCGAGCTTTTCAGCGTTGAGGCAGTCAGCCCCAAGTTGATGGGGTCGCTGAAGACATAAGAGTTACCGTAGTTCGCCTGGCCGTTGTCCGCTGAGTTCCGTGCGCCCACCCGGTAGAAGAGCGTGGTGCTGCCGGGGAAGTCCGTGTTGAGGTTGATGTTGTTGAACACAACCGCTGTGCCTGCCGCGACAGAGATTGATCCGGCGGTCACACCTTCCTGGTTCGGGTTTGTCTGTGCGTTTGGCACGTTGTAAGCGCCGGCAGCCGCAGCAATCGTCTTCGTGTTGGAGCCGAAGTTTACATCGCTGCTGATTTGCAGAATATAATCGTTCGCGCCCGCCGTAGTCGGCACGGTGATGTTGACGTTGGATGAGCCAGTGGAAGTGACGGAGCCGGCTGTCGGCGCGACCGGCACGATATAGGTAATCGTGTTGGTGTTACGCAGGCTAGTGAGCTGGAACGTGGCATAATTTCCCGCAATCGGGTTGCCGCTCGTGTTCGTGCTGGTGCTGGTGCTTGTGCTGGTGCCGCCGTTTGAGTTGGTCGTTCCCGTGGTCGCACCGTTGGTCGTGCCGTTTGTATTGCCTCCGTTGTTCGTGCTGGTCGTGGTGCCGGTAGCCGTGCCGGTGTTTCCCGTGCCGGGGTTGATGCCCGTGCCGGTGGTCGAACCGGTGTTCAGCGTCGCCGGCTGAAGGTAAAGACCTTCAATAGCATAGGACACACGCTGGCCAAAGCCCAGCCCAGTTCCCGGAATGCCGCCGGCAAAAGTCGGGTTGACGGTGGTCGTTCCTGTTGTTCCCGTAGCTGTTCCCGTAGTGGTTGTTGTGACAATGCCGAACGTGGAAGCCGTGAGCGTGATAAGCGTCGAGCTATCCGATGGGTCAGGCTTAGAGGCGACAACAGACTGCTTCAAGTTGAAGTCGTCAAAAACATTGAGGTTCTTGCTGACTTGGGCGAGAAGCGGCACCTGACCGAAGCCGTTGATGCCAAGAACGCCGATACCTACAGTAGTGCCGGTAGTGCCGGTAGTTGCCGTGCCGGTAGTCGTGCCGGTGTTGTTGCCAAGCTGGTACACAGTAGACTCGGAGAAGCCGGCGACGCCGCTGCTGAGAAGATACTGTGCGTTGGACAAGTCTGTCGGCGCATCGCTGCGGTAGACATGGAACTCAAAGAAGTTCGAAGCGTCAATCGCGCCGATGCCTGCCGTAATCTTGACGGCAACCGGACGGTAGCCCGCCGCTTCCGAGAGGCCGGTGGGAATGTTGGTCGCACCGCCGCCAATGGCGTCTACCCGGCCTTCAACCGCGGCGACGTTGGAGACGTTTGCGCCTCCCAGCGACGTGTCGGTGCCTTGATGCCCCACTTGGATGGCCCTGAACAAAAGTGCGCCGGCAAGCACCGCAAGCAAAATGCCGCCCACACCCTTGAACGGGCTGGAATGGCTTGGTGTCGACGGCGCATCCGCCGAAAGGTCAGCCGCAGAAGCGGTTTGGTAAGACCCCGTTGTTTTGTTGACGGAGTAATCCGGCATGTGGTAAATCGCAGTCGCCCGGTCCCCCGGCTCAATGCCGAGGCCGATGTCCGTGATCTCGCAGTTTGCGTCGTTGTCGGTCGGCTCTCCGACACGGATCGTGCCGACATATTGGCCGCGCCGGCTGACCAGCATATCCAGGCCGGGCCGGATGCCGTCGCGCGACCCTTTGTTGATCGTGACGGTGACGTTTTTGCCGTTCAGCGTGTTGTTGCCGGAAATCAGCACCGTCGCCACCGGCAGGTCAAACTTACTGAGCTGCTTGACGGCGTTGAAAGCGGCATTGCCGAACGCTTCATTCACAAGCTGCTCTTCGTCATCCACCGGAATTGGGCGCGGGTTGGACAGCCCTTCGGCAAGTGCGCCGTTCAGCAGGTAGCCTGATTTCGGATCAATGACCCGAACGGCGACAGCAACCCTCGCCTGACGGCGGTCCCGCGAAAAGGAGATGGACGAAATCTCACCTGCAACAATCGCATCCACGCCAAGCGATGCTCCGAGCCGCTCAATGGAAGTCAAGTTCAGCGGCGGCGTCAGGTTTTCATTCTGGATGCCCGTCTCAATTTGCTCGCGGGGCAGGACAGTGTAACGGTTCAGCTTCGCGAGCTGGACGACAAATGAGTCGGACGCCAGCCGCCCGACATCGCCGCTGCCGTAGCCGGAAGGATTGGCAAAATCCAGCACGGCCCAGACCGGCTGCCGGGGGGCGAGGCCCTGCGCCTGCACCGCACTGATGCGGATAAGAAGCAGGCTCAGGATGGGCAGAGCCATCAAGGCCGAAAGCAGGAAGCTGAGAGGCCGCGTGCTCCAATGCTTTTTCAAATGTTTCACTGAGTGAAGTTCCTCCTAGGATCGTTGCCTGTCTTCAAGGCCGGCGCGGGCAAAAATCCCGCGCCGGCCGGGAGGCCGGCTATCTTCGCGCGTTATTTCCCTGTGGGAATGCTCATCGTGACCGGCGTATAGACTTGTATCCAGTATGCCTGCCAGGGCTGAAGTGTCGCTCCGGCACCAACCGGCTGGTACGCCCCCCCGCTGTATGAATACAAGGTCGGCGAGACCAGATGGTAGGTGCTGCTCGTCGCATCCGCGAACGAGTGCGAGACGCCATCCGCGCCGGTGAACGTCAGGCTGCTGACCGGAACGCCTGCCGTGGCGGGGACGCCGATCTGGTTCCAGGCCGGGTTCAGGCCGACCTGGACCGAGCCGGTAAGAGACGTTCCCGTCTGTGTGACCGGCGTTGCACTCTTCAGGTACACCCAGTAGCCGATGCCGGGCCGCAGGGTATCGGCAGGAGGGTTCGGGTCCAGCGCATACGCCCCCGTCAGCGGGTTCCATACCGCGACGTTTGAGCGGTTGCCGTTCGGCGTCGTTCCTGCCGGGGCCGTGTTGAGCGCTCCGAACAGGCCGTTGAAGCCCAGGGCGGAGTAGTCATACGGCGTGGACACGAACTGGATGCCCGCAGGGAACGTATGCAGCGGCGACAGACCGGACGTGCCGGTGAAGTCGGCACGGACAAAGCCGTTAGGCGGAACCGTCACGTTCTGGCTGGCCGTCACGACGCCGCTTTGAGATGCTGTGACCGTGTAGGTGCCTTGCAGCAGGCTGATGCTGTAGTTCAGCGGGGTGCCGTCGCCGCTCGGTGCGGCGGGTGAGGACGATGTGGTTGACACCGTCGTGACTGTCTGGTTGTTGGCCGTGTTGACAATCGTGATTGTCACCCCGGACAATGCCGTCGTGCTGCCGGTCGCCGTGACCAGGCCGCCCAGCGTGCCGTTGACCGCAAGGCCGAGCGTGATGGCCGGGACTACGGTATTTGCGCTGCTGTTGATCGTCACCTGAGTCGGCGTGCTTGTGGCGTAGCCGGTTGCAGATGCCACCACCGTGTAAGTTCCCGGCGACAGGCTTGTCGTCGCGTAGACTCCGCCCGTTGTGGTCGTTGCCGTCACCGGGGTTGCAAGGCCGTTCCCGGTGAAGAAGACCGTCGCGCCGACAATGCCGTTGCCGTTGGTGTCTACGACCGTGCCGCTGGCCGTGCCTGGCCCCGGCACCAGAACAAAGGGGACATTGTCGGTGACGCCGGTAGTAACGGTGGTGGATGGGGACGTCGCGGTTCCAAAGCCGGCTTTGGTCGCCGTGCCGATATAGGTGGCCGGCGGAATGGACGACAGCGTGTAAACGCCGTTTGCATTCGTCGTAGCCGAGTAATTCTGGCCGTCGGTGGACGAGAACGTGACGGTCGCGCCCGGAACCGGGTTCGCCGGAGTGCTGTTGTCCGTGACCAGGCCGGTCACAATGCCTGGGTTAGCAGTTGCGAGGGTCAAGTTGGCGCTCTGCGTGGTATCGCCTTCCACAACAAACAGGACGCCTTTGTTGGAGGTCGCGCCGAGGAAGCCGGTACGGTACGCCGCCACGGTGTAGCTGCCCGGTTCAATGCCGGTGATGCTGTAGTTGCCCGCGCTGTCGGTTGTTGCGCTGAACGTGCCGCGTCCCGGAATGGCCGGGCCGAGGCCCGACTGTAAGTAGACAGTTGCACCGCTGATGCCGGAGCCGGCCACGCCGTTGCCGGTTGTGGAGCGAACTGTGCCGGTGATGGTACCGGTTCGCAGGTAGCTGACAATGTTGTGGATCAGGCCCTGGCGCACATTGCGGACTTGGTACACGTCAAAGTTCGGCGTGAAGCTGATGGTGCGCCGGTAGAACTCGGCGCTGAGGCCCTCCAAGCCGAAGGTCGCATAAACGACCTTGCTGCCGCCGCCCGCCGCCGTCAGCGGCGTTTCCGAGTAGATTAGCCCCGCGCCGCCGGGAGCGGTGGCGGCTGCATCGTTGCCGTTCTGGACTGGGGGAATGACGTTTGTGAACGGAGCCAGCGTTTGATCAATATGAGCGCTCGCGCCTGGCATCACTGTGTCAAGCTGGCCGACCACAGTGCTGCTATTGGATGCGCTGGTACTGGATACCTTGCCGGGAAGGCCATTGATATAAGCACCATTAAAGTATGCTAAAAATCCCTGGTAGAATGGCTGCACATATGGCCCAAGCTGGTCCAGCGAGCCGTCTGTGCGCCAGTTCGCTGCGTCTCGCAGGTCAGGGACATAGGTATTCGCAAAGAGATTCCCGCCGAAATTGTTGGAAACACGGATTAAGCGCTGGTCCAGCGCAACGGCGCTGAAAGTGTTACCCGTGTTTTCCTCTTCAAAGTCGCCGATAAGGTTCCCGTCATAGGATGGCGAGAAGCTCAAGCGGTCGTCGGTGGCGACGGCTCCGTTCGCCGGCAGATGAGTTCCGCCGTTCGAGGTTGTCAGGGTTGCGTTCAGCACATCCGGCAGGAATGAGCCAGCGGTGTTGTTTGCTGTACCGTTCTGGGTCAGTGACGAGCCGACATCCTGGCCGGTGATGCACAGCCGCCCGCCCGCCGCAACAAAGCTGCGAAGGCTGGCCTGCGTGCTGGCATCGACCAGCGTTCCCGCGCCGGCGACGACATCTCCGGTAAACGGCGACAGCCAGATAATACACCGGTTAGCGTTCAGGGTGGTTCCCGCCGGGACAATGACGTTGGTGTTGGGGTCATTGACGGCGGGCTGCGTCACAGCCTTTGGCTCATAGCTGGCATAGAGCGAAGCCGGAACTGGGCCACGCGACAGCACGCGCCAGATGCTATACTGCTGCGAGGGTGCCGACGGGACGCCGTCCACGCGGGTACCGTCATCCGTGAAGCTATCATAGTACGAGCCGACACCCAGACCGTTCAGGAACGGGAGCGGGTCCGGAGCAGAGGGTCTATACTGTCCGCCCGCAGGGCTGGTATAAGCACCCAGGTCCAGGACTTCCGTGTTGGGGTTGTTGACATCAGCGCCGGTGATAACATAGTGCCGGTAGATTGCGTTCGGCAGAATGCTGACATCCACGTCGGTCAGGTACGACTCCGCGCCGTACAGCTTGGGGACCAGGTTCACAAACCCGGTCGCACCACCGAACGTCGTTGCCGCGAACTTCTGGCCCAGCGCATAATCGCTGACTACCAGAATATCGTTGCTGCTGATGGAGGACGCCGTGCTGAACCCGCCGATGTTGTCGTAAATGCGCCAGTTGCCGCCGGTGACGACGCCGGTGCTTCGAAGCACAGTGGCGCTGTAAATGAGCGGTGCGGCGGCTGTGTCGTAGGCAATGAAGTCCAGATAGAAATCACTGCCGCCGGCCGGCGTGGTCCAGTTGACGCTGTACAGGTTGCCGCCCAAGCCGTCCGACGGAAGCCGGGTCAGCTTCAGCCACTCGGCAGGCACCGGGTTGCCGAGCGGGTTCGTGCCTTCGGTAGTTGGGCGCACGGTTTGGGCTGTGCCGCTGAACGGCTGCTGGTCATCCACGCCCGCCAAATAGTAAGGGTCACGGTAGCTCTCAGCGGTTAGGTCCGTCGCGCCGGAAGCGCCAAACGCCGGGTCTACCACTTGGCACTCAAACTCAGGTCCCCATGGGATAAACAAGTTCGGGTCGCCGCCGGGCGGGTTGGTGACGACGGCCTTGGTGTTGGGGTCGGTAACGGGGCCGCCGGTCGAAGTCAGCACCGGCTCAGAGTTGACCCCGCCGCCATCCTGCCCAATGGAGATGTTGCCGATAGGGTTATCAGTCTGCGCCGCCGTGTCCGAGGCTACCGCTGTGCCGCTCAGGAACGACTCCGGCCCTTCAATTCCCGCCGACGAGCCGCGGTTGGTTGGAAAGAACAGGACGCCGTTGCTGGATGTGAACTGGTTATATGTCGGCCAGCCGCCGCCGTTTATCAGCAGCAGCTCGGACGTGCCGCTGTCCAGCAACGCGGGGGCGTTGGTCTGGGAGCGGAATGCCATGTCTTTGGCGAAAACTTTGTGCTCCAGCCCGCCGCTTCCATCCTGGTACTTGGAGTTCGGGTTCTTGATCTGCACGTAAATGTTGTTGTCGTCAATGGCCGCTTCCCGGTCGCTCAGACGCACGGTCAGCGTTACCGGCTCGCCGGGGGTCAAGTTGGCGCGAGAGACCTGTCCGGCGGAGTTTGCGACATGGATGATCTCGTTGCCGCTGTAAGGCAGCAGCGTGGGCGGATCCAGGTTCAGCACCTGGGACTCCAGCAGGCCGGCATACGCCGCGCCGACGACCTGCCCGGCACCGAGGCTGCCGCTTTCGGGAACGCTGATTGCCGTCTCGGAGGCCGCCCCTGTGACTGGGTCGGAGTAGGTCACTGTCCGGTTTGACGAATAAGCGATGCTGCTGAGTGTGCCGAAAGGCGACCAAGTCGCATAAATGTCGTCGTAAGCATTTGCCGGGTCATTCGTGTTCAATTGAACCGCGGTGTCGATCAACGCTGGAGCGAGGTAAGGGTTGTTTTTGTCCGCAACGATGATAGCGGGCAGGATAGTTGATCCTTCCGGGAACAACTGCGGCGTTCCGGCAGCATTGCTCTTTAGGGCAAGAATATAGTAAATGCCGTGGTTGGCAATCTGGCTCGCACCGCGTGAGAACGCGATATACTCCTGGCCTGAAGTCGGGTTCAGGTAAGGATTGCGGACATTGAAAGACCATGCCGGGGCGAAGTTGTCCGTGCCGGCTGCGGTGACGGCAGCGCCACCGTTCTGGATTGTCGCAAACCCGAAGGAGCCGCCGCCGCCGATGACAAAAATGCTGCGGTTTGTACCGGGCGAGTTGGTGGCGATGAAGGACGTGTTGACATCCGAGCTAGGCCCGCTGCCGGTTGCCTGAAGCACAGCTGCGGTGGACGCAAACGCGATTGCATTGCCGTCGTTGGAGTACGCCGGGTCGGTGTCGTCGGCGGGGCCGTCGGTGATCTTGGCGGGCAGCGACGGGTTGGCTTCGTCAAAGCCGCCGGTCGTCAGGTACAGAAGGTACAGGTGGCTATGGCCGGCGTAGGTTCCCGCCGTGCTGACGGCGGAAAAGATGACTTCGTTGGAATCGCTCGGCGCGAATGCCATTCGCGCGACGTTGCCGAACCCGGTCAGTGAGTTACCTGCCGCATCGGTGCCGTGCATGGTCGGCGAAGCCAGCGAGGAAACAGAAACGGTCGCAGGGGAGAAGGGAATGGAATACAGGTTCTGGACGTTGGCTGAGTTGGCGTCCGACGTAAACGCCAGGGTGGAGTTGTTGCCGGCGCTGAGGGCCGGGAAGAACTCCCCATGCGGCAGGCCGGCGGTGTCTCCAGCGGCGGCGGTGCTGTTGGTTAGCTGAACCGCCGTGCCGCCGTTGACCGGGATCGCCCAGATATGATACAGCGTGCCGGCCGTGCCGGCCGCAGTCCGGTTGGACGAGAAAACCAGCATGGTTTCATCGGAAGTCCAAACCGGGGTCAGGTTGGTGGGCGCGAGTGACGCGCCGGCCGGCAGCGTGAAGGCCGGGGGCGGGTTAAAGACATCGAATGTCTGCACGGCCTCGTCGACCTGCACGGCCGCGCCGGTGGCATGAGAGCGCACAATGGCCCCGGAGCGCATGAGGCCGGCCTTATTATAGACGTAGCGGCCATCAGAGCCGCGATGCAGGTCCTTCGGAGCGCCGAAGTCCTGAAGCATCTTCGCGTGGGAGTTTGACGGCACCAGCGGGCGCAGGGCGGTACGCAGGGCAAGCGCCTGGCCGAGATGGCTATGCGAGGCGGGGGCAGGCGACGCAACCAGCAGTCCGGCGGTCATAGCAACGCAAAAGAGTGCCGCCAGCAGTGGCAGCAGTGCAAGGCGAACAGAGCGTGAGATTTTCATATGTGAGATTTTCAATCGTAAGTTCTTCAAACGTAAGTTCTTCAAACGTAGGTTTAGGTGTCGGTCTTCTAAATGCAGAGCTTTCAAGCGGTTCAAGCCTCCGTGGCTGCGGGGCCGTTTGGCGCGTGGGATGAGCGCGTTGAAAACGGTGGCCCGAAGCAGCAAGTGATCCTAATCAGCAAGTGGTCAAAGCGGATGCGAGAGCAAGACGCAGCAAAATATCTGGGGGTTCAATCGGCTTGGTCCGGCGGCGCGACCAACGGGACGATTAACTAACGGGACGATTATAACACAGGCGCGGTTTTTACGCAAGCAGTTTTTGCCGGCGGGCCGGCATGAAGTTATTTCAGAAGCTCTTGACGCTTTGCCGGACTATGGGGGCAGCTTGCCGCCCCCATAGATTCCCCGGCGCTCCGGCGGCTCTTACCGAGCCTTGAGCTTGACGCTGGCCGCTGGCGATGCAATCGGTATCTCCAGTATGGCCGCAGTGTTGACATAGATCCAGTAGCCGCTCCACGGCGCGAGAACGCCGGTCGAGCTAAGGGTCTGGTAGCCGCCGCCGGCATAACCGTACAGCGGGCGTGTGACCAGGTTGTACTGGCTGCTGGACGCCTGCGCGAACGTAATCATGCCGCCCGCGCCGTTGTCAAACATCAGGCTTGCCACAGGAATGCCGGCTGCCGACGGGTTCGGCGCACCGATCTGGTTCCAGCCCTGTCCCAGCGACACCGGGATAAATCCGGTGCTTGAAGCCGCGGCTGCGCCCTGCTGCGTCACCGCAGTCGGGTTCTTCAGGTACACCCAGTAGCCGACACCGAGGCGCAGCGCATCGGCAGGGGCGTTCGGGTCCAGCGCATACGCCCCCGTCAGCGGGTTCCACACCGCGACGTTTGAGCGGTTGCCGTTCGGTGTCGTTCCCGCCGGGGCCGTGTTGAGCGCTCCGAACAGGCCGTTGAAGCCCAGGGCGGAGTAGTCATACGGCGTGGACACGAACTGGATGCCCGCAGGGAACGTATGCAGCGGCGGAACTCCGTTTGCCGACGTGAAGTCCAGCCGCGTGAACGTGCCGCCCGCCACGGTGACTGTCTGAGGCGCTGAAGTGCGCCCGCTGAGTGTCACAGTCACCGTGTAGGTTCCCTGCGTGAGCTGCCCGCTGTAGTTGAGCGGGCTGCCGTCGGGTCCGGTCGTGGACGACGCCGCAGTCGTGAATGTCAGCCCTGTTGTCGCACCGGTGGGGGTTGCCGTCACAGTTGCGCCGGAAGCCAGGCCGGTTCCGTTCTGGTTGGTAACCAGGCCGCCGAGCGTTCCAATGCTGCTGACCAGCGCGAAGTTCTGCCGCACCGGGGCGGCACTCGTTAGCGTCACGACGGCAGTGGTCTGTTTAGTGTAGCTGCCCTTCGTCGCCGTGATCGTGTAGGAGCCGGGCAGAAGAGTCGCCGAATAGTTTTCCGGCTGTCTGTCTGGCCCTGTCGCGGTCGTGCCTGTTGTCGTGACCGTCGCGGGGGTCGTGGCGACGGTGCTGCCGCTGCTGTCGGTGACGGTGATCGTAACCCCAGCCAGCGGCGGCTGACCGGCGACATTCGGCGAGCCGTCCGTAACCAGACCGTAGAGCGTGGCCTGCTCGTTAAGCGCGACTGTAATACCCGTGATCACGTCGCCCAAACTGAGCGTCACCGGCACACTGCCGGGGAAGTGGTTCGGCGCGGTCGCCGAGACCGTGTAGTTGGCCGCTGCCTGACCGGCCAGGATATTCGTGAACGAATAGCTCCCGTTTGTGCCGGTCGTGACCGGTCCGCCCACGACGCTGCCGCTGGCGTCCGTCAGCGTCACGGTTGCGCCGGGGATTACTGCCGAAGTCTGAATGTCGGTGACTGTTCCGGAGACGGAAGCCAGGATCGCCGGCAGGACAAAGTTTGCGGTCGCAGTCTGCTGTGGGAAGACCGTAACAGTCTGTGCCGGTGCGGCTCCGTACTGGGCCGCTCCTGTCTCGCTGTTGGTTCCGGTCGCCGTGCCGTTGTAGACGGCAGCCGGGACATTGCCTGTGCCGGACGGCGGGATGACATACACGCCGGAGGCGCTCGTGGTCGCCGTTTTCGTGACGGTTTTATCCACGGAAACGAATGTCACAGTTGCCGTGTTTACCGGCCTGCCGTAGTCATCCGTGACCGTTCCCATAATGGAGCCGGGCTGGGCCGCCGTCAGCGTGAAATTCTCGACAGTGTTGCTGTCGCCAAGCTGCACGGTTACAGGTCCGATGACTTGCGGAACGAAGCCGGCAAGCGACGCGGTCAGCGTGTAAGTCCCCGGCTGAAGCCCTGGAGTTGTGTATACTCCACTGGCATTGGCCGTTGCGACAACCGGCGTGATTGCCGTTGTGCTTCCTGTCGGCGTGCCGGTAACAGTCACCGTCGCTTGCGCCAGCGGCGGATTGCCGGTTGCCGCTGAAACTATGGTGCCGGTGAAGCTCGGCTCAATTGGGGTCACGACAAAGTTTGCCGTGCTTTGGTTGCCCGACGTAACCGTGATCGACTGCGTTGGGGCGGGGCCTGTCGTCGGCTTGCCGTCCGTCGTGTTGTTCGGGCCAATCGCCGTGACGGTGTAAACGGCGGGCGGCACGGCGGCAATGGTGTAAGTGCCGTCGGCTGCCGTCGTAACCGTTTGCGCGGCCCCGCCGGGTGCCTGGTAGGTGACAATCGCTCCCGCCACCGGGCCGCCCGTAGAGTAAGTGACGGTTCCTGAAATGGAGCCGGGCGCGATGGGGTTTAGCGCGAAGTTCGCACCGGTAATGACGCTGCCGAGATAGACGGTAAACGTCTGTGCAGGAGCAGGCGCAAAGCCGGGCGCAGTCACCGAGACAACATACGAGATGCCGGTCTGATTTGCCGGAATGTTCGGCAGCGTGTAGGTGCCGTTCGTTGCAGTCGTCAGCGAGCCGTAGGACTGGCCGGCACTGGACGAAATCGCCACGGTCGCGCCGCCAATCGGCGTTCCAGTCGCGGCGTTGGTCACCGTTCCTAAGATTGTCCCCAGGATCGGGGTCAGCGTGAAGTTAACCGGCTGGATCGTCGTGTTTGACTGAACCGTGATGCCGGCTGCATTCGGCGCATCCGGCGCAGCCGCCGCCAAGTATTCCGGCAGGCCCTGCGGATGGTCCGGGGTTGGCGGGTTCGACGGGCCGATGGCTGTCGCTGTGTAAGAGGTGACAGGCACGGATGCCAGGAAGTAATTCTCCGCAGTGTTGCTTGTGACCGAGCCGTTGACAGTAGTAATCGCCTGAGTGATCGAGTTGTCCTGAGACAAGAACGTCACCGTGGCTCCATTAATGAGGTTTCCTGCCGTGTCATGCACCGCACCGGCGATGTTGCCGGGGGGCAGCGGGCCAATGGACAGCGAGGCACCGCTGACATTGACATCGCCTTCTACCGTGAATGTGACGCCGGCATTGCTGGCGGCACGCGAGTAGCCGGCTTTGTAAGCGACAAGCGTGTAGACACCCGGCTCAACGCCGAAGATCGTGAACAGGCCGGACTGGTTGGTTGTCGCGCTGAACGTCGCCCGTGTCGGCGGCGCGACGCCCGATGCTGGGACAAGATAGACGGTAGCGCCGGGAACGCCCTGTCCTGCGCCAACGCCGGTTCCAGCGGTCTGAGTAATCAGGCCGCTGACGTTGCCTGTCCGCAGATAGGTGACAATGTTATGCAGGATATTGGCACGCGGGTTCCGGGGCGCTGCCGGCGCGACGGAAAGCGGATATGCAGGGTCTCCCCCTTCCGGGGCGTAGAGATCATTGCTCATCGCTTCCAGGCCAAAGCCGCCGTAGACGACGCGGCTGCCTGTGCCGCCGTTCGGCAGTTTACCGGTTCCGGCAGGATTATAAGGATCATCGTGAATGACCATCGCCACCGGCCCATTTGCGCCGTAGGTGATCACAGGAATCGCGCCGTTTGCCGGAGTGAGCGTGTCGATCTGACCGAGCAGGTTGGCCTGGTTTCCGAGTGTCAGCGGAGACAGCCGCTGATCAAGAGAGCCGTCGGACTGACCGCTTGATCCCAGAACCAGATTGTCCTGGTAGGGATAAACCTGCCCAATGCCGGCAATGTAGTTCGACCGGAAGCCGAGCGGGTCCGGGTAGGTGCCGATGATTTCAGGGTAGTAGCCCCCAATAAGGCCGTCGTACCCCGGATCGCCGGTGATGCGATTCTGCCCGCCCGTTAGTGTGCTGGTTCCGCCGTTAGAGGAGGCCAGCGTGGCGTTCAGAACATCCGACAGGAAGCCGCCGGCGGTGTTGCTGCCGGTGCTGCCTGAAGTCAGACCGGAACCGACATCCTGGCCGCTGATGAACAGGCGGCCGCCGCTTTGGACAAAGTTCCGCAGGATGGTCTGCGTGCTTTGGCGGTCCGGCTGGTTCGGCACGTTGAACGAGCCGGGATCGTCGAGCGAGCCGGGGTCAGTCAGCAGATCGCCGGTATACGGCGAAACCCAAATGATGCACCGGTGGGCGTCCAGCACGGTCGCGGCCGGAACGCTATGGTACGCGGCTGCGCCCTGCAGGTCAACGACTGCCGGCTCCTGCTGCTTGGTCGGCAGGTAAGCGTTCAGCGTCTGCTGCGGCACCGGGCCGCGCGACAGAATGCGCCAGATACTGTACTTCTGCGAGTTGTCGTAAGAGACGCCGTCTACCGTGCTGCCCTGGTTGTAGCTGCTGGTGAAGCGGTCGCTGTAAGAGCCGACTCCAAGACCGTTCAGCCAGTGCCAGCCGGCATTCGGACCGGCATTTGCATCTGATGGGAAAACGGAGAAGAGGGCCGAGTAGGGATTGACGCCGACGCCGAACTTTTGCAGGTATGGCCCGAAAGACCAATCCGCTTGATTGCCGTCCAAAAATGTCGGGTAACCGGCGTACACCGTGTCCGGCAGAACATTGACGTCAACATCGGTAAAGTAAGACTCAGCGCCGTACAGCTTCGGCACCAGGTTCAGGTTGCCATTGGAGCCGTTGAACGTCGTGCCGGCAAACTTCTGTCCAAGCGCATAGTCGCTGACAACCAAAATGTCATTGTTGTCAATGGATGCGTTCGTGCTGAAACCACCGGTGTTGTCGTAGATGCGCCAGTTGACGCTGCCGCCCTGGTAAGTTGACGTGTTCGCGGGCAGGGTCGGGAAGACGGCCAGATCGTAGGCGATGACATCCAAGTAGAAGTCGCTGCCCGATTGCGGCGTCGTCCAAGTCGCAGTATACAGCACGCCGCCCTTGTTGTCCTGGCTGGCTGCGGCCACCCTGGTCAAGTGCAGCCATTCGGGCCGGGGGCGGTTGCCGATGCCGCTGAATGGGGTTTGGTCATCCACACCGGCCAAATAGTAAGGCGTCCCGTAGTCGGTCAGGACCGAGTCCTGTCCAGGATACTGGGCGTTCAGGTACTGGCACTCATATTCCGGTCCCCACGGGATAAAGAGATTTGGGTTGTCGCCGGCGAACTGGTACTGGATCGGCGGGTTCTGCCGAGTATCAATGCCCGTTAGGCTGTTATTGCCGCCGCCGGTCTTGCCGACGTACATGTGGGTGCTGGTTCCGTTCCAGAAGCCGCCCAAAGACCCACGCGGGAACTCATAGCCTCCAACCGCGTAGGTCGGCCAGGTGTCCAGGATTTGCTGGAAGTTTCGGTTGCCGCCGCCGAGGCCGAGACCCTGTCCGTTGATCCCTAAGTAGTAGTTGGACGAAAATGTAGAATCGTCGCTGGCCGGGATATTGCTTTGGAAATCATACTGCTGGTCTTTGGCAAAGACCTTATGCTCCATGCGCTGGGAGTCTTGGTACTTGGAGTCCGGGTCCTTGATCTGGATGTAGACATTACCGTCGTCAATCCCTGCCTCACGGTCAGACAAGCGGACTGTCAGCGTGATTGCCTGACCGCCGGTGACCAGACCGAACTTAGTCGGGGTGCCATTGACGGGATCAGCCGTGTTGCCTGGCTGGACATGGATCGTTTCGGTGCTGCTGAAGCGCAGCAGTGTCGGCGGGTCCAGGTTCAGCACCTGGGAGATCAGGACGCCCGCATAGGCCGAGCCGACAGAATAGCTTGTCGTAGTCTGTCCCGGCGGCAGGGAGATTGCCGTTTCCGACGGCACGCCGCTGACCGGGTTGTTATAGCTCACCGAACGGTTCGACGAATAGGCGATACTGAAAATAGACCGGAACGGTGACCAGCTCGGATAAATGTCGTCATAGGCATTCACCGTTGACGGGGCATTCTGTTCCGTGACGACTTTGACTGCGGTGTTGCTCCCCGACGCTTCCGGGGTGACGCTTTGCTGCACAATCGCCGTGATCTGGTAGAAGTACTGACTGCGCGTCTGAATCGTCGTGTCCGGGTCCGTGAAGGAAAGCAGTCCACCGGCTGGCGTCCCGGTCAGGCCGGTCAGGTAAGGGACATTGCCTTCCAGGCCGGAGCCGCCGTTGTTGGGCCGGTTCTCACTCGTCGGAGACCCGCCGGGCGTCCGGTACAGGTTGTACGAGATGGCACCAGGGACAGGCTGCCAGGTCAGGCCGATGCTGCTGGCGGAAAGGCCCATTGCATTGAGGTACGCAGGTGCACCCGGCTGAGACGTGCCGGCATAACCGCCGAAGCCGCTGAAGGCGGGGGTGCTGACCTGAGGGGTTGCAGGATTGGACAGCACTTCAATCCCATTGACCAGCGGCTCGTCATTAGCAACGATTGGAGCTTTTGCGAAATTGATGGCAATAAGGCCGTTTTGCCCCGCCGGCGTAGCCCTGTTGGTTGCAGTGATGTTAGGGATAGTGAGAACGTAGGCTTTATTGTCAACATCGGTTGCCGCAGCGCCCGACGGGTTGAGCGCTGCCGCAATATCTACCTGCTGAATGAAGTTACCGTTGATGGTAATGTTAAAGACGCGCTTTCCAGGCACTGAATCCGTTGGATCTGCGAAGTGCAGTTTGATCGTGTAGGCCGCACCCGGCGTCAGGTTCGGCAGGGTGTAGGTGAACTGGTCGGCAGGCGCGGTGCCGACTGCACCGCCGCCCACGCGGAACGTCGAATACAGATTGGTCGGAGCAGTCGGATCGTTTGTCGTGTCTACCACCGCCGTGTTGGTGCCGAGCGCACCGCCGGAAAAGAACGGCAGGCCGTTGACGGCGGTATCCCCAGTGTATGTGCCGTAGCCGGGAGTGCCGGAGGCGCTGCCGGCGGCGACCTGGTACAAAGTCGTGCCGCTCGCGACTGGTGCGGTCGAGGCTTCATAAGACCGCCCGGTCTCGCCCTGAGAGTTGACCCCGCGCACGGTTTGCAGGTAGTAGATGTCGTGCGGCTGCCCCTGCGCCGCACCGCGTGCAAACGCCAGATACTCAAACCCGATGCCGGAGTTTGTGTACTGATTTGGGTTGTTGTAGCTCCAGGCCGGCCCGTAGTTGTCGGTCCCGGCCTGCGTGATGCGGCCATGAGCCGACTGAAGGCTTGCCGGAGGAGTGCCGAAGCCCGCCGCGCCGGCACCGGACGCGCCCGCGCCGCCCGACAGCAGGAACAAGCTGCGGTTCGAGGCTGCGGTCGTCCCGGAAGCAATTGTGGTGATGGACTGAGACGTGTTCGGGTTCGAGCTGAACGAGTTGTTTGGAGCAGTTTGGGCGTCTACTTGGCTGGCCGTGGATGCAAACGCCAGATACTGGCCGTCGTTGGAATATGCCGGGTCGATGTCATCGGCCTGGCCGTCGGTCAGCTTCGCCGGCAGGGAGCGGTTGTTGGGGTCAAATCCGCCGGTTGTCAAGTTCAAGAAGTAAAGGTGGTTGTGTCCGGCGTTCGTCCCGGTGGTGCTGTGAGCGGAAAAAACGATTAAGTTGGCGTTGGTCGGCGAGATGGTCGGGCGCTGGACTTGGTCGAACCCGGTTCCAACGACGTTGGTCGGTGAAACAACAAACGTGGGGTCCGAAATGTTGCTTGGGGTGCCGGCGACAACCGCCGGAAACGAGAACTGGATCGCATACAGGTTCTGGACACCGGGCGTCTGGGCATCAGAGGAAAACGCCAGCTCCGTGTTGTTAGACGAGTTCAGGGCAGGAAAGAACTCGCCGCCTCCCATCGGTCCAGTGGAGGTCGTAATCTGATACGCTTCGCCGCCGTTGACGGAGATCGCCCACAAATGGAAGCGGCCATCCGCCGCAACCGCGCCTGTTACGGTGCGGTTAGAAGAGTAAACAATGAATGTCTCGTCCGCCGACCACACCGGGGTCAGGTTTGTCGGCAGCAAGGATGGGGCATACAGCGGCGGGTTCTGCGGGTTGTTTCCAATGACGCCGCCGCCGTTATCATAGCCAACCAGCGGCCGGAACGCAGGAGGCGGGTTGAACACGTCGTAGGTTTGCACCGCGCCGGGGATCGGGACGGTGCTGGCGGCAGCGGCACGCGACTTGAGGATCACGCCGGAATGCATCATGCCGCGCGGCAGCAAAGTGCGCCCGTGCGGATCGTGGTTAGACGCGGTCGCGGCGCGGAGGTCTGCCAAGCGAAGCCGGGCGGCCAGCGCAAGCACCGCGCCGGTCCCGCTAGGGGACGCGGACTTCAGTCCGGCCAGTGATGCTGTCGCGCCTAAACCGGCGAGCAGGAGGGCCGCCGCTGTCCAGGCGAACAAGGTGCGGCACCGCCGCAGCGTCAAGGCCAAAGAAACAAGGCCCAAAAACTGCGAGGCGCTGGAAACGGATGAGCGCGTGGCGCTGGAAGAAGTGCGTTCAGTGTTCAAGACGGATACAACCTCCCTGGTTGTGCGCGATGCCGGCAGAGGCTCCTGGGGCCGAATGTCTGGCGGACACCTGTGTGGACGACGAAAAGGACACAGTGAAAAGGACACAGTCGCTCGGATTGGGTCTTATGAGGAAAGCATCAACCGCGCGGCCTGATTTCGAGAGTCTGTACTTCGAGAGTCGGTAATGGGGGGATGAATGCGGCGGCGGGTCGTTTTGCCCGCCGCTCATTTGTGATCTAAAAAGCCAAAGAAAACTCTTGTTTTGTCTCTGCGCCAAGGCGCTGCAAACAAAACTAGGTCATTATAACACAGACCTCGCATTTGTGCAAGGCGTTTTTAGATGAAAACACACAACGCAAAATCTTTTTCTTTTGCTTTCAGGCCGGCAGACGCAGACGGCTTTCCCGGACAAAAATCAGGGCCAGCGCCGTACCGAGCGAAACCAAGAGAGATGCCGCGACAAACGGCGCGATGTGTCCGATCAAGCTGTACAGGTACCCGCCTGCCGCCGCTCCCAGCAGCATTCCCAGCCCCTGCGCCGTGGAAACCGCCGCAAAGACCGTGCCGCGCTGCCGCTCCCCGCCAAGCTCCGTCAGCAGCGCAAGCCACGCCGGGAACGCCAGCACAAAGCCGATGCCGAGAACGCCCGCGGAAACCATGAAGCCGTTAATTCCGGCATGAAAGTGATGCAGAATGGGGATGCCCCAAAGTCCGGCAGTGCAAAGGGAAAAGCCGAGGCGGACACACCGGGTCTTGCCCCAAGTATCCGCCAAATGCCCGGCGGGAACCGCGACCAGTGCAATGACCAGCGCCGGCCCCAGCACCAGCAGCCCAAACCGGGTTTCCGTCATGCCGTATTCGTCCAGCGCGAACTTCTTCACCAGCAGTGCAATACAGCCGATCCCCAGAAACGTCACAAACGCCAGGGCCAGAAACTGCGGCACGGTTCGAAGCGCTGCTAAAAAACTGTCCCAAGTCATCGCTTCTTCGGAAGGCTGGTCAGCAGGATGGGTGTCTTGATGCTGCACTTTGCCGCGCACGGCCAGAGCCGCGAGAACCGCGACGCCGAACAAAACGGCAGTCAAAATAAACGACGGATAATAATACTCAGGCCGGAAATCGTAGTGTGGCGTCGGCAGCACAATTGGCGGCGGCGCAGGGACCGTATGCGGGTGCAGCCCGTGGCGCAGGTGCGGCCCAATGGCATGGACCCGCGCTTGAAACCGGGCATTGAAGCGGTTGAGCTGGTCCGAAAATGTCGCCTGCTTGGCGAAAATCGGCCCAAAATTATCGTCCACAAACCCGCCAATCAGAAAGGAAAACGCAATGCCGATCATGTACACGACATTGAGCGCCCCCATCGCCGCGCCGCGCTTCTTTTCCGCGACCACATCTCCGACATACGCATACAGCGACGGCCACAGCGCCGCTTGGCCGAGGCCGTCCAGCGCCCGCAGGAACCCAAACGTCAGCAGCGTAATCACAGCGGTTGCCGCAAGAGGGTCGTAATGGATCGTGATAAAGAATAGCGGCGTAAAGACCGTCACCAGCGCACCGCCCAGCATCAGCGGCTTGCGTCCGATTTTGTCCGCCAGCACGCCAAGCGGCGACTTAAACAACACTTCGCTGATAAAAAAAGGGATCATCAGCAGGCTGTAAGTGCCGGTCGGGATATGCAGCCCTTTGGTGAAGTAAATCGGCAGCGCCGAATTGTTGAGGACCGAAATCCCAAGCTCCGCGCAGGCCGCAATGAGAATGACCGGCATTACCGCCGCCAGCCAGCCGCTGGACTTAACCACAGCAGGCACGGCATCATCCATCGGCGCAGATTGTGACAAGGGCTGGTTCATGGGTGTTCCTCGCAGTGCTTCCTATTGTACCACGACTTCTTGCGCTTGTCTTTGCTCCTGCCGCGCCTGACGCTGCCGCGAGTCTAAAAACGGGCGCTCGCCGAAATGGAAAAAGACGCGCCCGGCCAGGACGCACAGCCCCAGCTTGACCGCGTACAGCAGCAGCCCGTGTGCCTGAAGCCCACTAATTCGGCCCAGCCCCTGCGTCACAATCCCCAGCGCCAGCAGATGCACCAAGTACAGGCTGTACGAAAATAAGCCGACTTTGGCGAGTACCTGCACCGGCTTCAGACGCGCAAGAGCGCCGTCCCACCGAAACAGCGCCACCAGCACTAGGGCAAATGCCAGCGTAAACAACGCTTGCAGCCCGCCGGAAAGGCCGTCTACCGCGCCGAACGCCGGAAACCGCGCGGCAAAAATCCCTACCAGCAGGCTGCACCCTGCCAGCATCAGGCGCGGGAATTTACGCCCCGGCTGGGCCAAAATCTGGTACGCCAGCACACCCAGCCCGAACTGCGGCCACAGGTTCCAGGGAAATGGGCAATGCTGAGGGTCAGCCGCCAGCCACCCCAGCACGGCAGCGGTCAGAACCGCCGACGCATCCAGCAGCAGTGCGGGCCGCTTTGCTTTGAGTGCGCCAAGTAAGAGCAAGGCGATGAGCGCGTAAAACGCGACTTCATAGCACAAACTCCAGACAACGCGGATAATCAGCGCGGTGTGAAACGCCATCTGCGTAATTGTCAAAGTCGCCACCCAAAAGCGCCAGCTCTGATGCAGCAAATCAAGGTCTGCAATCTGGCTGCTTTGCACCACATGACGCGCAACCAGCACCGACAGCAGCGCCGAAAGCAAAGCGGCCAGCCCCGATGCCAGCAGATACGGCGGATAAATCCGCCGCACTCGCGCCCTCAAAAAGTGGCTTGCCGGACGCGGCGCATTCGCCGAGCGCATGGCGGCGTTTGCGATGCAGTACCCGGAAATCACAAAAAACATCGGCACGCCCAAATGCCCACCTGCGCTGACATCCCGCAGCCACGCCGGGGTTGAGTCCAGCCGCACATGCAGCATCACCACCCATAGTGCCGCCACCCCCCGCCACGCATCCAGCAAACGGTAAGGAGTGTTCCCCGCATGGCACGCTGGGAGTTCTGCCGAGTTTGCTTGAGGCTGTCTGCCTAACACCCTCATTGGCTGGACTCGATTTGCCGCGCTTCTGCCCGCGTGATCGGCCGCTGGGCCGCATGACGAACATGAAGAATACTGACTGTCGGCCCATCTTCCGTATCCACTTGAACAGTGAACAATACGCGCCAGGCGGTGCCCTGCGGCGTGCGGCGGTACAGAAATTGGCGCACCTCGCGGCGGAAACGCTGGTTTTCGCTGATGACGGCGTGGCGGCGCGGGTTCTGCGAAAGCAAAGCAACTGCTTCTCTTAACCCCTCGTACCAGGCGCGACCAATCTCTGCCCCTTCCCTATCTGCCAGACGCACTAGGTGTGCTTCAATGTCGCGCTCGGCATGAGGAAGGATTCGGATCGCAAATGAGGGTGTCTCGTCACCGTCTTGACTCATGGCATCTCGTATCGAGCGGAAAAACGTGCTGAAACTTCTTCCGCAAATTCTGTGAATGGGCGTCCTTTGCCGGCCTCCATCTCATCAAGCGCTGTGTTGACTGCGATTTCTTCGTCTTCATCCAGAGCAAAAAGCGAGGTGAGATATTGAGCCGCAACCTGCTCCGCGGGCCGTCCCAGTGTTCCGGCATCGGCTTGGAGGGCTTCCAGCGTTTCTTGGGGCAAATCAATCGTAATTGTCATGGTGTTTTTCCAAAAGTTACAGCGGCACTTCGCGGCCTGTTTCGGCGGACAAGTAGAGGGCGTCTAAAATTTGCGTGACGACTAACGCCTGCTCGCCGGGAACAGGGACAGGAGTGCCATCTAACAGCGCCTGGACAAAGGCGCGGATTTCGGCTTCGTGGGTGTGAACTTGGGGCAGGAAAACAGGAGACGTGTCGGTCAGCGTGCCGCTCTCTTCGCGGAACAGGCGCGTGTTGGCGTCTTGCGCCATGTCCACAAACGCGCCGCCTTCGGTTCCCATCAGCGTTGTCTGGAACTGGTCCTGAGCGATGTTTGCGGCAAACGACGACTCCAAAGTGAGCGTTGCGCCGTTCTCAAAACGAATAAGACCAATGCCGAAATCTTCCACCGTAAAGCGCTTTGGGTCCCACTGCCCGCGCAGGCCGATGACTCCCTCGCGGTGGCCGAACTTAGTTTGGGTCTGGCCCGACACAGACACGGGACGCGGGAAGTCCATCAGCCAGAGCGTCAAATCTAAAACATGAGCGCCGATGTCAATCAGCGCCCCCCCGCCCTGCTTGGACTTGTCCGTGAAATGCCCGTGGCTGGGGATGCCCCGGCGGCGCAGAGCCTGGGCGCGGGCGTGATAGATATCGCCGAGCTTGCCGCCGTCAACAAACCGCCGGACGGCCTGAGCGCCGGGGCCGAAGCGCAGGTTGTAGCCGACCTGAAGCTGTTTATTTGCCGCCCGGCCCGCCGCGACCATTTCCGCGCCTTCAATGGCGTTCATTGCCAATGGCTTCTCGCACAGGACGTGCTTGCCGGCGGCAAACGCATCCAAAACCGGCTGCTTGTGCTGAAAATTCGTGGTGCAGACCGAGACCGCATCAATTTCGTCTAAAGCGAGCAAATCCCGGTAATCGGCGAACGCCCGCGGGATTTGGAACTTTTCCGAGGCCAGTCGCAGCTTGTCCGGGCCGACATCCGCGACCGCCAGCAGCCGCACTTTGCCTTCGTTCTGAAGTTTTTCATAGGCCGGCAGATGCCGGGTCATCGCCACCTGCCCCGCCCCAATAATGCCGATGCCTAGTGGCTTGGTCATGGCGCTTCATTCGCCGGCAAATCCGCATTTTCCTGCACGCACAAAAAAGCGGCCTTTGAGAACACTCTCAAAGGCCACTTTCTCATGCTTAATGTTTCGGATGCGACGGGCGCACCCGCCGAAAAAACGCTTTTGTCAAATGCCGGGCGCGGTGCCAGTGCGACGGCCTTGCCATCTTCGGCAGTGTCCCGCTTGTCGCCGTTGCCGTCAGCCGCGAGTAGAAAATCGCCGCGGCTCCCATGTAAACGCCGAGTATCGCTAGTATCATCCCCTACCCCCTTGCTTGTCCTGTTATGGTAGACAGGACACCATACCTATAAGTTCCACTATCAAATAGAAACTAAACTTTTGGCGCTTCTATTACTTCAGGCGTCAAGTTAGGGACGCGCCAGTCGCTCATCAGGTATTCGGTCCAGACGCGGTCGTAGACGGAAATTGTCTGTGCGGCAATAGTGTTCCAGTTGAACGTGGTTTGGACACGCTCGTAGGCGGCGTCTACCAGGCGCTCGGCAATCTCTGGCTCGTGCAGGAGCTTCAGGAGGCCGTCGGCGAGGGAGTTTGGGTTGCCGGCATAAGTCGTAATCCCCGTCACGTTGTTTTCGACCACTTCCGGCAGGCCGCCCGCATCGGACACGACCACGGGGACTTTCGCCGCCATTGCTTCTAAAGCGACAATGCCGAACGGCTCATAGAGACTGGGGAAGCACGCGACATCAATAATGGAGTAAATCTTCATCAAATCGTCGTCGGGGACAAAGCCGGCAAAATAAACGTGCCGCTCCATGCCAAGATAGGCCGCGAGATTGACTAAATGCTCTCGATGCCCGCCGCCGCAGATCAGAAGCTTTGCGTCATGGTAGCCCCAGCGCACCCTCGGCAGCGCCTCAATCAAGACTTGGACGCCCTTTTCGCGCACCATGCGCCCGACAAAGAAGATGATCTTTTCTTCCGGCGCGGCGTAGCGGGCGCGGAACTCGGCCTTTTCCGACGGCGTGAAGTCCGGCAGCGCAAACTTTGCAGCCTCGACGCCGTTCGGCACGACATCCATCTTGTCCCAGGGCGTGCGAAAAGCCGTTTCACATTCCAGCTTCATAAACTCGGTGCAGACAATGACCCGCCAGGCTTCGTTCTGAAGCTGCTCTTCCACCGAGTTGATGTATCCCTGCGTCGGCCCATTGATCCCGTTGTTGCGGCCATACTCGGTCGCATGGATTGTCGCCACTAGCGGCAGGTGGTACTTGTGCTTCAAAGCAGCGGCGGCATAATGCGTCAGCCAGTCATGCGCGTGCAGCAGCACCGCCTGCCCGTCGTCTTTGTTGAAAATCTCCGCCACAAGAGCGTCGGCGCGTGCCAGCATGGCATCGTTGAGTAATTGAACCCAGTGGATAAAATCGTTGCCCGGCCCTGACGGCGTCACCCTATATAAGTAAATGCCGTCTTCCACTTCCTCCTCCGCCGCGCCGGGATGCTCGCAGGTAATGACATGAACTTCCACGTCCTGCTTGACCAGCGCGTGCGCCAGCCCGTAGACATGCGGCGAAATCCCGCCCACAATCTTGGGAGGATACTCCCAGCTTAACATAATCACACGCATGGTCACTTCTCCTGTTTAATGTTCATGCTCCCACCCCCGCCGCTTCGCGTCGACCCCTGCCCCCGCAAGCGGGAGAGGGGTGAAGATGAGGACAAGGAACAAGCTGTTTGTCACGCAGCTCTTTTTTAACTTCCTACCCCTCTCCCGCTTGCGGGGGCAGGGGAAACCTCTCACTCCGGTTTCTCGGCGCGGTATCCGATGTCGGTGCGGTAGTGCATGTGGTCGAAGGAGAGGTTCTTGACGGCGGCGTAGGCACGGGCGCGGGCCTGGGCGAAGTCGTCGCCCCAGGCGGTGACGCCAAGCACACGGCCGCCGCTCGTGACGACTTGGCCTTCGTCATCAAACTTGGTGCCAGCGTGGAACGCGACGACATCGGAGAGATGCGCGACTTGCTCCAGGCCCTCAATCGGCAGACCCGTGGGATAGGCATTCGGGTAGCCGCCGGAAGCCAGCACGACGCAGACGCCGCTTTGGGGCTTCCAGCGGATTTCCACTTCGTCTAAATGGGCATCGGTGACACCAAGCAGAATGTCGACGAGGTCGGTCTCTAGAAGCGGCATCAAGACCTGCGTTTCCGGGTCGCCGAAGCGGCAGTTAAATTCCAGTGTTTTCAAAGAGCCGTCGCGGCCAATCATAATGCCGGCGTACAAGACGCCTTTGTAGGGAATGCCGGACTCACGAATAGCGTCTACAGCAGGACGCAAAATCTGTTCCACGGCTTGCTGGTACAGCGTGGGAGTGACAGCGGAAACCGGCGAATAGCAGCCCATGCCGCCGGTGTTTGGGCCGAGGTCGCCGTCTAAAGCCCGTTTATGGTCCTGCACGGCTAGCATCGGCACAATCGTTGTGCCGTCGGTGAAGGCCATCAGCGACGCTTCTTCGCCTTCTAAAAACTCTTCAATAATGACGGCGTCGCCGGACGCTCCAAATACGCGCTCCTGCATGATTTGGCGCAGGGCGCTTTGGCCGTCTTCATTGGTGCGGCAGATAAAAACCCCTTTGCCGGCTGCCTCGCCGTCGGCTTTCACGACTAAAGGCGCTTCCGGGTGGCTGTCAAAGTGGGATTTCAAGTAGTGAGAAGCGGCGTCCTGCGACTCAAACACGGCAAAATGCGCCGTTGGGATATTGTAGCGCAGCATGATGCCTTTGGCGTAGGCTTTCGAGCCTTCAAGCTGGGCCGGCTCGCGGGCCGGGCCGAAGATCCGCAGGCCGCGCTGTTCAAACAAGTCTACCAGCCCGGCAATCAGCGGCACTTCGGGGCCGACGACAGTTAAATCAATGCCGTTCTCAGTCGCGAACGCCAGCAGGCCATCACTGTCGGTGATTGCCAGTGGGACACACTCGGCGAGTTTTGCGATCCCGGCATTGCCCGGCGCACAGTAAAGGCGGCTGACCTGCTGACTTTGGGCCAGCTTCCAGACCAGCGCATGTTCGCGCCCCCCGCCACCGATGACCAGAACTTTAAGCATTCATCTTTGTTCCTAAAACACTGATCTCTAAAATACTTTTGCTAAAACCCGGTCGGCTCATCCGTGCGCGTCAAGTCGAGATTGACGAACTTGGCATACTCCGGCTTGAAGCCGACTTTGACCATGCCGGTCGGCCCATTACGGTGTTTCCCGACAATGACCTCCGTTTCCTCCATTTCCGCGCGGTCCGGTCGGTCCGCCCCGTCAACATTGTAGGCTTCTTTCATCTTGTAGTAGGCTTCGCGGTACAAAAAGCACACCATATCCGCTTCCGCCTCTATCGAGCCGCTGTTGTGGGCGACGATGCCATTCCCCAAAAAATTTCCGCAGCCGGGAACAGAAATATCAAAAACTTCTTCTTCGCCTGCCGGGGTAATGCTCTTGACTTCTTCCCACAGCAGATCGCTGTTGGCCCAGACGCTGAGAAGGTCGTCCTTCAGGCTTTCCGCAAACTTCGCGCAGATGTCCCGGCGAGGCCTCTTGCCCTGCGGCTTCCAGTAAAGCCGTGGCCCTTCTTCGCGCTTGCGCCCCTGCTGGCGCAGATGCTTGGACTTGTCGAACAGCAAGGCTGAGATTTCCGGCGGCAGACCAAACAAACTGCCGTTCGTAATGCCTTCCGTCAATTCCGAGACCATGCAGTTCAGCAGCGTACCTTTATGCCCGGCAGGCTTTACGGCAGCAGCGAAACGCCGCAGGTTGTCCGCAAACCCGATCACGGAAACCCGGTAAATCAGCTGTGTCGCCTTCGCGCTTTGGTAGCCGTCATTGATTGCTGCGATAACTCCCAGACGCAGCAGCAAAAGCTGTACGTCCTCTGCAAGCCGCCGGCTGACCGTGTCAAAATGCACAAACCAGCCGCGTCCGGGAGTTTGCTTGACACAGCCGTCGGCAGAAAAGTAGCCAGCGAGAAAGTGATGTGCGCCGACTTGTCCGGCTTCCCAAACCCAATCGGGAACATGTTTCGTGCTGTCCTTTTGTCCGAGTACCCCTAAACCGCGCAGCCATTCCCGCAGCGGGTTCCCATAAGGCTTACCGTGACTGTTCTCATAAAGACAGCGGAAGTCGCCTTCCTGATAGTGACCGTAATGCTTTTTCTCGTGCCAGGTCACTCCGGGGAAGTGCTGCGTCACAATGTCGATGGCATCTTCGACGGCAGCAGGCTCGGAGCCGCAGAAGCCAATGGCGCGGTGCGCTTGAAATGTGCCGTCTCCGACAAGATAACCGAGCAGGCGGCACAAATCAGCGCTTTCCGGCTTTTCTTCGCCATGTTCGGGCAGACGCATTGCCGTTGCGATGATGTCTCCGGCCTGCAGTTCATCGACACGCTTCCAGCCCTGCGCTGTCAGCAGCGGATGGTTTGCAGTGGCCGTGAGGCGGCGTCCGGTGCGAGTTTTCAGCGCAAAAACCGGCTTGGTTCCAGTAGACCAGACCCGCTCCACTTGGAATGGACTTATCTTCTGGCGACTGTCTACCGCCAGAACGACATTTCCGGCCTGCACATCCCGAATGGCAACGAGTTTTCCCGTAACAGCATTCATCAAGCGCGTATCGCCGGTGACGCATTCCCGGAGATCGGACAGGCGGGGGCGCTTGTCTTCGCGGCTTTCCACGGCGCGGGAAAGCTGGGACAGGGCAATGACCGGCACTTTCAGCTCACGCGCCAGGGATTTTAGGCCCCGCGCGATTTCCCCAATTTCCTGCGCCCGGTTGTCGACGTTGCGGTGCGAGTTCATCAGCTGCAAGTAGTCGACAATGACAAGCCCCAAGCCATGTTCGGCCATCAGCCGCCGGCACTTGGCCCGCATGGTCAAGGCCGTCGTTTCGGAAGCGTCGTCAATAAAGATCGGCGCTTCATACATCTGCTGGACGACCTGGGCAAGCTGTGTCCATTCATCCTCGCTGAGATGCCCGGTTCTTAGCTTATGAGAGTTGACTTCGGCCTGAGAGCAGAGCATTCGGAGCGCAAGCTGCTCTTTAGACATTTCCAAAGAAAAGATAGCGACCGGGACATTTTCCTTGATAGCGACATGCTCGGCGATGGACAAGCAGAGCGAAGTTTTCCCCATACTCGGCCGGGCTGCGACAATGATCAAATCCGTGTTCTGCATCCCGGACGTGATCATGTCAAAGTCGTTGATGCCGGTGGACAGGCCGGAAATGCGCTGCTTCAGCTCCGCCATTTCCTCGGCTCTGTCGTACACGCCGAGCAGGAGAGTTCTAAGCTGCACGAAGTAGTCGGCGTTGCGCTGCTGGGAGACACTGAAAATGAGCTGCTCCGCCTTGTCGGCAAGCACATTCACATCTTCCACTTCTCCCAAAGCGAGGCCGATAATCTCGACGGCTTTTTCAATCAGCAGGCGGCGGACAGCATTGTCTTTGACGATTTTCGCGTAGTATGCAACATTGGCCGCTGTGGGAACCGCATCGAACAAACTGAGAAGATACGACAGCCCAATATGTTCTAGTTGGTCTTGGTTTTTCAGCTCTTCCTGAACAGTAATCAGGTCAACAGGCTGGTCCCGCTGGGCGAGAACCTGAATGACTTCAAAGATAACGCGGTTCGCGTCGCGGTAGAAATCTTCGGGCGACAGGATTTCGAGGCATTTTTCAACGGCGTTGCGCTCAATCAGCATCGAGCCGAGCGTCGAGCGCTCCGCTTCAATGCTGTTCGGCGGGGTGTAAGCGCCAATGCCCTTGAAGTCTTCGCTTTGCCCGTTTCCGTTAGAGGATTTGCTGCCGTTACGGCTTTTAGAATATCTGCTATTCTCGGCCATTATTTACTTTCGGGTGCGGGCAGGCGCTTCCTGGTAGGGCAGCGGCAAAAAAATTGAGAGGCATGGGAATCAGCCATTAAATTGGCGGGGCGTAAAAGAGCGTTGGGACACACTGCAGCAGACGCCGTGCAGCATGTCCCGGAGCGAGGAGGATTATTCGGCGACGACAGCGACTTTGAGAGGAACAGTCACTTCCCGGTGCAGCTTGATGGGGACATCATACTCGCCGACAGCCTTGATAGGGTCCAGAAGGCCGACTTTGCGCTTGTCCAGCTTGATGGACAGGTCACGCTCCACGGCAGCGGCGATGTCGGCGGCGGTGACGCGGCCATACAGGCGGCTGTTTTCGCCGGCCCGGACTGTCAGCGTGACTGTCTTGTCGAGGAGCTGCTCGGCGGTGCGGTCCGCTTCAGAGCGCAGCTTTTCGGTGCGGCGCTCTTCCTGGGCGTGCTTGGCTTCCAGGTTCTTTAATGCGCCTCCGGCGGCTTCAATGGCGAGCTTACGTGGATACAAATAGTTGCGGGCGTAGCCGTCGGCAACCGAGACAACGTCGCCCTGCTTGCCGGTGTGTGCGATGTCTTGTAGAAGTATGACTTTCATACTGCGTTTTTCTCTCATGGTGTGTTTCCTTTGTGTGTGTTCTCAATTGTGCAGGAGCCGTGGGTTTCATACCCACAGCCTCCTTGCGGCTCTCTGTTACCGTGAAGACCGATATTCCAGGCCCACTAAGGCGCTGCTGCTTTTGCCGCGGTTGATGTTCTCGCCGCCTAATACCAGCCCCAGGTTCGGCACCAGCATTAATGTTCCTTTGGCGTCAATGCGGAAGTTGTTCGGGTCATACAAGTCCAGCGACAGCGTCTCGCGCCTGCCGAGGCCGACATCCGCGCCCAGGGACAGCTTGGACGCATAGATGCCGATGCGTCCGGCAACGAGGCCGCTCTTGTCCAGCCCCTGCCCGCCCTGCAAGATCAGCTTGTTGGTGTCGCCGAAGCCGTAGACGCCCGCCCGGATAAACGTCACGGGCGCGAGGCTTAGCGGAACCAGAGCGTCAACATCGGTCCGAAAGTGCCTGTCCCGCGTGTTATACAATGCCTGCACGCGGGGCAGGTAATAGGGTGCGCCGCGTGACGGCGCGGGGGTCGGAGTGACAGCCGCCGGTGTTCCATTCTTGCCCGTTGCCGGCAGAACCACAGCGCCGACGCCGGGCGCGGCGATAATCGTCGCTGTTTTGCGCCGTCCGCCGGCGATTTTGTTCAGGCGCTCAAGCAAAAACTCGGCCTGCTCGGTGCTGTCCCGAATGTTCTGCACCGTGTCTTTTAAGTTGCTTTGCACTTTTGGATCAGTCGCAACGGCGCTGAGGGACTGAAAATTGCCCGCAATCACGTTCAGCTTATCAGTTGTCGTCTTCAAATTGGCGACCGTGTCCGACAGGTTTTTGGTGATGCCGCCGTTCTTGAGCGTGTCATTGAGCTGCCCGGTAATGCCCGCGACGGACGAAGTCGTGTCGTTTAAGTTGCGAACAATGCCGGCAATCTGCGCTTTGTTTTCGCGGGTGATGTCCCGGACCGAGCCTGTTGTAGCCGCAAGGTTGTTTAACGACACCTGCTCGCCGGCTTTTGTCTGCTTCAAAAGCGCCAGCACCTGATCATTGTCGGTTGTCAGCAGTCCGTTCAGGCTGCCGGTCAGCTTCAGACCGTTTGCCGAGGCCGCGTTGACATTCGCCGACGCTTCATCAAAATTTCGGAGCGTCTGCTGCAAGCTGTTCTGAACTTTCGGATCATTTGCCAGCCGCGTTGCCGAGTCCAGCAGCGCATCCACTTTTTTTGTTGTCACCGTCACCTGGTCCAGCAGCGTGTTGGCTTTGCCGAGCGACGCCGTCAAGTCTCCGGCGCGGTCTCCCTTTAAGTCCGTCTCGCCGTCTCGGATGTCGTTGCCCGGATGCAGTGCGGCATTTGCGGGCGGGATGACCATGATTGTACCGCTGGTTCCGAGAATAGGCGTTGCAATCATGAACTGCGAGCCTTTTGGGATGCGAACGTCTCGCCCGTTCATCTTGTTTTTAATTTCCAGCCTCAAATCCGCCTGCCGTCCCGGCGTCAGCGTGACGCTCTGCACCTTGCCGATCTGCACTCCCGCGAGAGTCACCGGGGTTTCGGCAGTCGCGCCGCTGGCATCGGTGAACAGCACGTCAAATGAGTAAGTGTCGTGATTGATAATGATTCCTTGCAGAAAGAACCACATTCCGCCGACTACTGCAAGCGCCAGGACAAAAACCAGTCCAACCCGTCCCGCATTTCCTAATGTCGTCATAAGCTGCCTGAACTCGCTTCCTGGGTTCGCTTCTTAGGTTTGCCCTAGCGCCGCGCGACTTCAATCGGCCCGTGCGATTTGCCTTCGATGAACTGCCGGACAACCGGGTTGTCGCAGTTCTTGATCTGGTCCGGAGTTCCCGTCGCCAGCACTTCGCCGCCGTGGATCATGGCAATTTTGTCGCTGATCCGAAAGATGCTGGAAATAGAATGCGACACGACAATGCTGGTGACACCCAGCTTGTCGCGCATCTGCATGATCAGCTCGTCAATGACGCTCTCCATGACCGGGTCAAGCCCGGATGTCGGCTCATCATACAGCAGAATCTCCGGCGACAGCGCAATTGCCCGCGCCAGACCCACCCGCTTCGCCATGCCCCCGGACAGCTCCGACGGGTACATATTTTCCGTGCCGGGCAGACCTACTAAAGCCAGTTTTTCCGCCACCATCTTTTTGATGTCTGCCGGAGCCAGCTTGCGGCGGCGGCGCAGGCCAAAGGCCACATTCTCAAAGACCGAGAGCGAATCAAACAGCGCGGCGTACTGGAACACCATGCCCATGCGCTCGCGGACATGATTGAGCTGCGATTCCGGCATGCCGACAATTTGAGCGTCACCAATGCGGATCGTGCCGCTGGTCGCTGCCGTGAGGCCGCCGATGCAGTGCAGCAGGGTTGTCTTGCCGGAGCCAGACATGCCCATGACCGACAAAATCTCGCCAGGCGCAACTCCGAGGCTTGCACCCTTCAGAATCTGCTTGCCAGCGACCTCAAAGCGCAGGTCTTTGACTTCAATCCAGGCCGGCTCGCAGTGTTCTCCAGCTTCTTCGGTTAAGTTGCGGTCTTTTGCCGCATGATGATTTGTCAGAGCATGGATCAAAACGATGTTACCTCGCTGAACATAAAGTAGGTCATCACGAAGTTCGCCAAGTAAATGAGTATGATGGACAGAACCACGGCGTTGGTCGTCGCTTTACCCACTTCCGTTGCCCCGCCCCGTGTTGCCAGACCTTGATGGCAGCCGACCAAAACAATGATCAGGCCGAACACGAGCGTCTTAAAGATGCCGCGCGTAAAGTCCGACAAGTCCAAAAACTGCTTCATTGAGTTCCAGTAGACGAATGGACGGACGCCCTGCGACTGGGACATCAAGCTGCCGCCAATAATTCCGCCGGCATCCGCGAGGGCGCAGACCAGCGGCACCATGATGACCGCCGCCAAAACGCGCGGCACGACCAAATACTGGGTCGGGCTGACTGCCAGCGCCCGCAGCGCATCAATCTGCTCGGTGACTTTCATCGTCCCCAGCTCCGCTGCAATTGCCGAACCCGCCCGTGCCGCCACGACAACGCCGGTCAGCACCGGCCCCAGCTCCCGCGCAATCGCCAAAGCGACCACCGCGCCGGTAAAGCCTTCCGCCCCATACTGCTGCAAAAACGGCGCAAAGTACAGCGCCAGCACCGCGCCCGACGTGGTAGTTGTCAGCAGGGCGATTGCAACGGAGTTGACGCCCAGCGACGCCATCTGCTCGATTAAGTCCCTGGTGTCCACCCCGCCGCGCACGGCTTTGAGTGTCTGGCCCAGCAGCATCAAAATCTCGCCGAGATACGTCAGGATGACAATAAATGGGTTTAAGATCAGGGCCAATGTCCCCGCACCGGGCGGCGGGACCAGCGTATTCGACTCTGGTGTCACGGTCATTTGGTCAGCCATAGCAGTTCTTAAAAGCCTCAAGCGCCCCGTGGAAATCCGGTACAGTATACTGTCAAAAGCGCGGACAAGTCAAGTTAAACCGCAAGATACTTTGCCGCCTTACTTTTTATCCTGCGCTTCTTGCCCCCGTCAAGCAGGACATTCGGCTTGCCGCGCCGAACTTTCCGCCATGCTCACTAACGAAGAAACCCTGCAAATATTCAAAGACTCCGGCGCACTTTTAGAAGGCCATTTTCTGCTGGCATCGGGCTACCACAGCGCCATCTATTTGGAAAAGTTTCAAGTGCTTCAGTTCCCGCCGATGGTGGAGAAACTCTGCGCCGAAATCGCCGAGCGTTTTGCAAGCGCCGAAGTGGAAGTTGTCATCGGCCCTACTACCGGCGGCGTTCTTTTAGCCTATGAAGTCGCAAAGCACTTAGGCGTGCGCGGCATCTTCGCCGAGCGCGGCGACGATGGGTTAGGCCGCGTTTTGCGTCGGGGCTTTGAGATTAAAGAAGGCGAGAACGTGCTTTTAGTAGACGACATTCTCACCACCGGCGGCTCGGTGCGGGACACCATGCAGGTTGTCGAAGGCTACCAGGGCAATTTAGTCGGTATCGGCGTCTTGGCAGACCGCTCCGGCGGCACGGTAGACTTCGGCGTCCCCTTAGAAGCCCTGCTGCGTTTAGACGTCGAAAAGTTCGCCCCCGACGCCCTCCCCGCCTGGCTCGCCGCCATTCCCCTAACCGAGCGCGGCAGCACCAAGCACTTGAAGCCATAAGTGTAATGTTGCGCTAATCAGAAAGGCAACCTTTTGATGGGCCTGCTTGAAGATGAGGAACAGCGGCGCAGCCAGCGGCAATTGCAGCAGCAGAAAACGGTTTCAGCAGTGTCCAAAATGTTTCTCATCTTCATGCTGGCTGTTGTTTTTTGCTTGTTGCTGCTCCTGTTTGCGCTTGAAGTTGGCGGAGTGGATATTCTGGCATGGTTCGATCATCACCCGGCAGCGTCTTCCCGCTATAATCCTCACCATTGGGTGACAAGAATACTTGCATGGACAATTATTTTTTTGTTCTTAGGCAAGGTCTGGCGGTTTGGCTTCTTCTGCATTACACGGCTGTCCTTGTGGTGGAAGGTTTGGCATGAGCCAATCCAAGAGGAAACCATCAATCAAAAACAGCGTTGTTGCACAAATCATGCCTCCAGGACCATACCTTGAAAGGCACGGCTAGAGGGCGCAGACGCCACAAAACACCGCTTCTGCACTGGCAGGCCCGGAGGGCGCGGGGTCCAAGAAAGATAATGCCAAGAGGTTGATTTATGCTACAATCTGTGTTATGACCACTGTGATTATGACCACCGTAAACGTCAGCGATGTGGAGCGGGATTTGGCGGGCTATCTGCGCCGGGTTCAGGCGGGGGAAACTCTGCTGGTGATGGAGGCCGATCAGCCGCTGGCAGAAATCAAGCCGGTAAGAAATCAAACTGCGCCAAAACGCAAGCCACGCCCGTTTGGGTTACGCAAGGGCGATTTTGTTGTCCCAGACAATTTTGATGACCCGCTGCCGGAAGACATTCTTCAGGAGTTTGAGCGGGCATCGCTTTGAGCCTTAGACTTCTTCTGGACACGCATATTTTTCTGTGGTTTGTGGTCGGCGACAGCAGGCTGCCTGCACGAATGCGTGAGGCGATTATCGATCCTGAAAACGAAGTCTTTTTGAGCGTTGTGTCTTTATGGGAAATAATCATCAAGCACGCAATTGGTCACTTGCCTCTCCCGGAGCCGCCCGAAATTTACGTTCCGGCACAGCGGGAATTATTTTTCGTCGAGAGCCTTTCTGTGAATGAAGGCAGTGTTTTCCAAGTTGCCAAACTGCCGCCTTTGCACCGAGACCCGTTTGATCGCCTGCTCATTGGTCAAGCCGTTGAGCATGACTTGAAACTTGTGACTGTAGACACGGCAATCCACGCCTACCCAATGGCTCCTCTGTTCTAGTCAGCGCTCCGTCAGGAAAAACCTCTTTGCAGGCTTTCTTCTTCGAGCGTCTGAATCAAGTGCCAGGCTGGACGACATGATGCGCGTGGGAACAGCGCCTGTTTGACGCACTTGATAGAAAAGGAGAGCAAAACATGAGCAGCAAACTAGGAACGCTCTTATTGATAAGCGCCGGCATCGCGGCAGGGGCATTGGGGACGACATTCGTGCGGCTGACACCGCCGGCGCAGGCCGCACCCGTTCCGGCAAAACCGGCGGCAGCGGCGGCGAACCCATTAGGCGATTTGTTTGCCGGGAAGCCGTTCCCGCTGACCGTGTCCGCCGAGCAGATGAATGCCGGGTATCACCTTGTGGCTTTAGTGGACGCGCAGGGCAAGCCCAGCCTGTACGCGACGCTAGGCCAGACGACTTCGGCAGGCGGTGAAACCTATTTAGTGGCTTATGAGGTGACGCTGACGGACCCGAAAACAAACCCAATTCCGCAGCCGAAGCCGGGAACAACCGGCCAGGTTATCTTTATTGACCTGCACGCCGTTCAAGCCATGGGCGGCATTATCCCCATTCAGCCTGCCCCGGACATTGCCCCGGCGACGCCGTGAGGAGTTCTTACAAACTCCCCAAGCGCCCGCCGTCGGCGATCAGCGTGGTTCCCGTGATGAACGCAGCTTCGTCGGACGCGAGAAAAGCGATGGCGGCGGCAATATTATCAGGCCAGCCGACTGCGCCGTCAATCGTTTCCACGCCGCTTTTGACGTTTGGGTTGTCCCACAGCATCGGCGTGTCCACTGCGCCGGGAGCGACGCAATTGATGCGGATGCGCCGTTCCAGCATCTCTTCACTGAAACCGCGCGTGAACGACTCAATTGCCCCTTTCGAGGCCGCATACGGCACGACGCCTTTGGTAGTCGCGTGAGCATGAACCGAGCTGAGGTTGACAATCGCGCCGCCCGGCGGCATATGCGGGACGCCGTACTTGCAGAACAAAAATACCGAGCGCAGGTTGACATCCATCACGCGGTCCCAGTCTTCTTCAGCCAAGTCTAAAAGCGGCTCAAACGACATGGTCGCCGCGTTGTTGATGAGAACATCGATATGGCCCCAGCGGCTGACGGCGGCCTGCACCGCCGCCTGTACCTGCTCCGACTTGCCGACATCCGCCCGGAAAAAGTCTGCGCTGCCACCAGAGTCGCAGATGCGCGACGCCGTCCCGTCACCGGAGTCCTGCCGGTCTACCACCAGCACCCGTCCGCCTTCATAGGCCAGCCGCAGGCAGGTCGCCCGCCCAATCCCGGAGCCGCCGCCGGTCACGAGGCACACTTTACCCTCAAACCGCTTTGCAAGCTGCATGGCTAAGTCTCGCTTCTAATCCAATTTGCTTGGCGTCTCGTCGTTTTTCTGTTGTCTTGTCATACCCGTTCGCGTTTGTAACACTGAAACACGCAGGAGAGTTACCCCAGAACGGCGAAATAGCCGACTATGATTTCCGTGGAAGACGTTTCCAAGACCTACAACGGCCAAACCGCACTTGCGCCGACCACGCTGACGCTCACGCCCGGCAAGACGACGGTGCTGATTGGTCCCAGCGGCTGCGGCAAGTCCACGCTGCTGCGGCTGATGATCGGCCTGATCACGCCGGACACAGGCCGCGTGATCATTGGCGATACTCCGCTGACACCGCAGAACGCCGAAACCGAGCGCCACGCCATCGGCTACGTTATTCAGGACGGCGGCCTGTTCCCGCACCTCACGGCAAGCCGCAACGTCTCGCTTCTGGCTCAGTATCTCGGCAAACGCAGCGACGAAATCCAGCCGCGCCTCAGTGAGCTTGCTCAAATGGTGCAGCTCCCCGAAGAGTCCCTGTCCCGCTACCCTGCAAAGCTATCCGGCGGCCAGCGCCAGCGTGTCGGCCTGATGCGGGCCTTGATGCTTGACCCGCCCCTGCTTCTTCTTGATGAACCTCTCGGCGCTTTAGACCCGATTACCCGAAGCGAGCTTCAGACTCAGCTTAAAGACATCTTCGCCAAGTTAAATAAAACAGTTGTTCTCGTGACGCACGACATGGGCGAAGCGGCCTACTTTGGGGACACGATTATTTTGATGCGTGCCGGCAAGATTGTCCAGTCGGGAACACTGGATGACTTGCTGCACCGCCCGTCTGAACAGTATGTCACGGACTTTATTCGCGCCCAGCGCTCCCCCCTGCCTGATATGCCGGAAGTGGAGGCACGATGAGAATGCAGATGGTCCCCCCCGCCCCCAATAATGGGGGAGCCAGATTGGGAACAACAGTCTTTTCTTTCTTTGCTCCCCCATTATTGGGGGCGGGGGGGCTTCTCCTCTTCTTCCTCCTCACCCTCCCTGCCTTTGCCCAAAAACCGACGCTCAATGTCGGCTCCAAGCGCTTTGCCGAGTCGCGCATTCTGGGCGAGATCGTCACGCAGACGGCAAACAAAGTGGGCGAAGCCCAGGCCGTACATAAGTCCGGCCTCGGCAATACCGGCATTGTCTTTGCCGCCCTCCAAAGCGGCTCCATTGACATCTATCCTGAGTACACCGGCACGATCTCCCAGGAGCTGTTGAAAAGCAAAGGCAAGCTGACTTTGGCCGACATGAACGTGAGGCTTGCGCCGCTCGGCCTCGCGGCAGGCGTTCCTATCGGGTTCAACGACACGTATGCGCTGGCGATGCGCGGCGACCAGGCCCAGAAGCTCGGTATCAAGACGCTGTCCGATCTCGCCAAGCACCCGGAGCTAAAACTCGGCTTGTCTCAGGAGTTCCTAAAGCGGACCGACGGCTGGCCGGGCGTCAAAGCGGCTTACGGCCTGCCGTTCGCGTCGCCGCAGGGATTGGACCACGGCCTCGCCTATGAAGCCCTGGCCGCCGGGCAGATTGATGTGACTGACATCTACTCAACAGACTCCAAGATCGCCAAATACAAGCTGCGCGTTTTGGATGACGACAAGCATTATTTTCCTGCCTACGATGCTGTCCTGCTGTACCGGAAAGATGTGCCAACACGCCTGCCCAAAACCTGGGCTGCGCTTTCGGCGCTGCAAGGCAAAATTGACGCCCCGCAGATGATTGGGCTGAACGCCGAAGTCGAGCTAAAGAACCTGACGCCTGCCGCAGTCGCCGCCGCCTACTTGTCCGGCGGCAAAGCGGCGGCGGTGCATGAAACGCTCTGGTCAGCGCTGTCCGGGCCGGACTTTTGGCCGGAAACCCGCCAGCATTTGTTTCTCGTGTTCGCGTCGCTTGCCCTGAGCATTTTAGTAGGCATCCCGCTCGGCATCTGGGCCGCGCGTGTCCGTGCCGCGTCTCAGCCGGTTCTGAGCATCACGGGCCTCATCCAGACCATTCCGTCGCTGGCCCTGCTGGCGTTTCTGATTGCCCTGCTGCATCAAATCGGCCCGGTGCCGACCATTGCGGCCCTGTTTCTTTACTCGCTGCTTCCTATTGTCCGCAACACCTACACCGGGCTGACCGACATTTCCCCCACCCTGCGCGAGTCGGCTGAGGCGCTCGGCCTGCCTTCATCGGCCCGCCTGCGCCTGATTGAGCTGCCGCTGGCATCACGGGCCATTTTCGCCGGCATCAAGACCGCCGCTGTGATCAATGTCGGCACGGCGACTATCGCTGCGTTTGTCGGCGCAGGCGGCTACGGCGACCGCATCACGCAAGGCCTCGAAAACAACGACAATCTGCTGCTGCTGGCCGGGGCCATCCCCGCCGCTCTGTTAGCATTGCTGGTGCAGTATGGATTTGATCTGCTGGACCGGGCGGTTGTGCCGAAGGAATTACGGTAAGAGGAGGTGCGAGGGAATGAATTCCTCTCGCTAAACAGCATCCTTCGGATGAGGAGCAGCATACGCGGGCTATCTTGCTCTTTCGTCCGAAGGACGTGTATTTGCAGCGAGTGGAGTTCACTCCCTCGCGCCCTTGCCTTTTTGCATTGCGAGTACAATACTTTTACTATGAGCGGCTACTATATCAGCATTCACCTCAAAACAAACAGCCCAGCGCAGGTTAAGGATGCAGTTACGAACGTATTCGCAGACGTCGGCTTTCGGCTGCTGTCGGACGAGCCGGCATCAGCCGTTGTCGAAGACGAAGACACGCTTCCCGAAGGCGACCGTTGGTACGGCGTTCTGGTCAGCGGCAAATCCGGGCGCGGCTGGGTCTCCGTTTATGTAGACGACTGGGCGGACAGCGGCCTGCTGGCAGTATCGCTGTCAGGTGCGCTTGGCGTTCCCGCACTCGAAGTTTGGGTCGCCGACGACATCCACTGGGGCTACACTTATTACGAAAACGGCGCAGTCAAAGACCGCTTTGCCGATGCCCCCGCCGAGGTCGCCGACACTGCCGACGAAGCCGCGCTCTATTCGGGCAGCGCCGAGGCACTTCTGCCTATCCTGCAAGTCCCGCCCGCGCAGTTTGCCCAGACGCTGCAAGACGCCCACGCCCATGCCGGACAGTTTGCCGGCGGGCCATTAGATGCTGTCGCGTTAGCCGCCGGCATCCCGTTTGAGCATTTGTTCACCGGCTATGATTACTTCTTCAGCGACGACCCCGAAGATTACAGCCAGGAGCTGGAAGACTGGGCCGCGTTCCGCCACCTCGCCTTCCAAATGCCCGAAGGCCGGGAGACGCTTGCGGAGTGAGCCAAACGAAAACCCTGCGGGACAAAAAGCGGCAGCTCGGCCAATTTTTGACGCCGTCTGCCACTGCCGAGCGCCTTTCTAACTTCGCTTTCACCTGCGATGACACGGTGCTGGAACCAAGTTTCGGCGACGGCTCCTTTCTGCTGCCGCTCATTGATAAGTTCCTGCCGCTGTACGATGGGCCAATCGCCATGCGTCTGAGCAGCATTCTCACGCGCAACATTTACGGGGCCGAAATAGACCCGGAGCTGTACGCGCAGTGCTTAGAAAAGATCAAAGTGCGCTGGGGCTGCTGCCCGGCACGGCATAATTTAGTCTGCGCGGACTTTTTTCGGGCCTCGTTCCCGACGCACTTCAATTACGTTATCGGCAATCCGCCGTTTGGGGGAACGATTGCGCCGGAGCTTCAAGACAAACTGGATAAAGAGTTGGGCCGGCGCGGCGGCCTGAAAATCAAAAAAGAAACCTACTCATTCTTCATTGTCAAGTGCTTGGATTTGCTGAAACCGAACGGGCGTCTCCGATTTATTTGCAGCGACACGTTTTTGACCATCAACACGATGCAGGGCCTGCGCCGCCTGCTGCTGGATACGGGAGCGCCAAGCGTCACGCGGCTTTTGGAGTTCTCCCAAGAAACCAAGTACGCGATGGTAGTGCTGGACTTCGCCAAGACCGGCCTAGCCTCGGCGCTTACACTAGACGGCAGCGCAGTCTCACGGGAGCAAATCGCGCTGACGGGGAACCATTCGTGGCAGATAACAAGCGAGTATGCCCCGTATTTTGCCGGCCCGAAGCTTAGTGATTTTGTCGTCGCCACCAGCGGCATGACCATCGGCGACAACACGCTGTTCGTGCGGCCTATCAAAGACGGCAGGATTGATGAGCCGTTTGAGTTCACGTTTTATGACGCCCCGCTGACGCTGGAAGCCGAAGTCAAACGCGCCCGGCTCGGCTTCCTGTCGCCGCAAAAGCGGGCGCAGATAGCCGCCCAACTTTGCCGGGGCGAGACCCGGCGTTCAGTGCAAGTCACGGAGCGCGGGACGCCGCAAAAGATCACTCTGCCCCACCCCGATTATCGCCCGTACAACAAGGCCGGCAGCGCATTAGTTTACGCACCCCCGACGCACATGGTTTACTGGAAAGATGACGGCGACGCCGTGCTGACGTTTAAGAAAAACGGTCCGTGGTATCTGCACGGGGTCGGCGGCTCCAAATTCTTTGGGCGCGAGGGCCTCACCTGGCAGCTCATTTCCCAAACACTCAACGCCCGTTATCTGCCGCCGGGCAGCATCTTAGACAGCGGCGCTCCCTGCGCGTTCCTGCGGGACGGCATTGACCCCGACGAGCTGTATTTCATCCTCGGCTGGACTTTCTCGCCGCTGTGTTTAGCGCTGCTGAAGAACGTCATCAACCACACCAAGAACATTCAAGGCAAGGACTTCGAGCGCCTGCCCTACCCGTTTTGGGTCTCTGCCGAGGCAAAGCGGGAAATTATCGGGCGCGTAAAGGCACTAATAGAAGAAGCGCAGGCCGGGCGCGTGTTTCGGTGGACGGATGAGGAAGTTTTGGAGGTAGGTGGAATGTTTGAGGCCCCGGTCTAAAGACCGGGCCTTTGAAGCGCGATTGTCCGCCTGCGCGGACATAAAAAACCAAGCGTATTTGTCTTGCGCCCCCCGAACTCTGTGCACTTTCAAGCGTCGGAATTTACTCTGTGGCATCTCGCTCTGCGGCTCTTATCTGCACTGCCAATGCTGCCGCTTCTTGACGCCTTTGCTTCAGAATTCTGGCTCGCGACCAAATGTTTACCGGCAGCAAAAGCGTGAACATCATTGCGCCCATATAATAAACTTCATTCTGGTCGATAAAATGATGTTTGTGGCTTGTCCACTGCTGTAGATAATTCGTGCCAAAACCCACCATTCCCTCGCCTGTGCTTATCAGAACAGGCACTAAAATCCCACCGCGCACGAACAAAGATTGCAGGCGCACCCGTTCAGGCGGCGGCAAGGTCGGCGCGGGCGGCCAGATTTCGTCTGCGGTCGGTTTATAATCTAAGCTGTCATTCATTGTTTTGCTTATAACTTGCGGCGCATGAGAAAATGAGGAATGCCGGCGTCGTCGAACTCGTCGCCTTCGGCAGTAAAGCCAAGACGCTCATAGAACGGTATGGCGTAGGTCTGCGAATCCAGCACGGCCTCAGTGAAGCCGCGCTTCTGCGATTCGTCTAAAACAAACTGCATCAGCATCAGCCCTAAGCCCTGCCCTCGCGCTTCTTTCCGCACCGCAACGCGCCCGATTTTCGCCAGGCCGTGCTTGTCCAGCAGCCGCGCCGTGGCAAGCGGCGTACCTTCCGCGTCGCGCAGCAGAAAATGGACGGCAATCTCGTCGTATTCGTCCATTTCCAGTTCCAGCGGGACGGCTTGTTCTTCCACAAAGACATCTTTGCGAATATCATAGCAGGCTTCGCGCTCGGCGGGCGTTTGGGTGATAGTGATGAAGTAAGACATACAACTTTCCTAAAAGACGAGGACGTTTACTCACTCATTCCTAATGCGTAGTTCTAATTCACAAACCGAAACTTCAACAGCGCCCAGGCAGCATCGAAGGCATCGCGCCAGCCGATTTTCTTGCCCTGCGCTGCCGTGCGGGCGGCGTAATGAATCGGGGTCTCGTAGATTTTGTACCCACGCTTAATAAGTTTCGCCGTCACTTCCGGGCAGAAATCAAAGCGCTCGCAGCGCAGGGAGATTGAAGTCAAGACAGAACGGCGGAACATCTTATAACAGGTGGCCTCGTCGGTAATCTGAGTTCCAAACAGCGCGTTGGTTAGCTTGGGCAGAAGTCTGCGGGCGTAGTAGAACTTGTCGCGGACCTCGTGGTTCATTCGGGCCGCTTCAGGGGACAGGCGCGTGCCGTAGACAACCGCCGCGCCCCGGTGAATCAGCGCCAGCATCGGCAGGAAGTCCTGCGGGTCGTATTCGCAGTCGGCGTCCTGGATGACCACTACGTTGCCGGAAGCATGGGACAGCGCGGCGCGAATGGCCGCCCCCTTGCCGGCGTTCTGCGGCGCGTAGACGATTTTCAGGCGTGGGTCATGCGCGGTGTCTAAAGCGTGCAGCTTGGCGCGGGTGTGGTCGGTTGAGCCGTCATCCACGACAATCAGCTCCAAGTCTAAGGGAACAGCCAGCACGGCATCAATGATTTCTTTGACCGTGTCTTCTTCATTGAAGACCGGCATCAGCACGGAAAGCATAGCACTATTATACCAGAACCGCTCGCGAACTCCTTGTGACGGTGGGCGCTTGCTTGACAAAGATGGCGCAGATGCCTATAATATGATTGAGGCACTATGGCTACAACCACAAAACCAACCGCACCGCGTCCGGCGTCTACGAGCGGCAAACGCAGATCTGCGCCGAAGCGGAACCCGGTCTGGGAACGGATTAAGACATTCTTCAGAGCGGTGACATTCTTTGTGCTGCTTACCCTGATTCTTGTGATTGGGATCGTCGCTTGGCGTATTTACCAAACTCCCAGCACAATTGATCTGGCGTTCAACCCGCTTGGCATTACCTATCTTTACTCGTCGGACGGGACGCCGCTGGCGGAGTTCTTCACAGAGCGGCGCAAAGTCATTACCATTGACGACATGCCGAAGGATTTGCAGAACGCAACTATTGCCTTTGAAGACAGGCGGTTTTATCAAAACGCCGGCATTGACATTAAAGGCATCGGACGCTCGCTGTACTCAAACTTCACTCACGGCGATCTCAAAGGTGAAGGCGGCAGCACGATTACTCAGCAGCTTGCCCGGAACATGGGAGTTGGCGGGCTGACCCGTCAGAAGTCGTTTAGCCGCAAGTTCAACGAACTGATTATCGCTCGCCAGATCACGAATAATTACACCAAGCAGCAAATCCTGGAAATGTATCTGAACCAGGTGAACTACGGCAGCGGAGCTTACGGGGTCGAAGCCGCCGCCGAAGTCTACTTCAACAAGCACGCCAAACAGCTTGATTTGGCCCAGTGCGCCCTGTTGGCGGGGCTGCCGAACCGGCCCGCCGATTTCAACCCGTATAAGAACAAGGATGCTGCCAAAGAGCAGCGCCAGCGGGTGCTGGACCAGATGCTGGACCAGAAGTATATCACACCCGCCCAGTACCGGCAGGCCATCACTGAGCCAATTAAGCTGGCCGGGGCCAAAGCGCCCGCGCAGGGCAGCCAGGTCTTCCACGCCCCCTATTTTGTGAGCTATGTTGTGGATCAACTGCGCCACAAGTACGGCGCGGAGCGGCTGTATGAGGGCAACCTGAAAGTCTACACGACCCTGAACTGGCCGATGCAGCAGATCGCCGAGCAGGAAGTCAAGCAGGGCATCGCAAACGCCCACGAGTACGGCGCAGACCAGGGTGCGCTGGTATGTTTAGACCCGCAGACCGGCGAAATCAAAGCCATGGTCGGCGGAACCGACTACAAAAAGTCCCAGGTCAACTATGCCGTGCATGGCCGTCAGCCCGGCTCGTCGTTCAAGGCCGTTGTTTACTCCGCCGCCATCAACGACGGCTCAGTGAAAGAAGATACGACTGTGCTGGATGCCCGGACGACTTTCGGCACCGGACACGGCTCGTACACACCGACCGATGATACCTACTATTCGGACCGGCGGATGACCCTGCGCGAAGCAACGGCCCAATCGGTGAACGTCGTCGCGGTCAAGGTACTGCACCTCATTGGGCCGCAGGCGGCTATTCGGTATGCCCGCATGATGGGCATTCATGCGCCTCTTGACCCGGTGCTGTCGCTCGCGCTCGGATCCAGCCCGGTTTCGCCGCTGGAAATGGCAAGCGCCTACTCAACATTCGCCGCCGGCGGCAACCACCCGGAGCCGTCGGCTTGGACCCGTTTAGATGACGCTCAAGACAACATCATTGAAGATGTTCCCCCGGACGTTGAAACGCACGTTTTGCAAAAAGACACCGTGAACCAGCTTGACGATATGCTGCGGGCCGTGGTTACGGACGGAACCGGCAAAATGGTCGCGCCGCTCGTGCCGGATGCACGGGGCAAGACAGGAACGACCCAGGAGCATAAAGACGTCTGGTTCGTCGGCTACACGCCTCAATTGGTCTGCGCGGTTTGGGCCGGCCATCCGATTGACGCGACAAGCCACCATCCTGCCGGCTACGGCGAGGCAATGGAGTCTAACGCCTTCGGCGGAACCGTATGCGCTCCAATCTGGGCCAAGTTTATGAGCCGCAGCCTGCCGATCTTCCATGAAGCGCGGGTCAAAGAGCTGGCGTTAGAAAAGTCTAAGCAGGCGCCCATCGCCAAGCCTGTCACCGCCGCAGACAAAGCCGCAGCGATTACAAGCGGCCCCGCCGACTCGGCTTCGCCTGACGGCTCGGATAGCTCAGATGGTACGGACAGTTCAGATACAGATGCAGCTCCCCGGCATCGCCGAACACACCGCGATCAGCCGGCAGACGATGGCAGCACGCAGGATAATGACGCCCAGGCGAACGGCAGCGGCACGGTAACAGTCAACGTGGACGACTCTTCCGGCCTGCTGGCTCCCGCAGGCGCACCCGGCTCGCATTCTGAAGTGTTTCCGGCGGGAAGCCAGCCGGCGACGCTTTCTCCTCAGTATGCCGGCGAAGCGCCCCCCAGCCCGGCAGTCCCCAGCGCGGCGACCAAAAACAGCGCCGCGCCCGACAGCAGCACCTCCAATAGAGCTGCGCCCGCGCCGGACGCCTCCCAGCCTTCAGGTGACAGCCCACCCGCGCCATCCCGCCGTCACCACCGCCATGCCGACGCCGACACGCCCGTCAGCACCGTTACCGTTATGGTCAACCCGGAAGACGGCCTATTAGCGACCAAGTGGTGTCCCCAGCAGGTTTCCCGCACCTACCCACGCGGCCAGGAGCCGCACCGTTACAGCCGCATGTATCCCCCGCCGCCGGGTGAGCAGTAGAGACACAACAGAGGCGGCTAACTTCCGCCAGCATCAAGCATAAGGTCTCGTTCGGAGAGGCGGAAAGCGTCTTCGATGACCCGCTTGCTGTCACCGCAGAGAATCGGCAGCATTAGAGGATCGGCAGCATTTTGAGGAGGAGCCGCGCGAAATTATCATTGGGCATTCTGAAGAGGGCAGACTGCTTTTCGTTTGTTTCGTGGAGCGTGCCGGGGTAACACGACTCACCAGCGCACGTCAAGCAACACGCCAAGAGCGCAAAGAATATGAAAACAATGACTTCAAATAGTACAGACGCGGAACTTCTATTAAGAGACGCTTTCCGACGAGCAAGTCGCAGAACTCATGGCGGATGACATGCTGCCGGAGTACGAAATCGATTACAGCAAAGCGAAGCCCAACCGCTTCGCGCGGCGCGTGAGTGCGCCTGGAATGGTCAGGCTCGATGCCGATGTCGCCGCAGTCTTCCAAACTGCGGAAGCAGTCAACACGGCTTTAAGAACGCTGATGCAGACTGTTCACCGCGAGACCACATAACATGAACAAGCGTCAACAGCAGAGAGCGGGTGTGGGGTGCGTGTCAACGGCGCTGCTGATGTCGCTTGACACGTCGCGCCTGCACCCACCGGTCGCCGGGCCTGTCGTAGAGGCCGGTCTCGGCCGGTATTCCGCTAGTTTTACAGATGCAATCGTGCCGCTGTGGGCTCTGCTTGCGTCGCTAGGCGTGGTCGTGCTGACGGTGGCGTTTCCTTATCATAGCCAAAAAGATGCCCGGTAGACCACGCTGTTTATGATCATTGCTCCAAAACCATCTTTAAGACCCCCCGACCTCCGGAATGCACCCCCTTTGCGTCAGCAGACGCAGCGGGAGGCGGCGCGGCGGGCGTGGGTGTTTGGTGTCGTAATTTTCCTGCTGTTTCTGGTGCTGGCCGCCCGGCTCTGGTTCCTGCAAATCGCGCGGGGCGATGATTTCCGGGACGCCGCCGCCGCCAACCAAGCACGGCGCATCCGCACCCCTGCCCCGCGCGGGGTCATCACTGACCGCCACGGTATTCTGCTGGCCGCCAACCGGCCCCGGCTTGCCATCTATGCCGTGCCGGATGTCGCCAAAGACCCGGCCACACTGAGGCGGCTGGCGGCCCTGCTGCACACGACGCCTGCCGCAATTCAGCAGACGATTGACTCGACGCGCATCAATCCCTACGACCCCCTTAGAATTGCGCTGGATGTGCCGATTGTGACGGTGACGCAGATTGAAGAAAACAAGCCCTCCCTGCCCGGCGTCAGCACTGAGCCGGAGCCGGTGCGCTGGTATCCGCACGGCACCCTGGCCGCGCACCTTTTGGGAACAATGGGCCGCATCAACGAAAATGAGTGGGGCAGTCTCAGCGGCAAGAAGTACGCCGATGGGACACCGATTTATACGAAGAACGACTTCTTAGGCAAGACCGGCGTCGAGGCGGCCTACGAAAGCTACCTGCACGGTCGGCCCGGTGGCACGGATGTCCAGATTGACGCGCATGGCCGGACAGTCCAGTCAATGGCGTCTCAGGACGCCGCGCCGGGCGGCACGGTGCAGCTCACGATTGACGCGCCGACTCAGGCCGCTGCCGAGCGGGTCTTTGCCGAGAACCATTTTATCGGCGCGGCGGTCGCGCTTGACCCGCGCACCGGCGCGGTGCGGGCGCTGGTCTCTGCCCCAACTTATGACCCCGGCCAGTTTGCCACCGGCATCACGTCCGCGAACTGGAAGCCGCTGCAGAACCCGGCGCATCCACTCATTGACCGGGCCATCGGCGCGATGTATCCGCCCGGCTCGACATTCAAACCCGTGGTCGCCGCCGCCGGCTGGCAAACCGGCGTCATCACCCCGAATAGCAGCGTTGAATGCACCGGCTCATACCACTTAGGCCGTGCCCGTTTCGGCTGCTGGGAAACGCACGGCGACACAGATTTTACCAAAGCCATTGCCGAGTCCTGCGACGTCTTTTTCTATGTCTACGGCCAGAAAGTCGGCCCGGATCGTTTGTCTTTTTATTCCAAGCAGTTCGGGCTGGCTGAAAAAACGGGAATAGATTTAGGCGGCGAGGACATCGGCTCCATCCCCTCCCCGTCCTGGAAGCTGAAGCACTTCCACAAATTCGGCCCGGCGTCTGACCAGTGGTTTGGCGGGGACACGCTGCACATGTCTATCGGACAGGGCGATGTGCTGACGACGCCGCTGCAAATGGCGCGGGTTGCGGCAACTCTGGCGAACGGCGGGAACGTCTTGAAGCCTTACGTGGTTTCACAGGTCATGGACGCAGGCTCACGCCATTCGATCTATCAGGCAACGCCGACGATTGTTCGCCATGTGCCGGTCTCGGCGGCGAACATGGAGCGGGTGCGGATGGCGATGCGGGCGACGGTGACGGAGGGAACCGGCAGAGTGGTCAGCTTTCCCGGCGTCGCGGTCGCCGCCAAGACCGGCTCGGCCCAAACTCGCGGCGCGGCGAAGACGCACGGCCTCTTTATCTGCTTTGCGCCTTACAACCATCCGACAATCGCCATGGCGGCGATTGTGGAGCATGGCGGCCACGGCGGCGACACCGCCGGCAAAGTCTGCCGAGCCATGCTGCAAGCCTATTTTCACTTGAAGGACAGCAGCGGCGCATCGGCGAAAAGTGATTAGGAACCCAATTATGCTTTACGAACTACGCCATTACGACATTCGCAGCAGCCGGGGGTTGGAACAAGTCACGCAGCGGTTCGCCGACCATATCCTGCGGATCTGGAAGCGCCTCGGCATTGAGCCGGTCGGCTTCTGGTCCATCATTGTCGGCACGCCTATCCCGCGCCTCACCTATATGCTGGCCTGGAAAGATTTAGGCCAGCGGCAGACGCTGTGGGATACATTTGAAGCAGACCCGGAATGGCAGGAGGTCAGGCGCGACACGAACGCTGCTTGGGGGGGCAGCCCCATCCACACGTTTACCAGCTCCATCCTGAAAACAACCGACTATTCGCGCCAGCCGCGTTCCGGCAACCAGCCCAGCCGGCTTGCGGGCGGCATCTTCGAGCAGCGCGTCTATTGTTTTGATGACATGGCGAAGCTCGCGCAGACCGTTGATTGGTTCGGCGCGGAAGGCGCTCCGGCGTTTGAGGCTCACGGCATGTTTGCGATGGGCTTCTGGACCACTTACATCGGCGTCACACCCCGCTTGACAATGATGCTGGTGTTTGAGAACTTGGCCCACCGTGAGCGTGCCTGGGCCAGCTTCTACACCGACCCGGAATGGCCCAAGCGCCAGGACGGCCTTTATCCCGGCGGCAGCCCTTTGTTTACCCAGATTGAAACCTGCGTCATGAAAGGCACCGAGTTTTCGTCCTGGAAGTAGCCCTGTCTTTTATCCATTGCAGCAACCTAAAGCCACAAACGCAGCAGGTCGCCGACAGCGACGTGAGCATCACCGGGGTGGCGCAGCCGCGCTTCTTCGTTGATTGTATAGTGATTGCGACGGCCTTCGCGGGACCGGGTGATGACGCCTGCGTCTTCTAAATCCGTGACAATCCGCTGCACGGCGCGTTCGGTAATGCCGATGCGCTCGGCAGCTTCACGCAGCCGCAAATCCGGCTCTTCCGCCAGGCATAGCAGGACGCGGGCATGGTTGGTTAGAAATGTCCAGGAAGCGCCTGCCATACTAAAGTGTTGCCTGGATGAAATCGGATTGCTGGATAAACTCGACTCTGTTGCCGAATGGATCCCGGAACTCGAAGCGGTCATGGCCGGGAAGCGGAATGCTTTCCAGCATCTTGATCCCCTGCCGTGCCAGCACCCTCCGCCAGAAAGCCAGATCGTCCACTTGGTACGCGAGATGCGCTTTCGTCGCCGCCCGGTCAACATCCGGCTCCGTGCCGACATGCACCTGCTGGTCCCCAACGGCAAGCCAAAAGCCGCCGCGCCCGGCAAGTGACTCCGGCTTTGGAACTTCGGCCAGCCCCAGAACGCGGCAGTAGAACTCCCGCGCCTCGTCTTCCGCACCTTCCGGGACCGTGATTTGGGCATGATGGATGCAAAGGATCATTGCGAGAGGCTTTCCTTTTCGAGCCAAAGCGCCGCCGCGTCCGCTTCTTCGCGGGTCAGCGTGTGTCCGCCCGGCTGCCAATTGATCGTGACTGTTGCGCCTGCCGACCGCAGCAGCGCGGCGAGACGCTCCGTTTCTGCGACTGGCACCAGCGGGTCTTGATGTCCTGCGCCAATAAACACCGGCGTTCCCGCAAGGCCTGGCAGCGTTTCAGGCACGAGTGGAACCATCGGATGCAGCAGGACAGCCGCCTTGAGGACGCCCGGATGCAGCAGCAGCATCGCCCCGGCAATGTTCGCGCCGTTGGAAAATCCGGCGGCAGTGACACGCGCCGGGTCAAATCTGTACTCGGAAGCGGCAGCACGGACAAACTCGGCCAGTGCCGCCGTTTGGATTATCAAGTCGGGAACGTCCAAAATGCCCTCAGACAAGCGCCGGAAGAAGCGCGGCATTCCCTGTTCCAGCACCCTGCCGCGTGGGCTGAGCAGGTTCGCTTCCGGGGCCAGCCGCATTCCTAGCGGCAGCAGATCGTTTTCGTCCCCGCCCGTGCCGTGCAGCAAAAGCAGCGTTCCCGCGTCTGTGCGCTTGGCGGCAGGAACATAACGATGAACGAAATCCAGTGTGTTCGGCGGCATCAGTTTGACTCCCGCACACGAATGGGCGGCAGATGAGCCATAAGCTGCGCCCGCATCGGTTCGTATTGGGACGGCAGGCGCAGGGTTTGCCCTAAAGTTTCCAGCGGCTCGTCAACCGTGAAGCCTGGCGGGTCAGTCGCAATCTCAAACAAGATGCCGCCCGGCTCACGGAAGTAAATCGAGTGGAAGTAGTCACGGTCCATGACCGGACTGACCCCAAAGCCCAGGCCAGACAGGTTTTCCAGCCAAGCATCCTGCTGGGCGTCATCGGGGGTACGCCATGCGACATGATGAATGCTGCCAACGGAAATTTGACCGGCGACTGTGTTCGGCACAAAGACGATGTCGGCAAAAGTCGCAGGGCTGACGCCGGACGCATAACGGGTCCAGGTTCCGTCCGTGGCGATAGATTGAAAGCCGAGCGTTTGGGTGAGCAGCCCCGCCGTTTGGTCAATGCTGCGCTCCGGCAGGGTGACGGCATGAACACCTTTGATCGCGTGTTGGGCAGGAACCGGCCCGGCGGCCCAGCCGGGGCGCGGGTCATCCGCCGTCGAAACCAGCTCCAGGCGCATCCCGTCGGGGTCGGAAAACGCCAGCACAGCCTCGCCGAAGCGAGTCTCCGGCTCCCCGACTATAACGCCATGTGCCGTCAGCCGCTCCCGCCAGAAACCCAGCGAGTCCGAGCCAACGGACAAAGATGCCGCCGTTACCTGCCCCAGACCCGGCCTGCCGCGCCGACCCTGCGGCCAGGCAAAGAACGTCAGCAGCGTGCCGGGGCTGCCTAAGCCGTCGCCGTAGTACAGATGGTACGACTGCGGATCGTCAAAATTGACGGTCTGCTTGACCAGGCGCAGGCCAAGCAGCCCGGCGTAAAAGTCTACGTTTTGCTGCGGGTCACTGGCAATCGCCGTGATATGGTGCAGGCCGGTAAGCTGTGGAAGCATAGTAAAGCTTTTTCTGAGAGACAAGTGAGTGAACTCACTTGTCTGTTTCTGTTTTGGTTACATTGTCTGCGTGATGCCGGCGGCTTTCAGCGCTTTGGCGACCTGTGCGACGCGCTTGCCCTGGAACCGGGCGACTTCCAGATCGTCCGCTGTCGGCGGGGCGTTGTCCTGGCCTGTCACCGAGGACGCCCCGTAGGGTGTCCCGGCCTTGAAGAGCGCCGGGTCGGCGTAGCCCAGCGGGACCAAGACCATGCCGAGATGCACCATTGGATTGTACATGGCGATAATCGTCGACGCGTTGCCGCCATGCACCGACTGCGTGGACGTGAATGCGCTGCCGGCCTTGCCGTTCAGCTTGCCCTGGAACCAGAGGCCGCCGAGCGAGTCCATGTACGCTTTCAGCTCCGATGAAATGCTGCCGAAGCGGGTCGGAGTGCCGAAGATAATGGCGTCGGCGGCTTCCGCGTCCGCCGGGGTCGGCGCTTCATACGCGGCGTTCATGCGGTCGGCATTTTCAATCCAGCCGTCGGCGTGGGCCATGACTTCGCGGCTGACTACTTCCCTGGCACGCCGGAGCGTCACTTCCGCACCTTCTGCCCTCGCGCCCTCAGCAATCGCGCTGGCAAGCGCTTCCGTCGAGCCGCCGCGAGAGTAGAACGCGGTCAAAATCTTCACTGCCGCCATTGGTTCATTCTCCTTTGTCTCGAATTGTCTAAACTGCGTTTTTCTTAGGCTGCACCAGCGTCCATGCATTCAGCAGCCCCGGCCCGGCGACTAAAATGATGATCTCCAAAAACAGCAGTGTCAGCTGGTACTCAAAGCCGCCTTTGGTCGAATCGTAGCCGTTTTTGAGATGCACCAGCCCAATCGCGCCCAGCATGATGATCATGAGACCCGCCGCCGCCGGCCGGGCCAGCACACCGAACAGCACGCCTAAGCCCCCTAAGAACTCACCATAGCCGACCAGCGCGGCGACCGGCAGCGGCAGATGCGTAAATTGGGAAAACCCATGCAGGCCCGGCCCGCCAAACGCACCGAACGCAATAGATGAACCGTGGTAGATAAACGGCAAGCCAAGCGCGATCCGGGCAATCAGCAGCACCTGGTCCAGTGTCCGCGAAGATTTTTCCGTCGCGGCCGCATTTGCTGTGTAAACACTCATGTAAAACTTCTCCCTAAGTGGTATAATTTATGCACCGCATTGTTTTTTGATGCAGTCTTAAGGCATTGAACGAGTTTTCGAAAAAAAAAGTTCCGCAGCGCGGCACACTTGCTTCCTCACTGGTATTATAGAACACTGGTATTATAGAACAAATGGAGAACGACATGGAGCATGAAGAACACGGCCCGGAGATATTTTGCCCCGTCAGCGCCGCGCTTAACCTTCTCTCGGAGCGCTGGACTTTGCACATTGTCCGCACCCTGCTCGGCAGCAAAAAGCGCTTCAACGAAATCGCCCGCGCGTTGGGCCTGAACCCGGCCACTTTGCGCGAGCGCCTGCGGGCGCTGGAAGAAGAAGAAGTCGTCACGCGCACGGTACTTAGCACCATGCCCCCCCATGTCGAGTATGAATTGACCCCCAAAGGCCAGGCGCTGAACGGCATCTTTGAGGACCTCGCGCAGTGGGCTGTCGTTTGGATGAAGCCCAAAGGCGCGGAATGGGTTGATCCCGTCACCGACGACGCCGCCGATTTAGCCCCGGACGAAAAGCAGCCAGTACGCTAGTCGTTCAAGTAGAATAGACCATCAATTGGGGGCGGCGTCACCGGCCTTGATAAGAATGTCGCACTAACCCTGCCTTGTCGCTGCCGGAAAGCGATTTCCCGCCTTTTTACTTGTTTTAAGAGCTGACTATATCATCCTGTGACTCATCCCATGGCCGTTGAGGGCCAATCGGTGACGTTGTAGCGAGCAATCGGCAGGTCGAACTGCTGCTGTACTGCTTCAATGGCAAGGAGGAACTTCCCCTGAAAACGTAAGGACTTGTCCGCAGCCGCGGTCGCTCCGTTCATAAATGCCTTTGCCGCATCATCTCCACCCTTGGCATGAACATCCTGCGTCTGATCTTGATATGACTTGGTGTAAGCAACCTCCAAGTAGGCTAATGAAGCCGCTAAGTCCTGATTTGCGGGCTGGCAGGCAGGAGGCGCAACGAGCCGTTTAGCCTCCTGCCTTAGCGTGTGAATATATAGTATTTGAGCACGCATTTTACGCGACCAAACATTATCGTTCGGATGCTGCGGGTCATACGGATGTTGAGGGGTATACCACTGCGAAGGGTGCTGCAAAAGACTGTTCTCAGTCAGTTGAACATAGCTTATCCTTTGGGTCAAGAGACAGACAGGGATGTAGTATTTGAGAACTTGCTTCCTTTGCAGGGCTTTCGCCGAGGCTGCGTCGGCCCGTACACTCTTTGCCGGAGCGCACAAGGCGGGAACACACGAAGCGAACAGGAAAAAGAATAGCGGGACGCATAGAGCGTCAGGGCACCTGACACGGCGGTTTTTCGTTTCCAGTGAGTTTAAGACGAGTGACATAAGAGGCTCCAGTTAGTGCGGCTTTGCTTCAATTATGACGCTGCCGTCTACGGCATTCATGATAAGGCTTATGCTTTCACCGGGGAGTGCAACCCAAGCCGTCCAAGAGCGGGTGCGCCAGGAAAGTTGGCGGCGTGGGTAGAGGCCGTTAAATGGTTTGCATCTATTTCGTACTCACCCGTCTCCACATTGATGACCAGGACTTTGCCAAGATTGTCTGCTTCCACTTCCCCTCGTATCTGCTGCTCATAGAGCGCCTTGCCGCGCTGCACGATTTTCGCCGCGTCATCATTCATGGCTTCGTTCTCCTCTGCGACTTTTTCTCTGCGACTTTTTCTCTCAGGCATTGTAGCACTCGGAACAGAGGGCGTCAAGGCATCGTCTTCTACTCACGGCGAGATGAGGTATACTAAGGGGAACGAGTAGCGCGAAGTCGCGGGGAAGGCAATTTATGTGCGGAATTACGGGGTATGTCGGCGGGCGGACAAACAGCGTGCGGCTGACGCTGGACAGCTTGAAGCGGCTGGAATACCGGGGCTATGACTCGGCGGGGGTCGCAGTGGTGCGGCCCGGCGACAGCGAAGTCACAGTGCTGAAAAAGAAAGGCAAGCTCGGCAACTTAGAGGCCGCTTTAGACGGGCTGGACAAATCGGGCGGCACGGTGATTGCCCACACGCGCTGGGCGACGCATGGCCGGCCAAATGATGTCAACGCCCACCCGCATTCCGACTGCTCCGGGCGGATCGCGCTCATCCATAACGGAATCATTGAGAACTATATTGGGCTGAAGCAGACGCTGGCCGAGGCCGGGCATGTCTTCCAAAGCGACACGGATACCGAAGTCTTGGTGCATCTGATTGAGTCGCATTTGAGCGCGGCAGGCTCTTTAGAAGGCGCGGTCCGGGCGGCGCTGTCGGAAGTCACTGGCGCGTATGCTATCTGCGTCGTGTCTACAGAAGAGCCGGACACAATTTATGCGGCCAAGACGGCGTCGCCGCTGATTGTCGGGCTGGGCGAAGGCGAGAACTTTCTGGCATCGGACATTCCCGCCGTCATGGGCTACACCCGGAATGTGCTTGTGCTGGAAGACGGCGACTTCGCAAAAATTACACCGGAAGGCGTGACGCTGACCACGCTGTCCGGCCACCCATTAAACCGCGAAGTGTTTCATGTGACCTGGGACGTGTCCACGGCGCAAAAGGGCGGGTATGCCCATTTCATGCTGAAAGAAATCTACGATCAGCCCCAGGCAATTCGGGACACGCTGCGCGGACGCATTACCGAGATGCACGGAGTCGCGTTCCCAGAGCTGACGCTGCCGACAAGCAAGCTTTTAGACTTTAATAGAATAGTCATCGTTGCCTGCGGCACGGCGTACAATGCCGGGCTTGTCGGCAAGAACTTTTACGAGCATCTGCTCCGCCGCCCGGTGGAAGTGCAGGTTGCCAGCGAGTTCCGCTACAATGACCCGATTGTGGATGCCCAGACACTCGCCATTATTATCTCCCAGTCCGGCGAAACAGCGGACACGCTGGCGGCACTGCGGGAAGCCAAAATCAAAGGCGCGACGACGCTTGCCGTAGTCAACGTCGTCGGCTCGTCCATTGCCCGCGAAGCCGACGAAGTGCTGTACACCTACGCCGGCCCGGAAATCAGTGTTTGCAGTACGAAGGCATATCTGACCCAGCTTATTGGCCTGTACCTGCTGGGCTTGTTTATCGCCCAGGAAGAAAACAAGCTGGGTCCGGGCGTTGTCGCGGCTTATGTGGAGCAATTGCAGAACCTGCCGGAGCAAGTGGCGGAGATACTCGCCGACACCAGCGCCGTGCAGGCTGCCGCAAAGCAGCTTGCGCCGTCATCGTCGTTTTTCTTTTTAGGGCGTGGCTTTGATTACGCTGTGGCCCAAGAGGGCGCTTTGAAGCTCAAGGAAGTGTCGTATATTCACGCCGAGGCCTACGCCGCCGGGGAACTCAAACACGGCCCACTGGCGTTGGTAGAACCGGGCGTCACAGTTGTGTGCCTCGCCACCCAGTCCGCGCTGTACGACAAAATCCAGTCCAGCGTTAAAGAAGTCAAGGCGAGAGATGGCACGGCTTTAGGCATCGTCAAAATCGGCGACGAAGGTTTAGACGAGAACTTCGTAGACATGGTCCTGCGTGTCCCTGCCACCCACGACACGTTCATGCCCGTGCTGGCGGTTATCCCCATGCAGCTACTCGCCTACTACATTGCATCGGAGCTAGGAAGAGAAATAGACCAGCCCCGCAACCTGGCAAAATCCGTTACCGTGGAATAGACGCTATTCAAGGAGTAATCGTTTTTGGAACGGACACGGAAAATCACCATCACGATTTGTGCTTTGCTCGGCCTATTCGTGCTGGCGGCGACAGATTGGATATTTGGCGGACTAAGGTTTGTCAACACACAGTATGATGGGACAACAAGCACCCTCGCGCTATGCTTACCGGCAACTTGTGTGGTACTACTCATCGGCTTGCCGCGTAGCACCGCTCGGCTCTGGGGATTTATCTGCGGGGTGCCTTTTGCCCTGTTGTGCCTATTCATTGCCCTTGTGAGTTTTGACGGAGGCATATTCCCTCCTACTGTGACACGCTTGTCCAGCACTCATCTAGGGAACTCGTACATTGATGCTTACTACAGCAACGCGGGAGCGATGGATGACGGGGATGTTTATGTGCAGCAGGAAATTAAGTTGTTGCCAGGTCTACTCTGGGTGAAGCCAATCCTCAATCAAAGCGTCACGGATACAGTGAAGATCAGCGTGGTTGACCGCCATCATATACGGTGTGACTACACGGGTTACGTTGACCCCGGAACAGGTGCCATTCCTGCCCCGGAAGCAAAGCGAGACGTGGCTTGGGTGTTTTAACTGACTTCGGCGACGCTTGGCGCGAGATGCTCCAAACGCTTGGGGTGTCCAACGAAGACGCAGGGCCGATGCAGGCTGAAGTTCTGGCCCATTACGGAGAGCCGGGACGCGCGTACCATAATCTAAGCCATGCACTGCGGGTCTGGGCAGACGTGAAGCGGTACGCCTTGGAAGAGGGCGTTGAGGACACAGGTGCGATGCAGATGGCCGCGCTGCTGCATGATGTCGTGTATGACACAAAGCGTCAGGACAACGAGACGCGCAGTGCGGAGTTTGCGTTAGAGTGGGGACGCAGACTGAACTTGGCGTCATCTACTGTAGAGCGTGCGGCTGAAATAATCTTGGCGACGCAGCAGCATGGGCCGACTGACTCAGTGGAAGTCGGCTTAGTGCTGGACGCGGATTTGGCAATCCTGGCGGCTCCGCCTGAAGACTACGCGGCTTACCGGAATGCCATTCGTCAGGAGTACACCTGGGTGACGGAAGCAGACTGGATTGTCGGGCGCGGGCGCGTGCTGTCGGCGTTTCTGGCACGGGAACAGATTTATCACCGGCCGGCACAAAGAAATAGGCTGGAAGCGGCAGCACGGGAGAACATCGCACGGGAGCTGTCGAGGGCTGATTTAGTGAAGAAGACGATATGAAGAAAATTGGACTGATGGGGTGCGGGATGATTGCGGATTTTGGGCATATCCCGGCGATTTTGGCGACACAGGGGCTAGAGGCTTGGGCGGTGTATGACCCGGACCCGGAACACGCTTACGGCTTGCAGCACAAGTACGGCATCCCGCACGGCTACACAATCAGCTCGATGTTCTTTGAGTCGGGCATCGATGCCGTCGTGATCGCGTCCGCCGCGCCCGCGCACAAGCAAAACTTAGAAGAGGCCGCCCGTTATGGCCTGCCGGTGCTGTGCGAGAAGCCGCTGGCAATGACCGATGCCGATGCGGCGTCCATGATCAAAACAATGGACGACGCCGGGCTGATGCTGGCGACAGGCTTCTGCTACCGATACAGCGCGGTCGCGCAGAACATCAAGCGGCTGGTTTCCGAAGGGGCCATTGGAGAAGTCCGCGCCCTGCGGCTGGTTTACATCTGGAACCTGCATGGGCGCGACCGGGTCACGTCGGCGGGAGAAATCCTTACAAACCCCTACTTCCACGGGCGCATGATTGAAGGCGGGCCGCTGGTGGACTGCGGAGTGCATCAAATTGATCTGGCCCGCTGGTGGCTTGGCTCCGAAGTCGCGGAGTTCCAGGCGATGGGCGCGTGGGTGGAAAACTACGAAGCCCCCGACCATGTGTGGCTGCACATGGACCACCAAAACCGAGCGCACACAATGGTGGAAATGAGCTTTACCTACGGGCATACAGTCAAAGACCCGCGGGCGCATTTCTCGTACCATTTGATCGGCACCGAGGGCGTCATTCGCTACGACCGGGACGGCTGGGTGTTTGAGGTCCGCACCAAGCATGGGACGCACCGGCTGCCGGGCGCGAGCGAAAAGAACTTTGAGGGCCTGTACGCCGCCTGGGCGCGTGCGTTAGAGACCGGCGACCGGTCCGACCTGCCGACCGGGTATGACGGCCTGCGGGCAACCCAAATCGCGCGGGTCGCTACTGAGAATGTCATCGCGCATCATCACAAATAACCGGTCCAGAGATGACTCTCAAGATTAACACAAAAAATCGCCCCTGCCGAAACTCGGCGGGGGCGATTTCCATTTCGCGGGCAGGCGAAATTACATGGGTTTGGTCATCGGCTTCATGGTGGATTTCATCATGGGCTTCTTCATCATCATTTTCTTTTTCGCTGCCATCTGCTTGGCTGTCATTTTCTTCGCCATCATAGGCTTCTTCATCATGGGCTTGCTCATGGTGCTGGAAGTCTGCGCGATGGCAGGGACGACGAGGGTGGCGACAGCGGCGACGGCGAGGACTTGGCTGATTAACTTCATGGAATGAAGCCTCCTTGGGTGTATTTCACTCATTACAGCGTTTCTACGGGGCATGAAAGTTCCGAGATTTTGCGTTTCGCCAAATAATTTTTTGGGAACTAGTCTTGGTCTGCCTTCGTCGTAGGAAAAAGTCTAATCCAACAGCAATTCCCGTAAAGGAACCCACGCCATGACTGTATTGACCCGGCACGCTTTCGCCAAGTACCCGCTCTTGCTTCTGCCCGCCTTCGCCGCTATTATGTTTGCCGGCTGCAATGAGCATACCGATAAACTCAGCGACATTGACAACAATCCATCGGCCTACGCCAACAAAGATGTCACCGTCGCCGGCGAAGTTGTCCAAGTTTATGAGCTGCCCCTCGGCATCGCCAATATCGCCGCCTACCGCATCAGCGACGGCACCGGCCAAACCTGGGTCATCAGCCGGGCCGGTGCGCCTTTGACGGGAGATAAAGTCGGCCTCAAGGGAACCGTCCGCCCTGAAGGCCGCATCGGCAATGAAGTGCTGACCAACATCATTGAAGAAAAACAGCGCAAAATCGAGTAATCACCACGAAACAAAAATCACAGGTAGAAATTCGGAGATGCATCTTTCCTGCATCACCTCAGTTGTTCAGGCAACACCACCGGGAACACTTGTTTTGATCAAGGGAGTTCGGCTCGGGCGAACATTGCGTGGTCTACTGGTAGACAGCAGCAGTAAGTCCGTTTGATCGAACAGCGGGAGCCGGTTCCCATCGGGAAAGATAGTAGACACTCGTTTGAGGCCGATAAGGTGTCACAAGTAATATGCCTTTTGATCCTATTTCGTAGATTGTCGCAAACGGTTCCTATTTAACTTACTTCTTGCCCACTTGAAGAGATCAACAGGCCAGTCGCTCATGATGACCGGATCACCTACCTCAACTGGTCCGCAATTTTGGCTAGTAGTTACGGAGCGAAATATGGCCCCGAGCGGGCGATACAGACACCAGAGAAAGCATACAACCACTCCGGTGGCCCAAACGATAAGGAAAGTGATTGCGACCAACGCTCCCACCAATAAAAACCCTTCTGGATGATGCAAAAGTTGGATAAACATAATGTACCTATTGTCCTAAGCAGTTGAGAAAACTGCTCCTGAAGGAAGTAGCTTACTGTAAAGGTGTAAGAGTTTGGCACAGCACACGCCTAATTCTCGATCCGATGCCCTGTCTACATAGCAGTAGACACTCGTTTGGGGCCTATAATTGGGTCTGGTGTTGTATTACCACGTTGTGATGGGTTTGCCTGCACTACAGTCGTCCGCGTCAAGAGCGGGAAGCCCAAGTGCAGCGCAGGGCATAGCCGCTGACGAACCAGACCGCCAGGACCCCCAGCGTGATCTTGATGGAGAACGGCCCTAACATGACGAGCAGGCCGACACACATCGATCCGAGATAACCGACTGTCCTGATGATTTTGTCAAGGAGTGGAGCGTTCGTCAGGCGGGTCTGCCACCGCGCCAGTATCATTCGCCACTGTGTCTGCATTGAGAAAATCCTTTCTGGGAGTCCGTCCTATCGCCACTGCCGCCCGCCTCGCCAGCAGCCAAGCGGCAAAACTCCTTATTACGCTGCGAACTGCTCACTCTCTTTGAGGGGTTCGCCTCAGTAGACATCCATTTGGGGCCGATAATTGGGTCGAAGGTCATGTCAGCGGCTTGTGATAAATCAGAGGGCGAAAGTCGGCGACGACCCGGTGTTCACTTGGGCAACCCCGTTCACGCCCTCTGCCGCCGACACCTGTTCCGACCGGTACCAGCGCACGTGCCCGTCCACGAAGCCGTAGTCGCTCCCCCCCTGGTGGCGCACCGCCCCTGACAGGCCGAAGACCTTCTCCCCGTCGGACAGGTCATCCCCTGTATCCGGAGCATCCGTGTCATTTATATTCGAAACTGTGGTTCCTCCCGGCACCGTACCGGTTCGGAAACTGACCTCGCAGAACGAGACGGTCGTGGCCGGGAACGGCACCATTACCTCGGCGGTCGCCGTGCGCGGCCCCAGCGTCGCGCCGGAAAGGCTAGCGTTGAATGCATACCCGTTGGCGATATTGTCCGGCGTCCCGGAGGCCGACAGGGCGTCCGGTGGGATCAGGCAGTCCGGGCAGCGGAAGACGCTGGCGCTGCGGGCGTATGGGAGCAAAGCGTCGTCCCATTCCGGGCTGCGGGCGGGTCCGTCTTGACCACGCAGCGGGAACAAGCCGTCTGCGTCCTGGACGTACATGACCAGCGCGACGTTGATCTGGCGCATGTTGGAGAGACATTCCGTGCGCCTCCCCTTCTCCCGTACCCCCAGTAAGACAGGCACCAGGATAGCTGCAATGATGCCAACGATTGCCAGGACAACCAGGATCTCGATCAGAGTGAATGCCGCCGATTGAGAGTGTTGGCGCTTCATGCAACGAGGCATTCAACTAATAGCCCTTCTCGGTCAGTCCGAACGCGCCCTTGAGATTTGATAACAACCCCCGTTAATATCCCATAGTAGACACCCATTTGGGGCCGATAATCGGGTCTCACTGGGTGTCTGGAAACTCAAAAGGCCGCTGACTCACAGCCCTAAAACGGTGGAAGGCGAGAAAGAAATCATTGCCGGTAACGCTTGCCAATCGAGTAGAACTGAAGCCATGGCGAGTTTCCAGACACCGTCTATGGAACATTGTGCGCCCGACCGGTTTATGAGCACTGTTAGCTCTCATCTTCTCACCGTGTATTCTATCGCTGGCGAAGGCCCAAGTAACTGCTTCGAGATCGGTTCTTGTGAGGCTAATTTCCACTCGTCCCCCACTCGGTGCCAGGTCTGCTTCCAGAGCCAGGTTCCCGTTCCCTTCCAAGTCGCATCAGGAACAGAACGAAATGTAAGAACTTCTTGCGTCAGCGCCACTGCGGTCTTTCCGGTAATCGTTACTCGGCGGATCGTGATGGCGACTTCCCCGCCCTGAATGCCATCAAGCCATTTGTTGGTCTGTGTGAACGCCGCTGCCCCAGTCCAGTGCTCGGCTCCATGACGAATTGTGAAATCAGGGGCAGTGATACTCTTGAACCCCTCCAGCCCATGTTCCTGGATCGCAGAGGCATAATGGGTATACGTTGGAAGGAGAGACCGGAGGGCGTTGCTCTCCAAAATATCAGGGTTTGGTTGTGCCTGACTGGGAAGACCAACAAAAACTATGGCTCCAGCGATAAGGAATGACGCGAATTTTCCCTGCATCTGTTTTTCCATTTCTTAGCCAACGGACATTGATTTGGCTCCGATAAAACAAACGTTAAGCAATATATAGATTGAAACGGAGTATAGGCCAAAAGATACTTGCCGGTGCGTTTTAGGGACTGCCTTTACTCCTTGTCCAAAAGCGCCTGCATCGCCGGATGGGTCATGCGGTAGAGGAACCATTCTTTCATACGCCGCGCCCCCATGCGGTCGTACATGCCCTGCGCGTTCGTGTTCCAGTCTAAACACGTCCATTCCATGCGCCCGCAGCCGCGCTCCTCAGCTGTGCGGACGCAGTGGCGCAAGAGGGCGGTGCCGATGCCCTGCTTGCGGTACTCCGGCAGCACAAACACGTCCTCCAAGTACAGCGACGGCTGGGCAAGAAATGTCGAATAAGTTTGCAGCAGCAGCGCATAGCCCACCGGGCCAGGCGCACCCTCCACTTCCGCCAGCATGACCTCAAACTTCGGCGCGTCCCCAAACCCATGCTCAATCAGCCGCGCCTGCGCTGCCGCATCCGGCGGCGGCAGGTTTTCGAATTCCGCCAGCGCGATAATCAGCCCAATCACGGCCTCCGCATCCGCCCGCTCCGCCCGCCGCAGTGTAATGTTTGTCATAGTTGCTCTTTGCTCCAATCCAGCGGGACAGCAGGTTCGTGTCCCAGTTCTTCTAAAATACGGCAAAGCTCTTTTACAAGCTTCCGAAATGACGACGCCTGCTGGTAGGCTGTCCTCAAATCAAACAGCGCAGACAACGCCGGCTGATCTGCTGTTTCAGAATATGGCGTGTTCTGCGGCATGAACCGGCTCAAAGCTGCCTTTGCCGCGCGTACTTGTTCTGGATCGTCAAGATAAGCAGCATCCTGGTGAATTCGCCGCTGCCCACGCAGAGACTCAATAGCCGCCAGAAACCACGCTTCATATTCGCGGCGTGCCATGACTACTCCGCAGGGCATCTGAGGAATAACCTCCTGCGCCCAGACCAGCATGTTTGGAACATGAGTCGAAGCGCAGTCGTCGTCAGCATCAAAAAGAACTAAAATTGCACAGGTTCCTGGCTTCAAGGCGGCAATCTGCAAGGCTCTTTTAAAGTCAAGTTCTCGTATCATCTGCGTTCACTTGCTTCTGAAAGGTGAACTGCCGACATCAAGATAGCAGCCAAGTTCAGGCAGAAGGCGACGCAGCAAAATTGGGAACGCCTTCTCCTCGCCCTGCCCTTCCACAACCGGCTGTATCATACCGAGATCTCTTGGAACAGGTCAGAAGTGTCTTCCAACTTAGGTGCAGCAGCATCTAGCGCGTTAGCCCGTAGTAATTCACCTGCGCCCATCAGGTGCTGCTGTAAGGCTTTAAGAGGAGCTTCACCTAAACTGGAGATGTGTGTTGTCCCTTGCTCCCATTCAACCACACGCAGATTTTCCGGCTGTATCCATTTTGCATCCAATAAATCCGGGCTATGCGTCGTGACAACAACTTGTGTGCGTTGTGCGGCGATATTGATAATGTCACTGATTGCTTCAAGAGCGCCAGGGTGGATGTTGAGTTCCGGCTCTTCAATGGCAACGAGCGAGGGAACAGGTTCCTGTAAAGCTGCGACAACTAAGCCCAGCGTGTAGAGAGTGCCTGCAGACATGGCAGACGCTTCTAACACAGCCTTAGAACCCAGCAAATCCTGTTCGACGAACAAGACCGATTGCCCGTTAGAAAACACAGGTTCTAGTGGTGAGACTCCTGGTACCACCGAATGAAGCAATTCCCTAACCCGTCCGAATTTACCTTGCTTCAATTCCGACAAATGCAGCAGCGCACTTGTGATGTTGGAGCCGTCAAACTTCAACGTAGTAGCACTTGTCTGCCCTTGAATGCCTCCAACTTGCTCCGGCTGAATCCGATACAACTTCATTGCGGCTAAAAATTGATATACAACAGATAAATCTTGCATGCCGCCAAGAAGAGGCATTGCGAGCGCCTGCGAACTCAAAACAGGTTGTATGCCAGAGATGTTAGTAGTGAACACATCTTCGCTTCGGTTAAACCAAACTGGGTTTTCATCGACACCGCTGAGGCTGCAATGTTCTAAAGAGACAACAAAATTCCTCTGCGGCGTGACTCTTAAGGCAAAAGCATAAACGCCTTCCTGCCCCTGATCTGCGCCTATTTGGTAATTAATATGGAAATAAACAGACGGCGTATCTAGTGGTGTCTGAAAGTGACAAATCCTTGCTAATCCACCCCATTGCTCAATGACAGATTGTAACGGGGTAGTCATACATTCGGCCAAAAATGCTAAAGCATCAACGAAATTGCTCTTGCCGGAGCCGTTTCGCCCGACCAGAAACATAGGATTGGCGAACGTCACAGTTTCATCACGAATGGACCGGAAGTTACGCAGAGTAAGTTTCTGGATGAATGGCTCTTGGCTCATGGGAAAATAAACGCTTTCAGGCGTGAACACTTTTTCTTCTATTCGCGATTGCCTTGCGATTTCCTGCCGAGCGCGAAATCTATTCGCTGCTGCAAAGGCGGATGGGTGAAGAGCCAGAACGTGATGAACGGAGGCGGGTTGGGGTCGCTTAAGTTCTGCTCGGAGATGGTGACGAAGGCGCGGGCCATCGCCGGGCCGTTGCCGGTGATTTTGAGGCCGTAAGCGTCGGCCTGATGCTCGACTTCGCGGGACACGCCGTTGGTGACGGGCGCAAGCAGGAAGGTGAACAAAGAAACGGTCAACAGCAGGGCGGGCGTCGCGGCGTGGTCAGTCAGCCCGTCAATGCGCCAGCGGGGGCCATAACGGCGAACAAGCCAGTCGACGAACTTCTGAGCCAGCGGCAGGGCGAGAAGCAGGCCGGTTACAGTCAGCAAAAAGCCCCAATACAGGTGCTTTAAGACGTAGTGGCCCATCTCATGCCCGACAATGGCAAGCACTTGGTCTTGGGGCATTCGGGGCGGCAGGATCGTATCCCACAGCACGATCCGGGCTGACGCGCCGATGCCGGTCACATAGGCGTTCGTTTCATGGGTCTGCTTGCTTTTGTCTACAACATAAATCGGCGCATTAGGAATGCCGGCTTTAGCGGCAAGCGCCTCAATCTGTGTCCGAAGCGGGCCGGGCGGCAGGGGCGTAAAGCGGTTGAACAGCGGGTCTACAATCAGCGGCGTCGCAAAAATGCCGAAGGCAATGAGGGGAATGAGCGCACCCCAGAACCACAAGGCCCAGCGGCGCGGAAAGCGGCCAATCAGCCAAAACAAGAGCCACAGAATGGGAACGGTCGTCAGAATGCTGACGCCGACACTTTTCAGCACGTCTCCCAGCCAGACGCCGAAACTCTCCGACGACAGGCCGTAAGCGTGCGGCAGCCAGTAGCCGCTGTAAAATGTCAGCGGCGCATGTACGAGAAGCAGAACCAAAGTCAGCAGCAGGTAGTAGCCAAGCAGGCGCAGGAGTGAGTACCGGAGCGGCTGAACTATCCGCCGCAGACGCGCAGACAGGCCCGATGCCAGCATGGCCCACAGCGCCAGCAGGCTGTACGCCGCGCCGATAAAATAGAGCGCGTAGCCGATCTCCGAATACCGCTTCATCTGCGGCGTCACCACCGGCGGGCGCACGTCGGCAGAACCAATGGAGGCAGGATACAGAGGCGCGGCGTGGACGGCTAAAGGCACGAGGCAGAGAAGACAGCAGGCAAGGAGAAAGAAACGCATAGGGCTAATACGAAGTTTGGAGCGCGAGAAGTGCCGATTTAGGTACAATGGCATTTATGGAAACACAGCCAAAAAAACTCGTGTTCGCCCCGCTCGGCGCGGACATGTTCGGCGACGATATTCTGCTGTTTGAGCAGGGGCTGTTGCTGGCCCTGGAAACCGCCGCCGAAGCCGCCGGCTTTGTCTACGCCGACATCCATGAGGCGCTTGGCGGCACGGACAAGCGCAGCCATCCGGTGCCGCCCCTGACCGAGGGAGAGATCAAAACTCTTGCCGCCAAAGCGCAGTGCTTTGCGCTTATTGACGGCCTGCTGGCCTGTGAGCGCCACGCCGAAACCGGGGCGCTGGCAACCGTTACGGTCTCGCTGCGTGTCTTCTTTCCAGACACTAATGAGTTTGCCGCCCCGGAGAGCCTGACGCTGGCTGCGTTTGACCCGGACGCTGCCCCGGAAACGCTGGCACTGGATTATGATTTGTATATTGCCTTGCTTCACCGCTTGTGCGTAGCCCTAATGGAAGCTTTGGACGTCAATGTCCCGTGGAGCTTTACTACGGACACGCTGCAAGTGACAGCCTTCTGGCCGGCTTATGCGGCATTCTTGAAGGGCAAGCGGATGGCGCGGACGCCGGAAACGAAACTTGGCTACTATGAGCAGGCCGTCAAGCATGACCCCGATTTCTTTCTGGCCCTCTACAACAGCGCCATGCTGTATAAAACGCAGACCGACTACAATATGGCCCGCAAGCGCCTGTCCCGCGCGGCGGCTGTTACAGAAAATCCGTCTGATTTGGGCGATGTTTACTTTGAGCTGGGCCTGGCGTCTATTTATCTCGGAGACCCCAAAACAGCCCGGAACTTCTGGCAGAAGGCTGAAGAATACACGCCCGACAATCCGGCGCTTTTGGTCAACATGGCCGGGACCTACGAGCAGGAAGAGAACTGGACCGAGGCCATCCGCCTCAATGCGCTGGCCCTTGAAAAATCCCCAGACTACCATAAAGCGCTGGTCAGCTTAGGCCGCCTGCACGCCATGTTCGGGCGCTTGGAACTCGCCATTCCCCTTTATGAGCGTGCATTGGAGATTGAACCCAACGATGCCCTGCGCCGCTCGGTCCTCGGCGGCTGCTATTTAGCGGCAGGGCGTACCGACGACGCCCGCGCCCAATTTACGCTGGCCGCAGCGCTTGACCCAAACAGTGACCCCGGATTGTACGCCGCCCAAGAGCTGCAAAAACTGGGCGTAAAACCGCCTGAAGAAGATGAGCCGAAAAAGAAACGCTGGGGGTTATTTTGACACCAAGCAACGCGGACGAACTGAAACGACGCATTGAAGATGCCTTCGCCGACACAGTTTATCCCGGCGACGCGCACATTGCCACCAACCCGGACCACTGCGATGAATGCAGCGCCACCGATGACTTCTTTCGCTGGCGGCACTGGCAGGAATTGTCGGGGCCAAACCAAAAGCTGCAAACCGGATGGGGCGGCTTGTCCTTCCTGTCGCCGCCTGCCTGGCGCTATTTTCTGCCGGCGTATCTGCTTGTCGGTCTCGGCGGCGGCGAACCCGCCGAGTATTTCCAGGAACGGGCGTCAGGCTTCACCCCCGTCCAGCAGAAATGCCTTGCGGCCTACGCCGCCGCGTTCAGCGAGATGGAGCCGGAGGACGACACCTACCAAGCCGCTGCCGCTTATTGGAAGGAAAAAGCTGCTTCTATTTCTTGACAATGCGGTCTTTGGTTTGATCTTCTTTCGGTGTGATCTTGCGGACGCGCTGCGCCCGGTCCCGCTGCTTGGCCCGCGACAAGGGCGACCCGGAGCCGGATGAGGCCTCAGCAGCGGGAGTAGCATGGGCGGCGCGTCTTAGCCGGGCATGAGCTTTCCGCTCAACCTCGGCAGCGTACACCGCCGAGACTTCCGCGCCGAGAAGCAAGATCATCATGGAATAATAAATCCACAGGACAAACGCGATCAGATTGCCGAGGTCGCCGTACAGTGACTTTTTTGGATTGAGCAAAAAGACGGACAAGCCCTTTTTGGCAATCTCAAAAGCAATCGCCGCTGCCGCGCCGCCGATAAGCGCTGACTTCCAGGAGATGTTCGCAGACGGCGACGGCAAAAACTTGTAAATAACTGCGTACATCAGGCCGCTGACAACCACCGCCCCTAGCTCCACTGCGCCCGCCTCAATCGCGCCCTCAAACGGGATCAGGTGGGCAAGCGCACTTGTGGAGATCGCAGTGGACACGGCAGTCACGCCGAGCGACAAAATCAGCAGCAGACCCGCGCCGACCAGCAGGCCAAGCGCGACGCCGCGCAGGACAAACCAGTTCCGTTTTTCTTTAGTTTCCCACGCTGCATTCATGGCCGTCGAGCCGTTGACGAAAATCTGGATCGCCGCCCAGACGACGCCGAGGAAGCCAACTACCCCGGCGATGCCATGCCCATTAATAATGTTCATCAGCGTCGGCCCAGCGTGACCGTGCGCGTCCGCGATGTTCGCCTGCTGCATAAACCGCACGACTTCCGTGTTTGCCGCCCCCGGCAGAACGCGAGTCGCAAGAAGCGTCTGGATTTGAGCAACGGCTTCATCAGGCTTGTTGGCATAGACTAGGCCGAGGCCCCATAGCCCAACCAGCAGCAGCGGGATGAGGGCCAGCACCAAAAAGAAGGCCAAGCCGGCGGCCAGCAAGCCGCCGTTGTCCCGGCCAAACCGGGCAAACACGTCCATCGTGAACTTCACCAAAAAGATGCGCTCGATGCGGGCCAAAGTTGTTTTAAGGAAGTTCATAAATTTTTCACAGCGTTAGCCGGGGCGGACATGAATGGTGGCCGGGTCGGAAGACGCGCTGCCGGAAGCGTCAATCTGCGTCGCGGTGACAGTATATTCCGTGTCTCGGTTCGCACCGAACACGGATTTGATTTGGAGCGGGAAATCATCCGCTTCCCAGACCCCGTCTTTGCCGACGTTAATGTCTTTGCTGCCGCTCTGGCCGCTGACGGGCAAAATGCCTCCGAGGGCTTTGCTGGTGTAGGTGATTACGACACGCACCGTGGTATTGGGCAGGGCGCGGCCTTTGACGGTAAGCGGCGCAGTGGCGTCCACATAGTCGCTGTTTTTTGGCGCGGTAATGCGCGGCGCGGGCGGCGGACCGGCGGCGACGGTGAGGGTGGAAGCAAGGCTTTTTGTGACTGCCGTGCCGTCATGGGCGACGAAGCGGGCCAGAACCGGCGCATCGTCTACATTGTCGCCGGCTTTGACCGTGTATTCGCCGATGTAGGTGCCTGGGTCGGTTTCTTTCAGCGGCAGATTTCTGACCAGATTGCCGACCGTGACACGCGCTTTGCCGCCGGGCGCGGCGTTCAGGGCGAAAATGATGGTTCCCCCCTCTCCAATTGCCCGGTTTGCAGGCTCATTGGTAGTGAACGACCGGACAAGGCTGGTGGTGGAGACCTGGAAAGACCAGCTTATCGCGGCCGGGTTCCCCGCCCGGTCGCGGATGCTGACGCTGACAGTGTGCAGGCCGGCGGCCAGCGCGGCGGCAGGCTTGTAGGTAAACAGGGTGCCAGTCGTCTCGACATTCGCGGCGTTCGCCTCCTGACCATCCACGCTGATGCGCGTGGCGGCGGGATTGACTCCGGTTCCCGGCCCGTCCACCAGAGTCCCATAAATTAAAGGGCGATCATTTTCTACAACCGCACCCTGAGCCGGGCCGAAATCCGTCACGCGCGGCGGCTGGGTGTCAATCGTCAGCGTTCCCGGCGCTTGAATCAGGGCGCTTTGGACGCCGCCTGCGACTAAGCGTCCCAGCACAGAGGCGTTTTGGGCGAAGGTGTTTCTCGTAACGACATACGAGCCGACATAAACGCCCGGCGAGGTTTCGTGCATCGGAACGGCGTCCGCGACGCCGGGGATAGCAAAGGTCGCCTTGCCGCCGGGCGTGCCGCTGAGAGTCGCCTTTAAAACATCCCCCGCCCGCAGCGGCCTTCGAGCATCATCGGTAAATGAAGTAACTTCCACCGCCGAGACCGCGCCGGCCATAATCCCGGCGTTTGGGTCTGCCGGAGGCTTCGGCGCGAGGGCGGGCGCATTCCCCGGCGGGACCGGGTTTGGGTTTGCTGCGGTCGAGACGGCGACGCCATAGCCCAAATTGTTGCCGGGATTGGTGCGGATGACCACCACTTCATAGGGCTTGATGTCGCTGAGGGCGATAGTGTTGCCGTCAAAGATAATTGGCGCGTCCGGCGTCAGCTCAATCACCCGCCCGCTGTCCAGGGTCAGCGCCGCGTTGCCGCTCGGCAGGTGGCCGATGCTGACGATTGTTCCCTTGACCTGCCCAAATGTCGCCGTCACCACGGTTGCGACGCCGTTATCGCCGCGCTGCACCGTGATTTGGTCACCAATTTTAATGTCTGCCAGCGGCACTTCTATCGCCGCTTTGTCCGTCACCGAGCGCAGGATAATGGTCGAGTCGGCGAGGGGAACGGTTGTGTTTTCGCCTCCAACCCGCACCGTAAGCTGCGTCGGGGTCGTGTTCAGGTACAGCCCGGTCACTTCACCGTGAAGGGTCGTGTTCCCCGGCACGACCGGCAGCGCGGCAAGGTGCGGGTCTACGGTTTGAATTGTTACCGTGCTCAGAACCGGGTTCCAGGAGACCGACGCGCCGAGCGACTCCGAGATAAAGCGCAGCGGAACTAGGGTTGTGCCGTTAATCAGCTCTGCGGAAACAGGAAGCGTCTGCGGCTGACCGTTCACGGTGGCCGTGAGCGCTCCGAGTGGCAGGATAATTGCCGTCGCGCCTTTTTGGCCGTAGACGGTCAGTGAGGCTTTGTCAAACTTGACGGTTGCGCCCAGCGCCTCAAAGATGCCGCGCATCGGCACCAGCGTTGAGCCTTTAATCTGCATCGGCGGCGTTCCCGTAAACGCCAGCGGCGTCCCGTTCAGCACCACTTTGATTGGCGGCGGCTGAATGGAAGGCTGTGCTTGCGCCCCCTGGGCGTGTCCGCTAACTGGCAGCGCCAGCAGAGCCGCCAAAGCAATCGAAGCTGATTGTGCATTTATCGGTCGCATGAGTTTATCCCACTAAGTTTATCCGCTGCGGGGCGTCTTGAAACGGGAAGCGTTCGGTTTGGGTACAATGGTTCCGCACAGAACCAGTTGAGGAATGATTTTTATGCTGCTTGATTTGATTATTGTCGGGGCCGGGCCAATCGGCCTTGCGGCAGCCTGCGCGGCCCAGGATGCGGGCTTGAACTTTCTGATTTTAGACAAAGCCGGCCCCTGCCAAAGCTTGGTAGAGTACGCGCCCCGGCAGAGCTTCTACTCGCCTGCGTCGGAGCTTGAAGTCGGCGGCGTCCCCTTCCCCATGGCTGCCGACGACAAGCCGCGCCGGGAAGACGCGCTGGCCTACTACCGGGCCGTCATCACCAGCCGCCGCCTGCCGCTGCAAACGTGGGAGCGCGTCCAATCGGTTCAGAAAAACGGCGACACGTTCACGGTAGAAACGGTGCAGCAGCCGGACGAAGCCTGGACTAAAACCTACGCGGCCCGCTTTGTCCTGATCGCCAGCGGCGTTTGGGACCAGCCGCGCACGCTTCGAATTCCCGGCGCAGAGCTGCACAAGGTCTCCACGCAGTATCAAGACCCAACCCCCTATTTGAGCAAAGACTGCCTGACCATCGGCGGCGGCAACTCCGCCGCCGAAGTCGCCATGTCGCTCGCCCGTGCCGGGGCAAAGTCGCGCATTGCTTTAATCGAGCCGTCGTTTGACGCCTGCAACCTGCGCCCGTTTGTCCTGCGCGAGCTGCTGATCTTAGTAGAAGATCAGAAAATCGAAGTCTTTTTCGAGACTGAAGCCACCGAAATTACGCCCACCGAAGTCTGCCTGAAGTCTCGCACGGACGGCAGCCTTCGAAGCATTCCAAACGACTTCGTTTTTATTTTAATCGGCCAAGACCCTGATATCCCGTTTTTAGAAAACGCAGGCGTCACTATCAATTTCGATGACCAGCGGCCCGTCTACAATCCCGATACTTTTGAGACCGGCGTTTCGGGCTTGTATGTCGCCGGCAGCATCGCCCGCGACCAGCACATCGTCAACGGCCGCCCCAACGCCGTCGGCATTGTGGAGCGGATCGCAGCACGGGTGCGGGAGTAGAGGAAGTGCCGGGGTTGTGGAAAACCCCGTCAAAGAAACACCCTTCGGGTGAAGAAGCACAGCCCAATCTGTGTTGGCTTCGTCTTTGTCCGAAGGACATCTCCTGCCGGGGTTTTCTACAACCCCCAGCATCTTGCTTACTGTAAATCAGTTCAATGCTAACTCTTCAATGGCCGACGGTTTTGGCGGCGTTTCTCGCGTCGCTGGTGGAGTTTGTGGAAGCGCTGACCATTGTGCTGGCTGTCGGCACGGTGCGGGGCTGGCGTCCGGCGCTTGCCGGAGCAATCACGGCAGCGGCGGCTCTGGCCGTGCTGATAGCAGCGCTTGGGCCGCATTTGGGCCATTTGGACGCACATGTGTTTCAGCTTGTCGTCGGCGTTTTGCTGCTGCTGTTTGGGCTGCGCTGGCTCCGCAAGGCCATTCTGCGAGCGGCGGGCGTACTGGCACACCACAACGAAGAGAAAGAATACGCGGAGATGGAAGCGTCCCTGCGCGGCGGGGTGGTCCGGCCCGGTTTTGACACGGGCGCGGCATTGGCGGCGTTCAACGGCGTGTTTATTGAAGGCATTGAAGTTGTTTTCATTGTCATCACAATGGGCGCGGCCAGCCATCAGCTTGTTCCGGCGGCCTTCGGCGCGGGCGCGGCGGCGGTTCTGGTCGTGCTGCTGGGGCTGGCGGCCCGTAAGCCTCTCTCCGCAATCCCTGAAAACGCCCTCAAGCTGATTGTCGGCGTCCTGATTTCCGCCTTCGGCACGCTCTTGACCGGCGAAGGCTTAGGCATCGACTGGCCGGGCGGGGTTTGGACTCCGCTGCTGCTGTCGGCGGGCTATTCAGGGGTCGCGGCGCTGGGCGTCGTTTTAGCAAAATCGGTGCGGCGCGAGGTGCGGGCATGAAAGTGATCCGCACGATCTTTGAGGAGCTGATTGGGCTGTTCGTAGACGATTGGGCGTTTGCTTTGCTTGCTCTGCTGTGGGTGGGCGTGTTTGCGCTGCCGCTTTCTCAGATGCTGGGGAGCTGGGCTGGGCCGTTGCTGTTCGTCGGGCTGGCCGCGCTGGCGCTGGTGTTTGTGGCCCGGAAGGCGCGGCACTAACAGCGGGAACAGGCTGCGTGGAACAATCTCGGCCTGTTTTGCGTCCAGCGGGAATGATTTCGGGCAAATCTGAGGTATCCTATATTATACTCTACCAGATACTTCATCAGCTTTTTCCGCCGCCGCCCGTATTAAAATCACAAGGCCCGTATCGCAAGGATAGTCTCACGCATGCAAATTCGCACGATCCAGCACGCCGTTCCCTCTAAAAAAGTCACCAATGACGATATTTTAGAGACGTTTCGCCGCGAAAGCGAGCATCGCCTCTCGAAGTCTGAGTTGGACCGGCTCGAAAAGCAGGTGCGCGAAACGCTCGCCACGGCAGGAACCGAAGTGCGCTACAAGCTTAACACTGGCGAGAAGGCAATTGACTTTGTCCTTGCTGCGGGCCGGCAGGCGCTTGCCGACGCCAAAATTGCGCCGGGCGATGTGGACTTTTTGATCTACACCGGTGTCGGGCGCGGCTGGCTGGAACCCGCAATGGCGAACGTCATTCAAAGTGAGCTGGGGATGCCGAATGCCACCTGCTTTGACATGCTGGACGCCTGCGCGAGCTGGCTGCGCGGAATGCAGATCGGCCACAGCCTCATTCAGAACAAGACCTATAAATGCGGCATGATTGTCAACTGCGAAAGCAGTTTGGTGCGCTCGTTTTGGTCGTCGGAGATTAAAGATTCCAATGACTTGAAACACAGGGTCGCTCAGTTCACTATCGGCGAAGCGTCTACGGCAACTATCATCACCGACGAAAACCCGAACGATGATTTCCGCTTCCTCTTTAAGAACTTCGGCGAGCATTACAAGCTCTGCATGATCCCCCTGTCCAACATGGCTGACTTCATGCCGTCCACGCCGGATGACCGCTACGCCGCCTCCCAGTTCTTTTCTCTGTCCCGCGATTTAGTTGTCACGACTGTCAAGAAGATCGCCGAAACCTATTCCAACGATCCCCATTTCCGCTCCGGCTGCTACGACATCGCGTTCGGTCACGAAGCCAGCCAAAAGGCCAGCGAAGTCCTTGTCAAACACATCGGCCTGCCCGCGGGCGTCTATTACAGCGTCCACCCCCGCTACGGCAACTGCGTTTCGGCTTCAGTGCCGCTCGGCATGAGTCTCGCGCAGAAAGAAGGCCGCCTGCGCCGTGGCGACCGCACCCTTATCGTCATCGGCAGCGCCGGCGTCTCTGTTGGATTGGCCTCGTTCACTTATTGATGCACGGCCTTTTTCTGATTAGCGGCATTCATGCAGCGGACATTGGAGCAGCGAGAGAAGTCTCTACGGTGGTTTATCAAAAACCGCTGGTGGTTTACTTGCGTTTTTGCATTTAATGCTTTCGTCAATCTCACGACAATTTTTGACCAGCGTTCGCAATTGCCCCATCTGTTTTCATCTTCTCTGTCAAACGGCCTTCCAGTTTGGCATCACATCTGGGTCAACATTTTCAACGCCGCTCTCAGCCCCGTGATAGTCGCTCTGTGGTGGGTTCGCCTTCACAGTTACCGGCGCGAAGTGCTTGCGGCAGAGCAGGAAGCATTGCGGAAGGCCACGAAGCCGCCGGAAGGGGTTTGGCCCCCGCCGCCCATCGTCTGAATCAAGGACGACACAAAAGCCCCGCCATGAAGACCCGCCATGAATGGCAGGTCTAGCGGCGCGGACGCCATGCGTCTTGAGGAACTGCTGCGGCAAGCCTGCGAAGTAAAAGCCTGGAGCCTGGTGGAACTGAACCGCAGAAGGCTTAGTACAAGCGGAAACGACAGCCATGAGTTCAAGGAACCTTTCGTGTATGAAGCTTGTTCAACGCCACGGGTTTCAACCCGTGGCATCTTTACTCCGTGGCGGTTTCTTGGGGTGTAGCGAAGATGTGGCAGACAAAAGAGAAACAGCGAGAGAGGCAGCAGCGGGCGCTAGAATGGCAAGTGAGATGGCGTTGGCCTCTGACCATTTTCATTTTGCTTACTATCTTTCTTTCACTCGATGTGGTTATCGAAAAGCGGTCGCAGTGGCCTTTAGCGTTCAGGTTCATTCTGCCTCCTGGCGTTCCCATTCGGGACGCGGTATGGGTAGACATCTTTGACGTTGTTCTCTGCACGCTCATGTTGGTTAGTTTGTGGGTTGCCGTTCACAACTACCGGCGCGATTTGCTTCTTGCCGAGCAGTTAGCTTTGCAGAAGACCGCGCTGCCGGAGGGGGTTTGGCCCCCGCCGCCGGTTCCGTGAAGACGTAGGGGCGCAAAAGCGAGGGAATGAATTCCTCTCGCTGAATAACGTCCTGCGGACGAAAGACAATTTCACCTCCGAACCGTTTTGACCGCTCCTTCCGTTACTAAACGGCAAGGAGCTTTTTTATGTCCGCCCCCAAACGCCGCGCTCTCACACTCATCCTCGGCCTTGCCGTTGTGTTCGCGCTTCTCCTGCCGTCCCTGCGCCCGCGCCCAGCGCCGCTCTACGCCGTGACCGACCTCGGCGTCCTGCCCGGTGATACCGTCAGCAGCGCATCAGGCATCAACAACCACGGCGACATTGTTGGCTTTAGCGAAAATGACAATAATGACGAGCGCGTCTTCCTTTACGCTCACGGAAGAATGACAGTGGTAAAATCGGCGAAGTCTTTCAATGGAAATCCGACTATCAACGACAGCGGCCACATCAATCAACGGCAGCGAATCAGCAGCGCCGCAAGCACGTCGGGCTATGAGCGAAGCCTGCCGCATCATGCTGTTTTGTACAGTGGGAGCAAAAAAATAGACTTTACTGTGCCGCCCGGATGGATGAGGACGAATTTGCTGGGCGTGAACGAGCAGGGACAGATCATCGGAATCTGCTGGCGGCAAACTCTAGGGAGCCGTCCAAGCTGGGGGCCTTTTGTTTACGACAGCAAGACGCGCAAGTTTTCAATGCTGCCGCTGCCGCCCGGCTGCCTTAACGCGGAGGTGAACGGAATTAATGACCACGGGCAGATGACCGGCTATACCTGGCGGCAAGGCGGATACAGCGGTCAGGCGGTGCTTTGGAATGCCGGTCAGCCGGCTTTATTGCAGACAGTTTCCGGCAGGGACAGCAGCGAGGGCCTCGGAATTAACACTCAGGGCGAGGTAGTCGGCTCCGCCGGGTCTGAGCCAAACGCAGCCGGACAGTTTGTCAACAGCCATAACATCCGCCTAAGCCTCCTTGTGCCGCTCTTCCGGCGGCAATGGGAAGACCATGCAGTGATTTTTCAGCAAGGCAAGGCTGAAGACTTGAACGCGCTCATCCCCGAAGACGCCGACTGGACTTTGACGGAAGCAAACAGCATTAATGACCGAGGGCAGATTGTCGGCGAGGGCGTCCATCATGGGCAGCAGCGGGCGTTTCTGCTGACGCCGAGATGACCCATGCAGGAACCCCTCCCGTCTCACAAGTTCGCCACCCTCCCCTGTTAGGGGAGGGCTTTGTAAGTAATGCTCGCTTCTGCCTCTTAACGAGAGGCAAAGGCCCAGTGATAAACAAGCCCTCCCCTAACAGGGGAGGGTGGCGAACTTGTGAGACGGGAGGGGTTCTTGACATTCCCCTACCCGTGCTATTATACTTATCCTAGCACTTATCTTACTATTGATGCAAAGGACACTTTCCGATGAACACGACCCCGAAAGAAGTTATTTTGGTTGCCAGCGGCGATCTGCGCCTCGCCGCGAACCAGACCTGCGAGGACGCGCAGGCGGCGATGGAAGCGCTTATTGCAGCGGCGGTGGCAAAAGAAGGCTGGACGCTGAAGCGGGGGCATTCATTTGACCCTGTCAAGAAGCACGGCTTTATTGACGGCCAGAAGTACGGCATGGAAGTTTTTCTCGGCATTGATCCGCACGCGCCGGTGATTGTCGCCGAAGCCGTTTGGCAGTATTCGCATCATGTTCTGGCCGGGCTGATAACCCATCAGGGGCCGATCCTCACTCTTGCCAATTGGAGCGGGCAGTGGCCGGGGCTGGTCGGGCTGCTGAACCTGAACGGCTGCCTGACCAAAGCCGGGGTTAAGTACAGCACGCTTTGGAGCGAGGACTTCACCGACTCATTTTTTGTCAATGGCCTGCGGGCCTGGCTACGGGACGGGCTGGTGCGCCACAACAAAAGCCATGTCTGCCCCTACGACGAGTCCGAAGCGCCCGAAGGCAGTGTCACGGTGGGCCATGAATTTGCGGCGGCGCTGCTGCACAGAAAAGCGATTCTAGGCATCTTTGACGAGGGCTGCATGGGCATGTACAACGCCATTATTCCCGACGAGCTGCTCCACGCCGTCGGGGTCTACAAGGAGCGCCTGAGCCAGTCCAGTTTATACGCCAAGATGCAGACGGTCTCGGACAGCGACGCCCAAAGCGTCTACCAGTGGCTTTTAGACCACGGCATGACCTTCCACTTCGGTCCCGATGAAGCCGCCGATTTGACCGAAGCGCAGGTGCTGGGCCAGTGTAAAATGTATATCGCCGCGCTGCGCCTCGCCGATGAGTTCGGCTGCGCGGCGGTTGGCATTCAGTACCAGCAGGGATTAAAAGACTTAGCCCCGGCATCGGATTTAGTGGAAGGGCTTTTGAACAATGTCCAGCGCCCGCCGGTCCATCACGAAACCACGGGCGACGTGCTGTACGCCGGCCGGGCGCTGCCCTGCTTCAATGAAGTGGACGAATGCGCGGGGCTGGACGCTTTGGTGACGAACCGCTTGTGGCGAAAGCTCGGCTGGCCGCCGGAAACGACCCTTCACGACCTGCGCTGGGGCCGGCAGTACACCGGAGAGGGCCGCGACGAGTATGTCTGGGTCTTTGAGATTTCCGGGGCCGTGCCGCCCGCGCATCTTCAAAATGGCTACAAAGACGCCGTCAGCGAGCGCCAGCCGCCCATGTACTTCCAAATGGGCGGCGGCACAATTAAGGGTGTCTCAAAGCCCGGATGGATCGTTTGGAGCCGCGTCTTTGTTGCGGGCGGCACGCTGAAAGTAGATTTAGGCATCGCCGAGTCTGTTGCCCTGCCCCAGTCTGAAACCGAAGACCGGTGGGCACAGACCACGCCTCAATGGCCGATCATGCACGCGGTTCTCCGGGGCATCTCGCAGAACCAGATGATGGCCCGCCACAAAGCCAACCACATCCAAGTCGTCTACGCCCCCAGCCTCGATGCCGCCCGCCACGGCCTCTACGCCAAAGCCGCCGCCTTCCACGCCCTGGGTTTGGAAGTCAGCCTCTGCGGAGAGATTTAGGGGAATGATTGACTTGCCAGCTACCTGAAACCGGCGTCACCTTGCGATTTGAGAAGTTCTCACCGCAAGTTGAGGCAGCCTATGTGAGCCGCTGCAAAGGGCTTCCGCCGCACGCGGCTTGACGCGCTATGCTATAATCTGCCAGGGAGCATTTATGCATCATTTTATGAAGGCGCTGGCGGCGGCGGGGATTTTGGTGTTCTCGGTGGCGGGCTGCACGGCGCAGGCGCCGCAGACGGTTGTGCTGGAAGCGGCAACCCCCGTGCAGCAGCAAGGCTCGACGGGCGTAGACAAAAAGGCGGGATCGGCTTACGGGCAGGTTCTGGGCATGAACTGGGGCGGCAAGCCGGGCGACTACGCCGACTACGATTTCACGGAGCCGGCGGCGGTCGCGCCTGCACTGCTGACTATCCGCTATGCCCGCGACACTCCTGGGCCAAGTTCCATTGATGTCAGCGTGGACGGCAAGCCGGCGGGAAGCGCCGGCGTGTCGCCCACCGGCGGCTGGGGCGACACGCCGGGCCAGTTCCGGGAAGTCAGCGTCGCCCTGCCCAGCCTCTCCACCGGGACACACCGGCTGCGGCTGATCATTCCGGCCCCGGCGGACCCGTCCGTTCCGGCCCAAGCGTCGGCACAGCTTTTGCCGCCGTCCCCTACGCTGGATTTAGTCGGCAATCGCACGGACAAGAACACGGTAGGGCATGGCAACAATGTCGCCCTGTATACCGGCTCGCCGTCCCAGTTCTTTTATGCGACACAGAACATGACCGACGTGTTCAGCGCCGCCGATGGCCGGACGCTCCGCTGGTTCCCCGACTATGTTCTGGTCACGCCGTCGGGCGGCTCGGCCCCCGGCGCAGGCAATGTCACCGTAGACCGGCTGGTCATCGGGCCGGGAACGCCTTCGCCAACGGCGGCAGCACCAGCGGCAGGAGCGCGCATCTTTGAGCAGCGGCAAGTGTGCGTCGCGCCGGATGACGTGGTGGTCTCGCACATCTTTGTGACGAACCTTTCGCCGGATACGGTCACGCATCGGGTGACGGCGGCGGGCGACTGCCGGCAGTCGGCGGACTTCCGGGCGGGACCCGGCGGCGCGAAAGAAACTCGGCGCGTTGGGAACGCCGTGCTGATGACCGATCATAACGTCTTTCCCGGCAAGCTGCCGGACGGCCTGACAATGGCAGTCGGCGGAAATATCGCCCCCACCGATGCCGACACCGGCACGCCGGGCGCGTATTCTCTCGGCTACGACCTGCTGATCCCGCCGGGCCAAACCCGGTCGGTGACGCTGGCCTGCGCGTTTGACCGGGATGCCGGCGCGGCGCAGGCGCATCTTCAGGCGGCGCTTGCCGAGGCCGATCCGCTGGCGCATAACCGGAAGGACTGGCAGAACTTTTACGCGACCCAGGTTCCGGCGTTCACCTGCTCCAACCCCGGCCTGAGCGAGCTGTATGCGTTCCGCTGGTTCCTGCTGCTGTTTTCGCGGGCGGGCGGCGATTTAGGCTACTTCAAGTACCCCGTGGACATGGAAGGCCGGGAAGCATTCCAAACCTACTGCTGCTACTCTGCGCCATTCATGGCTTTTGATGTAAACTGGCAGGACAACGCCGACGCCGGCTTTGGGCAAATCGCCAACCTGCCGTTCGTGGCTTACAGTGACGGGCGGTTCCCGTGGTACACAACCCCGCAAACCAACCGCGTTCCCGTCAGCCACGCTTCTTTGACCGGGCAGTCCGTGATGCCGTGGGCGGCGTGGAAGTTCTACCAAATTCATGGCCGCAAAGATTATGTTGCACAGCTTTATCCCGGCATGAAGAAGAACATGGACTGGTGGATTTCCGACCGGGACCCCAAGCGCACAGGACTATTTGAGATTGACGATCAGCTCGAAACCGGCATGGATGACCTGCACCGCCGCTGGAAAGGACCGAAGCCGGCCCGTTACCAGGCGATTGACGCGACTTCGTATGCCATTCTTAACTTGAAAGCCGTCGCCAACATGGCCCAAGTATTAGGCAACGCCAAAGACGCCGCGTATTACTCGGCCTACGCCGCGAAGTCGGTTCATGCCCTGAACACCGTCCTGTGGGACCCGGCGCTTCAGCGTTACCGGGACCGCAGCCCGGACACCGGCGAACTGACCGACTACAACTCCATCACGATCTTTTACCCGATGTTCGCCGACGCCATGACAAAAGCGCAGCTTCCGGAAATATCGCGCTACCTGCTGAACCCGAAGGAATACGCGACGCCTTATCCCGTTCCCGCGCTTTCGCAGTCTGACCCGGAGTTTGACCCCGTCAAGCGCTACTGGGCCGGACCGACTTGGCCGGCCACGAACTCCCATGTCGCCGAAGGCTTTGCTGAGACCGCCAAGCGCCTGGACCGCAGCCTGCTGCCGCAGGCGGGGACTCTGTTCTTAAAGATCGCCGCGCTCCAGCTTCGGCCCCGCGCCGACTTTTACGAGCATTACAACTCGCTGACCGGGGAGCCGGAAAGCGGGTTCCGGGACTACATGCACTCGTGGTGGGTGGACGCAATCATCCGCCAAGCGGCGGGCCTGACGCCGCAGGACGACGGCAGCCTGGTAATTGACCCGCTGCCGCTGGGCCTGACTCACTACGCTCTGCGCGGCGCTCCCTACCGGGGGCATAAAGTAGACGTGCTGTGGAACGACCCCGCCGCCGGCCAGGGCCTCACGGTGCGGATTGACGGCGCAACAAAAAGCCATCTGCCGAAGTTCGTTCCCGGCGGCCCGCCTCTTGTCATTCCAGCCAGTGCGGTTGAGGGCAAATAAAGAAGCCGTCCTACCTCCACAGCACGCGGACATCGATGACGCGCATTCCGGCGGCGTTGGCGGCGACAATGCCGGGGTCGCCGTCCTCGTAAACAATGCAGTCGGCGGGGGCAACGCCGAGCAGTTCGGCGGCTTTGAGGAAAATGTCAGGGGCGGGCTTGCCGTGCGTCACGTCCTCGGCAGTGACAATGGCTTGAAAGAGCGGGCGCAGGCCGATGGCATCTAAAGTCGCATGGACCACCGAGCGCAGGCCGCCGGACGCCACCGCCATCGGCACTTGACCTGCATGAGCGCGGGCGATGTCGGCGACTGCTGTAATCTCCTCAACCTCGTGCAGCCCTTCGACATACATCTTTTCTTTGACTTCCACGGTTTTGGGGACATCCAAGCCGTAGCCGAAGTCCTGGTTCAGCGCCTCAATAATCGCCGCCGACGTGACGCCCGCGTTCTGGTAAAACCGCTCTTCGGTGATGTCGCCGCCGCCGGCCCTCAGTGCAGACACCCACGCCGCAAAATGCCCCGGCATCGTGTCGGCCAGCGTCCCGTCACAGTCAAAAATTAAGGCTTTGTATGGCTCCGGCGGCGCAATTTTGTCGGATTGTGCATTAGTCATAGTGGATTATAGCAGACACATGGCATTTCGGGAACGGACCGCTTTGGTGAAAGCGTAACTTGGGAGTGATACTTTATCTTCGGTCGCCCTGGCTGTGGCCGCTTGCGAGCGGCCTTGTGCTGGCGGCGGCGATTGCTCATCCGCCCTGGACGGTGCGCCCGGCCCAGCTTGCCAGTGATTTCGGCAGCCATACGCTGTATCAGTCGTTTATTGGGCTGTCGCTTGTGTTGCTGGTGTGGCGCGGGGTGCGCGGGCAAAGACGGCTTTTGTGGTGGCCGGTGCTGGTGGCGACGCTGACGCCGCTCTGCGTAGAAACCTTGAAGCGGACGACGCGGCTGCCGAGGCCCGATGGCGACCCGTCGGGCTTTCCCAGTGGGCATACGGCGTTTGCGTTTGCGCTGGCCTGGCTGCTGGCCCAAGTTTTCCCGCGTGGAACCCTGCTCTGGTTCACTATTGCTGTCGCCATCGGCTGGTCACGGGTGGAAGGCCACGCGCATTTTTCGTATCAGGTGCTGTGCGGCGCTTTATTTGGGACAGTGATTGGCTGGGTAATTAGTCAAAAAATTGCGAGGCCCCCGTCCGGGGCAAGCGTCGCGCCGGTGATGAAGTCGGCCAATGGGGAAGCGTAAAAGAGAACGACACTTGCCACGTCATCGGGCGTCGCCAGGCGGCGCAGGGGCGTCAAAGCGGCAACACGGGCTTTTTGGTCTTCAGGAAGGCTCTGGGAGTAGTTGGTCAGGGTCATGCCGGGCGACACCAAGTTGACTGTAATGCCGTGCGAGCCGAGGTCGCGGGCCAAAGTTCGGGTGAGGCCGATCAAGGCGCTTTTTGCGGTCGTATGCACGACATACTCCGGCGCGGGCCGCTGCGTCAGCGTCGCCAGAAAGTTGATAATGCGCCCGCTCTTCTGCGCCTTCATCACCGGCAGCACGGCCTGAATAGGGTTGACCGTCGCGCCGACAACGCCGTCAAACTCCGCTTGAAAGTCCTCCCAAGTCGCCGCCTCAAAGGTAAGATCAGCGGCAAACGACGCGGCGTTGTTGACCAGGATGTCGATGCGCCCAAAATGCGACAGAGCATCGGCAACCATCGCTTCCGTCGCCGGCGGGTCCGTCAAGTCGCACCCCAGCGCGAGGCCCCCAATGTCTTTTGCCAGCGCTTCCGCCGGTGCGCGGGAACTTCGGTAATGGACTACGACTTTGGCTCCTTCGGCGGCAAATCGCCGGGCCACCGCCGCACCGATGCCCTGCCCTGCGCCTGTGACTAGCGCAACTTTATTTTCCAGCAGCATAGGCCATCTTTAGAAGCTTCATCTCGCGGGGGGGTGTAAACGCCATCTCCTCCTCGCGCACTTTGACCGACTCAACATCTGAGACGCCGCGCTCCCGCAGCTCCTCTAAGACGCCCTGCACCCGATCTTCCGGAGCGCTGGCCCCGCTGGTGACCCCAATGGTTCCCGCGCCTGCCAGCATGGCGTCCGTGATGTCCTCGCGCCCGCCGATCAAATACGACCGTGCGCCAAGCGTTTCCGCCACTTGGCGCAGAGACTTGGTGTTGGAGGAGGTCTGCGAGCCGATGACCAGCACCACGTCTGAGGCCGGGGCAATGACTTTAATGGCATCCTGACGGTTCTGAGTCGCATAGCAGATGTCGCCGGACGGCGGGTTTTCAAGGCGCGGGAACCGAAGGCGCAGTGCTTCCACAATCTGCTGTGTTTCATCAATAGACAGCGTCGTTTGCGTCAGGTAAATCAGCTTGTCTTCCGGCGGCTCCGGCACTGCGGCCACGTCGGCGAGGCTGCAAACCAGATGCAGACGGCCCAGCGCTTCGCCCAGGGTCCCTTCCGTTTCCACATGGCCTTTGTGGCCGATATAGAAAATGCCGTAGCCGCGCTTTAAGAACTTATGCACTTCCAAGTGGATTTTCGTGACTAAAGGGCAGGTGGCATCAATAACTTTTAGATGCCGCGCCGTCGCTTCCATGCGAACCGCAGGCGCGACTCCGTGCGCCGAGAAGATCAAAACGCTGCCATCGGGGACATCCGCCAGGTCATCTGTAAAGATAGCACCGAGACTCCGCAGGCGCTCCACCACATGCTCATTGTGGACAATTTCATGGCGGACATAGACCGGCGCACCGAAGATGCCCAGCGCTTCTTCCACCACATCAATCGCCCGGTCAACGCCCGCGCAAAAGCCGCGCGGACTGGCAAGCAAAGCTTTCATGCTTTTATTGTACCCTGCCGCGCCGCGCCTACCGGCCTACGCAGCGGGACCAGCGTTTGAAAGATAGCCGCATCAATTTCCTGTCGGTGGGTCGAATCAAACGACACGTTGCTGACGGCGACTTTCCCTAAGTAATGCGTCGCCTGCGCCTCAATCTGAAGCCAGGAAGCTTTAATCTTCTCATCACTCCACGGGGGCATTAGGTACACCCGGTATTGATCTTCACACTCATCTAGGTCATCGTCGAACTCTCGGAAAAACAAAAACAAGCGGCCTTCCCAGCGCACTGTAAATGCAAGGGGAAAGTCCCAAAAACCGCTGTATAGAATTTTCAGGTTCTCGCTCATAGTTTCAACCTTCCGGCGACTCGATTTTGTTTGGGAACGGGATTAGGAAACGCTTCGCTGAAAACAGTGGTTCCCAGTCCTTCGGTAACATCAACATGCCGCTCGTTAATCGGCCCGCCGGGATAAGCCGCTTCGGGCGCATGTTCTACTGCGCCGCCTGCGGCTCGAAGAGTGCCCGCTGTCGCAGCTCGAATTGTCCCATGCACTACCCCTGATGCGGCTGTTTCTAGTGTCGGGCCGTAACTGCCCGAAAAAGTTATTCCTGGCTCCGGCAGCGGCGACTGCCCGCCGCGCACAACAATATCCGTGTCAAGAACCTGGGCCATTCCATTGGTTTCCTCATGCTGGCAAGCAAAGCTTTCATGCCTTCATTATACCCTAGCGGACCAGCCCGCGCCCGCGCAGGGACTTCAAGACAACGTCCTCAAACGGCACGGCAGTGGACGCCTGCACATAGTCTAAGTTGAATTTCGCCGCCATCTGCTGCAACCCGGCGCAAAAGCCCTGCACCTTTGTTTCATATTCAGCCAGAAGCTGCGGCGTGATGCTGACTTCCCGCACTGCGCCTGTTTCGGAATCTACTAAGCGCAAATCGCCTGTGAGTGTCGGATGCAGCTCTTCTTCATCTAAAACGTGCATCAGCACGACTTGGAACCGCCGGGACAGCAGAGCGCGGATGCCCTGCACATGGGTCTCGTCAAAGAAGTCCGACAAAATCACCGCGATGCCGACATTCTTCGCCTGCGCCGCGTACTGCGTTAAAGCCGCGCCGAACTTTGTTTCGCCGCCGACCGGCAGGCGCGTTTCCAAAAACTGAAAGAACGGAAAGACGCCCGGCTTGCCCCGCAGCGGCGGCATTCTTTCTCCAAGCCCGCCGCTGAACGATGCCAGCAGAACGCGGTCGTATTCAGACAGCGCGACATACCCCAGCGCCGCCGCAATGCGCCGGGCGTAATCGGCTTTTGTCAGCGGGCTGCCGAAATTCATGCTTTCGCTGGTGTCTACCAACAGGTGAATGCTGAGGTCTTCTTCCTCCACAAACAGCTTTAGAAACAGCTTTTCCAGCCGCCCATACGCTTTCCAGTCCACATAGCGCAGGTCGTCGCCCAGCGCGTATTCACGGAAGTCGGCAAACTCCACCGACGAGCCGCGCTTCAGTGACCGCCGCTCGCCTTTGGTTTGTCCGGCAAACACGCGCTTGGAAATGACACTGAGCGCTTCCAGTTTCTTGAGAAACTGCGGGTCCAGTAATGTTGAAGTTGTAGGCATAGTGGGTGGGAGGGCGACGCAAAAAGTGAATGTAAAGGAAGGGCGAATGTAAAGAAAGGGCGACTATAATCGAACGAGGGCGAACACAAGGTTCGCGCCCTACAATCTGTTTCTGACCCCGTAGGGGCGAACCTTGTGTTCGCCCTCGTTCGATTATAGTCGCCCTCACGGGGTTCTTCTCACACCGGTAAATAGGTCTTCAGCAGCACCACGTCTTTGTTGCCGGCTTCAATCGTGTAGTCGCCCATTGCCGCCGGGAACACATACGAGCGGCCCTGCGCGAGCGTCTGGCCGCCGACGGTCGCGGTTCCCGCGTGGACGAACACATGGTGGAAGCCGTCGGCGAGAGACTGCGGCAGGGACGCTCCAGAGGTGACTGTCACTCTGTCGGTGTTGAAGTGGGCGGTACGGAAGATGTTCTCGATCTTTGCGCCGTTTGCATCTTCTATAACCAACGGCTTGCGGATGTGCTGAGATAATTCGTTGTGCGCGGGGTCCTGAATAATAGTTGCCAAGTAGTCTTTGACGTGCGTGGGACGCAGGGAGCCGTCATCTAAAATCTTGCCTTTGTCGAAGCCGCGCATGGAGCATTTATCGTCGGGAACATCCACCTGCACTTCGTACACTAAATTGCCGTCGGGGAAACGCGCCTCGTCGTCTTCCCACGAGTGATGGATGCCGCCCGCCGTCAGGTCAATGACGTCGTCGGTGTGGGCTTCCACAAGGTTGATATAAGCGAACGGGTCCAGCATTTTGATCCGCTCCTGCGCCTGCGCCCGCGCGTTTTCCGCCGTAAAGCGCCCGGACTGCACTTCGCGGCTTAAACGCCCCATCTCGTCGTCAATTGTGTGCAGGACACGCGAATACGCCTCAAAATCCGTGCCGGGTTTCAGGCCAAACGTATACAGGCCGGGCGCGAGGTAGAACCAGGCTTCGGGTTTTGGGACCCAGTGGCCGAGCGTCTTGCCTTCCGGCAGATGCACCTGGAACGAGTTGCCTTTAGCCTGGGTCAGCTTGATCAAAAGAGACAAGTCTGAACCGAACTTGTCCAGCACTTTTTGGCCCAAGAAGCCGACCGGGTCACGCTGAATCAACTCGGAAAGCGGCACGGCTGCCCCGCCGTTTGGGTCCAGAAGCTGCGACGCTTTCGCCATTTCATAGGACTGCCCGACTTTCTTGCCCTGCCACTGCGGGTCATCAGTCAGACCCTTCAGGTCAACAATATAGCGTCCGCCCCAGCTTGGCTGCTCAATCAGCTCGTCTTTGACCTGCCAGGGCGCAAGTGTTATGGGTGTCATTGCGTGTGTTCTCCCGTATGTTCTCTTAGCGGGATTGTACCCGTTCTTGCCTATTCAAACAAATCGTCGACCGGCATTGTCCAGCCCGGCACGGCAGGCTCGGCTTCGGCAGTCTCGCCGCGCTTGTAAACTGTTGGGCTGTCGGAAGCATCGGTGCGGTGGACGCGCACCACATCGGCGCTTAGGAGGTCCACGTCCCAGACCACTTTGCAGCCGGCGGCAAAGTAATCAGCCCGCTTGTCGGCCATGTCTTGTTCTGCTTTAGGACCGTAATCGTTTTCGCTGCGGACTTCGGCAGCAAACACGGGAACGTCAGGGAAATAGCGCATCCCGCCGGGCGCTCCCGTATAAAAAGCGGCATACGGGCTGAACGATTTCCGGTCCGGCAGGCTGGCTAAGAACCCTTTGTTGTCGCTCACGGCCCGCCCGACTTTTGTCATGCGGACGTAGGAATGCAGACTGACAAAGATCTCGTCGCCGGCCCGGCCGGGTTTATCTCCAGTAGGACTCATCAGCACGAGTTCTCCCTTCACAAGCTCCGCTTTGCCGGGTGTCGCGTACAAATCTTCCAGTGTCGCACGGGTTTTTGTGGTCATAGTACGAAGTATCCTTGTTAATAAGGGATGAGCGCGGCTAGGGCTTCGCGGGCCTGGGTGCAAAGCGGCTGCTTTTTTGAGAGGACGACAAGCTGTTTTTCGGCGGCGTCCGGGTCATGGTCCAATGCCAGCCAGACCGCCTCAGAGGTCGTCAAAGTCGCTTCCTGTTCGGGGGTCGCCAGTGCGCCGTAGCCCACTTTTGCCTTTGCAAGGCAAGCCGAGGCTTCCGCAAGCGCGGCAGGGTCGCCGCTGCTCCGCGCCAGCAGCAGGTCGGCGAGGGTCAGGTTGGCAGTGGCGCTGCTTGGCGCAAGCGCAAGCGCCGCCCGCACCTGCGTTTCGGCGTCAGCGGGCAGACCTTCACCGCTCAAAACGCAAGCCAGGGTCAGGCGTACCGGAACCGTGTCGTGAAGGGCATCTTGCTGAGTGAGCAGGTCGGAGAGGTCCTTCCACTGCCCGTCCGACTTGAGGTGCGACGCCAGCGCCGTCAGCGCCTCATGCCGGGCTGGGTCCAGCGCCAGCGCCTGTCGCCAGGAGCTTTCCGCCTGGGTGACGCCGGCGTCATCCCCGCTTCCAGCCTGCACGTCGCCAAGCGCGGTCCAGGCGGAGGCCGCAAGTGTTTTATCAGGGTTCTGCGTCAACTCCTTCAGCCGTGTCTGCACGGTCTCCGCTGTCATCAGTTCTGCTGGCAGGAGGCGTGAGATTCCCTTGAGATGCACGGTCAGCCAAGTACGGTCGTGGAAAAACGGCAGATGCCGGTCCAAATAGGCAATGACAGTCAGCACCTCCACGTCCTTCTGACTCAGCGCGGCCCACTGCTGCCAATCAGCGATTGCCAGCGCCAGCGAGAGTTCCCCAGGAAAAGCTTTTGGGTCCGCTTGAGGAGTTTTGATACCGCTTTGCCGTATCGCTTCCAGCGCAATCCGGCTGACAATCTGGTATAGGGCGCGGCTTCGGTAGCTTTCTCCCTCTTCAGGAGCCAGGGCGACCGCTGTGTCAAGAGCCGCATGTGCCTGTGCTAACAGCGCTTCCACCGTCGCCGCCTGCGTGGGTGTCAGCGGATTTGTGTGCGAGGGGGTCTTGCCGATAATCGACTCGGTGACGGATTTCTGGTCGCCAACCAGAACCGAGGTGGCGCGAACAATCAGCACGCTGCTAAGAAGCCGCCATCCGGGCGCATAGCGCGGCAAGTGAACCGTGGTTTCCGTAGCGGCAGCTACCGCGTCGTCATGCCGCTCCGCGAGATTTAGCGCCTCTACCCACCGCTGGGCAGCCAGGCCATCCTCCGGGTGCGCCAGTGCCGCCGCTTTTGCCAGCGTGACGGCCTGTGTGAATGCCGCGTTCGCCCCGGCGGCGTCTTGTCCCAAATGCAGCCATGCCCCCAGCTTCTCCAAACGAGCAATCTCTTTTGCGGTGTCGGCGTCTAGCGTTTGCAGGTGCGCGACTTGTTCCGTTAAAGTATCCTGCGCGTCTGGGGCGAAACCGTCCGCCAGCATTTCTTCCACGGTCGGCAGATCGGGCGCGGCCCGCAGGCGGTCCCAGACGATCTGCTTTTTATCAAGAGGCGCGGCGCTGTCATCTTTCGCCGGCGGCAGAACGGGCTTCAAGTAAAACCGGTGCGGGCCGAAGTCCAGCAGCACAACGCAGTCACTTAACACGTTCTCGCCCAGAATCTGAGGAATATCAATATCTTTGCGCTGGGACGCAAGTACAGCAACATCTGTCAGCATTGAGTTCCCAATCTGCATTTTTGCAATTGAGCTGTAGCCATAGGGAGTGGCAGGTCGGTCAAGGATTTTGATGTCTTCGGTTCCCAGAGAACGCAAGTGCAGCTTTTCCGCGAGGCCAGCAGAAACCAATGTGGAGGAAGAGCCGGTATCAATCCACAAAGTTTCTGAAGCCACCGCATTTTCGTTTTGGAGATTAGCCCGCAGCGAATAGTGGTTCACTTTGGAGTCATCTCGGGGATCGTGTTCCTGGCCTAAGATGATGAGATTTTGCGGTGTAAACCCAAAAGCGGCAGCATCTTGGTCGCTGAGATTGCCAGGGGTAATCCAGTCTATTTCATGGGCCGGGTAGTCAATTCGCAGGGCAAAGCGCGACAGCAAATCGCCGCCCAGAATGCCGTCGATCGGTCGGCCGCTCATAGGAAAAAGAAAATCCTGGGATACTACTCGAAAGGTCGGCTTGAGCATTTCCAGGTTCTCCAGTCGAATTTGCGGAACCTCTACCACCGTAATTGGGAACAAGCCGAACCCAAGCCAGCGCTTCTCGTAAGCGCCCGGATTAAGATTCGCCTTTTTCGCGAAACCCTCCGTGATGACGCTTTCATACTCGCCGGTGTCAATGATAAACGTGCCGACAAGGGTGTTGCTGAAGCGCACCTGCACCAGCGGCGTGCCGTTGTTGCGGGCCGGCTCAAATGTCTGCACAACCATTTGGTGTTTCGGCTTCTCGTCAGCGCAGGAGCGAGGGCAGGCAAGCGCAGCAGCGGTGAGAAACGCGGCAGTGAAGCAAACAGCAGGAAAAAGACTCGGCATGAACAGGTCCTTTCTCGGTCTTGCAGGCGGCAGGGTCATACTGCAATTCGCAAATCATTGTACCATGCTTCCCTGCTGATGCCTAAATTACCCGCTCACTTTGCGCTGCAAGTCGTAGAGCTTGGTCAGGGCTTCAATCGGGGACAGCGTGCCTAAATCTAAAGATTCAAGCTCGTCTAAGACCGGGTGGCGCTCGGCCTCAAACAGCGTCGTTTGCAGGCGCTGGGTGCGGGCGGCAAGCTCGGCGGCAGGACCGTCGCCTTTGCCCATGCTTTCCAAAGTTTGCAGAACTTCGCGGGCGCGTTTCAGCACAGGATCGGGGACACCGGCAAGCTTTGCGACTTGAATGCCGTAGCTTTTGTCGGTGCCGCCGGGCATGATCTTTCGCAGCCAGACAATATGGTCGCCCTGCTCTTTGACGGCAACGCGGAAGTTCTTGACACCCGCCGCCGTCTTTTCCAGCTCGTTCAAGTGGTGGTAATGCGTCGCAAACAGAGTCTTGACCCCGACCGCGTGCAGGTACTCGGTGATGGCCCAGGCCAGCGCCAAGCCGTCATAGGTGGACGTGCCGCGCCCGACTTCATCCAAAATGACTAAAGAGCGCGGCGTGGCATTGTTCAAGATATTCGCGGTTTCGTTCATTTCCACCATGAACGTAGACTGCCCGCTGGCAAGATCGTCGTGCGCCCCGACCCGCGTGAAGATGCGGTCTACCAGACCGACAGACGCATAATCGGCAGGCACGAACGAGCCGATTTGGGCCAGCAGGACAATCAGCGCGACTTGGCGCAGGTAAGTGCTTTTGCCCGCCGAGTTTGGTCCAGTGATGATATGCAGGCGGGCCTCTTCGGCGTCTAAATAGGTGTCGTTCGGCACGAACAGAGTTCCGCTTTGCAGGGACTCGACCACCGGGTGCCGGCCTGCCTTAATTTCGAGCGTGTCGCCGGCATGGACTTCCGGGCGGACAAATCGGCCCGCAAGCGCCGCTTCCGCCAGCCCGGCGAACACGTCTAATCGGGCCAGCGTTTTGGCAAGCTTGAGGATTGGACCCGTGTATTTGTCGGCGATTTCTTCGCGCGTCTGAACGAAAAGCTGATACTCCAGCTCCACAATCTTTTCTTCCGCGCCCAGCACCTGCGCTTCGTACTCTTTCAGCGCAGGCGTGATATACCGCTCGGCGTTCGCCGTAGTCTGCTTGCGGGTGTATTCGGGCGGAATGGTGATGCCTGCCCCGGACTTGGAAATCTCAATGTAATAGCCGAAGACATTGTTGAAGCCGATCTTTAAATTCTTGAAGCCGGTGCGCTCCCGCTCGGCTTCTTCAATTCCGGCGATAAATCCTTTGCCGCCGGAGCGCAGCTCACGCAGGGCATCCAGCTCAGGCGAATAGCCGTCCCGAATGAGGCCGCCTTCCCGGAGCAGCATCGGCGGCTCCGGCTGCACGGCGGCTTCCAGCAGGTCAATTAAGTCTTGGGGCGGATCGGCGGCAATGGCCCGCATAGGAGCGAGAGCGCCCGCTGCCGGGGCGCGGGCCAGCGCGTCTGCGACATCCGGCAGGGCTTGAAGGGACTGCTTCAGCGCGATTAAATCGCGGGCATTGGCCGCGCCGGAGCAGATACGCGCCGTCAGGCGCTCTAAATCCGAAATGCGCCGCAGGGCATCGCGCAGGTCGCCGCGCAGGAGGGCGTCGCCTGCGGCTTCGGCAACCGCGCTTTGGCGATTATGGATTTTATCGAGCGCCAAGAGCGGCTGATCAAACCATTTTCGCAGCAAGCGCCCGCCCAAAGGCGTCACGGTGCGGTCTAAGATCGACACCAGGCTTTTTGATTTCGCGCCGTCGGCCAGTGAATGCGTCAATTCTAAATTGCGCCGGGCGGCGGCGTCCAGCACCATGAAGTTTTCAGTAGAGTAGATCGCCAGGCTCCGAATATGCCCGGCGGCTGTTTGGTGGGTCTGCTTAACGTAGTCTAAGACCAGCACGGCGGCATCGAGACCCGAAGTCATCTGCTCCGCACCGTAGCCCCGAAGCGACGGCGTCCCGAAGTGGTCCAGCAGCGTCTGGCGCGACGATTTGCGCGTTGCTTGCGGCTGATGGAACGTCACCACAGTTTTAGACACGGCCTTAATGGCTTCGCCCAGCTCTTCCATGCCCGGCAGCAGCAGGCATTCGGCGGGCTGCAAACGCATGATTTCTTCGACCACTTTGTCCGGCCCGGCTTCGCACGGCATCTCGGTGGCTAAAAACTCTCCCGTAGACACATCCACGACCCCGACCCCGCTTGGCACTTTCGCGCCGGTGACTGCCGCAACTAAATAGTTGTTGGTCTTAGCGTCCAGCATGGCGTCTTCCACAATCGTGCCGGGGGTCAGCACCCGTGTCACTTTGCGCTTGACTAAGCCTTTCGCAAGCTTCGGGTCTTCGACTTGATCGCACACGGCTACTTTGTAGCCCTTGCCGATCAGACGCGCCACATACCGCTCCATCGCATGATGCGGGACGCCCGCCATCGGAACTCTTGTCCCGACCAGCTCCCGGCCTGTCAGCGTGATTTCCAGCTCCCGCGCAATAATCTCGCCGTCGTCGCCGTAGGCTTCGTAGAAGTCCCCCACCCGCATCAGCAAAACGACATCAGGGCGCTCGGCCTTGATGTCGAAGTATTGCTTGAGCATGGGTGTCAGGTTAGTTTTGAGGTAATCCATCGTACACCTGTTCGCAAAATAATTTAAGGATAATCTGCTTTTATTATAGCAGAAAAGGCGGAATTAATAGCTCCCCGCCCAGTTTCGGGGAACCGGACAGAGGAACCTCACCCCGTCGCAAGCTCCGACCCTCTCCTTCTTAAGGAGAGGGTGGAAACTTGTTTCCGGGTGAGGTCTCAGAGAAGCGACATTTTATCAGAGCCTCTCACGGCGTCGCCCCCGTGCGGTCAACATGCCACTCGCGCAAAACCTGGCCGGCCCCATTGACCACGCGCAGATGGAACCGGCCTGCGGGCAGCATCAGCGCCGGACGCAGGTTCACGCCCGGCAGGATTTCCAGTTGGTCTATGGGAATGGCCGTGGCCGGCGGCTCGTTCTCGTAGAACGCCTGCACCAGCACGGAAGTCGTGGCCGGGACGCCGAGGTCATCCGGCAGCACATACGCCTGCCGCTGCCCCTCCTCACTCAGCCATGTCGGACGCCCAAATTCTTCCTGCCCGCGCGGGTGGAACACAACAAGGTCGTAGGCCGTGGAGTCATTAGGATTGACGAAGTAACGCCCAGCCTTGTTTTTGAGAACAATCGGGACTTCCTGAAGCAGATTGTCCGCAATGGCCGCCTGGTAGTAGCCGCTCTCGTACTGCAGAGCGCTATGCTCCATCATCACAGTCTGGTCAACGGAAAACGGCACAATTTTAGTGATGCGCTGGAACCAGAGCGCCATCATTGTCGCGTCCCCAGAAGCGGTTTGGGACGTCACGGCTCCCGGTGTAAAACCTACTGTGAACGTCGATTTGGCGATATGCCCATAACCCGCATGAACCAGCACTTTGGCTTTGGGGTCGTTCCTAAAGATGCGGTTGTAGAGGTTTTGCGCTTCGCCGCGCTCCCGCTGGTTTTGAGCGGCAATGGGATCGGCGAGACGCGCCCCTTCGTATTCGTAAGGAACAACTTTGTAGCCAATCTTAATGGCAGTGCGGATTAAGTCGCCGAAGACAGGCTCATTCGTGTAGTAGCCGGTGTCATGCACTGGATACCCGCGTTTCTGAAGATCGGTATCTTTGGCCGTCAGTGTCTCGGCAGCGAAATAGCGGAAGCCTTTCGCATAAAGGCCGCGCAGCAGGGACAGTGTGAACGCCCGGTCCATCGGAACATGGTGGGCTTCGTTGATGAATACTGCCTGTCGGTGAGTCGCTGCCGCGAGAATGGCCTGCCGGGCATCTACCGCCGTGTAGCCTTTCAGCAGCACTTCGTCCTGAGCAATGGCTTCTTTCGAGGGTGGAGCATAATCAGGCGTTTTGGCATCAAAGTCGGCAATTGCCTCAGAGTCGTTGCCAACAAATGACTCATCGGTCCCAAGAGTTTCCAGGTAATAGTTACCCCACATCGGCGAGGCTGTATAGGTAGCACGGAGCGGACGCAAGACTAGAGGTTCTGTCAGATAGTTGCCGTCGAACTTCGGTGCGAGCGTGGCGGGGTTAGGCAAAGCGGGCGCAGGGATAGATGCAGCGGGCGCTACCTGCTGGGCGAGGGCGGAAGAAGCAACGAATGGGCTGCCGAGGCAGAGGCACACTAGAAGGGAAAACGACGCGGGTTTGTTCAATAGGTGAAACTTTCTGGAACCTACCTCAGTGCTGCGCCGGGGCAGGTTCTTAATTCGCATTCGTCGCCGCACTGCTGCGGGACGAAGCCAAGTCGCGGCTCAGGCCGCCATTCGCTTTCACCGCAGCGGCGTAGTCCTGACCCAGCGTGATAATTACGGCAGCGGGCGGGGTCCAGCCCATTTTGTTAGGTTTCACCGGCTTGCGCTCCGTCTTCGGGTACTCGACGCCGAGCAGTACCGACAAATCCTGCGGGGCATCGGGATTGGGAACGCCGGTGTCCAGCATAGCGGTTTTGGCGGCTTCGGGTTTAGCGGACGAAGCCGTGTCTGAGGCCAGATGAACGCGGGCGGGAGCGGCATTACCGCCGTTATGAGCATCCGTGTAGCCCTGCGCTTTGAGCTGATTAACGGCATATTGGGCCAAACCGGGCATGGACGTGCCGTTTTTGATGATTAGCGGCGTCAATGGGCGGGCCGCAGTTTGATCCCCTTTAATCAGCCAGTTCGCATACGCATGGGCGACTTCGGGCTTGATGGCATAGTCCCAGGCACCATTTGGACCCCGGAAATCGTCGCCGGGGATGGAAGCGGTCTGGATGTCCTGCTGCTGGATGCCCTTGAAGATGGCGGCAATGTCAAACAGCTGCTGGCGCGTGAAATCGGTGCGGATGGTGGACATAGCGACATCCACTAGCTGAGGGGCCTGCTTAATGTTGGCGAAGTTTTTGGCGCGGTCCACCATCGCCCGCATCAGGACATGCTGGCGGTACATACGCCGCTCGTCGCCGTCTTCGGGCGTCGGGCGCTTCCCGGCGTCGGGATGACGGTAGCGGGCAAAGCCGACGGCATTATCGCCGTCTAGATGCTGGACGCCGGGCTGAAGGTCAATGCTCAGGTGGCCCCATTTATCATGGTAGTGCATCGGATGCTCAACATCTACGTCTACGCCGCCGAGGGCGTCCACCATCTTTTTAGTGGCGTCAATGTTCAGCACTAAATAGTGCGTGGCATTGGTGCCGAGGAACTCGTTCACCGTGGCAACCGTGCGCCCCGGCCCGCCTTCGGTAAAAGCTGCGTTGATTTTCGTGTTTTCATGGGTCCCGGCAATGTGCGTGTAGGTGTCGCGCGGGATGGACAGCATGGTCGCTTTCTTGTTGATCAGGTCCAAAGTCATCACAAAGAGCGTGTCGGTGCGGGACTGCGACGTGTAAACCACGTCGCTGTTGGTCCAGCTATCATCAATGCCCATGCAGACAATCGTAAGCTTGTCTTCACCGGGAAAGCCTTTTTGGGGTGTCAGCGCTGTTTGACCAATGCCAGTGAGTGTGTCTCGGAAGCCCTGCATCCCCCCGCCGGTGTGGATCATTTTGCCGTAGGTATGCAATCCCCAGCCAGCTCCCACCGCCAAGACGAAGACGATGGACAGCACAGACCACAGCGCGATTTTCTTGCCTTTGCTCATAAGAATAACCTTAGCGCGAGGGAGTAAACTCCTCTCGCTGCGAATAAACGTCCTTCGGACGAGGGAATACCGAGCGTTCACCGATCCTTCGTCCGAAGGACGACATTATACAACAGATACGGAGTAATGCCGTAGGCATAGAGGAGTTCACTCCCTCGCTCCTCAAGAGGAGTTTACTCCGCCATCATCAGCTCTAAGCCGCGCTCCGAGCGGGCGGGCAGCATCTCGCCGGTGAAGCCCCACAAATGCGACTTGACGGCTTTCACGGTCACAAGCTGCCCCTGCAAATCACGCGGCGACGGGAAATTAATGGTCTTGCCCTGACGGTTCAGCCCGGTCCACTTCAGCGGGTCTTTCGGGCTGCGCCGCTCGACCAGCACTTCGTAGACGCTGCCGACTTGGTTGGCATTTCGCTCCAGCGTAATCTCGTTTTGCAGGGCAATCAGCGCATTCAGGCGCTCCATCTTGACCCCTTCGGGGATTTGATTTTCCAGTACGGCGGCTTTCGTGCCTTCGCGGGGAGAATATGCAAACATGAACGCCGAATCATAGCGCGTCTCGGCGACAAAGCGCATCGTGTTTTCGTATTCTTCGTCGGTCTCGCCGGGAAAGCCGAGCATCAAATCGGTTGTCAGGCCAACGTCCGGGACAGCCGAGCGCAGGCGGGCGACAATGTCCTTATACTGGTCCAAAGTGTAGCCGCGCCCCATGCGCTTTAATAAGTTGTCGTCACCGACCTGCACGGGCATATGCACCTGCTCGCAGACTTTCGGCAGATGAGCGATGGCGTCAATCGTGTCTTGGTGAAAATCTTTCGGATACGGGGACGTGTAGCGTATCCGCTCGATGCCTTCAATGGCATTGAGGCGCGTCAGAAGCTCCGCAAATGAGCATGGATCATCCAAGAACTTGCCGTAAGAGTTCACGGTCTGGCCCAAAAGCGTCACTTCTTTGGTGCCGAGCGATGCCAGCCGCTCCACTTCCAGCACGATTTCGTCGGCGGGCCGGGAGCGCTCTTTGCCGCGCGTGATTGGGACAATGCAGAACGCGCAGAACTTGTCGCAGCCGTAGGAAATGGACACGAACGACTTCAGCTTTGGCATCAGCCCGGACAGAACCCGCGCCGGCGTCGCTTTGTCGTGCCGGTCTTTGCGCGACGGCAGCGCGGTGTCAATAATCGCGATCCGCTCGGAGCGCACCCGCTCGACCAATGCCGGGACGCGGTCAATCTGCCCCGTGCCGACCACTAAGTCCACATACGGGGCGCGACGGCGGATTTCTGGGGCTTCTTTCTGGGCCATGCAGCCGCAGACCCCAATCACTAGCTCCGGGTTTGCGGCTTTCAGCTCGCGCAGCTCGCCAAGCTTGCTGTAAACTTTGCGTTCGGGTTTTGCCCGCACCGAGCAGGTATTGAGCAAGATCACCGAAGCGTCTTCGACCCGCTCGGCTTTGACATACCCCTGGTTTTCCAGCATCGCCGCCATCTGCTGCGAGTCATCCTCGTTCATCTGACAGCCCCAGGTCAGCACTGTGTACCCGCCGCGCTGTTTCGGAGCAATTTTGCTTACAAGTGTCATCTATTTATTATATCGCAAATGAGGAGCGAAATGCAAGCAAGGCAGCGTCAGTGAATCTGATACACTGTGAACGTGTCGTTCTTGTAAACCTGCGTCAGATACGGCGGCGGGGCGGCTGTCAGTTCCACAAACGTATGGATTTCGCCGTGGCGCTTAAATGTCGCTTTGGAAAGGTCATTGGGGTAAAAGAGATACTGCGCGTGGGTGCTTTCCAGAAACGCATGGCGGTCTGCATCGGACGCCAGCGCATCAAAGGCATCGGCAAACTCGGCGTCCTTCTTGCCATAAGACGGCGTTTCGGCCCAATGCCCTGCCCAGACCGCCCGGCCCGCCTCGCCGGGAATGTAGGTGCAAAGGCCGGGAAAGCCGACCACAGCGGCATTTTCAGGCGTGTTGGCCCGCAGCCAGGCATAAACGTCCACCAGCGACGTGCTTAAAAACGGCGACAAGTGCGTCTCGCTTTTGTTGTGGGTGAGGTGCCGAAAATCGCGCAAAAGAAACAGGGCATTGGACGGCGCAGACACCAGCACCAGCAGGGCAAGCGCCAGCGGACGTGCCTTCGGCGAGAGGCGTTCGGACAGCCAGACCGCACCGACGCCCGCCAGCAGGCACAGCGGAACCGGCTCACCCATCAGCATTTTGCGTTGGAACGCAAACGGCAGGTAGATCACTAAAAAGCCGCCGACCGCCCAGCAGAAGGCGAAAAGGAGTGGGAGAGGAATTGCACCCCCATTATTGGGGGCGGGGGGGGCATCCCTCTTCCTCATTACCACCCACCCCGCCAGCAGCGCCAGCCCGAACACCAGTCCGTAGGCGAGAATGTAATGCCAAAAGGCCGGGGACAGTGTCGGCACATTGGCCCGCTTCTGAAAGACGGCTTCCGTGCGGTACATATAAAAGACGTACAGCGTCGTCGGCAGCGTCAAGAACAGAGCGACGGTGGCGCGTTTCCAGCTTGGGGCCATGCCTTTGCCGCGCCTCAAAACCGTCAGGACAACCAGAAACACGCCCCAGGCGGCGGACAAGTGCAGCACGTCATACGAGTGCATGTTGCCGAGAATGCCGCCGCAGATGCCGGCAATAATTGGGTATTTCCAGCGTCCGGTCTGCTCGCCTAGAAGCAGCGCATACAAAGCCCCGACAATCAAAAGCGTGCTGACCGTCATCAAGGCCGACGTATAAACGCTCAGAAAAAGGTACGCTTCCGGCTGCCAGGCGTCTACCGGACTGCCAGGGAAGTTTTTATCCTTCCAGTGGCTCCAGACCATCCAGCCAAAGCCGGACGACACGCAGGCAAAGCCGAACGCCGTCAGCCGCGCCGGGACATTCTGCGGCAGACAATAGCGGTAAAAGCGGGCCAGCAGCCAAAGCAGGCCGATACCGCCCCCCACCCGCGCCGCTT
>CAXTER010000002.1:0-62038 GCA_964243345.1 uncultured Armatimonadales bacterium
GTCCCGGTTCTGGTTGTCCCGGTTCTGGTTGTCCCGGTTCTGGTTGTCCCGGTTCCAGTTGCTGTCGTTCCGGTTGTCCCCGTTTCGGTTGTAGCCATTACGATCAAACCCGCTCTGGTTGTAGCCATTCCTGTCAAATCCATCATGGTTAAATCCATCGCGGTTAAATCCATCGCGGTTGTAACCGTTATGGTTAAACCCCTCACGATTGTAGCCGTCGCGATTAAAGCCGTCACGATCATAACCGCCGTTCCCATAATTGTGGTAATCGTAGAAGCGGCCATTGTCCCGCGACTGGATTTGGCTGTCCCGCTCATACTGGCTGCCGGCCAGGGCCGCGCCCGCCGCCCCCAGCAGAGTCGCTGTGCTGTTGTGGGTCAGCAGGCCATACGCCGCCACCGCCGCGCCGCCAAGCGCGAGGTTCCGGGCGTTATTTTTGTTATTTTGCAGGTTCCCGCCGCCCCAGGAGTCGGCCATCGCAGGCGCGACAGAAGCTCCGGCAAAGACGGCGAGCAGTCCAAATGTTGTCAGTTTTATATTTCGTGTCATGATCAGCAGCCTTTCTTAAAAAGCCCTTTTCAGGACTCTTTTCGTCTTCATTTCCCTAATGCCTTCTTGACTATAGGCAGTAGAGAATTGTTCCAGGCTCAAATAACCTAATATTGCAAAAACAGCGCTTGACACAAATCGTGGGCTATGATACAATAAGCTCAAGACGCTGAACGCCGGGCGTCCTTGTGACTTGCTGACTGTGGAGGAAGTTATGTTCTCACTTTCTGCGCCCCGTTGTTCTTGCGCCCCGTTGTTCTTGCGCCCCGTTGTTCTTACTGCTAACGGCTAGTCTAGTAGTAAGCCTTCTGCTTGCCGCGCCTGATGCCCGCGCCGGGAAGTATGTTGCTACCTACACTTTCACACCCCCCAGCGGCACCCAAGGAGCCACTTCAGCTACTAACACCACTACCGCACCGACCTTCTCCCAAGTTGCCTATGCCTCCGGTACCATGACCCTGAGCGTGACCCCCAGTATAGTTTGGACCCCTGTCGCTCGCGGCGACACGTCTACCGGACCCTTGAATGTCTCCTTTGTGGAATCTGCCAACATCAGTATGCAGATCGCAGACGTTGCCAGCCCGCCAACAGGCGTGAACGTCACGGCGCAGACCGCAAGCGACGGCATTGGCAACACGGTCACGCATCCGGCCCCGCCGGACTATGGCGTCCTGTGCACTGACTACAAGCCGACCAGTACCGGCAGTCCGGGGGCGCAGACGGCGCGGACGATCACATCCACCTTTACTTACAGTACGCAGGACAGGATCAGCGCCGGGGGCGGCGCGGTAAACTACACGCTGTACCCAGTCTACATCACCCTAGCAGGTCAGAACTCCTCTAATCAAGCGCTGACGGGCCAGCAGATCATGGCAACGCTTGCGATGCCAAACAGCCTGCCGTCGGGAACGAAGATCACCAGCTACACCTGGTCGTTCACCGGCGGTACGAAAGGCAACCCGATTAAAGGCTGGGACGGCACGAACAACGCCGTGCAGCTTACGCCGTGGCTCCCCACGGATTTCTCGCAGACCGATACCAGCGGCAACGGCATTTCTGTCAGTCCCATCAGTTATTATGACGAGATTGATAAAGATACTGTGACCGCCAAATGCGCGATCAACCTCACTTTCCCCGACGGCACGACGGGAACTATAAATGCCCAATCAGACGCAGTCACGTTTATGAAGCCGACAGTGACTTGGACAGTAGGTAAGAGCTACAACAATGTCGTGCCGGGCTTCTACACCGACTATCCTGACCAGCAGTTCGGAGCGAGGGAGCTTTGGGGAAAATCACCATCACGGAGCCGCCTGCGCTTATCCCCAGTGGCTCAGGCACCGGATGTATGGTTCAGGTTGCCAATCTGAGTCGGAGTTTTGCCCGCACAACCACAGGGAACTACCCTTCAGTTTTTTCCAAAATCTCAGTCGTGAACGGTGATGGCACGAAGAGCACTGTTGCCGGTCCTACGGGACTTGATGTCGCGTTCCCATATCCATTCGGCTCCGTTATGAATAAAGACGGCACGTTTACCTCTGTCGTCGACAGCAAGTACACATGGCCCGCCAACACAGATGGATACTCTGGGGATCAACCCTTCGCATCTTTCACACTCACGGTCAACGACGATGGCGGGAACCAATGGTACTCGTCTACGGCGAACGATAACTTTAACACTTGGGTGATGTACTGCCCGCCCGCCAACGGCTTGGGAACCATCTACGTTCCTTTGCAAACATTAAATTGGTCTTGGGGAGGCAATGCCAGCTTGACGGCCAATGTCTGGTCAGTATCACAAGGCCCTCCATTCACACCGGGAATGCCTGGAGATGCATCAACGCCACCAGCTTGGAACCTGTACATCCCGTATGGCTTTTCCATTGGTCCATAAACTTTCATCGCCGTTGACTGGATACAGAAACAAAGGAGCAAATACATGAGAAAGCAAGAACAACACCAAAAGCAGGTTTTCGCATCGGCCCTCGTGCTGTTGCTGCTGGGCATCACGGCTACGGCCTCGCCAGGAGCGGCAGCAAAATCCAACAAGACGCATCGTGTTCACGGGCATACTCAACGTCCGGCACATCCCGCCGCCCAGCGTGGCATTGTCTCCCAGTCTGCTGGTCAGGTAAGCCGTGCGGCTGTCTCGCCCGGCGCTGCTGGCGGCCCACTTCGGTTTACTCCGCAGCAATGGCAAGATTACGGTGAGATGATGCGCCGGGAGAGCAGCAGTGGGGATTTAACCAAACAAGGAGATGCGGACGCCGGGCTTGGGAACTGGACCCAGGCAGCGCAACACTATCAAGATGCCCTTGCCCTCTGGCCGGACAACCCGGAGGGTCTGTACGGCTTGGGTCAGTGCGCGGCAGCAAGAGGTGACTTGACGCAAGCCGTGAGCTACTACCGCCTGGCAATCTACACGAAAGAGCCTGGATATGTCGGCATGGTTCCGGGCAGCAGCTTTCAGACCAATGATGTCGAGCGCTTGATGCAGTTCGTCCTGCTGCTGGGCCGCGCCGGGCAGGCTGCGGAGGGTGTGCTGGTCTACAACCGGGCGGCCCTGTTGCTGGATTATGAGGGCGAATCTGCCCCTGTCGTTAAGGTTTTGCTGCCGGAACTGGCGGTGGAACCGACGCAGCCCAACCAAGTGCAGTATACACCGGAACGGCTGCAAGCGCTGGCAGACACGGCGCTGGCCCGTCAAGGCTTCGACTACAAAGTGCAGCGAGTATACATACAGGAAGCCGTGAAGCTGTACCCGGACTCCGCAGTAATCCAGTATTACTTGGGTGAGGCGCTTTCTGACAGCTACTACCATACTTTGGAACATCCCGCACCGGACAAGGTCGCTATGACCGCCGCCTACAACAAGACAATTGAGCTGGGAGATGACCAAGCGGTCGCGGCAGCGAAGGAGCGGCTTTCCATGTATCCCTAGAAGAAAAGCAATACATGGGGTCAAAACGCCCGGCCTCAACTAAGGCCGGGCGCTTTTTGTTTCCGTTAGGTTTAGCGGGTTTGGGTGAGGGTGGCGAGGCCGCGCGGGCTGTCGGGGTCGAAGCCCTTCAAAAGGCACAGCCAGTAGGTGAAGAGCTGGCTGGCGACGGCATATACCAGCGGGCTGACCCATTCGGCGACGACGCCGGGGATACGGACGGCGGTCTCGCTGCCGGCGAGGAAGGCGGCATCGTGGGCGAAGCAGATTAAGGCCGGGTGCTGGGCACGGAGCTTCTCGGCCAATCGGGCCATCGGGGCGAAGGCTTTGCCGTCGGGCGCGAACAAGAGGCAGGGGTAGCCCTGAACCACCTGGGTAATCGGGCCGTGCTGGAAATTTGCGGCGGAATAGGCCGACGCGGACAGGCCGCAGGTCTGGGTCAGCTTCAGCGCCAAATCGGCGGCGGTGGCGTGGCTGTATCCCCGGCCTAAGATAATGCACCCTGAGAGATCGGCGTAGCGCTCCACCAAATGATGCACGGCGTCGTCCAAATCCAGTGCCTGCTCCATCAGGCCTGAGACGCGGCGCAGGTGTTCCAGCCGCTCCGGGTGGGTTTCGTCCAAAGCCGTGGAAAAGAGCGCGAGCAGGGCCAGCGTCCCGGTGTAGGTCTTGGTCGCGGCGACTCCCACTTCCTCGCCTGCGCCGATGACCAGCGGAAACTGCGCCGCCCGCGCCAGCTCGGAAGCGGCGTCGTTCGTGACGGACGCTGTCAGCGCCCCGGACTCACGCGCACGCCGGACCACTTCAATTACGTCGGGGGCTGCGCCGGACGAGGAAATGCCCAGCACAAGCGCGTTTTCGCCAAAGTTCGGGACGACATCGTACAGCGTGCAGACCGACGGTGCGGCGAGGGCGACGGGCAGCCCGTGCTGGATTTCCAGCAGGTATTTGCAGTACAGTGCGGCGTTCTCGGACGTTCCCCGTGCGGCGACATACACATACGCAATCTGGCGGCGGCGCACTTCGGCGGCAAGCGCTTCGACGCTGAGGTACTCTTCAGCGAGTATCCGGCGCACGACATCCGGCTGCTGCCGTATCTCATCCAGCATGAAAGTCATAGTTATCTCTCTAAAGCGGAGCGAAGAGTTTCCAGCAGGTGCATCGGGGCGGGCTTGCCGCCGGAGACGATGCCGAGCGGGACATGGGGCTTGGGTGTGCCGTGGAAGTCCGAACCGCCGGTAACCAGCAGATCGTGCCGGCTGGCGAGTTCCAAGAAACGCTCAGTTTCTGCCGGGGAGTGCTGGGAATACAAGGCTTCCAGGCCGTCCATGCCTGCGGCGTCATGCAAACTGGCAACACGCGCCGCCAGCGCAGGCTCAGAAAGGGGAACTAGACCAGGGTGAGCCATCACGGCGACGCCGCCGGCCCGGTGCAGCAGGGCAATTGCATCCGCCGGAGTCAAGACTTCTTTGGCTTGGTAAAGCGGCTTGCCCGACGCCAAGTACTTGTCAAAGGCCTCCTGCGTGGACGACACGACGCCTTTGTTGATAAGTGCCTGCGCGAAATGCGGGCGGGCGATGACTTCCGACTCTTCGCCGTCTCCGCCGTGCTTTCTGGCCGCGTCCCGCACATCGTCCATCGTCACCGGCAGGCCAAGCGCGGCCATCTTCTCCGCCATCTGCACGTTCCGCGCCGCCCGGCTTCGCCGGAGCGCCGTGAGAGTTTCGGCAAGTTCCGGGAACTCTGGGTCAAACCCGTAGCCTAAGAGATGAAACCGCCCGTCTTTGTCTTCCACAGACAGCTCAACGCCCGGCAGAAAATCCATCTCTAGCTCCCGCGCCGTGTCTGCCGCTTCCGCCAGGCCGCCAATCGTATCATGGTCGGTGACGGCCAGGGCCGCCAGTCCGGTTTCGTGCGCTTTACGCACAAGTGCCGCCGGCGAGAGGCTGCCGTCGGACGCGGTCGTGTGAGTATGCAGGTCTATTCCAGAGCCGTCATCAGTTGCCATACGAGAATTATAGCCGCTCGGCTAGGTGAAGTCAAGAAAAGAAGTAACAGAAGAACCTCACCCCGCCGCAGGAGACCTCACCCCGCCGCAAGCGGCGACCCTCTCCTTGTTAAGGAGAGGGTGGAAACTTAGGCTTTATTGAGGATGTTTCCGGGTGAGGTCTCCTGCGTAGTGTAAGGCATTACCCCCAACTGACAACCAGTGTGTAGCGCCTCGGCTGCGCGTACTGCCTGCGGCGAGCGAGCGGCTGCAAAGCGAGCCAATTGGCGAAGCGGGTCGGCACCAGAACCTTGACGACATTTTTGCCGTCCTGATGCCCCGGCAGCACAGTCCAGCCGGATTTGCCGGGGCCGCCGTCAATCGCGCCGTAGGGGTTCTCTAAAGGCGGGTCGCCGGGGCTGCTGAAGGCGGCTAAATCCGGCGGCAGGGCTGCATGATTGGTCGGCAGCGACGAATGTGCGTGGAACGACAATTGCGGGTAATGCGCCGGGTCACGCTGGCAGGCGGTCACGTCCAAAGCGCCAGTGTCAAACAGCAGATAATCCGCATGGGTGTGGATGCCGGTGTGGCTGAAAACAACTTGAGCCGCATGGGAAATGACGATTTTGTGAGGCGTGATGCCTGCTGTTTGAGCCAGCGCAGGCACGAAACACGCGCAAGCGAACAGCAGAAAGATGAGGGCGCGGCGTTTGCCGAGCCGTGCCGAGCGGGAATAAAGCGGAAGCATTTTAGAACACCGATCACTGAGACCGCAGAAGAAACTGCTGAAGAAAGAAACTGCTGATGGCTGCTGAAACGACCTCCACCCAAGCCGACGAAGACCCGCGTCTGAAGCTTTCCACTTCAGAAATCGAAAACCAATCTCAAGCCCAATCGGAGGCCAATGCCCAATTTGTGCTGCAAAAGGTTCAGCCGGCGCTGCTTGGCCTGATGGACGGCTCCGTGTCAACGCTTGCCCCCATCTTTGCCGCCGCCGGGCTGACCCACCGCCCGCTGTCGGCCTTCTTTGTGGGTCTTGCGGCCTCTGTCGGCGCGGGTATCAGTATGGGGCTGGCGGAAGCGCTTTCCGATGACGGCGCAGTGACCGGGCGCGGCAACCCGGTGGCACGCGGAGCCATCACCGGCCTTGCCACCACCGTAGGCGGGATGCTGCACACGCTGCCGTTTTTGATCGCCGTGCTGAGTGTCGCGCTGCATGTGGCTTATGGGGTCGTGGCCGTAGAGCTGCTCGCCATTGCCTATATTCGCTATTATTTCATGAAAAGCCCGCTGGCGCAGACTGTCGGACAAGTCATTATCGGCGGAGGAATTGTCTTTGCAATTGGTCTGTGGCTGGGCCGAGTCGGAGCAAGTTAGGGTTGAAAGAGTTTAGAAACTGTGTAGAAAGTCTCCCTGCCCTGAACGGCAGGGCTTTGAAGTGCAAGCTCCCGCCGGCGCGGGCGAGGAAACAGAGTCACTCTTTGCCCGCGCAGGCGGGGAATTGCCCTTTTGAAGCACGGGGGTTCAGCCCCGTGTCACCCAAAGCACGGGGGTTCAGCCCCGTGGAAACCATTTCTATACCGTTTCTTAGCTGTCGCGCAGGAACATTTCCGTCACCCAAAAGCGGCCTTCGGGATCACGGTACAGGCCGACACCTACTTTGGTAAACCGCGGCTCCAAAATGTTGTCCCGATGGCTTGGGCTTGCCATTAGGCTTTGATGCGCGTAGCGGGCATTATAAACGGCGCTGGTTTCGCTGGCGAAAAAGATGTTTTCGCCGACGAGTGCGGCATCGGGGCGTTTCTCGCCGTCTGCGTGCAGCTCGTCCAAATAACGGTCTACGGGCGTTGCCGCACCAGGCGTCGGCGAGCAGTGATTGAAGTAGTTCAGATCACACATCTCGCGGGAATGAGCGGCAGCCGCTTCGCGCAGCAAAGGGTCGGTCGCTAGGGGCGAAAGCCCGCGCGAAGTTCGCTCCGTGTTGATGGCGGCAATGAGGTCTTCTTCTTCGCGCTGAATTTCTTCCGGCCCGTCTAATGCTAGGGTTGCTTGCAGCGGAATGAGCCGCCGGCTGGGGGCCGGCGAAAGTGCCTCGGATCCGAAAGTGGGAATTGGCGGGACGCTTATTGTGAAAGAAAGGCTCGCCTGCGGGAGCTTCTTGACTGCCGGCCCGATAGTAGGTGAAGAAACAGAAACCTGGGCAGAAAGCGACGCAGCCAGGAAGAGCGGTATGAGCATGCGATGAGTTGCCTTTCGGATAAAGAACAAACCAGATTAACAACAGGTAACAGCAGGTCCATTATAACACGGATTTTTGGCGGCAGACGAAGAAAGAACCTAGTAAAAATGCCTGATCTTTTCGATGAATATCAACTGCGCGGGATTATACTGCGGAACCGGGTCGGTGTTTCGCCGATGTGCGAGTACAGCGCTGATGACGGAATGCCGAATGATTGGCATTTCGTGCATCTGGGAGCGCGGGCTGTGGGCGGGGCGGGGCTGATCATCACGGAAGCCGCCGCCGTGGAAGCGCGGGGCCGCATCACGGCAGGCGACGCCGGTATTTGGACCGACGCGCAGGCTGAGGCCTGGACCAAAATTACAGGATTTCTGAAACAGCACGGCGCAGTCCCCGGCATCCAGCTTGCCCATGCCGGCCGTAAAGCGTCTACCTCCCGCCCGTGGGAACCCGGCGCAGGCGTTGCCGACGCCAACGGCGGCTGGGAGCCGGTCGGGCCGAGCGCACTCGCGTTTGCCGATGATTACCGTCTGCCGCACGCGCTTTCCGTACCGGAGATCAAAGAAATTGTCACGGCGTTTGCCGATGCGGCAGAACGCTCCAATGCCGCCGGCTTTGACTGGCTGGAGCTGCACGCGGCGCATGGGTACTTGATGCACGAGTTCCTGTCGCCGCTGTCCAACCAGCGCACCGACAGCTACGGCGGCTCGTTTGACAACCGCATCCGCTTTGTGCTGGAAACCGTGCGGGCCGTGCGCGAAGTGTGGCCGGAGCAAAAGCCGCTGACTGTGCGCCTGTCCTGCACGGACTGGACGGACGGTGGCTGGGTTTTAGAAGAGTCTGTCGAACTCTCGCGCCGCATGAAGGCTGAAGGGGTAGATTTGGTAGATTGCAGCACCGGCGGAAACGTGCCAAGCGCCAAAATCCCGGTCGGCGCAGGCTACCAAGTGCCGTTTGCTGAGGCGATTAAGCATGAAGCCCAGATTGCCACCGCCGCTGTCGGCATGATTACGTCCCCAATGCAGGCCGACGAGATTGTCCGCAATGGCCGCGCCGACATTGTTCTCATCGCCCGCGAGTCCCTGCGTGACCCGAACTGGCCGATCAAAGCGGCTTCCGAGCTGCACCGCAAAGACAAAGCGCCGGTTCCCGTGCAGTACGCACGGGCATTCTGACCTCACCCGGCGGCAGGCCGCCACCCTCTCCTTCCGAAAGGAGAGGGTCAAGAAAGACCGGAAATAGAGACTGCGACAAGAGGCTACTTCTTCCGCGCCCTTCTTTATCCTAACTCTCTCCTTTCGGAAGGAGAGGGTGGCGGCCTGCCGCCGGGTGAGGTACTCCTACAGCCACCGCGCATTCGGCCCAAAGTCGGCGCGATAATAATCGCTGACATGGGTGCCGGGCGGGAAGATCGCGTCAAGCGCTTTGCTGTCTTCTTCCGTAACGACTATTTCCTGCGCCGTTAAGTAGTCAGTCATCTGCTCGGTCGTGCGCGGCCCGATAATTGGGCTGGTGACACCCGTCTGAGCCAGGCACCAGGCCAGCGCCATCTGGGCCGGAGCGACATTTCGCGCCTCGCAGAACTCGACGTAGTTCTCGACCGATGCCAGCGCCGTGTCATTGTCCCGGTTGTTGAACGCGCCTTTTTCGTATCGCGCCCCGGCAGGGCGCGGTTGGTTCAGACGGTACTTGCCAGACAGCAGCCCGCCCGCAATGGGTGCCCACGGGATGACTCCAATGCCGTAAGTGCGGCACAGCGGCAGCAGCTCACGCTCAATCCTCCGGTCAAGCAAATTGTATGGCGGCTGTTCGCAAATAAATCGGTTCAGCCCCAGTTCTTTAGATGCCCACAGCGACTCCATCACCTGCCACGCAGCAAACGTGCTGGTCCCGATGTAGCGCACTTTGCCGGACTTCACCAAATCATCCAGCGCCCGAAGCGTTTCATCAATGGGAATCGCCGATTGCGGGCGATGCATCTGGTACAGGTCGATGTGGTCTGTACCCAGCCGCCGCAGGCTGTCCTCGCAGGCTTTGATTAAATGGAACCGATGACTGCCCCAAGCGTTAGGGTCCGTGTCATCCATCTTGTTGTAGCCTTTGGTCGCGAGAAAGACTTTGTCCCGCTTGCCGTCCCGCGCCAAAGCCCTGCCGACCACAGTTTCCGAGCCGCCCCGCGAATACACATCGGCGGTATCTAAGAAATTGACCCCAGCATCCATCGCCTGATCAATAATCGCAAACGACGCCGCTTCATCGGCATCGTCGCCAAAGTTCATGCACCCTAAACACAGCGGGCTAACCCGCACCCCTGTCCGTCCCAGCATTCGATACTCTGTCATAGTTTACTCCCGTTCGGAATTGCATCCGATTTCCATACCCAAATAAAGGTTACGATGCCGCTTTTGCGCTTCTACCCAAGATGTCGGGAACGGCTCTTGATCCAGCAGTATCGCGTCAATCGCCGCCCTGACTTGCCGGGCGCAGGTGTTTGGCCCGATGCGCCCGACCCCAGTTCCTAGACCGGGAAACGCGATGCTGTCAACGAAATCCGCAACCGGCCTACCTGCGTTGGGGCCGTGGCTGAACGTGCCATGCTTGACTAGCAGCAGGACAGCACGGGCAGCTAAGTATGGGTTCACGCTGTGCTGTAAAATCATCGGAACCCGCATTGTCGGTGCGGCAATCAAGTAAGGCAGAGTAAGATAATCCGTTTCAACAATCTCAGCGGCTCCGACCAGTAATTCGCCGTGATGCTTTTCCTGAATGAGCGCTTGCAGGCGCTCCTGCACACCCCAGCCGAAGAACCGCTCCCAGGCATCGGCAAGTGCGTCTTCGGCTGAAGTCAAGATGACGTTCATGGCTGGTTTTCTGCTTTGTTAGATAAGGATAAGAAGGGCGTGGCAAGATAAGAAGGGCGCGGCAAGATAAGCAAGATAAGAAGGGCGCAGCAAGATAAGAAGGGCGCAGCAAGCAGCGCCCCTACATCATCAGGATTTGTCCCGTAGGGGCGCTGCTTGCTGCGTCCAAACATTTACGAGTTGCAAGGATTGTCGGCGTCCCGCTCCCAGCGCTCCGGGTTCGAGAGGATATAGCGCCTTGCTTTTTCAAGAACTTGTTTGTTGCGAATGATATGTTCATAATAATTACGCTGCCACAGCGGCTGTCCTGCTCGGTCTAGCAAACGGTTGCCGGAAGTTGCTGCCAGCGATTTGTAGACACGCAGAATTTGACCTAAAGTGGACGATTTTTCGTTTGACAGGGTTGGATTGAGAAAGACAATGCCGTGAACGTGGTTTGGCATGACGACGAAGGCATCCAATCCAACGGCAGGAAAACGCAGTGAAAGGTTCTCCCATTCCTGCGCGGCAGCTTTGCCTGCTTCACTTAGCGCCATTGTTCCCTCAACAATATCGCCGAAAAGACATTCCCGCTGATGCGTACACGAGGTAAAGAAGTAGATGCCTGCCTCAGAATAGTCGTGTTCCGACAAACGAATAGAACGGCGGTGATGCCGCTGTGGGTCAAATGACATGATAAAGTCCCTCCTGGATCGCGTCGTACATCCGTGCAGTTATTTAACCGTAGGGGCGCAGCAAGCAGCGCCCCTACATTTTCCGCCAGTTCTGTTTGATCTGTAGGGGCGCTGCTTGCCGCGCCCTTCTTATCTTGCTTATCTTGCCGCGCCCTTCTTATCTTGCCGCGCTTATCTTGCCACGCCCTTATGCAATGGTTAAGAGGCTTTTTCTAGTTTCGCAAAGCCTAAGTCGAGCTTTTTCATGCCGACGGCTCCCATGAACTGGACTTTGACGATGGTGGGGCTGTCGAAGCCGACGACAAAGCCGTCGCCGAAGGCAGCATGATGGACTTTCTCGCCGAGGGCGAACGGCATGGCTTTTGGGTTTGGCGCGGCGGCTTTGCGGGCGCTTTCACGGGAAAGATCGTCCCATTTGGGCGCAGTCACAGACTCAGGCCGACGGCTGTTTTCGCTGATCGTCGGCGTGTAGTCTTCAATCGCGCCTCGACGGGACGATTTGGCAAGAAATAAACCCATCGGGATTTCGGACACGAAGCGGGACACCGGGTTTCTTTGGGTCTGGCCGAAGATCATGCGCGACCCGGCGTAGGACATAAACAATTCTTCTTTGGCGCGGGTGATGCCGACGTAGCATAAGCGCCGCTCTTCTTCCAGTTCAGTCTGGCTGCTCATGGCCCGGAAGTGCGGAAAGATGCCTTCTTCCAGGCCCGTCAGGAAGACCACGGGAAACTCCAGCCCTTTCGCCGCGTGCAGAGTCATCATCGTGACGGAATTGGCCGTGTCTTCGAGTGAGTCAATGTCCGAGACAAGCGAGACATTTTCGAGGAACGCCGACAGCGACGGGTTGCCGTCCTCGCCCGACTGCTGCTGCTCGAACTCTTTGGCGACGGAGATCAATTCCCCGACATTTTCCACCCGTGACTCCGCTTCCGGTGTCCGGTCTTTCTTTAAGTCTTCTAAGTAGCCTGTTGTGTCCAAAATGTTCTGCACCAGGGCCGAGACACTTTGCGTGTCGCGCTTGGCACTGAGATATTCCACAATCTTGACAAAAGCATGAATAGAGTTTTTGGCCCGTGCGGGCAGGTCTATTTCATTGGCCCGGCGGCAGGCGTCCCAAAACGAGATTTCGGTGCGCCCGGCGAAGACATTAATCTTTTCAATGGTCGTCGTGCCGATGGCCCGCGCGGGGACGTTGATAATCCGGCGCATGGAAAGCCCATCATACGGGTTCATCAGCACCCGCAGGTAGGCGATCAAATCTTTGATTTCCCGCCGCTCATAGAACCGAACCCCGCCGACTATCTTGTACGGAATGCGGTAGTTAATGAACTGCTCTTCTAATGCCCGTGACTGCGAGTTAGCCCGGTACAGCACGGCGAAGTCTTTGTAGTTCCGGTCGCCGGTGATTGTCCCTTCGCGCACGACATTGACCACGGCGACCGCTTCTTCGACTTCATTGGGCGCTTCGACGAGTGCGATACTTTCGCCTTCCAGGTTCTCGGTCCACAGCCGCTTGTCCGCCCGCCCCCGGTTGTTGCGGACAACATGGTAGGCGGCGTCGAGAATTGTCCGCGTCGACCGATAATTCTGCTCCAATTTGATAATCGTGGCGTCGGGAAAGTCGCGCTCAAAGTTCAGGATAATCTGGACATTTGCACCCCGGAACGCATAAATGGAATTGTGAACGACAACCCCGCCCGCGACATAATTGCGAAGATTGGCAACCGAGAGATCGTAGGTCTTGCCCGTGTATTCCTCATCGGTGATGGACGTGATGCGAGAGCAAACCTCACCCGGTCGCTCCGCGCCCACCCTCTCCTTGTCAAGGAGAGGGTCGGAGCTTGCTCCGGGGTGAGGTGCATTCACGACAATTGGAATGGTGTGCCATGTTGTCAGATGATCGGCAATCGAGGCAGGCCAAGCCATGTCGGCGAACTCATATTCGACATGAAGGCTAGTTTCATGGCGTTGTTGCAGCACTTTCGCGAAGGCCCATGCCTCTTCATACTCTGCAAATCGGTGGCTTTTCTCTGCCTGCTGCCAGAAGACTTCAAATGAGCTTCCGTCAGAATAAGGCCGTGTAACATGAAGTTGAACGCTACCAGGTGGATAATCCCAGTCAAAGCCCCCTTCGGTAGCTCGCAGGCCGCTGTAACCAAGTACTTCAGGAGGTGTTTGGGCGTTCAGATTCCAGAACATCACATGATTGGGCGTTACCCGAACGGTTGCGCCTTGTTGCGTCTTGATGTTGCGGATAGGGCCGGAATAATCGTTGACCATAACTTTTTCAACAATGGCAGGAACGGGCTTGTATCCATGATTGGCGGCTAAGACTGTGTCGCCTTCTTTGATTTGCTCGACGGGAACGTAGCCGGTGGGGGTCAGGATGGGGGTGCCTTCGACGACGCACTGGTCGTCGTCGCCGACGACGCAGATGTTTTTGTGCTTGCCGCTGAACAAAGTCAGCAGTTGGTACTGGCTGTCGTTCACGTCCTGGAACTCGTCGCAGTGGACGTAGTGGAAGCGGTTCTGGTAATGCTCCCGCGCTTTCTCCGACTCCCGCAAAAGCTGAACCGTCTTCATAATCAGGTCGTCAAAGTCCAAAGCACTGGACAGGGTCATCTTCTGCTGATAGAGCTGATAGGCGCGGCCGACGGCCCGCTCATACGGGGACGCGCTGAAGTCGTTTAAGATGTCTTCAGGCGTCTGCAAAGTTTCTTTAGCTTTAGAAATGGCGGACAGGACGGCGCGGGGGGCGTACTGCTTGTCGTCCAAAGACAGCTCGCGGACAGCTTCTTTCACCAAAGAAATCTGGTCGCCGTCGTCGTAAATGACAAAGTTTTTGTCCAGGCCAATTAAGTGGCCGCGCTCGCGCAGGCAGCGGGCGCAAAGGGAGTGAAATGTCCCCGCCCACAGCTCACGCATGGCAAGGTCACCAACCAAATTAGCGATGCGCTCCTTCATCTCGGCAGCGGCTTTGTTGGTAAAGGTCACGGCCAAAATATTGTAGGGACGAACATAGCGCTCCTGGATCAGATACGCGATGCGCTTGGTCAGGGCATTGGTCTTGCCCGATCCGGCCCCGGCAAAGATCAGCACCGGGCCTTGATCGTGCAGAACCGCCTGCCGCTGCGGCTCGTTGAGGCTGGCGAGAAGCGGCGAGTTGGGGTTGAAATTGCGTGGAGCGGGTGTCTCAGGAGTCATAATGATAAGTATACCCGGCGACGAATGCGTAGGGGCGAACCTTGTGTTCGCCCTTCGTGTGTTCGCCCAAGTTATTGTGTTTCCGCCGTTTACCGAATGCCTTCTGCGCGGAGAAGGGCGAACACACGCAGGGCGAACACAAGGTTCGCCCCTACCCAGCTACCCGTGCAGGAACATCGCCCAATCTTGCCGAACTTAGGCCTATGTTTACCCACCCCAAACACCGAAACTTCTCTTGTGCCAAATTCGCGTATGCCATCCCCGCTGCTCTCTGCTTGGCGATGACTCCATTACAAGCCCATGCCGACACGCCGGACCATCAGGCGGCGCAGTTTGCATCCGGGTCGGGCAATATTATCTATCTTGCAGCGGGCGTGGGCCTGCCGCTGCTGTCCGACGGGCGCTACGGGACACGCCATGCCCTGCGTGTTGCCGACGCGCTGGGAACCAGCGTGCTGCTTTCGGAAGGACTGAAAAACCTGGTGCGGGAGAAGCGGCCCGACTCAAACAGCCATGACAGCTTTCCCAGCGGCCATGCGACGGCGGCGTTTGCCGTGGCGACCGTGGAAAGCGATTTTCACCCGCATCAAGCGCCGCTATGGTACATAGGCGCGACTTTAATTTCGCTGTCGCGGGTGCGCCTGCGCCGTCATACCGTAGGGGACGTTGTCGCAGGCGCGGCACTGGGAGCAGGTACGGCGCGGGTGGAAGTTAATCAGCCGCGCGGATTGATTTTATCGCCGTTCATCATGCGCGGCGGCCTCGGAATGATGATGTCGAAGGGCCTGTAAGATAGACCTCACCCGTCACAAGTGACTACCCTCTCCTGAATCAGGAGAGGGTGGAAACTTGTTTCCGGGTGAGGTTCTAAGTACCCCAAAGGAAAAACCATGCGTTTAGGACTGTTTTGCGGCACTGTTTTAATTTCGGCGGCGTGTTTTGGCCCGGTGGCAGCGCAGACTGCGCCGCCCGCCTATCTGAACCTGGGCGGCTACAATGTGCTGTGCCTGCGCGGGACGGCGGGCGGGATGACCCCGGAGCAGCGGGTGGACGTGATTATGAGCCGCGTGACGCCGCTCCTCGGTACGCCGGTCATCAGGCCGTCGGATGTGGCCGTTTACGTTCCCCCCGCCACAAGCCGCTACAACCGCTATCCGGTCATTTATGCGCTGGGCCGGCGCATTGTCACGGCGGACCCGGCAACAGTAAAAGCAAGCGGGCTGAATGAGACCCCTTTGCAGGCAGCGACGACCTGGGCCAAGACGCTTCAGCAGGTGCTGCCGCGTGTCAACTGGCGTCCGTCCAACATGCCGGAGCCGAAAGTTCCAAAGAACCCGCCGCTGCTGATTACGCATGACTTTGAGAAAGTCGGCGGCGATACTGACGCCGTCACCCTGCGCGACAAAATTGTCTTGAAGCTGCGCGGCCCTCAGAACGCCGGCATGACCGCCGCCGAGCGGGGCGATCTGCTGACCGCCCGCTTGAAGCGGCTGGCAAATGCCCCGGACGCCTACAAGCCCGATGCCGTACAAGTCACCGGCCTGCCGGACGGCAGCGCGACTTTGATGCTGGCGGGAACCTCAGTGCTGACGGTCACCGCCGCCGACTCCAAAGCCGCCGGACAAGTATCGCCGGACACTCTGGCGCAGTCCTGGGCCAAGAACCTGCGCCTTGCCCTCGCGTCGTCTTCGCCGGTCCTGCCGTCCGCCCCGATTGGCGAGCCGCCCACGGCCTCCGCCCTGCCGCCTACTTTAGTCTCGCCTGCACCCTCACCCATACCGCCCGCAGCAAACAGCGCAACACCTGTTGCGCCCGCTCCGGCGGCTGCCCCACCTGCCTCCAGCTCAGGGAATTAAAGTGGGACCGAGGGCGTTTGGGAACGAGGGCGTGAACGCCCACGCTAGGGGGCGAAGCGCCAAGGCGCTACCTAAAGCACTGGCTGCCCGGAGGGCGTGGCGGAAGAATAAGTCAACAATCTTGTCCCGCGCAGGCGGGACCTTAGCGTCCGCGCTCCCCAGCGACGCCGTTCACGGCATCGTGTTCACCCCTGCCCCCTACCCCAGCGTCTTCAAGTTCTCCGGGTTCAGCGGCAGCAGCTCGTCTAAGACAAATTGGCCGTCGTGGCGGACAAGAACGTCGTCAAAGTAGATGTCGCCGCCGCCGAACTCCGGGCGCTGGATAAAGACCATGTCCCAATGCACGACCGAGCGGTTACCGTTGAACGCCTCGTCATACGCGCCGCCGGGGGTGAAGTGGAATGAGCCGGCGATCTTCTCGTCAAACAAAATGTCCTTCATTGGGTTAAGCACATAGGGATTAAAGCCAAGCGAGAACTCGCCGATGTAGCGTGCGCCTTCGTCGCTGTCTAAAATGGCGTTCAGGGCATCCGTCGTGCCGCCGGAAGAACTCGCTTCTACGATTTTGCCGTTCTCGAAGCGCAGGGTGATGCCCTCAAAGATCGTTCCCTGGTAGATGGTCGCCGTGTTGAACGCGATGGTGCCGTTGACTGAGTCACGCACCGGAGCCGTGAAAATCTCGCCGTCGGGGATGTTCGCTTTGCCTGTGCAGGGGATGGTCGGAATGTCTTTGATGGAAAACTGCAAGTCTGTTCCGACGCCCGTTAGGCGCACGGTGTTGGTGCGATCCATCAGCGCCTTCAACGGCTCAATGACGGTATCCATTTTGGAGTAATCGAACGTGCAGACGTCAAAGTAGAAGTCTTCAAACGCTTCCGTGCTGAGGCTCGCCATTTGGGCCATGGCGGGGGTCGGCCAGCGCAAAACAACCCATTTGGTGTGCGGGACGCGGGTCTGGGAATGCACCGGGTTCCACCACAGCGAGCGGTACAGCTTCATGCGGTCATCGGGGACATCGGATAGTTCGGCGCTGTTGTCCGCACCGCGCAGGCCGATGTAGGCATCCATCTCGGACATCCGGGCGCGTTCCAGATCACCCGTCAAGCGCATCTGCTCTTCGGTGGCGTTTTGATACAGCGCCCGCAGGATTTTGTTGCTTTTCACGGTCACGAACGGCAGGCCGCCGGCCTCGGCAATGCGGCTGACAAGGGCCGTGACAACGTCTTCAGGCGCATCGTAGGCTTCCACCAGCACTTTTTCGCCGGGCTGGACACGGGTGGAATGGCCGATCAAAATGTCTGCAAGTTTTGCGACGCGCGGGTCTTTCATAAACACGGTTCCTTTAGAAATAAGAATAGAAAGAGTATACCCATCTTGCCAACTTGTCTTACGCACTGGCGATATGGGTATAGTAGCGGCAGTGCCGTTGACCCGGCACTGGAAGTGCCGGGTTCCTGTCTGACTGTATCTTAGAAAGAACAACATCCATGCCTGATTATGAGCACTCTTTGACGGTTGAAGCGTCTCCCGACACTGTGTTTGAGTTCGTTTCCGACATCGCGAACCTGCCGAAGTACCTGCCGACAACCCATCACGCCGAAGCGCAGCCCGGCGGGCGGGTGCGGGTGCAGGGAGAAGCGGGCGGACACGCTTACGACTCCGACGGCTATTTTCGCATTGACAAGCCCAATTATCGTCTGGAATGGGGTTCCGACGGCGAAAACCGCTACTTGGGCTGGCTGGAAATAGACGGCATGGAAGACGAGTGCGAAGTAACCGTACACTTGACATTCCAGCCTAAGCCGGAGCAGTCAGAGCGCATGGAAGAGCAAACGGGAGACCGGGACAAGACCATCTCGGACGGCCTCATCGCTTCGCTGGAGTCGATCCGCAACCAAGTAGAAGGCCATGGCGGCAAAGTGGAACCGGCAGCGGCGTCTTAGCAGCCGCACGAAGAAAGACCTTATCCTGCGTCAAGAGACCTCACCCCGGTGCAGCACTGGCTGCCTGGAGGGCAAGCGCCAGATACGCAGTAATACGTAGCATACCCTCTCCTTGTCAAGGAGAGGGTGAAGTGTTTCCGGGTGAGGCCGGGGTCTCCGTTAATGCTGTTTCCACCGCCCGGCGATAGGGCAGTGGAGGCCGCAGCAAAATTTGCCGTATGGGCACAGGATCGCCAACCGCATCGGTGCCTAGGCTATCTGCAATGCCTTTGATCGCGCCTGCCGGCAGCTTGCTTAGGCGTTCAATGAGCGGTGAGAGCGTGCTTAAGAGCATCGGCGGAATGTGAATTTTGGTGGGATGCTTCTTGCTCAGAACGTCTGCGGCAATGTCCATCATCTGGTCGTTGGTCAGAATATCATCGCAGCCCACGTCGTAACATTGACCGTAGGCGCGTGGGTCGCTGAGTACGCCGACAAGATAATACACCAAGTCATCTAAAGCAATGTTACGCATCTTCTGCCGGCTGGGGGCCATCGTCAGGGCGACGGGCTTGCTGGCATTCGCGACCATCATATTGAACCCCTGCCCGCCCCTGCCCACGATCTGGGCTGGCCGGATGCAGGTCACATTGAGGCCACTTTTCAGCAAGAATTGTTCCGCATCCCAGCGGCCCCGCACCCAGGCACTCGGCGAATTCGGCGAGATGCCGAGAAACGTCACATAGATCAGGCGAAGGACGCCATTCGCCCGGCATGCCGTCACGATGTTCTCCAGTCCGGCCCTCTCTACGTCCATAAAGCCCTGACCCGCTGTGCTGGCAGGCTGAGGCGAAAGCGTGTGGATAGAGATGTAGGCGGCGTCAACAGATCTGAGAGCATTCTGCATGGACACGAGATCGGAGACGTCCCCTTGAACGACCTCGCAGCCTGCCTGCGCCAAATCCTGAACCTTCGCTGGGCTTCGTGCCAGGCAGCGCACTTCATATCTACCGTCAAGCAGTGCCTGAGCGATGCGCCTTCCAACAAAGCCTGATGCGCCGATGACAAGAACCTTGTTCATATTAGCTGACTCGTGCGCGAGTTTCGCCGCGAGCCTGATAAAGCTCCCAGAACTTATCCGCGACCCTTGCGGGATCGATGGAATTGCCGTTATCCCACGGCGTCCCTTGAATGGTGCCGGCGATCATCACCTCGCCGACATAGACGCCCTCGCTTTTCAGCCGCGACGCGAGCAGGCCCACCAGCTTAAACTTTGCGGCGTTGGCAAGCGCGACGCCCATCGACTTTAGGCTGACGGCGTACTCGTCCATTTGCGGGGTCGCGTCCGCAAATGCGCCGTTTGTGACGAGAACAGACCCGTCGCCTGTGCTTTTGAGATCAGGGAGTGCGGCTTGGACAGCCGCAAGAAGCCCGGCAACGGCGATGTCGAAGACGCCCCGCACGGCGGCGGGGTCAGCGGCCAGCAGGTCTCCTGCTTCTCGCTCGGCGACGCCTCCAAATGCATTCCAATGAATAACGGCGATCGGGCCGAGCGCGGCACGCGCCTTTTCGATGGCTCCGCAAACGGCGTCGGGATTGCCCGCGTCCGCCGGAAACGCAGCGGCGGTAATTCCGTCTGCCGTTAGCGCCGTGACCCCCGCCGCTAGGCGCTCCTCATTCCGCGCAACAAGCGCGACGGAGAACCCCTCCGCGCCGAACTTTTTGGCAACGGAGGCCGAAATGCCCGGCCCAAACCCAACAACAACAATAGTCTTTGGCATGTTTCAGTCCTCGTAGCGCATCTGTTCCAAATCGGCAATGAGGCTGGGGCCGGTCGGGTGCCATCCTAATCGTTCCCGTGTCAGCGTACTGGAAGCGGGAAGATCAAGACCCGCAAACATGCTCATCCATCCGAAGTGGGCTGCGGCTTCTTCCGGCGACAGAGAAACGACTGGAACCTTTAGGCCCCGGCCAATGACTTCGGCGATTTCCCGGAGCGGCACACCCTCTTCCGCAACTGCGTTGTACCGAGCGCCTGCTTCCGCCTTTTCCAGCGCCAGCCGGTAAAGGCGAGCGGCATCCAGGATATGCACCGCCGGCCAGCGGTTGAGGCCATCGCCTACATAGGCCGAGACACGCTTCTCGCGGGCCACAGCAATTAAGGGAGTGATCAGGCCCTGCTTCTCCGTGTCGTGGACTTGGGGCAGCCGCACTACCGACACATTGACACCCGCCGCTAAGAGCGAGGCACCTGCGATCTCCGAAGCAACACGCGGATTGTGATTGTCGGGATTGAAGGAGTCTTCGGTTGCGGGCTGACCCGGCACCGCGTCTCCCATCCCCGTCCCGGAGGTGATGAGCAGGGGACGGTTTGTGCCTTCAAGCGCGGCCCCAAGCGCCTCAATGGCACGCCGGTCCTTCTCGCAGTTTGCCACGAAATTTGAAAAATCGTGGTCAAAAGCGCAGTGGATGACGCCGTCCGAGGCCGCCGCGCCGCGCGTGAGGCTGTCCAAATCTTCAAGAGTCCCCAGATGCGCCTCGGCACCCGCGGCGACAAGAGCCTGAGCGCCCGTGTCCGACCGCGTCATGCCAAGCACCTGATGGCCCGCGCCGAGCAGTTCCTGAACAACGACAGTGCCGATAAATCCTGTGGCCCCGGTGACAAATACTTTCATCATTTTCTCCTTATGCTAACATGGTAGGGGTGACAACTTTGAGTGGCGTAAATGCTTCAGCATAAACGCAGCGTGATGATCAACGGAAGTAGCCTGCTGTGTTGATGTCATCAAAGAGAGTCGGCTGCGTTGAATGCCAGCCGAGCTGCTTCTGCGTTTGTTCAGCCGAGACCGGAGCATCAAGTTCAGCAAAGTGCCTGAACCAACCGAAGTGCGTGGATGCTTCGTGTGCGGAAACTGAAACAACGGGAACTCTCAGCCCGTGTCCAATTGCAGCGGCAATCTCACGGAAGGGGATGCTCGGCTCGGCGGCGGCGTGGAAACGCGCCCCCGGCACTTCATTTGTGAGAGCGAGCCGATAGAGGCGAGCGGCATCCAGGCGGTGAACGGCGCTCCAGCGATTTTCGCCATCGCCGATGTAGGCTGAGACGCCTTTCTCACGTGCAATGTTTATCAGCAAGGGGATGAAACCGTGGTCACCTTCTCCATGAACAGTCGGAGAAAGGCGAACAATGCTAACGCACACCCCGCGAGCGGCGACTGCTTCTGCGGCCTGCTCAGTTAAAACACGCGAGAACTGCTCCGCGGTGAGAGTTGAGCGATCAGTTTCATGCGCCACTTTGCCTGGCATGACCAATGCCGTCCCGGATGTAACAACAAGCGGGCGCTGAGTTCCTTCCAGCACCTTTCCCATCGTTTCGATGACTTGAAAATCGTGTTCACAGTTTTTCAGACGTTTAGCGGCCTCATCATTGTCACTAAACGCAGTCTTGAACCCGGCGTGAATAACCGCCTCACATGCGCCAGCGCCTTTACATAAGGCCGTTAGGTCGTCAAGATCGCCGGACAGAACCTCGGCCCCATCGCTTTCAAGTTTTGCTGCCGACTGTTCAGAGCGGGCAAGTCCCAAAACCCGGTGGCCTGCGCCGATAAGCTCCTGCACAACGGCGGAGCCGACAAATCCCGTGGCTCCGGTGACAAATACGCGCATAATTTTCTCCTCACACCAAACTATGAAGATGATTATACACGGGGGACACCAGCCAAGAAAAGCTGAAAGTTTATACCAGTATAGAAACTAACAGGATCGGCTCATTCTGCGCCCATCATTCTGCGCCCAAAACCAGCGTCCGTATCCGATCCCGGTCGGCAGGCGTCGCCGGAGCGAAGATGACCAGGCCGAGGTCGGGGTGATCATTGACCGCAAACGTGGAATACTCAAGCGCAAGCGGGCCTGTGACGGGATGCTCCAAATGCTTGACGCCCTCGCCGTAGCTGCTGACATCGTTATCAAGCCATAGGGACGCAAACTCCCGGCTGGATTGCCTTAGCTCTTCAACCAGCGCTTTGGCGCTCTCGCTGGCTCCGGCGCGGGCCGTTTCCAGCCGGAACGTCGCCACCGCAAGACGTGCGTTGCTTTCCCAGTGTGGCTGGGACATGCCGGTCTTGGCGCGGGGATTGCAGAAAAACAGCCGCAGGATGTTGCGCTGCTCCGGTGCGAGCTTGGCATAATCGGTCAGCACCACGGCGGCGGCGCGGTTCCAGGCAATAATGTCCCACGCCGAAGTCTTAATAAAGGCCGGGCTGAACTCCATCGAGTCTAGAACCCGCTGAAGCTGCGGCGTGACGCTCTGCGGCACCTGGTAGCGGACTTCCGGCGGGCGGTGCTGGGCCAAGAGGAACAGATGCTCGCGCTCCGGCGGCGTCAGAAGCAGCGCGGCGGCGAGTCGGTCCAGGACATCGGCGGAAGGCGGACCGCCCCGGCCCTGTTCGAGCCAGGTGTACCAAGTCGCGCTGACATCGGCCCTTTGGGCGACTTCTTCGCGCCGCAGCCCCGGCGTCCGCCGCCGCGATGCGCCGAAGCCGAGCGCCGCCGGGTCAAGCCGGGCGCGTCGGTCTTTGAGGAAAATCCCCAGCAGATTTTCGCCTGCCGCCGTCTTGTTCGCGCCTGAAGCCGCCCGGCGCGGCGTCTGAGCCATTTTGTTTATCGTCGCGTTCATTATTGCCCCAATTTTTTATTTATGTATGCAAGCTGTTCACGGCTTGAATGCTGCCGTCAGCGTGTGCCGCAGCGCGGCTTCCTCCGAAGGATTCTTGCCAAACATCCGCTTGAACTCACGGCTGAACTGGGACACGCTTTCGTAGCCGACTTGATGCGCCGCTTCTCCAATGTGTACCCCTTCCTGCGCCATGAGCATCCGTGCTTTGTGCAGCCGAACCGCCTTCAGGTACTGAAGGGGCGGCGTGGAGGTGACTCCCTTGAAGCGGCGATGAAACACAGACAGGCTCATGTGGGCCTCGCCGGCCAGCGCCCGGATTTCCAGCGGCTGTGCGTACTCCGCGTGGATGCGGTGCAGGGCACGGCTGATCCGGCTAAAGTGGCCGTGCTGCGCCAGGGCCGCCCGCAGGGCGTCCCCCTGCTCGCCGCAAAGAACATGGTAGGTAATCTCCCGCACTGTCTGCGGGCCGAGGACGCGGGCCGTTTCCGGCTGCGTCAAATGCCCCAGCAGGCGCACCACGGCTTCGCCAAGCGGGCGGTTCAGCGGCGTGGCATAAATCCCCAACGCTGCGGGAACGTCTTGCGGAAGCGGTGGGTCTCCCATGCTCATCATCAGCTCGGAAAGGACGGAAACGTCCGCGCGGATTGAGACGCCCAGCATCGGATAACCCGGCGTCGCCTCAATCTCGCACTCAAACGGCAGCGGAACCGTCAGTACCAGATAGTTGTTCGGGTCGTACCGGTATACCCGCCCCCCGACATGCCCGGTCTTCCGCCCCTGCGCCACGATGACAATGCTCGGCTCGTACAAAACAGGCGTCAGCGGAGTGTATCGGCTGGTACGCATCAGATGGACGCCGTCAATTAAGGTGGGCTGCATTCCCTCGCCCGTCGTCAGCTCCGTCAAAAGCTGCACCATTTTCTTGCTGCTTGTGTTTGTGGTCATTTCACTGATACTATCGTACCATGGCGCTTTGGCTTTTCGCAACACGACGCCTGTGGGCCGGCACGATTAGGCAAAACATCGCCGTTTTTGTGCCTTCCATTGGCTGTGTGCTTTCGGGTTTAATCATTTGCATCCGAAACACAAATGGGGCTTTTTCCATGACCAACATTATCCACGCCTACGCCGCGACCCAACCGGGCGGCGCTTTAGAGCCTTACACCTACGATGCCGGCGATCTGGGGCCGGAGCAGGTGGAGATCGCTGTTTCCACCTGCGGCCTCTGCCACTCCGATCTGTCCATGATTGAGAATGACTGGGGTTTGACGGCTTACCCGCTCGTGCCGGGACACGAGGTGATCGGCAAGATCGTGGCCGCTGGAGACCAGGTCAAGAATGTCACCGTCGGCCAGACAGTCGGCCTCGGCTGGACTTCCGGGAGCTGCCTGCACTGCCGCCAATGCCTATCCGGGAACCAGAACCTCTGCCCGGAGGCCGAGGCCACCATCATTGGCCGGGCCGGCGGCTTTGCGGACCGAGTGCGCTGCCACTGGGCTTGGGCCGTGCCGCTGCCGGAGGGCGTGGACGCCGCCAAAGCCGGGCCGCTCTTTTGCGGCGGCATCACGGTCTTCAATCCCCTGATCCAGTTTGGCGTCAAGCCAACCGACCGTGTGGGGGTCATCGGCATCGGCGGGCTGGGCCACTTGGCTTTGCAGTTCCTCAGCAAGTGGGGCTGCGAGGTGACGGCATTCACGTGCAGTGATGGCAAAGGCGAGGAAGCCCAAAAGATGGGAGCGCACAACATTGTCAGCTCACGGGACGACGCCCAGCTTAAGGCCGTCGTCGGCTCGCTGGACTTTATTTTATCCACCGTCAATGTTTCCTTAGATTGGGACCGGTATTTCGCCGCGCTGTCTCCAAAAGGCCGCCTGCATGTAGTCGGCGTCGCGCCGGAGCCGATCCCTGTCCCATCGTTTACGCTGATCGGCGGCCAAAAATCGCTGTCCGGCACGCCCAACGGCAGCCCGTCGGTCACGGCGCAGATGCTGGACTTCTGCGCCCGCCACGCAATTGCACCGATTACGGAAACATTCCCAATGCCGGAAGTCAACGCCGCGCTGGACCACTTGCGGGCCGGCAAAGCCCGCTACCGGATTGTCCTAACCAACGAATAACGCTTGCATTATTTGGCGGCGTGTGCTAAAATAACACTGCGGACACCACATGGCGCACTCCTCATAAGGAGCGTTACCCAAGTGGCTGAAGGGGCGGGTTTGCTAAACCTGTAGTGGGGCTTTCGTTCCAGCGAGAGTTCAAATCTCTCACGCTCCGCCAGAAATGCGGTGTTTGTACCCAGAACGGCCCGGAGTAATCCGGGCCGTTTTGCTGCCGCTAGGGGATATGCTGTAGGGAAAGTAATGCACGAAGACTTACCTGTGATGGAACCTGTGGACTGGCGGCGGTTTTTCCAGTTTGATGCCAAAGCCGTTGCGGTGCTGATTGGCTGCACACTATTCTTAATCGGCTTCCTGGCTGTCCTGCCGCGCTGGCTGCTCGGGCGGGACCAAGCGGACTTTGCGGGCGTCGCCGCGCAAACTGCGCCCGGCAAAGTGACGATGCGACAGATTTCGCCGGTTTCCACCGGCGGCGGCGGGCTGTTCAACGGAGTAGACGTGGCGTTTGCAGGCCATCAATCCTACTACGCTCTGCCGCCGGAAAGCCGCTGGAACCCGCTGCCCAATCAAAGTGTCCGGGTCACATTTCGCATCGGACGCCATTCCCGCCAGGTCCGTGTTGATGCGGTGACGCCGCAGTGACTTCTTTTGTCCCGAAATCGCTTTTCGCGCCCCTATTTCTGCTGGACACTGCTGCAACGCTGTATATGTGGGGCGTCATTTGGACTATCCAAATGGCCCAGTACCCATTGTTTGCTCGGATTGGGGCCGCTCAATGGGAAGATTACCATGCAATCTACACGCGCTCAATTACGGTGGTCGTGCTGCCGGCGATGGTGACGGAACTAGGGACAGCGGGCCTGCTGGCGCTCCTGCGCCCGGCCTGGCTTTCCCCGGCGCTGCTGTGGGCAGGCTTTGCCTGCGCCGCGCTGACCTGGGCGGTGACGTTCTTTGTGTCCGTACCGCTGCATGACACGCTGGGGCGCGGCTTCAGCACCGAGGCTATTGGGCGTTTAGTGGCGACCAACTGGCTCCGTACCCTCTTTTGGACCGCCCACGCTCTGATTTTGCTGGCGCAAATGTGGCGTCTGCTGCCCAAATCCTAAGAAGAGCATAACAAGAAAACACCCTCGCTTAATTCAATAAGCGAGGGTGTTTTGTAAGCTGCCAGACTAGGACTCGAACCTAGAACCTACACATTCAGAGTGTGCCGATCTGCCAATTGATCTATCCGGCAATTGATGATACTTGTTGATATGCTATTTCTTGTTACGTCCTGAGTATGTTTTCGTTTGACTATGACAATTAGGGCAGAGCATTTGCAGGTTTTCAAGTCGGTTGTCATTGTTCACACCGTTGATATGATGCAGGTGCATAGACAACAGCTTGCCGTTCCATTCGGTTAAACCGCATTCGGCACATCTGCGATCAAGTATTCCGTCCCCAATCAGACGCCAGCGCAAATGGGAACGCGCCGTGTTTCGCTGCTGCGCTGTCAGAACCTCGATAGCTATTCGGTGGTCTTTGCGCGTTACAATTTTGCCATTTCTGACAGCATTATACCATGTTGTGGTGCAAATTCCAAAGCACCTGCGGCATTGGTTCACGCCGTTGCCTGCGTCGTAATGCCGCTGCACTTCGGTCCAGTCATGGACTTTGTAGTTTGGCGGCGGCTTGGTACTTTTCGCATGGTACGAGATGGTAGACTTGGCGCAGCCAAGCTCCGTGACGATCTCTTTGTATGTTCTGCCTTCGGCCAGCAGGGCGAGTATTTGCTGTTTCATGGCTGTCCTTAGCGCTTTGGAACACGCAAACTATACCCGCCCCGGCACGAATTGTCAAGACATAGTCAGCATCCTATGGTGCGGGCAGGGCTACAAGAGGCGTCAGGTGCAGGAGCAAAGTCGGCTCGTCTTCCGCTTCAATCTGCACGACCGTCTCGCCTTCCGGCGTCAGATGTACGCTGAGGCTCTTCGGGCCGGCAATAAAACGCTCCATGCTGTCCTCGCCTTCCGTACCAAGCATCAGAACCAGCGAGCCGGCATCGCTGCCCTTGCATTCCAGGGTCATGCCGACAAACGGCAGGTTCTCAGCGGCGTACTGATCACCGACATCGGTTCCTAGCATCTCCAATGTTGCCGTTTCGCCAGCGTGCTGTTTAGAGAAATCTTCGGCAAATGTGGCCCAGTCGCTGCGGTCTATTGTTTGGGTTCCGTTGTGCATCATAATGGGTGTCCTTTGGAGTGGTATAAACCCCATTTACCCATGTTAGGGAACATTGACGCCGCGTGCCGCCACCCACAGCTTGTACCAATCCGTGCGGGAAAGCGTGATAGATGCCGCTTCGGCGGCTTCTTGGATGTGTTCCGGGCTGTTGGAGCCGACCAGTGGGATAATCTTTGCCGGGTGGGCCAGCAGCCAGGCCAGGGCAAGCTGACCGGGCGCCGCATCGCCATAGGCCGGTCCCATCTCGGTAAGTGCCGCCAAAGTGCGAGCGATGGCCGGGCGGGCATCGGCGGGAACTTCGCGCCGGCCCGACAGCCAGCCGCCGCCGAGCGGGCTGTACGCCAGCGGCGTGATGTTAAGCTCTTGGCACTGGTCTAAAACACCGTCCCCGGCGTCTGCGCCTGCCGCCTCGCTGGTCGCCTTGCCGCCCGCCGCGCCTTCGTAAATTGGGTCCAGACGCAGCAGTGAAATGGAAATCTGATTGGAAACAATTGGCGCTTTGAGATACTTTTGCAGAGCCAAAGTCTGCTGGGGATAGTAGTTAGAGATGCCAACTGATTTAATTAAGCCTTCCGCCATGAGTTCATCCAGCACGGCGGCGGTTTCGGCAGGATGCGTCAGTGGGTCCGGGCGGTGCAGCTGGTACAAATCTACATAATCTACGCCCAAGCGTGACAGCGAGCCTTGCAGACTTTCCCGAACGTAGGAAGCCGAATGCTCATAGTAGCCTCGGCGAATGCCGACTTTCGTGGCAATGAAAATCTTTTCGCGGCTGCCGGGGACGGCCGCGAGGCAGTCTTTGAAGATAGACTCGCAGGCTGTCCCGCCATAGATGTCGGCGTGGTCGTAAAAAGTGATGCCGGCATCAAGAGACGCCTCAAACGCGGCAATTGCTTTGCGCCGATGTTCAGGCCCAACTTCGGCAGGGTTCCAAGTCCCCGCGAGGCCCATGCACCCCAACGCGATGCGCGAAACGGGCACTCCTGCGGGGCCAAACGGCTGTGTCGGCATGGTCATAATCTTATCTCCTTGTGGGGCTTAGACCGCACGCGCCAGGCTGTCCATCTGCCTGCGGACCGAGTGCAGGCCATAAAGGCACAGCTCAAACTCATCCGAAATCTTTTGGAGCGTCTGCGCCTCTCGCTTGTAGTCGCCGTAATCGTGGGACGCGGCAATGGCGTAGCTGTTTTTGCCTTGCTGCACATAATCCAGCAGATGGTCGCGCCTAGTCTGCGCCTGTAAGCGCGGCAGGCTTTCCGGGTAGACGCCCGCCCAGAAGAGCGTAAAGTCGCCGATATGCTTGTGGACTTCGCGCTCGCGGTTAAACGAAGTCGCGGCCAGCCGGACATCGGCATGAAGCAGCATGTCGGCGACTTCCTCTAATGGCTTACCCGATAAATCTTTAATCTTATAGACTTGCTTCATGTGTACGAAGTCTACCAGAACGTCGGCGAGATAATCCGCGACATGAGACTCGTAGACGCCCAGCGTCTGTACAAAAGCGCGTTCCACCAGTGCGCCAAACAGCCGGCGCAGGGTCGGGTCAAGGTTTGATGAGTTCAGTTCCAAAGACAATGTGTTCTCCTTGCAATGTCAGACAAAATTCCATCTGTCACAGTAACAAAGAAGCACGTCATTGCGCTTGCAGGCTGCCAGTGGCAAAACTCAAAGGCAGAGTTCGGCGGCGAAACTAGGAAGTTGTTCGGCGCAGGGATTGGGGATTCCTGCGCCGCAGCCCCCATTATTGGGGGCTGGGGGCCAATTTTAGTGCGACTGCGGGACAACAATGCCGAGATGCACCAGATAAATCAGTGCAAGGCCCAGCACAATGCGGTAAATGATGAACGGCATTGTCGTGTGCTTCGCATCGCTCAGATACCCAAGCAGCCACCGGACGACAATGTACGCAAAAATGCCCGCGACAACCGCCGCAAAGATGTACGGCCCGGCAACTTCGTTTAAGCTCGGCGTTGGAACGTGCGGAGCCAGGGCTGCCGCGCCGTGAACCGTGTCGCCAAACTGCTTCGGGAACAATGTTTTGATCAGCTTGTACAGCCCAGCCAGAGTGATCGCTGGAACCGACAGCAAAAATGAGAACCGGGCGGCTTCCTCACGCTCCAAGCCTAAGAACAGGCCGGTCGTGATAGTGACGCCGGAGCGGGACGTACCGGGAATGACCGCGAGAGCCTGCACAACGCCGATGCCCACCGCCTGCCCCAGCGTCAGGCTTTCCAGCCGCCGCGTCTTTTTTCCTGCCAGCTCCGCCGCCAGCAGGAACAGCGCGAGAACAATCATAGCCCCGGCGATAAAGTAAAGATTGCGGTACTCGCCGTCAATCCTTTTTTCTAAAGCAAGGCCCGCAATGATAATCGGGACTGTGGCGAAGACAACGTACCAGGCCAGCCGCGCGTCTTCGTCGCCTTTCGGAAACAGCACGCCTTTTTGCAGGCTGCGTCCGAGGCCCGCGAAGTACCGGGCCAAGTCTTTGCGGAAGTAGGCGATAATGCCGACCATCGGCCCAAGCTGGGCGATGGCGGAGAACGCCGCGCCGGTATCATTGGGCCAGGAGTTAGGATAGAAATGGTTCAGCAGCGCCGGCAGTATCCGCATGTGCGCGGTGCTAGAAACGGGCAAAAACTCGGTGATGCCTTGAACAATGCCCAAAATTAAAGCCTGAAGGTAGGAGATGTATGGTGTGTAGTTATCGGTCGGCGGCAAAAGCGCAGTCTCCTATGGAAAGTCAGCATCAAGCGAGCGCCACGGAATGAGTTTCGAGGCTAAGAAAAGCACACCGTCGAGGCGACGGAAGACAAAGAACAAGAGCAGTCGTCTCACTCTTAACGTCGCCTCGACGGCGGGCAATTTCCAGCCTCGGAACTCATTCCGTGGCTCCTAGCCTGCGTCTTGTAGTTTCTTATCGGTCTATTGCGTCTTTATCAAAAGCGGCGGTGCGGCTTGCTGTTCTAATCGGGCGGCGCGGCGGGGACGAAGCACATAATGGGCCACAAGAATGCGCCCAATGGCGGCCAGCGGCGCGGCCAAAAACATGCCGAGCAGGCCGAAGAACTCCGCGCCGATCAGCAGCACGATAATTACGACCGCAGCGTGCAGGTGAATTCTATGCCCGATGAATTTCGGCATCAGCAGCTTGCTTTCCACCAGGTGCAGCAGGCTGAAAAAGATCAAGACTTTCAGTGCAAGCGCGAGGCCCCCGCCGTGGCTTGCCGGCAGCACGGCGGCCAGCAGCACAATTGGAATGCCCCCCAAAATTGGCCCGATAATCGGGATTGCCCGCGTGACTCCCGCAAGCAAGCCCAAAATGAGCGCATACGGCATGTGGATCAGTGACAGCCCGGCGTAGACCACCGCGCCGGCAATGACGCACAGCCAAAGCTGGGCGATAATGTAGGTCTGCATGATGCCCGACGACTCGCGCAGCAGGATGAGTGTTTCGCGGACACGCCCGCGCGGGACAAGAGCCAAAAACTCATTGCGGAGAGCGTGTCCGTCCAGCACGAAATAGAACGCCAGCACGGGGATCAAGATCAAGTCTACAATGCGGGCTAATCCCGACGCCGTCGCTAAAAGCGCGTTCTGCAGCCAGGGCAGCGGCGAGAAGCTCTCCCCGCTGCCGCTGCTAGGCCGGTGCAGCAGGGCCTGAAGGCTTGGCGGCAGGCTGTTGTATTCGGTTTGCAGCACGGCAGCATACTGCGCGATTTTCTGCTGGTACAGCGGCAAATTGCTTGCCAGGCCATGCAGCTGGTCGGCAAACGGCGAGACCATTAGCGAAGCGCCCACATAAACGAGGTAGCCAAGCGCAAGAAAAACAAACAGAGTCGCGCCGAGGCGCTGTGTCCGGGGCCGTACTTTCGGGATGCGCCGGCGGCAAAGCCAGTTGACCGGGCCGACAAGCGCAAACGCCAAAATAGACGCAACAATGATGTCGGTCAGAATGGTATGGATGCGCCAGACAAAATAGACCGTAAAGGCAATCAGGGCCAGCCGTACCAGCATCTTCCAGAGCTGCCCGAACCAAGCTTCCGCATTGTGCATCGGCTCACGCCGTGGACTAGGATGTCTGGGAATGATGTTCATAGCAGGCTGCTCGCAAGCGCGTCGGCAATACGCTTTGCGGCCAAACCATCGCCGTAGGGGGACACGGCGCGGGCCATTGCCGCGTAAGCGTCGGGATCGGACAGCAGGCGGGACGCTTCGGCGACTATCAATTGTGCGTCTGTGCCGACTAGCTTCGCGGTTCCCGCCGCAACCCCTTCAGGCCGCTCGGTGGTTTCGCGCAGCACCAGAACCGGCTTGCCTAAACTCGGCGCTTCTTCCTGAACGCCGCCGGAGTCTGTGAGTATCAGCGCGGCCTTTTGCTCTAGTTTGACAAACGGCACATAGTCCTGCGGCTCAATCAGCCGGACACGCGGATTGCCGGCAAGCGCCGGCGTCAGCGCCTCGCGCACTAAGGGATTGAGGTGCCATGGCACGACAGCGACTGTGTCCGGGAAAGCGTCTACAATCTGCCGGACTGCCGACCCAATTCGAGCCATCGGTTCGCCCCAGTTCTCGCGCCGGTGGGTCGTGACCAAAATCATGCGGCGCGGGTCGGCGAGTATTTCCGCTAAGATGGGGTCGCTAGGCGCATACGGCTTGGCGGCAACCGTGAGAAGCGCGTCAATGACTGTGTTTCCCGTGAGAACAATCGCGCTGTCCCCCACCCCGTCGGCGCGTAAGTTGGCAGCGGACTCTGGGGTCGGCGGAAAGTGCAGGGTCGCCAGCCGCGTTGTCAAGAGGCGGTTCATTTCTTCCGGGAACGGGTCATATTTGCTGCCCGTGCGAAGCCCCGCTTCCACATGGCCGAACTTTGCCTGATGGTAAAACGCGCCGAGCGCGGCCACAAAAGTCGTGGTGGTATCGCCCTGCGCCAGTACCCAATCGGGCTTTTCGGACGCCAGTATGGGGTCCAGCCCGTTCAATGCCCGCGTCGTCACCTGGGAGAGCGTCTGCCCCTGCGTCATAATATCCAGATCGTAGTCAGGCGCGATCTCAAACACCGACAGCACTTGGTCCAGCATGGAGCGGTGCTGCCCCGTGACCGCGACTTTGACCGCGAACTCGGCTGGCCGACCCATCAGCTCCAGCACCACCGGAGCCATCTTGATGGCATCCGGCCGGGTTCCAAACACACACAAAACTTTTTGCATAAAGTAAAAACTAGAAGAACCTCACTGGAAGAACCTCACTGGAAGAACCTCACCCGGCAACAAGTTGCCACCCTCTCCTTCAGAAAGGAGAGGGTTAAGATTGAGTGGCGGCGGTCAGTATCGTGCCAATGACAAAGTCAATGTTTTCGTAAACAGCGTTGTTGGCGAAGCGCAGAACGCGAATGTTCAGCAGAGACAAGAATTCGGTGCGCTCGGCGTCATATTCTTGGGCATCCGCCGAGGCGTGGCTTTTGCCGTCGAGTTCGATTGCGAGGCGGCAGGCAGGACAGTAAAAGTCTAAAATGTAAACGCCGACGCTGTATTGGCGGCGGAACTTCAAGCCGCCTGCCCGCCGGTCCCGCAGCCTGTCCCAAAGCACAGATTCAGGCGTTGTCTCCGTCTGCCTCAGCGCTCGCCGCTTATCCTTTGCTGCCTTGCAGTTAAAATAGTTCTCCATCGCCTTCCCTGGCCCTCTTTATCTCCTGCCTTTATCTTACCCTCTCCTTTCTGAAGGAGAGGGTGGCAACTTGTTGCCGGGTGAGGTTCTTCCGGCGAAGTTCTTCCGGCGAAGTTCTTCTACCTCCCGTAAAGCCGGAACAGGACCAAAGCGACGGCGCAGAAAGAGGCGGTGATGGCGTAGATCATGTAGACGGCGCGGCGCTGGGAGCCATCGTACTTCTTTAAGAGAATATGATGGATATGCGACGTTTTATCGGGCAAATAGGCGGGCGTCCGGGCGAGAGTGCGCTGGGTGACAACTCGGATGCCGTCGAAAATCGGGACGCCTAACACTAATACGGGCAGGGCGACGGAAACTGTTGCGGCAATCTTGAACGTGCCGATAATCGAAATCGCCGCCAGCGTGAAGCCGAGAAACTGCGCTCCGACCGTTCCCATGATAATGGACGCCGGGTGCTTGTTGAAGCGCAGGAAGCCGACGCAGACGCCTACCAAAGTCGCGGCAATGATAGTCACTTCATACTGGGGAGAACGCGCCGCCGCCGACATCAGCGCAAGCGTTGTCGCGCAGATCGCGCAGACGCCCGCCGCGAGACCGTCCAGCCCATCGATGAAGTCCACGGTCTTTGCGACGCCGAACACCCACAGGATTGTTCCTGCTGCTGAAAACCAGTAAGGAAACGGCAGCCAGTTGGACGCCGCCATGCCGGGCGGGACCGGATGCGCTGGAACCGGCGCAAAGGGGTTTGTGATGCCGTCAATCCGCACGTCAAACAGCACCAAAATCCCGCCCGCCGCGATCAGCGCCAGCGCCTGCCATTTGGCCGAGACCTCAAACTTGTCGTCCACCACGCCGACCACGGCGACCACCGAAGCCGCTGTCAGCACCCCGACAAAACGCTCAATCTGCAAATGGGTCCACGGGTACTGGGCATGGTACAGCGTGTGATAGGCATAGACAATGCCCAGCGTCACCATAAACGCGCCGAACATCGCTAGCCCCCCCCAGCGCGGCAGCGGCTTCTTATGCACGTCCCGCTCGCGCGGCACGGCGACAGCCCCGAAGCGTGTGGCAAGCTTGCCGACCAGCGGCGTCAGAAAATAACTTAGTCCGACCGCCAGCAAAAACGCCAGCCAGGGCAGTCTCCAAAGAGGCATGATCTTACCTTCCCCTCCGCCAATCGGCTCCCGTCACATACGACAAACGCGGCGTCAACTGTTTCATCTTGCCGCCTGCCGCCGCACGCACATACAGCGGCGCGAACCAAGCCATGCGATACGCTGCGTCAGGCCAATCAAAGTATTCAACCGGGTACGGCTCCTTGCGTCTCTCGTAAGGTGTTGTGTCGCGTCCCGGAGCCATGCAGAAGCGTAATCCATCCGGCGACCAAGCCAGAAACTGGCCTTCGGTCACATAATGCAGGGTTCCGGCAGTTGGATTAAGCCGGCAGAAAAGATAATCTACACCAATTGTGCTGTTGTGGTTGTTGACAGCATAAACAAGGTCACTTCCTGGCATGGGCAGAATGCTGTCATAAAGGTCATCGTGCGCCGGAACCGGCAATGTGAGCCTTTGTCCGGTCTTTAAGCAAATTAAAATGTGGCGATTTGGAACCCTATCGTAATCCCCTTCGACATTTTCCAGACGATAACTAGAGGCTGAGAAGCTTTCCGGCTCCACATTATCTTTCAAGAGTCTGAGAATGTGCTGCTTGCCGCCGTCCGCATTCATAACAGAGACTTCTGGCGGCCCAACCGTGCTGAAGTATTGCACAAATGTTATCTGCCGTCCATCCTGTGACCACTTTGGATAGTCCTCGTCGTTGGTGCCGAATGTGAGCTGCATTCTGCCCGTGCCGTCCGGGTTGATGCGGTAAATATGAAAGTGGCTTGTGCGATGGCTGCCCGGCGGCGTGTAGTATCGGGCTGAATACACAATGTCGCGGTCGGCGTGAGCCGGGCCGCAGAAACCGAGCAGAAGCAGAACAAGCCAGCAAGCTTTCATGGTGGTTAAAGTGCCACGGAATTCATTCCGTGGCTTGACTTGCGCTGCCTAGCCGGGAAATCGGTCGCACAGGGACTTGACATCGCGGCGGACGGCGTCATAAGTCGCGGCGTCGCCGATATGGGTCAGGGTGCGGGCGAGGCAGTCCGCAATTTCGTCCATTTCGCTTTCGCCGAGGCCACGGCTTGTTGTGGCGGGGGTACCGAGGCGCAGGCCGCTGGTGACCCAGGGCTTTTCGGTGTCGTAGGGAATGGCGTTCTTGTTGGTGGTCAAATTGACTTTGTCCAGCTCGACTTGGGCCGTCCGGCCCGTAAGCTTCTGCGGGCGCAAATCTACCAGCATTAAGTGGTTGTCGGTGCCGCCGGAAAAGAGCGTGAAGCCGCGCGACATCAGGCCCGCCGCCAGGGCTTTGGCATTGGATTTAATCTGCTTCTGGTAGGCCGTGAAGCCGGGCGAATGGGCTTCCAGCAGGGCGACGGCCTTGGCGGCGATGACGTGCATCAGCGGCCCGCCCTGGGTGCCGGGGAAGACCGCCGAGTCAATGGCCTTGGCATACGGCTCATCGCACAAAATCATGCCGCCGCGCGGGCCGCGCAGAGTTTTGTGGGTCGTCGTCGTGACAATGTGGGCATGGCCGACCGGGCTGGGATGCTCGCCTGCGGCCACTAGACCCGCAATGTGGGCGATGTCGGCCAAGAGAAGCGCTCCGACTTCATCGGCAATAGCGCGGAGGCGGGCAAAGTCAATGACGCGGGGGTAGGCCGACGCGCCGGACGTAATCATCTTGGGCTTGACTTCGCGGGCGATCCGGGCGCACTCATCGTAGTCAATCCGGCCCGTTTCTTTATCGACGCCGTAGAACTGGGCGTCATAGAACTTGCCGGAAAAATTGACCGGGGAGCCGTGGGTCAAATGCCCGCCCTGGTCCAGCCGCATTCCCAAAATGGTGTCACCGGGCGACAGAAACGCCGTAAAGACCGCAATGTTGGCCGACGCGCCGCTATGGGGCTGGACATTGGCGTGGTCTGCGCCGAAAAGCTGTTTGGCCCGGTCAATGGCAAGCTGCTCGACAATGTCCACATACTCGCAGCCGCCGTAGTAGCGCTTGCCTGGGTAGCCTTCGGCATACTTGTTGGTCAGCACCGACCCTTGCGCTTCCATGACGGCCCGCGATGCGACATTTTCCGATGCGATCAGCTCCAGCTTGTCGTTCTGCCGGCCTTCTTCTTTGTGGATGGCGGCGTAGATGTCCGGGTCCGCCTCAGACAGCGGCGCATCCCGCCGAATGAGATATTCGTTTTCTGAGCCATCTTGGGTCAGTTCTTTTGCTAATTCTTTTTCCAGCAGTGCCACAGGCGAGGCTCCTTGTTTCTAAAGTACGGGTGTCAATTGGGTCTATGATACTCTATTTTAGGTGAAATGGCAAGGGAAACCACTGTTTTGACTATGATTGTAGTTGAGCAAGATGGGCGAGTAGCTTTCAACTACTCGTTTATCCTGTGTGGGATATACTGCACGTAAGCGAGAGCTTACTTGCTTTGCGGGAATGAAACTCGGAAGAGCGTTCCTGTTTTGTTGGCTCCGCCGCTGGTCGAGACGCCATACAAACTGCCGTCATGCCCGCGCGTGAGGCCGGCCAATGTGTAGCCGCCTTCGTTTATGCTGAAATCGTGCAGGGTGAAGAACTTAGTTCCCGCCAGGTTGACTTTGAAGATGGATCCGCCGCCTGCTTCTCCGCCGATCCCTGACACGCCGTAAACATAACCGCCGCTGCCGAACACCAGCGGGCCGGCGGGAAGAGTGCCGTCTGCGTTTTCAGCACTGGAAGCCGAAAATGTGTGCAGGATAGTGAAAACAGCCCCGTCCGTGCTGATTTTATAGGCGATGCCGCCGTCCGATGGTCCGCCCTGCCGGGTGCAGCCATAGAGGAAGCCGTCCGGGCCAAGCGTTAAAGGGCCGCTTGGAAGCACGCCGTTGTTTTTGTAGTCGCCGTCTTTGCGCCGAAACGTATGCAGCACAAGGAAGTTCTTGCCGTCTGTGTCCATTTTGTACACGACGCCGTACCCGGCGGTGCCGCCGATATTCGTGGTTCCATACAGTGCGCCGTCCGGCCCAAGCGTCACAGCGGCGCTTGGGATCGCCCCGCCATCGTTGATATTGCCTTCCTGCGACGGGTCATCAAAAAAATGGACAATATGGAAGTTTTTGCCGTTCGTCGCCATCTTGAAAACTAGGCCCCGGCCTTCCCCGCCAAGCTCTGCGACGCCAAAAAGCATACCGTCCGCACCTAATGTCAACCCTAGCGGGCTTGCACCACTGTCATTATGGTACAGCTCGCCTTTTGGGTCAAACGAGCGCAGGACCGTAAACCCGCTGCCGTCCGTGTTTAGCTTAAAGACCGTGCCGCTGCCTTTGGGTCCGCCGACCGCCGTGACCCCGTACAACGCGCCGTCTTTGCCGATCACTAACGCCCCGCCCGGCCTGCCGCCGTCGGGGTTTGTGTCGTTGGTGAATAGCGCATCCAGCGGCCCGAACGAGTGCAGCAGCGTGAAGCCTGCGCCGTTCGCGCTGATCTTGAAAACAACACCCGTCCCATGCGGGCCGCCGCTGGACGCTGTCCCGTACAGCGTGCCGTCAGGCCCCTGCACCAGCGGCGCTTCCGGCCTTGCGCCATCCAAATTGGCATCGTGCAAAGGCGTCAGATCGCCCGGCCCTCCCGGCCCAAACGTGTGCAGCACGGTAAGCGCCGGCAAATCCGCACGGCAGGCAGGGAGATGAAATATACTGAGCGCGATCAGAAAAATAGGAAGAAGTCTCTTAGTCATCTTGTTGTTGTTATTTGGCCGCCGGAAATGTTACGCGGAAAACGGTTCCGGTGCCGTTCGCCCCGCCATTTGTGGAGACGCCGTACAAGTTGCCGTCACGTCCAAGTACCATGCCGGCACGTGCGCTTGTACCTTCTTTTTGAGTGAAGCTATGCGTGAGGAAGAACTTGGCACCGTCGGAGCTGAATTTGAACAGCATTGCTTGTCCAGTGTCCCCGCTGCCTCCTGATACTCCGTAAAGGCGTCCGTCTGTGCCGAAAGCAGGAGCGGAGGGCGACCAGCCATCAGCGCCCCCGGAACCGGGAGCCGTAAATGTGTGCAGCACCGTGAAATCAGTGCTATTGGCGTTCATCCTGTACGCGATACCGCCATCGGCATCACCCCCTTGCCCGGTGCAGCCGTACAAGTATCCGTCAGCGCCGAGGATGAGAGAACCATCAGGAAATGCTCCGTTGTTTTTGGCTTTTCGCTGGAAATTATGCAGAACCGTGAAATGCTTGCCGTCAGGGTCCATTTTGTAAATGACGCCGCCTCCGCCTTTGCCGCCGACGTTTGTGGTTCCGTAGAGGATACCGCCGCGTCCGACGATGGCCGTAGCGCCAGGAATGGCACCGTCACTGTTGATGTTGGCGCTGCCGTCATACTCCGTATCACTGAACGAGTGCAGGATACGAAAACGTCTGCCGTCCGAGGTGATCCTGAAAATCAGTCCGCGCCCGTCTCCCCCAAGCTCGGCAGCGCCGTAAAGTGCTTGATCTGCGCCGATTGTCAAGCCGAGCGGACTTGCGCCCCCGCTGTTGTGAAACATTTCCTCTTTCGGCTCAAATGAATGCAGAACGGTGAAGCCACTGCCGTCGGGGCTGAGCTTGAAAATGGTTCCGCTGCCGCCGGGTCCGCCCTGGCTGGCAGCGCCGTACAGCATATCGTCTTTGCCCTGAACTAAAGCGCCTTCCGGCCAGCAGCCGTCGGCATTGGTTTCATTCACAAAAAGCGCAGCGAGAGGACCAAAAGAATGTAGCACCGTGAACCCTGTCCCATCGCCATTGATTTTGAAGATGACGCCGGTGCCGCCCGCGCCGCCGCTCTGGGTTGTCCCATACCACGCGCCATCGCGGCCCTGCGCCAGCGAAGCTTCAGGATGGGAACCACCCAAGTTGCTGTTGTGTGCAGGGTTCAGATCGCCCGGCCCACCCGGCGCGAACGTATGCAGCACCGTGAGTGTCGGCAGATCGGCATGGCAGGCGGGCAGGGTAAATGCGCTGAGGGCAGTCAGCAGAACGCAGAGGGATGGTTTGATCATTGGCAATCCTAACTCTTGGTTTACTCTTTGAGGCGGCGGAGGGCGAGCATGGCGACGTCGTCGCGGCGGACATCAGCGGCGAAGTAGGTGACGGCGTCGTAGAGAGCGGACACAGTATCTTCGGCGGAAACATCGGCGGCGGGGATCATCGAGGCCAGACCTTCCAAACCAAGAAAGCTGCCGTCGGCGGCGCGGGCTTCGGTGAGGCCGTCCGTGTAAAGGAGCAGCAGGTCGCCGGGGGCAAGCACGGTGCGGCATTCGGCGTAAGGGACACCCGGCAGGCAGCCGAGCGCAATGCCGTCGCTGTCCGGCAGGGGAAGCGTTTGCCGGGTTTGCGCCGGTCTATGCAGGGGCGGCTCATGGCCGGCGCTGGCGTAAACAATCTCGGCGGTCTGCGTGTTCAGAACGCCGTAAAAGAGGGTCACAAAGCCGTCGTGGCTGCTCATCGGGCTGCACAAAACGTCGTTGACACGCGCCAGCACAAGGCCGGGGCTGCCGGGCATCTCTAAGGCAAAGCCGCGCAGCGTGTATTTGAGCATCGCGGTCTGCACGGCGGCTTTCAGGCCCTTGCCGGAAACGTCGGCCAGCACGATGCCCAGAGAGTTCTCGCCCAAAGAAAACAAATCGTAGAAGTCGCCGCCAATCAGAGATTCTTCTAAAGCGGCTTGATATTTATGCGCGAACTCAATGACCCCGACTTGCGGCGGGACCAGCGGCAGCAGACTCTTTTGCAGGGTCTCGGCAATGTCCCGCTGCCGGTCGTGCGCGGCCTGCAATGCGGCAAAGAGGCGGGCGTTTTCCAGTGTCACCGATGCCTGCGCGGCCAGCGCCAGCGCAAAGCCCGCCGCATCGCTCTCGCGCAGGCGCGGCCCGGCATCCAGCAGGCACAGCAGGCCGATGGTCTGCTGGTCGCGGGAGCGCAGCACAAAAAGGTAGCCGGGACTGTTCAAAAACGCGGCGGTTCTTGTGTCGAGGCCCAGTGTCGCGGCGGCGTTCTGGACATAGTGCGCGGGCGCATCGCCGCCGGACGTGCCGCGCGTGACCCGTTTCGGCAGCTCCTCGACAGTCCGGGCCAGCGGTAGGTCGTAGAAGGAATGGCGCAGGGCGCGGCCCCGCTCGCTTTCATCGCGGACGGCTTCGGCGTCATGGGCGGCCAGCGGGATAAACTGCCGGGTCTGCTCCTCGTAGCCGTAGACGGCCACCCGGCGGCAGCTCAGGATCTGGGCGGCTTCATCGGCCAGTATCTGCATCAGCAGTGGGGCATCTGAAGACGCTTCCACGGCCTCGCCGGTGCGGGCGACCAACGCCCGCAGGATTTCGTCGCGCCGCAGGGTTTCCTTGTAAAGCCGGGCGTTCTGGACTGCCACCCCGACAGTCGCGCTGACCGCTTCCAGCAGCGCCTGGTCGCCCTCGCTGAAGCCTTCCAGCGGGTTTAATGCCCCGCCCCGGTTGCCGACCATGACCAGCCCTAGTACGGTCTGACCCTGGCAGATGGGAACCACAATGACGCTCCGCATCTTCAGAAGCGCGGCGGCCCGGTCCGTTTTCCACGTTTCTTCTAAATTGTGGCGTCGCTGCGTCACTGCGGTGCGCCGGGCCAAATCCGTCGCTCCTGTTTCCAGCTTCTCGGTCAGCGGGGCCTGAACGCCGGGAGAGAGATTGTAGAATGCCGACCCGCCCGGCTCCGGCCGTCCTGCTTCCGACAGCAGCCAAAGCGCTCCAAACTCGCCGTCCACCGCAAGCGTCACCTCTTTGATGGCGACGCTCAAAATCGTCGGCAGGTCCATTGTCCCGGCGATGGCCCGGTCAATCACATGCAGGCTTTTCAGCTCGCTATTCTGCCGGGTCAGCGTGTCCTGCATCCGGTCCAGCGTTCGTATGAGAAACGGCGCAATGACAATGGACAGCAGAATGGCGATGCCGTTAATAGCAAGCGCCGCCTGCGTGGAATGGGCGAACCGGCCCGGCAGCAGAAATGTCAGCAGCAGGCTAAACACGGCAAACAGCAGAATGCCCGAAAGCGCCGATAGCCACGAGCCGCCCGCCCGGCTGCTAAAAATCTGTGTCAAGAAGTTCATAACAAGCGAAATAGAAAGCGTGGGATTGAAATCCTACGCTGTGGGGCGAAGCGCCGAACATCCACCTTCGTGGACGAGGAAAAAGCTATAATGTAATTCTATTCTGTGTCCGCGAAGGCGGACAATATGCGTCCGTGCCCCACAGCGCAGAATTTCAATCCCACGCTCTTTATTGCACGGCATCTTTCCAGCCATCGGGAACACCCACTGAGAACTGAGGCAGCGGTTCCAAAAATAAGATCGTAAGCCGTGTGGCTTTTTGCTTCTTCTACGGTGAGTGCCAATCCCATTTCGCGTTTCCTCTCAATGCGCTCTTGTACTGCTACCAACTTTCTTCCATTGCGCCTCGGCAGCCGTTCCATCAATGAGCGTCTGGATTTCCCGAAGTGTTTGCGGTTCACCCACCATATCACTTTTTACAGTTTTGCGATGGCCTCCCTGAACAACCGTCGTGATTGTATAAGATAAATCTGTGATACCAGATGTGTAGTCAGGCTGGAAGCGCTGGAAATTGTGTCGTCTCAACGCCTGCGCTAATTGGTTGAAGCCGCCAACAGTCGCCGTGTATGTCCCAATCTTGCTGACGTTGCTGAAACCAACAAAGATCGCCGTGCCATCATGCCGAAGCGTCAGCTTGTAGACCGGACAAGGCCCGTAACAAGGCGTGTGCTCTACGCTCACCTCTGTGATAGCGTTCCGAGCTTCGGCGCTTGGCTGCCGAGCGGATGCCGAAACTATGCCGACAGTTACCAGAAGTACCGTAATCGGCCCAGCCCATTTCTTCATGTCATACCTTGAAGCGGATGTTGATGATGTCGCCGTCTTTGACGGGGTATTCTTTGCCTTCTAGGCGGAACTTGCCGGCGGCTTTGGCGGCGGCTTCGGTCCCGGCGGCGATGAGGTCGTCAAAAGCCAGCACTTCGGCGCGGATGAAGCCGCGAGCTAAATCTGAATGGATGCGCCCAGCGGCGGCGAGGGCATTTGCGCCGGCGGGGACGGTCCAGGCCCGGACTTCGTCCTCGCCGACGGTGAAAAAGGACATGACGCCCAGAGCGCTGTAAGCGGCGCGGATGAGGCGGGATGCGGCAGGCTCGGCGATGCCGAGGGCGTCTAAAAACTCGGTCTGGTCGGCGGCGTCAAGCTGAGCGACTTCTTCTTCGGCGGACGCGCATAAGGTGATGAGTTCGGTGCCTTCGGATTGACACTGCGCTTTGAGCGGGGCCAGCAGGGGCAGGTCGTCTCCTGATGCGATCTCGCCTTCGCCGACATTAACGACGGCAATCAGTGGCTTGCCGGTGAGAAAGTCAAAGTTCTTGGTGATGCGCCGCTCATCTTCGTCCAAGTCCATGCTGGACACGGGCTTGAAGTCGTCCAAGACAGCTTTGATTTTGAGCAAAATCTCGCGCTCGGTGACTTCCGGGCTGGGCAGCCCCTGTTTGCGGGTCTTGAGCTGCTTGTCAATGCGCTCAAGGCGAGTTTCGATGACAGTCAAATCGCCGAGCAGCAGCTCTTCGGTGATGGCCTGGTAGTCGCGCAGTGGGTTCAGGCCATTGGCGGGCGGGGGCAGGGACGGCGTCTCAAACGCCCGGACAACCAGCACGAGAGCATCTACGGAGCGGATGCCGACAAAGAAGTCTGCGCCGAACTTCTGCGTGGTCTTGCCGCCTTCGCCGGACAACTGCGCGGCCCCATCAGTAAACTCGATTGTCGCCTGAGTGCGCTTTTTGGGATGAAATAGGTTGACGGCGAAATCGTAGCGCGGGTCCGGCACGGGAACGACGCTGACAAGGGCGGCGCTGCCTCCGCCTGCCGGGCTGGCGTCGCCGCGCGTGAGCGCGTTAAAGAGCGTGGTCTTGCCCGATTGGGGCAGACCGATCAAACCGACTTTCATAAGATGCCTTTCGAGAACACGACAGTTTTGGGAGTATTGTACCTTGTTTTAGGCGCGGCAGGACTAAGAGGGCGCGAGGAGCTAAAGTGCGAGGATCTTGTCGATGGTGTGGGTGACAATCAGCGCGGTGGTGAGGCCCCACAACAAGATATTCACCAGCATCGGCTTGTCTTCCACCAGCACCGCGTCTGGCGACTCGCCGAGCGAGTGCCGGTGCATCAGATAGAGGTAGCGGAAAATGCCGTAGATGACAAAGGGGATCGTCAGCATCAAATAATGATGCGTCTGCGCCATCGGCGAAGTTACGGTGTACAGCGAGTAGGACATCAAAGAAACAGAGGTCACAATCACGATCATCTGGTCCAGCAGCGCCGGCGAGTATTCTTCCAGAATGCGGCGCGTTCCCGGCGTTCCCGACAACTGAACCGAAATCAGCTCTGCCCGGCGCTTGGACAGACCTAAAAACAGGGCCAGCATCAGAGTACAGAGAATTAGCCAGGGCGAAATCGCGACATTGATCACAAACGCACCGGCGGCAGCCCGGAAAACAAAGCCCGCCGCCAGCACGAGAACGTCTAAAATGACGACATGCTTGAAGCGGAACGTGTAGCCAAGCGTCACCAAGAAATACACGAGGGCCACCATGCCGAAGCGTAAGCCAAGCCCAAATGCCCCGATCAAGCCAGCAATTCCCAGTACGGCGGCGGCGGCAAGCGCAAGTGCCGGAGACAGCTCGCCGCTTGCGATAGGCCGCCGCCGCTTTTTGGGATGCCGCCGGTCGCTTTCGCGATCTGCGAGATCGTTGATCAAGTAAACGACGCTGGATAACGCCGAAAAGAGAATGAACCCCAGCCCGACACCAACAAACTGCCGGGCTGTGTGATGCTGGTCCAGCGTAAATAGCAGCCCGGCAAACAGCAGCAGGTTTTTAACCCACTGCTTAGGGCGCAAGGAAACGAGCAGAGCCTTGAGCGGTCCCCGGCGGCGCGGCGGCTCCGGTGCCTGCGAGTTGTCAGCAGCCGGCACTGGTTGGATCGCCATATTGATAAGCTTTCTATCAAGACAGTGTCGCTGCCTGCGCTTCTCGCAGCCACGATTGCGCCAGCCGGCTTTGCCTGCTTAGTTGTCGCGCCCATCTTGGGGGCCGCGCTGCCCGCCGCCACGGCTGTCATTTGGATTAGGCTGCTCGTTCATTGGGAAGCCATTATCTTCTTCAGGGTCTTCCGTTTGGGCAGGCTTTGCGGGTTCCGGAAGCGCCGCCGTGAGCGGCGCAACCTGCATTCGCCCGATATAAAACACGCCAAACTGATCCCCGGCGATTGTCACGCTTTGCAGCATGGCATCTCCGCCCGGCCCGAACTTCAGCGAGGCTAGGGGAACGTTGACGCTGTACCAGCCGGACCCGGCGATGGGGTCAGGTGTGGTCGGGATCGCTTGAAGAATGTCTGCCTTGCGTCCATCCGCCAGCGTGAACTCCATCCGCAGCTCAGTAATTTCTGGAATAAGAGGCTCGGGAGCGCCGCCCCGTCCCCGCCCGCCAAAACCGCCGCGCCCGCCGCGCCCACCAAAGCCGCCGCGTCCACTAAAGCCGCCTGGTCCGCCGAAGCCTCCTTGACCACCTCCGAAGCCGCCCGGCCCCGCTTGACCGTTAAAACCTCCGGGGCCGCCAAAGCCGCCTTGTCCGCCGAAACCACCTCCGCCGCCGCCCCGTCTGCCGCGCCCGCCAGGATAACCGCCACCGTTCTGCTGCGGGCTGGCCTGAGCAGCGCCTGGAACAGTCTGCGGATCATAGTGCAGCGTGACCGCGCCGCGCTGCACCGTCACCTGGAACATCCGCCCGCTGCCGGACAAGGCAAGCGGCGTTTGAAGCCGGATTTGCGCCCCCTGATAGAAATCAAGAGTCGTCACCTTCAGTGAGTGGCCGCCGACTATAAACGGCTCGGTGCTGTCTTCTACGCTGCCGCCGCCCCAGTTGCTGATGGCAAGGTTATCCTGGGTGAGTGTTCTGCCGTCGTACAATGAGATATCCGGCGCAGCGACAGCCGCGACGGTGGGCGGCGGCGGGGCGGCAAGCCCGGCTGTGCCTAAAGCGGCTGCGGAAGCGAGAAGTGCTGAAGTCCAAAGGTTTTTCATCTTAAGGTTCCTTTTGTGTATCCATCAATGAACGTCTTGTACATCCATCAATGAACGTCGCGTATCTGAATGCGCTCGATCCGGGAAGCGCGGCCCGTTTTATCATCCACATCCGCCACGATGCCGCAGAGAATGGCGGGGCCGGTGGCGACCTCGAACCGGTTCGGCATCTGCGACACAAACCGCTGAACGCTTTCCTGCGGATTCATACCCAAAATGGAGTGCTGTGGCCCGACCATGCCGACATCCGTAATATACGCCGTGCCGCGCGGCAGAATGCGCTCGTCTGCTGTCTGAACATGCGTATGTGTCCCGACAACTACACTCGCACGGCCATCTAAATACCAGGCAAACGCAGTCTTCTCCGAGGTTGCTTCGGCGTGGAAGTCAAAGAACGACACGAAAGTTTTGCCGCGAAACGCTTCCAGAATCGTATCTGCCAGCCGGAACGGGTCGTCCAGCGGCTCCATAAACGCCCGGCCCAAGAGGTTGGCAACCCCGACCCGCCTGCCGCCGCTGCGGCAGGGAAAGATGCCAAAGCCTGCGCCGGGCGTTCCCGCCGGGTAATTGGCGGGCCGCAGAAGGCGCGGCTCATGGTCCAGATACTCCATGATGTCGCGCTTGCTCCAGGCATGGTTGCCGAGGGTAACAACGTCCACGCCGCTGCCGAAGAACCGGCGGGCGATTTCCGGGGTGATGCCGAGGCCCGCCGCTGCGTTTTCGCCGTTGACGATTACAAAATCCGGCAGGTACAGTTCGTTCAGCGTCGGCATCATTGTGTGGACGGCGTCTCTGCCGGCTTTACCCACAATGTCTCCGAGCATCAGTATTCGCACGATAATCAGCCATGTTTTCTAAGAACGAGCATCCCGTGATCACCACTCCAAAAGGCTGCCGTCAAGATCGTAAGATTCGTAGGATAAGGACTGCATCTATTCAAACTATATTAGCCCGTAAACAGCAATGCCAGCCGCGCGGAACTGTCCTATTTGGCATAGTTGACCGCGCGGGTCTCGCGGATGACCGTCACTTTGATTTGGCCCGGATAGTCCATCTCTTCTTCAATTTTCTTGGCGGCATCATACGCTAATTTGTGTGCAGAAGCATCGTCCACCACTTCCGGGCGGACCATCAGGCGGATTTCGCGGCCTGCCTGCACGGCATAGGTTTTCTCGACGCCGGGGAACGAGTCGGCCAGCGCTTCGAGTTTTTGCAGGCGCTTGACATAGCTTTCCAGCATTTCGCGCCGAGCGCCGGGCCGGGCGGCGGAAATGGCGTCGGCCAATTGGACAATGACATCTTCTACCGTGTCCATCGGTATTTCTTCGTGATGCGCTCCGGCGGCATGGGCGGCGGCCTGGCTTTCGCCGTAGCGCAGCATCAGCTCCTGAGACAGAAGCGCGTGCGGCACTTCCGAGTCAGGGACCACTTTGCCGAGATCATGCAGCAGGGACGCCCGCTTGGCAATGGTGACGTTCGCGCCCAGCTCGGCGGCGATGCTTGACCCGATATGGCAGACTTCAATGGAGTGGTCCAATAAATTCTGCCCGTAAGATGTCCGGTAGCGCATCCGCCCCAGCAGCTTAACAATCTCCGGGTGCAGGCCGGTGACGCCCGATTCCATGACCGCTCGCTCCCCGGCCAGCCGCAGGCTCTGCTCGACTTCCTCCTGGGCTTTGGCGACTGTTTCCTCAATGCGCCCCGGATGAATACGCCCGTCCATGATCAGTGCGGTCAGTGCCAGCCGGGCGACTTCGCGCCGGACCGGGTCAAACGACGACAGCACAACCGCTTCCGGCGTGTCGTCAATGATTACATCTACGCCGGTTAAGGTCTCAAACGCCCGGATGTTACGGCCTTCCCGGCCAATAATCCGGCCTTTGACATCTTCCGACGGCAGCGGCACGACCGAAACTGTCGTTTCCGAGACATGGTCGGACGCGATGCGCTGGATTGCGGTTGCGACAATAGAGCGGGCACGTTTTTCGCCTTCAGCGCGGGCTTCGTTCTCAATCTGCATGACCAGACGCGCTAAATCGTGCCGAGCCTGGTTTTCGACTTCTTTCATCAGGACCGCCCGCGCTTCTTCGGCGCTCAGGCCGGCGATACGGGCAAGCTCAGTGCGCTGCGCTTCTTTGAGGTTCCAGGCTTCCTGCAAATGCTGCTGGGCCGCCCTCTCCTGCAAAGCAAGCGCTTCGCGCTGGTCTTCCAGACTGGAAAGCTTGTCATCCAGGGCTTCTTGTTTTTGTGCCAGCTTCTGCTCAGCCCGCCCCAGTTCCGCGCGTTTGTCCTTATTGTCCGATTCGACTTCAGCCCGCAGCCGAAGCGCTTCTTCGCGGGCTTCAATCAGCAGCTCTTTTTGCCGGGTCTCGGCCTGCCCCTGAAGTTTTTTCCGTTCCGCTTCTACTTCCGCACGTTCTCTGTCTAATTTTTCGCGCTGTGGTTTTAAATAAAGCACTCCCGTCAGCGCGGCGAGGGCCACGACTCCAAGGAGCGCAAGAATATAGGTCATCGTTCCCTCATCCCCAACAAAACCATGAAATGCTTATTCTTATGGTTGAGGTTGAGCGGACGGGATTTCGTTCTGTGAGACAGTATCGGTAATACTAAGCAGTCTATGCCAGCATTAATCTACCAGCAATGAGCAGTACCAATTTTCGTAAAAAATGCCTCTTCACGTTTTCCGTCAAGTTACTGCGAACTTAAACTCACTCATTCTGTCTCTATTCCGCAGCATCTTCGGGTATTCCTGCATGAAATCCTGAATTTTTCGTGAAAGCATGAGAAACCCGAAAAATTCCTGCTTTCAATCGCCGCATCTTACTGAGCCATCAACCTTCTTGTGCTTCTTCCGGGTCAAACTCATCGTCGGCGTCGCCCGCTGCCGGCAGGCTCTCTCGCGTCACTTGCTTGACGACCTCCCAGCCGAAGCCGCGCCGCTGCAAAAAGCCCATCAGCTTTTGACGCTCTTTCTGCAAAGCCTCGCGATCCGCCGGCACAGTTCGCACTTTCTTGGATGCCGCCGCACGGGCCAGAGCCAGCTCATCGTCATTGGTGACAACTTCCACCGCTTCGGCGATTTGATCTTTGGCGACCCCTTTAGCATACAATTCCGACGACAAGCGCCGCCGCCCCACCGGACGGTTCCCCCCAACACGAGTTTTTGCTTCCACCCATTGCGCGGCGAACTGAGCGTCGTCCAGCAGACCAAGCCGTGTCAGCTTCTCAATCACCTGAGCGATAATACCTTCTTCAATACCCTTTTGCCCCAGCCGCGTCTCGATCTCCCGCTTTGCCCGCGCCCGGACTTCCAGCAGGCCGAGCGCCGAGTCCAGCGCTTTTTGCACTTCTTCCGCCCCGGCGATTTCGGTGAGCTTTTCCGCCGTGATTTCCCGCCCTATGCGTAGGCTAAGATCGGCGGCGACCGCTTCCCCCACCCCAATCACAAACTGCCCGTCTACAAAGATGTTCAAGCGGCCTTTGCGCTTTTGCGGCTCCAGCGCCGTGATCTGCGGCATTACTTTTCTGCCTTTTCCAGCGCCGCAAGCCCGGCGTGTTCGCCGTCCGAGACCGCCGCGATCTGCGCTGCTGCCGTCTGCATCATTTGCTCCCACTCGCCTAGTGCATCTTCCGTGTCCAAAGATTGTGCCGTCGACAGGAACTTCCCGCGCAGTGTTTCTAAAATAACTGCTTCTGCCGTTAAACTGCGCTTTTGCGCCGCTTCTGCAATTGCGTCTTCCAAGTCCTGCGTCAGTGTCACCGTCATCATCGTGTTTCTTTCGGTTCAGTTTCTTGATGATTGGCCCACCACCAATCAACGTAATCCGTGTCTGTGACTTCTCCTCCAAGCTGGTCCACAAGCAATGCAATTTGGCCCCGATGATAGGAGGCGTGGCCGAACAACTGGACAATTTGCACCTCGGTCGGCAGGCGGAAGCGCTCTTCCCCTTCTGCAAACTCAAAATCCTGCGCCATTTGGGCTTCGTCTAAGTTTGCCAGATAGTCAGTCCACTGGCTGTCAGCAGCAGCGAAACGCGGGTGCAGCGCGGCAAAATCGCACTTTTCATCGTACCATTGCGCTTCTGCGGATGTCTCGCCCCGGATGCGGTTCAGCCAGTTCTTGCGGCAGGCGACTAGATGACCGGCAATGGAAACCGCCCGCTGAAACCGGGCATCGCTCCGGCTGCCCGCTGGAACTGACTCAATCATGGCAAGCATTTTTGCGTTGCCGTCTTTCTCGTGGCCGTAAAGTTCCCGGTAAAGCTCAAGCCGCAACATAATAAGCATCTCCTCCGGTATTTGTTTTTCATCCAGTCCCGGCGTCAAGGTCATTTTATTTTTCTTCCGGCTGCTTCTGCCAGAACTCAAGGGCGGGCATCTCCGGGTCCGGCGCAAACTCCACCCGTTCATAAATAGCCGATAGCGGCAGCTCGCAACCAATAGACGGCAGACTCAGCACGGCACCCAGCCCTGCCACCTCCGTCAGCACCCATTGATCACCCTGCCGCGTGTAATGCTCTATAAACGGCTGATACTGCGACAGCATGACGTAATCCATCAGCGTTTCCAGTCGCCGGTAATGCGCGAATTTCCAGCTCCGGTCATCCACCGCTGTTGTCGGTGACAACACTTCCATGATGACGGTGGGATTGAGCAGAATGTCCAGCGAGTTGTCCTCAAACTCCAGCGGATCACAGCCGACGACGACATCGGGGAACAGGTACGAGCCGGTTGCTGGGCTTTTGACCCGCAAGTCGCTGACGAACGGCTCACACGGCGAGCCGCGAAGCAGTGCCGTTAAAGCCGCGCCGACGTTCAGCGTAATGCGGTTATGAACGCGGCTTGCCCCGGCCATCGCCAAAATCTCGCCGTTGACATACTCGCTCCGGTAATTGGCTTCACGATCCATCTCCAAATACTGTTCCGGTGTATAACGAGCTTGCGGTAATGATGCCATGAGCTATCGGTATCCTCTGATCAAGCCGTCGACTGCACATTCGCCGACATATTCTTCCAGGCTAACCCCTGCTGAACTTGCCCCTGACCGCGCCTGCCTGAGCAGCGTCTGGCTGATGTGCAGCGAGAATGTTAGCCCCGGCTCCCCCTCCCCCACGTCTTCTCCTGCCTGCGCCGCCAGAAAATGCGGGTTTTCAATCACCCCCAATACATTCCCCGCCGGGTCACGCACTGCGCCAAGCTTAATCCCGCCGCCGACATCCTGCACCGGCTGATAGGCGCTTGCGCCGGACACCAGCAAATGCGCGTAGGCAGCCTCGGCATCAGGCACACCCCAGTATGTGACGGCGTCCCCCGCCTGCCCGGCATCGGGGTCATCGCCCGGCTGCAAGCCTAATTCATAGCCGCCGACATTGAAGCCGACATAAAACGGCTCATCAAAGTACGGCTCTTTGCCAAGCAGCGCTGTATGCCAAGCTTTCGCCGCTTCTAAATCCGCAACTTGATAGATTTGTGACCGCAAACCTTGCAGCATGGCTTCCTCCTACTTGCATTTACATATCTTGCAATACTTCCTGCCGGATGTCATCATCGGTGAGACTATCAGAGATGACAAAGATAGCCTCGCCTTCATCAGTATAGTCCGCTATATCTAAGATAGAGGGTGAACTTACGCCCAATAAATCTATGAGGTGGCTGGCGGTAAGGTTGGCGCGTTCACCACGCTTGTAGTAGCGGCAGAGGGCCAGTTTTTGCTGTTGGGCGTTTCCTTTGACGCTTTGCAAATCAGCGGCTGTCAGCTTTGAGAGCCAGGCGACATAAGCAAAATAATTTTCGTCGGACTCGTCTGCGTCGTTGTCAAACTTGCCGAAATCCACTTTGGCTGCCCTTGCTTTACATAAGCCAGGATACGAGGAAGTAAACTTCACTCGCTGAATAACGTCCTTCGGACGACCAATAACTTGTGAGCCGTATCCTCATCCGAAGGATGCTATTCAGCGAGTGAAGTTTACTTCCTCGGCCCTACTCTTCCGCCGCGCCGACGGTGAGGATTTCGGCGGCTTTGTCGCTGCCGCGAATGATTTTCTCGATTTCATCCATCATCGCTGTATTTTCTTCCAAATACGTCTTGGCATTTTCACGGCCCTGACCAATACGGGTCTCGCCGTAGGAGAAGAACGCGCCGCGCTTGGTAATCAGCTCCATCTCGACGCCGATGTCAATGATGGAACCGGAGCGCGAGATGCCTTTGCCGAACATGATGTCAAACTCGGCCTGGCGGAATGGTGGGGCAACTTTGTTTTTGACGACTTTGACTTTCACTCTATTCCCAACCATGTCCGTGCCCTGCTTCAGCGTTTCAATACGCCGGACATCCAGCATGACGGATGCGTAGAACTTCAGCGCCCGTCCGCCGGGAGTCGTTTCCGGGTTGCCAAACATGACGCCGATTTTTTCCCGTATCTGGTTGATGAAAATCGCCGCCGTATTGGTCTTGGAGATAGACCCGTTCAGCTTCCGCATGGCCTGAGACATCAGCCGGGCCTGAAGTCCCATGTGGCTGTCGCCCATCTCGCCTTCAATTTCGGCCTTCGGGACCAGCGCCGCGACAGAGTCCAGCACGACCACGTCCACCGCGCCCGAACGCACAAGAGCATCCATGATTTCGAGCGCTTCCTCGCCCGTCGATGGCTGGGAAATCAAGAGCTTGTTGATGTCCACCCCCAAGTTGCGGGCGTACTCCGGGTCCACCGAATGCTCGGCGTCCACAAACGCCGCAACCCCGCCGAGACGCTGCGCTTCGGCGACAATATGGTAGGCAATGGTGGTCTTGCCCGACGATTCCGCGCCGTGGATTTCAGTAATCCGCCCGCGCGGCACGCCCCCCACCCCAAGCGCAATGTCAAGCGCAAGCGACCCCGTCGAAATCGCTTCCACGGTCATGCGCGGCGACTCGCCGAGGCGCATGACACTGCCTTTGCCGAACTGCTTTTCAAGCTGGGTCAGGGCCATTTCGAGGGCTTTATCTTTATCCAATGGTTTCTCCTTGCCGCCAGAGGCGACTATCCGTGATGCGTCTTATGATACGTCTGATTGCTTGTTCCCTAAAGGGAACGTGTGTACGGTATTGTACCTTAACCCGGTGCGGTTTGCACGTCCTTCGCCGGAACGAGTTTGCATCAGAACAAACTCGCCGGCAGCAAAGGGCAGGAACAGGCGTTCGTCCGGCACCGGCCAATCCAAGCCGCGTGAAGTGACCAAGCGGCAGCGAGCAACTGTAATGTGCGGCTGATAGCGCCGCCGATCCGCACGGAATCCTACCCCTGTCATCGCTTGATCCAAGCGGGTTGCCAGTGCCTCTAACTCAGGGCTGATTTCAACTCCTGCCCAGAGGACATTAGGAGCATACATATTGGGAAAGCCTCCATAAGAAGCTAGACAAATTGCGAATGGCAGCGTCTCTTCAGCAACCGGCATGGCGGCTTCTACTAAACGTGGCTGCTCCGCTTCGTCTAAGTTCCCCAGGAACTTCAGCGTGACATGGTAGTCTTCAGGCTCGTACCAGCTTGCTGGCATGACAGCACTGCGCCACTCTTCTGCAGCGCTATGTATTATTTGCTTGGCTTCTTCCGTTAGCTTCAAGGCGAAGAAATGGTTCACGCTTCCGTGGCTCCCTCTTGGAACTGCGGATCGTCGGGATTCATCAGGAAACGCCGAACCAGCGCTAGAGCGTTTTGAGAAGCCCGATACGCGACATCGGCCCGGCTGCCTAGGATATGGTGATGCTCGGAGATGACGCCGCTACCCCATGCCAGCCCGATATGCACTGTACCAACAGGTTTTGCATCCGACCCGCCGCCAGGCCCGGCAATGCCGGTGACACTGACGCCGAGGTCTGACGCTCCGGCTTCTCGTGCGCTCACTGCCATTGCTTTGGCTGTTTCCGGGCTGACCGCGCCGGTGCGCTCAATGGTTTCCGACGGGACTCCAAGAAACTTGATCTTGGCTTCATTGGAGTAGGTCACCAGCCCCAGCCCAAAGACATGGGAAGCATCCGGGACATCCGTAATGCGTTTGGCAATCAGTCCGCCGGTACAGGACTCGGCCAGCGCGACACTTTGTCCTAGCATCTTCAGCAGGCCGACGACAGCGCCTTCTAAGGTATCATTGTCCACGCCGTAGACAACGTCCCCCAGCCTTTCCCGAATGGCAGCTTCGCGCGGGGCGATCAGCGTCTGCGCTTCTTCCGGCGTTTTGGCACGCGCAGTGATTCGCAGATGCACTTCGCTGGTCTTGGCATAAGGGGCAACGGTGGGATTGTCCGACGCCATCAAGTCTTTCGCCTTTTCCTCCACTACTGACTCGCCCATCCCGGCAATCCGCAGTGTCCGTGATTGAATGACACTGCGGCTGCCGCTGGTTTTCTCACTGAGATAAGGCTCAACGGTTTGATTGGTCATCGGGATCAGTTCATTGGGCGGTCCCGGCAGGCAGATGGCGATTTTGCCATCTTTCTCAAACAGCGCTCCAAGCGCCGTTCCCTGTGGGTTCGGGATGCCCTGTCCATGCACGGGAACCAGCGCCTGCTTGGCAAAGCTTGGCGGCAGATTGCCCCAGCCTCTCAGCGCCGCCCGGTCATTGAGCCACTGAATATGAGCGGCATCTTCCACAAACGTATCACCCAGCACTTCTGCGACCATTTCTTTGGTCAGATCGTCCTGCGTTGGGCCGAGACCTCCGACGGTTATCACTAAATCCGCTCGTGAAAACGCCAGTGCCAGCGTCTCTTTGAGCCGCTCCGGGTTATCCCCAACAGTTGCGCGGTGGTAGATGCTGATGCCAAGCCCTGACAGCATCTTTGCGAGGAACACGGCATCCGTGTCCACAATCTGCCCCAGCAGCAGCTCCGTTCCTACCGATACAATTTCTGCGTTCATCGTTGGTAGTTCTTTTCTAATTGAAACATGCGACATAAATGTCGTTAGTTGCGCTGGCGCAAGATCGGACTCTTGAGTCGCGTTTTATTCGCAGCACGAATCGTCTTTAGCAGCGTACTTTAATGCAAGCCGTTTGATGTTGTCGAGAAACACTTTCTTCTCATCCACAAGTCGCTGTTTACTGCGGATGTATTGGCGGCGTGAGCGGATTAGCTTGCATTGTAAGCATTCTCGGCTGTTGCCTTTGTTCCAGTAAGTGTTCTCAGGAGTATATTTGTGTCCATGAGGGCAGTAGGTTTTCTGCTTATTGCCATAGATAGCACTGTCCACATGAGTAAGCTGATAAGTAATCTCAAGATGAGCAGGATTGACACAAGCCTTGTTCTTACATAGATGATGCAGAAATTGATCTGGGGTAAGAACAACGCCATGAACCATTTCATAAGCGACGCGGTGAGCGCGTCTTGTTTTCCCTTTAAGGACAAACGCACCGTAGCCGTCTCGAAACATGCCGCGAATCCATATCCAACAGCTATCTATCTCAACATAGCCGAATGAGAACCGCTCTTCATCTTTTTCTTCCATTGCGATCCTTTATTGGATACTGTACCTAATTTTGCATGAGCAATATAAGACTCAAGAGTCTAGTCTTGCGCCAGCGCAACTAACGACATTTATGTCGTATGTTTTTATCCTACAATGCGGTCAATAATTGTTTCCAGTTCGTCCATGTTGGAAAAGTCTACCGTGACCACGCCGCGCCCCGTGCGCCCATTGCGAATGGAGACTTTGAGACCCAGGGCGCTCCGCAGACGGTCTTCAATCGCCTGTAAATGAACATCTTCCACTAGCTCAACATCTTCCGCTGCCTTCACTGCCGAAAGCTGCCGGCTCTTTGCGGCAACCGCCGGTTCCTCCAGCGCCCGGCGGCGGGACTCCGCTACGTTCAAGTTCTCAGAAATCATCTGTGACCAGAGCGCGAAGCGGCGATCAGACGCCGGCACGGACAGCAGCACTTTGCCGTGCTCCATCGAAAGCCGGCCGCTGGAAATGCTGTCCTGCATCTCCGACGGCAGGCGCAGGAGGCTGAGGGCGTAGGCTACGGTAGACTGCGACTTGCCGAGCTGGCGGGCAAGCTCCACTTGAGTGAGGCCGAATTGGTCCAACAACTGCCGGTAGCCCCGCGCCGCTTCCACCGCATTGAGATCTTCCCGCTGGATGTTCTCAATCAGCGCCACTGTCAGCGATTCCTCGTCGGTCATTCGGCGGACGACCGCCGGGATTTGTGTCAATCCTGCGAGACGGGCTGCCCGGTAGCGGCGCTCCCCGGCAACCAGCTCGAAGCGGCCCGCACTGTGCGGCCGGACCATGACCGGCTGCAAAACGCCGTGGGCCTGAACCGATGCCGTCAGCTCTTCTAATGCCGCCTGGTCGAACTCTGAGCGCGGCTGATAAGTGTTGGCGATGATCTTGTCCACAGAAATCTGCTGCACCAAGTCTTCAGTGGCAGACGTAGTTTCTAAAGTGGCAGCCGGCAGCGGAACGGGTGGGGCAGGAGCGTCTTCGGCAGGGGCAGGCGGCGTGACGGCGATCTTTGCACTTGGCGGGATGAGCGACGACAGGCCGCGTCCGAGGCGGCTTTTCTCTAATGGCTTCTTGTCTGCAGGCTTGTTCTTTTCCAGCACGTTATTCTTTTCCAGCACGTTATTTTTCCCTAGCACGTTATTCTTTTCCAAGTGCGATTAACTCCTGAGCCAGATCGGCATACGCCACTGCTCCTTTAGATTTTGGGTCGTACAGCGCAATCGGCTGGCCGAACGACGGCGCTTCGCTGAGGCGGACATTCCGGGGAACGATTGTTTTGGCGACGGCCTCGCCGAAGAACTCCCGCACTTCGGCCACCACCTGACGCGACAAGTTGATCCGCTCGTCGTGCATTGTCAGCACGACCAAGCCAATCGCAAGCTTCGGGTTCAAGTGCTGCTGCACCCGCTCGACAATGTTCATCAGCTGCGAGATGCCTTCCAGTGCATAATACTCGCATTGAATCGGGATTAAGACAGCGTCTGCGGCGGTCAGGATGTTCAAGGTCAAGAGGCCTAATGATGGCGGGCCATCAATAAAGATATACTGGTAGTTCTTATCAACGGGTTTCAGTATCTTCTTTAAGATGGTCTCGCGGGACAGCTCCTGGAACATTTCCATCTCCGCCCCGGCCAAATCCAGCGTCGCCGGGGCCAAGTCTAGGCCCGGCACGACGACATCTTTCAGGATAATCTCGGCAAGCGGCACGCCACCGGTCAAAGCGTCATAGATGCTATGCTCCACCGTTTCTTTCTGCCCCAAGCCGCTGGTCGCATTGCCCTGCGGGTCGCAGTCAATCAGCAGCACCCGTCGGCCTGCCTGCGCCAGACTTGTCGCCAGGTTGACTGCCGTGGTTGTCTTGCCGACCCCGCCTTTCTGATTGACGACCGCTAATGTCCAAGCCATGCATTCGTTCCTTTGTGCGCCCTGTTTCCTGCGCGTTCTGTTTTCTTCAAGTTCCACATCGGGCGCTAAAGTCCTGCGTCCAGAGCAGAGGCAACACAAAAAAACGCAGAGGCAATTGCCTCTGCGTTACTTTTTGAATTCGCCTAGGCGAACAAATGTACGTTTCTGTGAGCTTTATCTTCTACTGCACATTGTCTGCCTGAGCGCGTCGCACGATCTGGTCAGCGATGTCGGCGCTGCTGACATGGTAAGTGCCGCTCTCCACCTGCGCTTTGAGCGTGTTCACCAGGCTGGTGCGGATGTCCGGCGCGGCGTTGACCGCCGGCAGGTAGCTTGCCGCTTCCGTTTTAGACGCCGACAGCACTTTTGCCTGCTCTGAAATCTCGATTTGGGCTGCCGGACCGGCTCCCGGTGCGGCAGTGCTGGCGGCGGGTGCCGCCGGCTGCGCCCGCAGCTTGGCTCCGGCGATTGGATCAATGCTGCTTGTGGCGCGAACGGCTTCGTCGTTTGAAATCTTCATGGTCTGTTGCCCCCTACAATTGGTGCGGCGGCTGGGCGATCATAACAGCGCTTTTCACAGTTTACAGCGCTGCCTTAGACCCGGTAGCTTTGCGTCCCCGTCTTTCGCCGGGTTTGCCTTGTCGTTTCTTTTTTTATCGTTTCTTGTTGCAGCCACTTTGGCCTGTAACGTCTTGATTATCGGTGTCTGTGCAATGCTTCTTTAGGGCATTTTGCCTGAGTTTTAATAATTTTTCCGGTAATTTTACCCGCCGGCAAAAACGGCGCTGCCGAGACCCAGCATGAGCGCATCTTCCGCTAAAGCGACCGGCGCATCCGGCACTTGCGCGGCCTTGACCAAATCGCGGCGCAGGGTGAATGTCAGAAACGTCGAAGCAACTGCCGCCGCCGCGCCGACCGCCGCCCCAATTGCTGCCGGCTTGCCTTCGGCAAGGAACACTGCCGCGCCGCACAGGCCCCCGGAAGCGGCGCGTCCCGCCAGCGGCAGCGGGGCAGTCCGATTCGGTGCTTTCGGCAGCTTGTCGCCTGCAATTTCGCCAAGCGCCATCAGCTTCAGCACGTTTGCCGTCGCTGTCAGGCCCATCCCTTTAAGCGGCGACGCTTCCAAAAACAGCGATGGGTTCTTGGAAAGATAATTGCTGGTCAGCGCCGGAGCCATCATGCTCCGCGCCCCCGCGATAAATCCGAGGCCGATGGCTTTCAAGTAAACATTTGTCATAGTAAGAGTTTACCCGGAAACGCCGGGGACTTCTCCTCGGCAGAGGCTATATCTTCTGCCCGAACGTCTCAAAGTCTATCTTCGGCAGTTCGGAGACGCCCCGGCGGAGGGCAAGCTCCCACTGCTCATGCACTTCGCGCAGATCCGGGTCTGATGCAGTCATGCGGCGGCGGCGATGCAGCTCCAGCTCGTCTTTGCCGTACAGCGCAATGTCTATCGGCGGGCCGACCGTGACATTGGAGCGCATTGTTGAGTCCATTGAGATAATGGCGTACTTAGCCGCTTCTTCCAGCGGCGTTTCGGCATACCGGATGCCGCGCACCAAGATGGGCCGGCCATATTTATGCTCCCCGATTTGCAAAAACGGCGAGTCTTCAGTCGCACGCAGGGGATTTCCCTGCGGGTAGACCAAATACAAGTCATGCGGCTGGTCTTTAATCTGCCCGCCCAAAATAAAGTGGACATTAAAGCGGTAATCATCGCGCTCCAAAGCGGCCCGGTCTAAATCAGACACGAGGCGCACCTGCTCGCCGATCACCCGCGCGGCGTCATACATGGACGGCGCGGACGCAAGGCCGACGCCCCGGTCAAAGTCCCGGCCCAGAAGCGTGATAATGCTCTGGGTCAGCGACAGGCTGCCGCTCACCAGCAGCACAAAGACACGCTCGCCGGGCTGGACAAACGTATACATCTTGCGGCAGACATTCACCTGATCGTACCCGGAGTTCGTGCGCGAGTCGGACATCATCACCAAGCCATCTTTGGTCATGACGCCTAAACAGTAAGTCATCGTTTCGTTTCCCTTGCATTCTCTTTTCCGATATTCGGTGAACATCGCCCGAAATCCTGCGTCTTTACCGGCATCACACCCATTCTGGAGGAACTGAACAATGCTGCGACGCTTGCCCCTTGCTTTTTTGCCCTTTGCTTTAACGGCGGTTTTACTCTGCCCAGTGGCTTCTTTCGCACAGGCCCCAACCGACCCGACACCGCCGGTTGCCCCGGCAGTCACGCCGGCCCCAGCCACGCCCGCCGCTCCCGGCGACACGCCTGCGCCCAAAAAGCGCAACCGGGTCAACGGAAAAATCTCGTCCATTGACGCCGCCGCTAAAACAATCACGCTCACGCATGGCAAAAAGACTACGGTACTGTCCGTGCCGGACGGCACAAAGATTTACAAGGCCACGGACGCTAAAGGCCAGCCCACCGGCACCTTCGCCGACCTCACGATTGACACGCCAATTACTGCCGCGACAAACGGCGACGAAGATGCGCCGGTTGCCAAAAATGTTCATATTCGTGCGCCCAAAACTGCCGCGCCTGCCGCTCCGTAGAACAGCTTGCTGCCGTGTGAAAGCCGTGGGTTTCATACCCACGGCTCTTCCTTTCGGCTCCTTCTCTACTCCCGAACCCGCTCCCAAATCTCGTCCCGCGTGGCCGTGGCGACGCCCAGCTTGCGGACAACCACTGCGCCGGCGGCGTTTGCCAGCGTTACCGCTTCCTGCGGGGTTGCGCCAGCCGCCAGCGCCAGTGTCAATGTCGTAATCGTCGTATCTCCCGCGCCGGTCCCGTCAAACACTTCGACCGGATGTGCGGGCAAATCAAACACGCTGCCGTCACTTGAAAACAGCGACACGCCGTGAGCGCCGCGCGTGATCAGCACATTGTCTGCCCCGGACTTCCGCAGCAGCATCCGCCCGGCTTCACGCAATGTCCCCAAGTCGCTCCCGCCGTCGCCGAGCAGCAGGCCGGACGCTTCTCCGGCCTCAAAGACGTTCAGGGTCATCATGGTTAAACGGCAGTGGCTTCCAATCCCCTTCGGCTTCAAGTTTCCCGTAATGACTTTGCCTTCCGTCCGGCCCTGCTTGACCACCGATGCCACGAGATCGCGCACCAAAAGCCCCTTCTGATAGTCCGACAGCAGCAAAGCATCGCACCCGGCAATCGCGCCCTTTAAGAACGCCAGCAGCGTCGTCTGTATGTCTGCGCTGATGGCATCCCGGCGCTCATGATCTACCCGCACAACCTGCTGCGCCCCCTGCTGCGTGTGCGCGATGACCCGCGTTTTGAGAGTAGTTGGACGCCCGGAGACCGCAACAAGTCCCGCAACGTCTGCGCCCTCTTCGGTCAATTTTTCTTTCAGCGTTCCCGCCGCCGTGTCTTCCCCGACAATGCCGGCGATTATGGCTTTTGCGCCTAACGCACACACGTTGTTGACGACGTTCGCCGCGCCGCCCGGCACAAACGTATGGCTGTCGGCGTCCACGATCATCACCGGTGCTTCCGGGGAGACCCGGCTGACCCGGCCCCAGACGTATTCGTCCAGCATGACATCGCCGACCACAAGCACCCGCTTGTCTGCAAAATTATCTAAAATCTCTTTGGCACGTTCTGCGTTCATTAGTCATCGCCTCTCAATTGCCCTTTTGGAGTTCGGCTGTAAATCAGGATGTCAGGAGAAGGATAGGTCATGTCATGGGGCAAACCGCGTGTCGGCATCCCACCAACCGAGCGATGTACTATAAAGCCTTCTGAGTATTTGTATTTGTCATCCAAATACGCGAAATAAGCTTGTGCGGCCGGGTCTTTGACTCGCACGGCATCGTCATAATCATATTCGCTCAGAACGACAACATCCGGCTTCTGCGCTTCCAGGGCAGCAATGTCCCAATCTTTGCCGCTATAAAAAATATGCTGCTGCAACGCAGGCGGTGTCACCGTTTGCCACATGCCGACACCCGGCAACGGGAAATACGGGCTGACAGGGGCTGTGCCAAACCACGGCTGAACAGGAAATCCAATCCGCTTGGGAACGGCTGCGTAAGTGTTCAGCCAGGAAAGCGCGGCGTCCCGCGTATCTTCCTCAGCCATCACATCAACTAGGACAAGCGCACTCCCGCAGGTCAGCAGCGCCGTCAAGGCTCCGATAGTCATTGTGCCTCGGCGGAACACAGACTTTGACTGCTGAGATCCGTCCGCCAGCATTCGCCCGCTCCATAATGCCAAAATCGGCAGCAATGGAATTGTGTAGCGGGCATATCGGACAGCGGCGAGGCTGATCAAAACGTAGTAGGGAAAGGCAAATGCCGCCAGCAGCGCGTCGCCGCGCTGACGCCTGTAAAGCGCATAGCCGACAGACACAAGCGCCAAAAGCAGCAGCGGCAGGCCCATTCCAGCATCTAAATTGTGCGTGATGTGATACACAAAGCCATTGCCGGTGTCCCGAAACGTCGGGTCATCCGGATTCTGGACGTGGACCGCCTCAAAGCGCACATCTTCAAGAAACTTGGCATTTTCGAGAAGCGCACCGGGACAGGCCGCGAAAAAGGCCAGAACGGAGGACAGAAGACCCACCCCGGCGCAAGCGCCGACCCTCCCGAAACGGGAAGGTGAAGAGTTCGAAAAAAGAGCGGGCAAAAGCGGCTTGTCTAGCTCCTTACCTTCCCGTTTCGGGAGGGTCGGCGCTTGCGACGGGGTGGGTACGCCCGCCGCCAGGATGGGCAGCACTACTAGCGCCATGTTATATTTTGTTGCCGCCGCGAGACCTGCAAAGACGCCCGCCCACAAGGCGGCGCGGAGCGGCTTTGGGTCACCAGTTGCCAGGCGCACGGACCACAGCAAAGACAGCATCACCCAGAACGTCGCCGGGACATCCACCGTCAAAAAGTGCGATTGCTGGGCATGAAGCGGCATTACGGCAAGCAGCAGGCCCGCAGCAAGGCCCGCACGGCGTCCCCAAAGCCGTGCGCCCACCGCGTAGGTCGCCCAGACCGTGCCGACACCCATGCCAACTGTCAGGCACCGGCCTACTAAATACATCTTGGCCCACTGCGGATACCAGATCGAAAAGTCTTTTGGAACTATCTCCATCCCGCCAAACAGCGCGGCCAGAGTGTTGGCAAAACAAACTAAATAAAGCTGCAACGAAGGATAATTATAATAGTGCGGCAGAAGATGCCCGGCGAAGACGTTCATCACTATCGAAGACTTTTCCAGAACCACGGTCTCGTCCGGGTGATACGAAAAATAATGCGTCGCCGACGGCAGCCCCCAAGTAATGCCCCATACCCGCAGCGCCAGCGCCAGCAGCAGGACACAGAAGAGGGGCAGGGGACTCGCGGCAAGCTTGGTCATTAGCAGTGATTGTACCCGACTTCGCCTTTTCCCGTAGGGGCGGGGCTTGCCCCCGCCCTTCTTTCTTGCCCCCGCCCTTCTTTCTTGCCCCCGCCTTTCTTTCTTCCGCGGCTTTCCCTTTGTCAAAGAGCAAC
>CAXTER010000002.1:62138-156418 GCA_964243345.1 uncultured Armatimonadales bacterium
AGCCAAAGAGCAACAGCCAAAGAGCAACAGCCAAAGAGCAACAGCCAAAGAGCAACAGCCAAAGAGCAAGAGGGCAGGGGCAAGCCCTGCCCCTACACGAACTTATGTAAGAAGCCCGCGCCGCATCTGAAGCTTTTCCTGACGCTGAACCAGTTCCGCTGCATCCGCCCGCGCTTTTTCGACTACTTCCGGCAGCGCCCGCGCGACGAAGCTCGGATTATCCAGCCGCCCCCGCACACCGGCCAGCTCTTTGTCCAGCTTGGCGATCTCGGCCGCCAGCCGCGCCGACTCTTTAGCCGGATCCAGTCCGTCCAGCAGCTCGCTGGCCGGAACATAGAACGCCGCGCCCGGCACGCCGACGGGAACATACTTGCCGTCCGTTGGTGCAGCAGCCACAACTGTTGTTTCGCCAAGACGTGCCAGCGCAACAAGCGCAGGTAGCTGTGCGCGGAGTGTTGCGCCCGCCGTTTCGCTTTCAGGAACGGCAATTACTGTTAATTTTCGGGTCAGCATGGCGGCGCGTGCGGCCTCATTCTCCTGCCCGCCCGGCGTGAACTCCGCCCGCAGGCCGCGCAGGGCCGTGATGCTGTCAATCAGCAGCGTAATGGCAGCTTCGGCTTTCTCATCAACGAAAGCCGTTCCGAGAATAGGGTAGGGTGACAGGCTGATGCTCTCGGTCTTGCCTGGCAACTGCTGCCAGATTTCTTCGGTCACAAACGGCATAATCGGGTGCAGCAGTCTTACGACCGCTTCCAGCACCGCGTAGAGCGTTGCTCGCGCCGAGTCTTTTGCGGGGCCGTCTTCGCCTTGCAGTGACGGCTTGCAGAGTTCTACGAACCAGTCGCAGTATTCGCCCCAGACGAACTCGTACAGCGTCCCGCAGGCATCGTCCATGTCGTAGCTCGCCAGCGACGCATTCACCGTCTGCGTCACTTTTTGCAGCCGCGACAAAATCCAGCGTTCTGGCAATGTGCCTTGCGCATACACGAAATCGCTCCAAAAACTTGGCTCAAAATCGTCCGGCAGGTTCAGCAGCACGAAGCGGGCGGCGTTCCAGAGCTTATTCGCAAAATTGCGGGCTTCGGGGACGCGCTCTTCGCTGAACTTGATGTCCTGGCCTTTGGACGCCAATCTCAGAAGTGAGAAGCGCAGGGCATCGGCCCCGTACTTGTCGATCATTTCTACGGGGTCAATGCCGTTGCCCAGGCTTTTGGACATCCGGCGGCCCTTTTTGTCCAAGACAGTCGCATGGATATAGACATCGGCGAACGGCTTCTCACCCGTGAACTCCAGGCCCGTCATCACCATGCGGGCCACCCAAAGGCGCAGAATCTCGCCCGCGGTCGTGAGGAAGTCCGTTGGATAGAAGTAGTCCAAGTCAGGCGTCTGCTCCGGCCAGCCCAGCGTCGCGAACGGCCACAGGGCCGACGAAAACCAGGTATCCAGTACGTCCTCGTCCTGCGTCAATTGGTCGGTCCCGGCCCGTTCCACGGCTTCGTCAAGTGAGCGGGCGGCGACATACGAACCATCGGGCGCGTAGTAGATGGGGATGCGATGGCCCCACCACAATTGGCGTGACAAGGCCCAGTCGCGAATGCCGTCCATCCAGTCTACGTAGGTCTTAGCGTAGCGGCCCGGCGAAAACTCAATTTGGCCGTCACGGACAATCTCAGTCGCTCGCTCCACAATCTCTGTTCCGGCCATCTTCATAAACCACTGCTCGGACAGCAGCGGCTCAATCACAGTCTTGCTGCGGTCACAGTGCGGGACACTGTGCCGGTACGGCTCAATCTTCTCTAATGCTCCGGCGTCTTCCAGGTCGCCGACAATTAAATCCCGTGCCTCAAAGCGGTCCATGCCCGCGTAGCGGACACCCGCATCAGCCGTCAGCTTGCCGTCAAAGCCAATCACCGTGATCTGCGGCAGATTATGACGCTGGCCTACCTCGTAGTCGTTTGGGTCATGCGCGGGTGTAATCTTGACCGCGCCGGTTCCAAACTCTAGGCTTGCGTAATCGTCGGCGATGAGCGGGATTTCCCGATTGGTCAGCGGCAGACGGAGCATCTTGCCGATGAGGCCCGTGTAGCGCGGGTCAGCCGGATTGACTGCGACTGCCGTATCGCCGAGCAGAGTTTCCGGGCGCGTCGTGGCGACAGTCACAAACCCGGAGCCGTCACTGAATGGGTAGTTGATGTGCCACAGCGAGCCGTCGGTGTCTATGTTCTCCACTTCAATGTCGGAGATGACCGTTTGCAGTCCGACTGACCAGTTCACCATCCGCTTGCCTCGGTAAATCAGCCCGGCATCAAAGAAGCGCACAAACGCCTCATTGACGGCCTCGGCATACGCCGGGTCCATTGTAAAGCGCTGGCGGGACCAGTCATAGGCGCACCCAAGCCGCTTCAGTTGGAACACGATTCGGTCGCCGTACTCTTCTTTCCAGGCCCAGACCCGCTCCACAAACTTCTCGCGGCCTAAATCAAAGCGGGTCAGCCCTTCCTTTTCAATCAGCCGGGACACGACCGCCTGCGTTGCAATCCCTGCGTGGTCTACGCCGGGCAAAATCAGCACGGTGTCGCCCTGCATTTTATGCCAGCGTCCCAGTGTATCCTGCACCGCATGGTTCAGGGCATGGCCCATGTGCAGGCTGCCCGTGACATTCGGCGGCGGAATGGCAATGCTGAACTTCGGCTTCCCCGGCGTCGGCTCCGCGTGGAACAGCCCCGCCGCTTCCCACTGCGGGTACAGCCGCGCTTCCACATCTTTGGGTTCGTAAGCTTTTTCCATCATCTTTGCTCCCGTCAAAACCACAAAAGCCCCCGCGCCCATCGCGGCAGGGCTAACCCTGTCGCAAGGACGCGAGGGCTTGAAAGCCGATGCGCGATACCACCTTGCTTCCCGCATTCGCTCTTTATGTCACTAAAGGCAGACGCGGACACTCAATTCCGAACACGGCTCCGGGGCGACCTTCGGCGGCTTCGCTGCGGGAACGCTTGCAGCCGGTGGCGCTCCCTCTCTAAATCAGCTTAAACCGCGTACTCTTCCCCATCAAGGCCGAGATTAGTTCCAGTATAGCGCGAGACCAAGACCAGAGTCAAGCTCGGCAGGCTAAACACGAGAGAAAGTATGCCAAAATGGAAACAAAGAACCGACAAAGCGCACAGATGATAAGGAGCAGGCATGGCTGAAAAGGAAACAGGGCGGATTGAGGCGTTCAGCGACGGCGTGTTTGCGGTGGCGATTACGCTGCTGGTGCTGGATTTGCATGTCCCTGCCTTAAAAGATGCGCCGCGTGGGCTGCTGAAAGCGCTGGAAGGGCAGTGGCCGGCGCTGGCGGCGTATGTGGTCAGCTTCCTGACAATTCTTGTCATGTGGCTGAACCATCACCGGCTGTTTGAGCAGATTCAGCGCAAAGACCACCTCTTAATGATCTATAACGGCCTGCTGCTGATGCTGGTGACTCTTATCCCATTCCCAACAGCTCTCGTCGCCCAGTACATCCGAACGCCGGATGCCCGAACTGCTGCCGCTCTCTACTGCGGTCTTAATCTGCTCATGGCGCTGGCGTTCAACCTGCTTTGGAACCATGCCGCACGCGACGGACATCTGCTGGCGGAAGATCATGACCGGCACCGAATCAAGCATATTACTCAGCAGTACCGCTTCGGCCCGGCCTTGTACGTCATCGCCTTTGCGCTGGCATTCGTTAATGTGACGGCCTGCGTCATTTTATCCGGCGCGTTGGCCGTCTTCTTTGCCCTTCCTGAACATGAGCCGAAGTCCGAACACGAGCCGAAGTCTGTCAGCGAGTGACTTTGCCAATAATCTGCTCTGCTGCGGACGCGGTTGTGTCCACTTCCAGCCAGCGGTAAACAAAGCCTGCAATAGCCGCGCCCACCATTGGCGCGAGCCAGAACAGCCAAAGCTGCGTCAGCGCCCAGCCGCCGCAAAATAGTGCCGGGCCGGTGGAACGGGCCGGGTTGACCGATAAATTGGTGACGGGAATGCCGATGAGGTGGATTAAAGTCAGGCCCAGCCCAATGGCAATAGGAGCAAACTGCTTCGGGGCGCGTCCATCCGTTGCGCCGAGAATAATCATCAAAAAGAAGAATGTCAGCACGACTTCCGCCGCCAGGCACGCGCCAAGCCCGTAATGGCCCGGCGAATGGTCGCCGTAGCCGTTGGACGCAAACCCGGCGTGAACGTCAAACCCCGCCTGACCGCTCGCAATCAGATACAGAACGCCTGCACCGAGTATCCCGCCGACAACCTGCGCGACGATATAAGGAGCCAAATCAGAGGCCGGAAAGCGCTTCCCGGCCCAAAGCCCCACCGAAACAGCGGGGTTCAAGTGGCAGCCGGAGATATGACCAATAGCATAAGCCATTGTTAAAACGGTCAGCCCAAAGGCCAGCGCGACACCGACAAAGCCAATGCCTAAGTTGACGTTTGGGTTGTCGGGTGCGAGAAAATGCGCGGCGAGAACCGCGCTGCCGCAGCCGCCGAAGACAAGCCAGGCGGTGCCGAGTAGTTCGGCAAAGGCGCGTTTCGCAAGTGGAATTGGGGGCAAGATGTTGGCTCCTTTTAAAGAAAGCGGGCGTTTAGTCTTGCTCACCCGAATTTGTTCGGCATCAGGTCATCTTAACACAAGGCTGCCTGCTTTGTCAATTCCCTCTTGTCAAAAGACCTCACCCCGCTACAGCACTGCTTGCCCTCCGGGTGAGGTTCATAAACTCCTGTCACTTCTACTGTGAATGAAACCTGCGCCGTGTGCCGACAATGAGCGTGGGAGACATTACGTTTATGCTGCTACTCACCGAAGCGGACCGCCGCCCCTGCGTGGACATGGTCCGGCAACTCAAAGCTTCCGCCCCGCCGCCGGAGATGTCGCATGATGCGCTGGACTTCCTCATTGAAGGCTACGCCCGTCTGGTGGAAGGGCTGCTCGACCCCCGCGCCTCCGCGTCGGGAATTGAGTTCGCGTACAGCCGCCTGCTGGGGACACGCGGCGGCATCTGCCGACTTTGCCGCCCGGAGGACATGGGACGACTGCCGCTCAAGGCTGTCCGGCGCTGGGAATGGGCGGAAACGCATCTGCGCGACTATCTCGGCAAAGCGCCGCAATTAGAGGAAGTCGTCGCCGTCGCCCGCCGCGTCGAAGACGGCTGGTCGGACAGCATTGAGCGTTATGTTTTGACCCTGACGGCGCATCTGCACGAGACAGGAACACCGGATAAGATCGGTATTCTGAAGGGCATTGATACGGTAAGTATGCACCTCGCCCAGCGCGAAGTGTTTGCCTTGTCCCAGACTCTTGCCATTCCCCTAGAGAACACCAGCGCAGTCAAGCTGCGTATCCGCCTGCTGGCCCTGTTTTTGACCCTGCACCGGTGCGGCTTCTGCGCGGCCTTCCCTGCCATCAAAAGCTACCGCGAGACATTCCGCATCCATGACCCACTGGCCTATCCGTGGTGGTTCGTAGACTGCCGCCTGACTGAGCGGCAGCTCAACTGGACCCACCGCCGCATCCCCGAAGCCCATTTAGGCTGGCGCTTTTAAGCAAAAAATGTCATAATGGGGCGGCTGAATTTTTTGGAGGCTGGCCCGATGCGCCGTACTGCAGGCATTTTTTCGCTTTTATTTCTTTGCGCCCTCCCGGCGTCGGCAACGACTAAGGGACTGAACCAAATTGTGACGCCGGACGTTCAGCCGGACGGCATTCTGTCGCTCAGCGTGCAGCAGCAGGACCCAAATATCGCCAACCGCTACGAGGCGCAGATTGAGCTGGGGCTGACCAAGCGTTTTGAGATCGCTATTTTCCAGGGTGCTTCGCCGCCGGAGCAGGTGGCAAACGCCGAATACAGCATTCTCGCCCGCGGGCCTTACTTGCTGTCTACGGGATTTTTCAACTGGACCACGAAAGGCTCCGCGCCGCAGCCTTATCTGGAAGGCGGGTACTACAAGGGAAACACGGAGCTGATGCTCGGTACGGGCCGCGTCATCAGCCAGCAGCCGGATGTCGCCGGTTTTGTCCAGAACAGGCACCAGTATCAAGCCATTCTCGGCTGCGGCTACCGGATCAATCCGCGTGTTCTTGTTCAGCTGGATTACCAAAGCGGAACCGCGAACTCGGCAACAGCGGGTTTTACCTACAATGTCACACCGGAACTTCAGTTCAACCCGGCGCTATATGTCTCAAACGCTGCCGGACATAAAGTCTGGGGCTATGCCGTGCTGACTTGGAACATCAATCTTTTTGCACCGCACCCAGTTCAGCCGCCGGTTCCGGCTGTTCTGCCAAAGTCTCAGGGGCAGGAAAGCACGCCCGCAAAATCTTGACCGTTAGTGAGGACGATACCAGCCGGAAGGACGCGGCTTGCGCGGCGCGTTTTCCTCGGCTTCTTCGCCGTGGCCGCTAAGAGCGGAAAGCGGAACAATTTCTTTGGCGGCAACCTTGAGCGCCGAGATATCGGAATGGCTTTTACGGGCCAGATCATCCACTGTCATTTCAGCGGCGGCGAGACGGGCTGCTTCCGCCGACTCGGCTTCCATCTCCACTACTGCGGTCCCCTGGAACGCAACACTCACTTTGTATTTGACAAGCATTCCTAGTATCTTTCCAACATTTCAAAATCGCACACGCAACTAGCCGCCGAGCAGCCGGTTCCAAAATGAGTTCCGGCGCGGCGCGTTGTTTTCCATTGATTTCAGCCGCGCAATCTCTGAATCTTTGACCGCAACAAGTTCAGTCCTGTGCGCCTTCTCCTGCGTGAGTGCGTCCCGAAGCTGGGCCAGATGCTCAGAATGCAGCATGTCCATGTGCGAGAGCGTTGCGCGGGTCGTTTCTTCTCGTTCCCGCAGCAGATCGCGCAGCGATTGCACCTCTTCTTGCGCTCGCTGTGCGGAACACTGGGCATCTTCGAACCGCGCAGACCAAAGCGCAATCTGTTCGCGGTGCTGCGTCTGAATCTCCGCAATTGCTGTTGTTACCATCGGCGATAAACTCGTGGAGTAGGAGGAAGGCGCAGTGCCGTGCAGGTTTGTCACGGAGCGCAGCTGCGCCTCGCGCTGCGTGACGCGCTCAAACAGCGCCCGAACACGCTCCCTGTCATAGCGGGGCAGCCCATCTTCCCCAGTCACCGTGTTGCCGAAGTCACCGCGTGAGGCGCGGGCGCGAATGTTTGCAGCAGATTTGCCGAAAATCGCGGCAACTTCGCGGGTTGTGAGCTGTTCCGGCTGCTGATCCCACACAATTTGGTCATCAAGGCGCACAGGCGCAATTGTTTCGCGTTGCGATGTTGCGGGTTCGGTTTCCATATTCAACATTCTAGCGAAAGTCTCTGCTTTTGTCAAGCATGACCCACAAGTATCTTCTGATATTTTTTGTTCGGGCTTACGGCTCCCAGTGCTTCAGTGTCCACATGAGGCAGCTCGTGAGAGTAAAAGCCGCACTTCCTATGAGCGCAAACTGCGTTGCGCCGGCTTGTGTGCGCTGTGCGCCTTGCGGCTGGATGAAAAGAGACAGTGTGCTGACAATGAGATAAACAAACCCGCCTCCGACATTGGCGAAGACAAGACCAAGACAGAGAAGCGATACATGGCGCAGGCCGAACAGCCCCAGCAGTGCGCCGGCTTCCGTTGCCGACTCAATCATCACCGTCAGCCAAAACGCCTTCCGCCGGGCATAGCCCGCGCCAATCAGCAGGAGCGCCAGCGCCAACCCTTCAGGCAGCTTATGAAATGAGACCGCAAATAGCAGCGCAAAGTTCGGATGTCCAGCTATTCGGTCCCCGACTACTACAGCAATTCCGTCCATCGCGCTGTGCAGGCCCAGCGCTACAGCAAGCAAAACGACGCTTTGACTCAGCCGCTCCGTCGTCGCCTGATCAAACGCGCCGACGGCGCACGCAGGGCAGAGATGCGACACATACTTGCCGATCACCCAGAATAGGACATAGCCGCTGACGGCAGCCGGCAGGAACTCCAGCCAGGTCAGCAGCACCTTCGCGTCCGGCAGAACATCAAACACTGTTACTGCCAGCAGCGTACCCATTGCAGCGTAAACAAGGAGCCGCAGCCGCCGCTCCGCTCCGACGCCGAGCAAAACTCCAAGCCCGCCCCCTGCAAACGCAATCAGCGTCGCCAAAGTTGATCGAAGCAAAAGGTAAATCATTAAGACGCCATCATCATAAAATTTTCATAAATTCTGTTGCGCTTTTCCATTCGGCATGGTAGAATGCGAAACGTGAACCGACGGCACACAAGCAGACTGCGATTATTCCTGCGAAGAACCGCGCTCCTGATGGCGCTGATTTTCCTGGGGATTAGCGGCGGCACGACTCTGTTTCACACAGATGATGCAGGCCAGCTGCTGCGCTTCCATGCCGGAGCCAGCACAGTTACCCACAGCGGCTCTGCCGCCTCGGACAAATGCCTTGCCTGCGAGTGGGAAAACTCCCTTTTCAGCACGCAAGTTCCCGCTGTTCCGCTTCCATTGCCGGTGTTTACGCTCATTCCTGTGCTTTCTGCAAGCGTCCAGACGCGATGCCCGCACCCGTTTGACCACACCTCGCCACGCGCTCCCCCGCGCGTCTCTTAAACACCTAATTCTCTGATTTCCTGCTGAGACTCCGTCTCCGCGCCTAATTTCATACCCTGTTCGGGGCCGAAAAAAGCGCGGGAGTGCTGGTAACACCCCCGCGCCTTGGCGAACGCGATGACGTCACGAGTGACTTTTTGTCACGTCCGTTGCCACGGTGATTGTATCACGTCTCCGCCGTTTCGTCTACCCCGTTCGTCGCCCAATCGTGGGCGGCCTACTCACGACGCAGCAAAGAGAGACCCCTCCATGACTCACCGGTTCCTTCTGAAGCAGCGGCCTTTGGCCGGACTGCTTTCCGTTTCCTGCCTGCTTCTTGCAGGCAGCGCCTATGCCGACGTTTTCGGACGCCTGCGTTTCACCGTGCATGACAGCGCCGGCAAGCCTGTTCAGGGCGCAAACATCGTGTTCCACGACACCGCCGGCGTCAACCCCGACTTCAATGTCATTTCCAGCGCCGACGGCACTGCTCTCAGCCCGCCGCTTGAAATCCGTCCGTGGCAGATCACCACGCAGATTGTCACGTTTAACACGGACACCCGGACTGTGACGGTCATTGCCGACACCAGTACCGCTGTCAATATCACGCTGACCAAGCGCGTCAGCATAAGCTCAGGCACCGTTCTCGTTCCAGGCAGCAAAACGGCGACTTCGACAGACCGATCCCTGCAATTCAACCAGACCATTCCGGCCACCGGTGCGAACCCGCAAAATCTCCAGCGCCTGCTGATTACTGCACCGGGCTTCATTGAGTCCTCGGTCAACGTCGTTCACCCACGCGGCGAACATGCCTCCACAGCCATCTACATTGACGGCTTCCAGCTTCCGGGCGCACTGCAAGGGCGGGCCGGACCGATTATCAGCCCGGACATCATTCAGAACGCCGACATTTTGACCGGCGGCTACGCCCCGGAGTATGGCAGCGAAACCGCCGCTATCTTAAACCTCAGCCTGCGGGCCGGAACCATCAAGCCATTCCAGACGGTCTCTCTCGGCGCAGGCGGCTACACGACGCTGGATCAAGAACTGACCTTTGGCGGTCAGGCCGGGGCCGCGCCCGGACAGACTGGCTCTATTCGCTACTTATTCAACTTTATCAACCGCACGACCAACAATGCTGTGGAGCCGCCGCAGCCGGGCGACCAAAGCGCCCACAACAACGGCAAGGCGCTGACCGCCTTCGGCAACATTGATTACCAGCCCGGACGCAATGACCAGTTTTCTCTGCTGCTGAATACCGCGCCTGCCCAAACCCAGGTCGCCAACCGCGCCGGATTGTCGAATAAGTTCATTCCGGTCGGTCAGGGTTACGGCTATGGCGGCGCACGCAATGCCGACGGCGGCGAAGCGGGTGCGACTCCAGACCCTACCGTGCTTGGCAGCCAAGTCCTTCCCATCGGGTCACAGCAGGCAGACGGGCAGGATGTCTACCAGAACGACGAAAACAAGTTTGGAGCGCTGAACTACCGGCACAACTTCGGCGGCGCACTGACTGGCCTGCTGTCGCTCGGAACATCGTCGTCGCGCCTGGACATCCGTAACAACAATCCGTCCATCAACCTAAACTCGATTGATCCGACCACCGGCTACCTCACGACGATTGACAACTCTATCGAGTATAACCCGACAATCCAGCGTAAAAGCGCCCAAACCGAATTGTCCGGCAGCCTCAACAAAACGGCTGGGAACCACACCTTCAAGGCCGGGCTGCTGCTCACCCGCCAGTCAGGGGACGAGCTGTACAACATTATCCCGCAAAGTCAGCTCGCGCTCGATGCCGAGGCCGCCGTCCAGGGCAGCGGCCCACAGCTTACCCCCAACGGCGCTTATCAAGTGGACGCCGACGGCAACCCAATCCTAGACACGCTCGGCAACCAAATCTTCCAAATCACGCCCGGCGCAGCCACACCGACAGTCCTCGTCCACCGCTCCGGCTACTACAACGCCGGCTACTTGCAGGACACCTGGCAGGCGACACGTAAAATCACGCTCAACTACGGAGCGCGTTACGACTCCTACTACGGCAAGCAGAGCCTCTCACCCGACAGCGTCAAAAAGAACTATCTATCGCCCCGCGTCAACTTTGCCTATGCGTTCACGCCGCAAACCAGCGCCCGCCTCAGCTACGACAAGCTGTTTTCTCAGCCGCCACTGGCCCAGGGTGCGATCCTCGGCACGAACTTGGTTCCGCAGACAACCGATTTGTATGAAGTGGATGCCCTGCACTCGTTCACCTCGCAGCAATCGGTCAAATTGGCGTACTATTACAAGAATACGCGCAACGAGTTTGACACCGGAATTCTGATTCCATACACACAAATCGGCGCGTATACAACACTGCAATATACCAGCCAGGGAACGCACGGCTTCGAGCTGTCCTATAACTTTGTCCCGCGCGGTCAGGTCGGCTTAGACGGCTATTTTAACTACACCAACTCCATCGCTAAACCGAACGGTGTGGATCAAACCGGCGCACCCGCACCGATTGTCAACGACCACGATCAGCTCAACACTCTGGGCGGCGGCCTTTCCTACACGTTCAAGTCGCAGCTCTTTGCGGGCATTGATGCTTACTACGGCAGCGGTGAGGCTTCCAGCCCGCTGGTCCCCATCGGCCCAAGCAACAGCAACACGCTGGGAGGCGGGAGCCGTAACTCGCACTACTTCATCAACCTGCGTGCCGGACAGCCGCACTTGTTCGGCCCCGCCGGGCTGGAATTGGACATTGAAAACCTGACCAACGATGTCAGTGTCCTGAACTTCAATTCCGGCTACAGCGGCACCCGCTTCCAGCAGGGCCGCCAGGCCATTCTGCGCGTCACCGGCAGCTTCTAATTTTGGCCGGCGGCTAATTTTGGCCGGCAGCGCGTGCGGCGCTGCCGGTCTCAAAGCGGCTGGTCGTGTTCAGGACGGCCATCCGGCGCTGGAAACCCTCTTTCGTCTGTTTCCCCCTTCTGCGGGCGCAAGCAGGGTTTCCAGCGATCCATTCTTGCATCTAATCGAAACATGGAGATATACTATGAAGACATCTTTGAACATATTTTTAATGGCCTTTACCGTCTTAATGGTCCTGCTGGCTGTGCCTCCTGCGGCACAGGCCCAGGAGGCACGCCGGTCTTCTTCCGACCGCCAGTACCACCACGCCGACCGGGCGTTCCACGCCGAAGATACCCGCTTCCACGCCGCTGACCGTGCCTACCACCGTTCCCGGCATCACACGGCGGCGCAGGCGCGGGAAGACCGCGACCTGCACCGGATGGACCGCGACCTGCACGGGGCCGACCGCGACCTTCATGCGTCAGACCGCACCTACCATTACGGAACGCTTCACTAACACTGCTGAGTTAAGTAAAACTGCCAGGAGAAAAGCATGAACAGCAAAGCCCGCCTTGATGCACAGCCGTCTTCAGAAGAACCCAGCGATCGGGCGAACGCACCGCCGGCGAACGCAGCTTCCGTGCCTCGGCGAGCCTCCCTTTTGCGATTTGCCGGGAGCTGGCTTGGCTTCTCCGGCCTGTATGCCGCCACTGGCGGAGCCTGTCCGTTTTGCGGCCAGCCTACCTGCCCGACAGGATTTCTGAGCGCAGGCATTGTCGGCGGCATTCTTGCGCTTGGCTTGCAGGCATGGAGGCGACTCCAAAAATGACCCTGCATCCGCAAGAGCTGGCGCTCATCCTCGCCCTGGTCGCCGGAAGCGGCAACGTGGCGGGCGGGACGCTCGTGGCGCTCTCCCTTCCCGGCAACAGAGCGACGGGCCGCTCCAGCGGACGGCTCGCGGCGCTGACTCAGGTAGGAGCCGGCATCTTGATCGCCGTCGCGCTCTTGGAGTTCGTGCCGACGACCCTTGACACCATGCGCCCGCGTGTCTGGGCTGCGCCACTCATCCTGCTGGGCTACCTGCTGGTGCATGTTGTGGAATATACGATTGTGCCGTATTTGTTCAGCAAGCCGGAATTGGAGGCGCAGCAGTCATCCGCGCCTTACACGCTCGTCATGGCGCTGATCGTGCATTCGTTCTTTGACGGCGTCGCCATTGGCGCGGCAGCCCTGCTGTCCACGACATTCGGGGGATTGGTCTTCGCCGCAATCCTCATGCACAAGTTTCCCGTAGGGGCCACGATTGCGTCGGTCGTGCTTTCCGCAGGAAGAAGCCGCCGGGCCGCAGTAGGGAGCGCCAGCCTTGTGGGGGCCGCAACCGTTGTGGGTGCGCTGCTGGTCCAGCCGCTGCACGCGGCGCAGGCGGGTATTGCTGTAGGCATCGGCGGCGGCGTGATGATTTATGTGGCGGCGACGGAGTTGATCCCGGCGGGGAGCGCCCAAAAGAAGGGACTGGCTTCGGTCTACGTCTTGTCCGGCGTCGCGCTATTTGCCGCCACGGATTTCTTGGTCCGCCGAGCAGGACTGCAATAGAGTGTGGCTATTGCAGAATTCAAGGCGGTCTGGTATGATGAAGTCTTACCTCAACGTCTTAAAGACAAAGGAGTCGCACACACGCTTTTATGAATACTATTTGGCTGATTGCCGGCGGGACCTTCGGCGAAGCGATACGCCGCCGAACCCTGCTGATTTTTCTTGCGGTTGCCGCCGCCGTTATTTTGCTGGGGGCTGTCAACTCGTCGTTTCAGCCGGGAAAAGATACGCTCTTTGTGGAAACGCTTGGCCTGGGCGTCATCGGCCTGGTCGGCGTCTTTATCAGCGTCATTTTGGGCATTAACCTGCTGCCGACGGAAATTGAGCGGCGCACGATCTACACTATTCTCTCTAAGCCCGTCCATCGCTACCAGTTCCTGTGCGGCAAGTTTTTGGGCGGCCTGGCAACCGTGCTTGCCAGCGTCTTGTTCATGTCCGCGGTCTTTATCGTCTTGTTTCTCATCAAAGAGCGCGGCTTTGACCACGAGGTCATCAACACTTTGCAGGGCGTTTTGCTGCTCTTGTTCCAGATTTTGCTGGTCTGCGCGATTGCCATGTTTTTTTCCGTGTTCGTCTCGCCGTTCGTCAATTTCTTTTTGACGCTTGCGATTTTCCTGCTCGGCCTGTCGTCGTCGGTCACGGAAGCGCTGGCGGACCCCAGTGCCGATCCCGCGCATCCTAAGAACCCGGTTGTCGTGCTGGTCTTTAAAGTCATCCACGCAGTCATCCCGGACTTCACCAAGTATAACGTCCAGAACCAGATTTTGACGCCGAACTTGGTTATCACCAACCACACGTTCTTTGTGGAGCAGGCCATTCTCATTGCAATTGTTTATTCCGCCATCTTGATTACCATTGCCGCGCTGATCTTTGACCGCCGCGAAGTATAGGAAAGCCCCCTAGCCCCCAATAATGGGGGAACCAGGACGTATAAGAAATCTCCTCCTAACTCATGTTCCCCCATTATTGGGGGCTAGGGGGCCTCTTCATCTTATGAAACCCAACCTTCCATTTCTGCCGCTCACCCTTCTTGCACTGGCCGCTCCCACCTTCGCGCAGACGCCGCCTAGTCCCTTGCCCATCAAGCAGGTGACTATCTTTACGTCCGGCGTTTCCTACGTAGAGCGCGACGGCTCCGTAAACGGCGATGCGTCCGTGCCGCTGACCTTTCGCACCGCGCAGATTAACGATCTTCTGAAATCTTTGACACTGATTGATACGCAAGGCCGGGTGCAGCCGGTCATCTACGGCGCACGGGACCCGATTGGCCGGACTTTGCAGTCGTTCGCGATTGATGTCACAACGCCGCAAAGCCGCAGTGAGCTGCTGAACCAGCTTCGCGGCGCGTCGGTGGCAGTTACGACAGCGGCGAAAACAACCGAGACCGGCCAGATCGTCAGCGTCGAGTCAAAAACAGTGACCGGTCCAAACAGCACGACTTCGACCGTAGACACGCTTAATCTGTTAGAAGCCGACGGCTTGCATTCGGTTCATCTAGACGACGTGGTGGGTGTCCGGCTGCTGGATGCGCGTCTGGACCAGGAGTTTCGGGCGGCCCTGACTACGCTTGCGTCCGGGTCGGACAACCAGCGGCGGACGGTGACACTGCACTTTGCGGGTTCGGGGACGCGCCCGGTGAGTGTCGGCTACATCACCGAGTCGCCGCTGTGGAAGATTTCGTACCGGCTGCTGCTCGGCGACGCCGGCAAAGCAGCGTTCCAGGGCTGGGCTTTAGTGGAAAACACAAGTGACGACGATTGGGCGGGCATTCACCTGTCGCTTGTCTCAGGCCGTCCGATCTCGTTCATTCAGGACTTGTACCAGCCGCTGTACCTGCCGCGCCCCGTGGTTCAGCCCGACATCATCGCCTCGCCCACGCCCCAAACCCACGACAGCGACATGCGTGATGAGGCAGCGTCAGGAGCAGTCAAGAGCGAGCAGGACCGCCTGAAAATCAGCGGCGATTTCAATGCACCCATGTCCGCCGCCGCACCAATGGCAGAATTGCCGCCTCCTGCCCCGCCAAGTCCCCCGCCGCCCCCGAAAGCGAAGCGGGCTGCCGGTTTCTCCGGAACCGATGGCGACAGCGGCGTCACGGCGCAGGCAAGCGGCGCGGAAACCGGAGAGCAGTTTGCGTATGACATCACGACGCCGGTAACGCTGCCGCGCCAGCAGGCAGCCATGATTCCGGTCATCGCCCAGGACATCGGGGCCGACAAAGTCTCGCTCTATAACGCCGACGCCGACCCGACCTACCCGCTGAACGCCGTCCGCCTGCACAACACCACCGCGCTGCACCTCAAAGGCGGCCCGGTGACACTCTTCGACGACGGCACTTACGCGGGCGATGCGACAATGGAAGATGTCGCGCCCGGCGAAACTCGCATTATCTCTTATGCCGTGGACCTGTCCATTCGCGGCGAGCGGCAGCAAACGCAGACAGACGCCCAGCGCACGACGCTTGCCATCCATAGCGGCGTTTTAACCATCACGACCCGTGAGCGCTCCGAAACAAAGTATGTCTTCAAAAGCCGGGCGCAAACCGACAAAACCGTGCTTGTGGAGCATCCCTTTGACGCCCAGGCCAAGCTCATCGCGCCCGCGGCATCGGCCGAGCGCACGCCCACGGTCTATCGCTTCGCTGTTCCCGTCCCCGCCGGCAAGACTGCGGCTTTAGACGTGATTACGGAAACTCCGGACTCGTCCACCGTTGCCCTGCTTGACGGCGACCTAGACGACTTTGTTTCCTACGCAGACAGCCAGGACATTCCCGCGCCGACCCGCACCGCGCTTGCAAAAATCGCCAATCAGCGCCGCCATATCCAAAGTTTGGCCGAACATGCCGCCGAGGCCGACAGCCAGGTCAAGCAGCTTGCCGCCGAGCAGGACCGCATCCGCCGGAACATGGCGGCTTTAGACCGCACTTCTACTCTTTACAAGCGCTATGTCGGCGAGCTGGACGCTCAGGAAACCCGTATTGCCGCCCTCCGCGCCGATGCCCAGCGCTCCCGCGCCGCCGCCGACACCGCCCGCGTGGCTCTTCGAAGTTCGCTGGACCACTTGGAGATTGGCAATTAAACGGTCTCCCCCGGACGCCGCACCAGGTAATACGCCGGGCCGAGCAGCGGCACGCTGAGCGCAATTCGCCCCAGCGTGCTTTCGTCGCTCACGCCGCGCCGGGCCATGTCGTCGCGCAGCAGGGTGGGGAACAGCAGTGTCAGCACCAGCAAATCCACCGTCATTACATTGATGAAATTGGAGCGCCGGAACCAGAACACATACCCCGCCAGATTGCCCCAAATGAGAATTGTCACCAGCAGCGCAAGGAGCGCCGCTGCCGTGAACACCGCAAACGGACGTCCTCCAAACCAGCGCACGGCCAAGTTTGTCCCACCCGGTACTGCCTGTGCGTAGTCCCGGCGCACAATCAGATACGGCAGCAGCGCAAACGACCCGAATGCCATCATGCCCAGCGCAAACGGCCAGGCCCACACCCACTGCCCGCGTCCGTCGGGAAACAGCAGCGCCCAGTACATCAAGGGAACGATGCCGAGAAGCTGAAACACGCCCCAAATTGCCGGGTTCCGCGCCGGCCCCTGCCCAAGCGCCAGTTCTAAAAACAGATTGCCCGGCGGATCGCCCTTCGGCGCAAAATGCGCCGCATACAAAACATCTGCCGCCAGCAAAACCGTAAGCGCCAGCCGGCGCAAAAGTAAAGGCGTCAAAAAAGCAGGCATCATTTGCTGAGTGTACCCGGCCCTCGCGTTTCATGCCTCCCGCGAAAGCTGACCCAGAAAATGCGTCACTTCTTTGGGGCTGCACAGAACAATGATTTTGCGGCCTGACCCATACCGTTCAATGTTGCTGATGACCTGAGCGCGGTTGTCCGACGGGTAGCGCCAGACCCACTGAAGCAGCGTCCAATTCAGCCGCTCCGGGCAGCCCTCAGCCATCCCCAGGCGGCTTTTGCCGTAGTTTAGAACAAACCGCTTTACCGTGCGCCATAGACAAACCCGCCGCGAAAAGTCCAAAAAGATAATCGTGTCCGAAGCCGCAAAGCGAAGCCGCTGAGTCCGAATGTGATCCCCCTCTACAATCCAGCGCGGACCGCTGACCGCGTCAGCAATGACATCTTCCTGCGCCCGCAGCGAAAGCCGCACCCAGCCCGGTTTCCACAACAAGTGGTCTAAGTGGGCTGCTTCCAGACCCAGAATGACGCCAATCTGCCCTGCCAGTGTGGATTTGCCGGAACCGCCGGAACCTACGATAACAATGCGCTGCAACACGACAGCCATTGTACCACGCAGCAAAAAGCCCCCGCCTCAACCGAGGCAGGGGCTTGTTTTATCTGGCATTCACATAGACTGTGCTTTGCGGCGGGCGCGGAATGTCATGCCGCCAAGACCCAGCGCCAGAAGCATACCAAATGCAAGGCTTGTAGACGCTTCAGGGACAGCGGCGGGCGCTGTCGTCACTCCAACAGTAAGAAAGTCTATTGCCCAGCCGTCGCCGCCGTCGCCGCCCTCGTTAATGCTGAGGACCAGGTTGCTGCCGCTGCTGAGAAGGGACGGGTCCACGCCGAACGTGAAAAAGTGCGTGAGCGGTCCGGTTTCATTGAATGAGTTCAGCTCCGCAGACAGCCCAGGCATGGCGACGCCGTTTAGCGTCGCCGAAAAAGGGTCACCGAAAAAGGGTCACCGAACACTGCATTCTGAAAATCATCGGCATCGATTCCAAGCGTCAGTGTCTGCACCTGCTGACCTGCCGGCACTAGGGAGCCGTAATTCATCGAAATCACCTGCGGGCCGCTGATGCGCCCGCTGTACTGGGAATAGCCGTCATGGAAAGCGGTTTGGTTGGTGCCGACATAAATCTGATCCGTGCCGGGATAGTCGCCAGCTGACGGCGAAAACGGGAAGCCGTGGGCGAAATACTGGTTGGCTTCTGTAATCATTCCTGCTGTCAGCCCCGAAAGCGTCGCTCCCGCCTTCGGATCGCTGGAATAGGTTCCGGTCCCCAGCAGGTTCTCGCTGCCGTATTCCAGAACCCCCTGCGCCTGCGCCGTGTGCGCCCCCAGCCCCAAACCGCCGCCGCTGCCGCCAGCCCAATCCCGCGCGTCATGCCTCTTCGTGTGATGCCTCTTCGTGTGATGTTCATTTTGCCGCTCCTCTGCTTTCTGAAGTGTACCAATTTTATTTTACAGATTACGGGATCGAACGCACAAACCACCGTGCTGTCTCACACTGCATAAAAGATGCCAAAGTAAGCAAAATTACTAGGGAGGTACAAAAATAGCCCCCGCTTCAGTTGAAGCGGGGGCTAATCTCTGTTGTCGTTAAGCCATGTTTGGCACGTTGGCCGTGATGTCCACAGATGGCGGCGCGGTTTCCATTGTCTTGAGCTTGACGCCGTTCTTGGGCTTTTCTGCTTTGGGCGTGTCCATCGGCTGCAAGGCGGCGTCAAGAACGTCCGCGACGTCTTTGGCGAAGATGAACGACATGCCCTTGCGAAGCTCGGCAGGAATGTCTTCCATCAGGTCCTTGCGGTTTCGTTCGGGCAGGATAATTGTCTTGATCCCGGCCCGCTTTGCCGCAAGCACCTTTTCTTTGATGCCGCCGACCGGCAGCACTTTTCCCGACAGCGTTACCTCGCCGGTCATTGCCAGCGCGGGCTTGATTGGGCGGCCCGACAAAAGTGACGCAATGGCCGAAGTCATTGTGACGCCTGCCGAAGGGCCGTCCTTTGGCACCGCCCCTGCCGGGACGTGAATATGCAGGTCGGACTTCTCGTAGAAGTCCGGCGCGATATTTAAGGCACCTGCGTGGGCGCGGACATACGACAGCGCGGTCTGCGCCGACTCCTTCATCACGTCTCCCAATTGTCCAGTCAATTGAAGGCCCTTGCCGCCGGTCATCTGCGACGCTTCAATGAAGACAACGTCGCCGCCCACGGGGGTCCAGACCAGGCCCGTCACGACGCCCGGCTGCTCGGTGCGCTCGGCCACTTCCTCGTATTCAAAGCGCGGCGAGCCGAGATACTTCTCCACTTGCTTTGCATTGATGGTCATCGGCGACTTCCGCCCTTCGGCGAACTCACGGGTAGCCTTGCGGCAGACAGCGGCAATCTGGCGTTCTAAAGAGCGCACACCCGCCTCGCGGGTGTAGCCCCGGACAAGGGCCTTGATGCCGTCCTCGGTGAACTTAACTTGCGTCAAGCCATGCTCGGCGACCTGCTTCGGCACCAGATGGCGCACGGCAATCTGCACTTTTTCTTCTTCCGTGTAGCCCGACAGCTCGATAATCTCCATTCTGTCGCGCAAGGCAGGCTGGATCGTGTCAAGCTGATTGGCGGTGGTCACGAACAGCACTTTGGACAGGTCAAAGTTGACATCCAAATAGTTGTCTCGAAACGTGCCGTTCTGCTCCGGGTCCAGCGCTTCTAAGAGTGCCGACGACGGGTCGCCTCGATAGTCCGCGCCGATCTTGTCAATCTCGTCCAGCACAAACAGCGGGTTGTTGGTCTCCGCCCGCTTGATGCCCTGAATGATCTGGCCCGGCAGTGCGCCGATGTACGTCCGGCGGTGGCCGCGAATCTCCGACTCGTCATGCGTCCCGCCGAGGCTGATGCGAACAAACTTCTTGCCCATCGCCGACGCAATAGACTTGGCAAGGCTTGTTTTGCCGACACCGGGAGGGCCGACAAAGCATAAAATGGGCTGGCGAATGTCGCCTTCGGGCCGGAACTTGCGAACCGACAGATACTCCAAGATGCGATCTTTGATCTTCTCTAGGCCAAAGTGGTCGTCATCCAGCGTCTTCTTGACACTTGGGATGTCCAAGTTATCAGGCGTGGCCTTGTCCCAGGGCATCGCCACAAGCCAGTCCAAATAGGTCCGGGTCGTGGTATAGTCGGGCGCACCCGGCGACATGCGCTGAAGCCGATCAAGTTCTCGGTTGGCTTCTTTCAGGGCATCTTCCGGCATGTGGGCGGCTTCAATTTTTGCCCGAAGCTCGTCCATCTCCTCGCCGCGCTCGTCGCCCTCGCCCAGTTCTTTCTGAATGGCTTTAAGCTGCTCGCGCAGGTAGTAGTCGCGCTGAGTCTTGTTGATCTCCGACGACACCTGCGACTGCAGCTTCGAGCCAAGCTCCAGCACCTGCACTTCGGCAGTCATCAGGGTCAAGAGTAAGTTCATGCGCTCTTTTAAGCTGACTGTTTCTAAAATGCGCTGCTTGTCTTCGGCGGAAATCGGCGAATGCGCGGCGATCAAATCGGTCATCACCGCCGGGTCGTCAATGGACGTTGACAAGCCCGCCAGCTCATCAGGCATGTTTTGGGACAGCGCAACGGTCTTGCGGAACAGCTCGCCGATGGAGCGCTTCAGCGCTTCAATCTCAACTTTGTCTTCTTCGGCGATCTCGGTCTTAGCGTCCAGCACTTTGACCCGCGCTTTGAGGTACGGCTCTTCGCTCGTGATCTGCTGGATCTGGATACGTGCGACGCCCTGGACAATCATGCGGATGCCGTCGGGGACTTTTGCCATCATGCGGACGATGACTGCAACTCCCATTGGGTAAATGTCCGCCGCCGTCGGGTTTTCGACCGAGCTGTCTTTCAGCGCGACCACACCGATAATTCGGTCGCCGCCGGAGACGGCTTCGTCCACTAATTTGATGCTGTTCTCGCGGCCCACCGCAATCGGGGCCACTAAGACCGGGAAAATGACCGTGTCGCGCAGCGGCAGCAGTGACAGCTCTTCCGGGATCGGCGGATGGCTGTCGCCTTCGCTGTTGATCTGGGTCACAATCTGCTCGGCGACTTCGCCGTCCATCGGTATATCTTCCGCGGTTGCGTCTACTTGTGTATGTTCTTCGTTGCTATGATCGGACATGGTTAGTTGTTGTCCTCTTCTGTGTGAATTTCGTCTGTGCTGATCGGAATAATCTGAGGCCCTGCCTGCTCCGCACTGCGCTTCTTCGGCAGCGTCACCAGCAGAAAGCCTTCTTTGTACGAGGCTTTAATCGCATCGCGGTCTAGTCGAATGCCGCTTGGCAGGCCGACCGCCCGCTCAAACGGCCCAAAATAAATCTCCATCTGATGGCAGCGGCTGCGGCCTTCCCGCTCCCGCGCGCTTTCCGAGCGCGAGCCGCTGACATTCAGCAGCCGGTCATCCGGCGACAGCGACACCTGTAAATCGTCGGCCTTCACCCCCGCCAGCTCCACTTTGACTAAAACGGCGTCGTCCGTCTCGTGGATGTCTATCGGCGGCTGCCAGAACCGGCCCGCGCCGCCGGCAGGAATGGCAAAAAAGCCGCGAAACGCCTCATCCGACAACTGCTGCATCTCACGCTCCATCTGCCGGATGATGTCGCGGTAATCATTAAAAGCCATAGCCTAGCGTCTCCTCTTATTGTCAGCTTATCTTCTGAAATCGGGTGTATGCTGTCTACGCTGCTGTTCAGCGATTACGTTCCCAATCGGTGTAAATCTCGGAAGTTACTTGAGTTTAGCACACTCAATAGACAGAATGCCGAAGGACAAAAGATAGTTCCCGAAGGATAACAAGCTTCTCATGTTCAATAGATAAACGAGACTGAGTTGACATGTTTGAGTTGTGACTGCTAATTATGCCTGGAAATGAAATTGCCACAAAAATATCAAAGAAGGACCTTAACTTTTATGTCAAATATGACATATAATAGGGTATAGTATGGAAGACAAGGAAATTGTCCGGCTACATGGTGAAGTAAAATCTCCACCATTTTCCGACGCGGCTCGTGTTGAAGCAGGAACATACTTACGTCAATTACAGCAAGGGCTTTTGCTTTCTATGCCTCACTCGCGTTATATGCGTAGTGTCGGGCCAAGATGTCACGAACTTCGTGTAACTGATGAGACGAATATCTGGCGCATCATGTACCGTATTGATGACGACGCAATTATTGTTTGCGATGTCTTCAAGAAAAAGACTCAGGCTACTCCGCCAGATATAATCAAAAACTGTAAGACGCGCCTCGCTCTATACGACAGCGTTTAACTAAAATATGTTGACCGAAAGTGTATAGTTACTATGGATGCAGCAAAGCGCAAGCGGCTAGAAGAAGCAGGTTTCCGTGTCGGCAGTGTTGCCGATTTTTTAGAGCTTACCCAAGAGCAAAATGAACTGGTGGAAGTTAAAGTCGCTCTCAGTTTAGCAGTCCGTCAGCAGCGCCAGATCAGCAGACTGTCACAGAACCAACTTGCAGAGCAGATTGGCTCTAGCCAATCGCGTGTCGCCAAAATGGAAGCAGGAGACGCAAGCGTGTCTCTTGATCTTCTGCTCCGAGCTTTATTAGCACAAGGAATGACACGCCGCGAACTTGCAGATGTAATTGCCGGACAGGAAACTCATTCTGCTGCCGTATCTGTAGGTTGCGTTTCGTTGGCTCCAGCGAGCAACACAAACCATTACAAGTTTACTCCCAGTACACCACTGCCTAAGCCAGTGGACAATCCTGGCAACAAACAGGTTTTTGGTGCTTAGGGAAATCATGTGAACCAACTAACCCAAAAGATGCCAATCGCTCCAGAGCTTTACCAAGAGACACTGGAGCGGTTAGAATTGCAGTCGGTATGTTTAGACGACCTACAATCCTGCTGTGACCGCGAAGCTGCTCAGGATGGTCAAGTAGAGATTAAACTGGCTGTCAACAGTGAGGCTCGTCAAACTAAGACGAACTATTTTGCCTTCATCACATACAGCTTACGTGGTGAAAGAGATAGGGAGATGTTGCTAGAAATCAAGGCCAAATACCGGCTTGTTTTCGATACCTCGGAGCCTATTCCTGACGGTTTTTTTGAGGCTTTCCGCGACCTTAATCTTCGCATCACGACCATGCCGTATTTTCGGGAGCTGGTAGCATCGATGACTGGGCGCATGAACATTCCAACACTGACGTTGCCTTATGCCATTTATGCCGCACCAGCAGAAACATTTAGCGAAGAAAATGCTTCTGCACCCGAAGAAGTTAAGGCAAAGCGACCACGGAAACCACGAGCCGCGAAAACTTGAGCCTTCTCGGCTGTCTACAAGCACACAAACAAAAGCGAACCGCATATGCGGTTCGCTTTTGTTCATCTTGACTTTAGCCCATCATGCCGTCACAATGCGCCTATGCAAATTGGAATTATCTTGCTGCTGATGCTGGGGGGCGTTGGTCTGACGCTGCAAGCGGCGGTGAATGCGCGGCTGCGGGAGGCGGTCGGTGCGCCGGTTTTGAGTGCGCTGATCTCGTTTTTGGTCGGAGCCGTGCCGCTCGGCATCCTGTCTGCGCTCGGCGCGTTTGGCCGGGGGCGGATGCCGGACCTGAGCGTCAGTCCGTGGTGGATGTGGATCGGCGGCTTGTTTGGGGCATTTTATGTGACCCTGGCCGTCATTGGGGTGCCGCGCGTCGGGGCGGCAGTGGTCATCTCCTGCGCCGTAGGCGGGCAGATGGCCGCCGCACTGCTGCTGGATTCCTTTGGCTGGCTTGGTGTCCCGCGTGCGCCGCTGAACGGCTGGCGCATCTTGGGCGGCGTCTTGGTAGTGGCAGGGGTGCTGCTCATTCAGCAGAAGAAGTAAACCTAGCCGCAGAGGAACCCGGCATGAAGGAACCCGGCATGAAGGAACCCGGCATGAAGGAACCCGGCACTGGAAGTGCCGGGCTACTATGAAGTGAAAGTCCCTGCGGGACTCAATGCTAAAGGCAGGAGGCTATTCTTCAGTCCCGCAGGGACTTTCATTCACCAGTAGCCCGGCATTTTAATGCCGGGCATTTTAATGCCGGGTTTCTTCATGCCGGGCTTCTTTACTGCTGGGCTTGCCTACTGCACCGTGAACGGGACAATCTCGCTGTAGCTTTGGGCGGCGTTTGTTGTGACCGCCGCGCCCGCAGTCGTGGTCTCGGTCTCATCTTCCCCGGCGACGACGACGGCGTAGTAAGTAACGCCGCCGCCGGTCAAAGGGATGCTGGCGGTGGTGGTTCCGGCAAGGACTGTCATGCTGGTGAACGGCACGCTGCCGATGGATGGATACTGGGAGTAGAGGAACACCAGGTAGCGGGTTGCGCCAGTTACCGGTGTCCAGGTCAGTGTCACCGGGCTGGTCACAGCCGTGCCTGTGGTCGGGGCAGTAAGCGTGATTGGACTCAGTGGGGTAATAGAGAACGCGGCGGACAGCGGCGACTGCTGGCTGGTTGTGGACAAGGCACTGAGCGCGAAGTTGTACTGGGTGCCGGCGTCATAGAAGGTTGTATTGTTGTCCGAGGTAGTCGTCAGGTCGGTGTAATAGTTCGCCAAAGGGTCCAAAAGCGTGTCATAGCCGTCCGCGTTTGCACCGGATATGGTTTCAGTGACCGGGTTGGCGGCAAGCGGTCCCATAGTCCGGTAGACGTTGTAGCCGGCCAAATTGACATCGGTGGACGCGGGCGGGCTGAACGCGGCATCCACCTCCACGGCGTAGTTGTCGCCTGCCGCGTGAGCGGTCAAGCCTCTGCCCAGCGCCCGCTTGCCCAAAGTGCGCTTGCGGGACGCATTGGCGGCATACGCCGGCGACAGGCGGCGGCGCAGGCCCTCATAGACCGAACTGGAAGCGGGCAGCGTATGGGCCTGAAGCACGGAACTGGAAAGAGTGAGACTGTCAATCGGCTGGGTGAAAGCGTTGATGCCGGTGATGACCGGCGTGTTCGCCTGCGCGGCTGCCGCAGTCGCCAGCGTGAAGTTCTGGGTGAAAACACCGCCTGATGTGATGCTGCTCTGGCTGACGGTCGCGTTCTGGTTGGCGACGCCGGCGGCGGACGCGGTCACAAGCAGGCTGCCCGACGGCAGAGCAGACGGGATATTGGTAATCTGGTAAGAACCGTCGCTGGCGGTGTATGCGACCAGCGACGAGTAAGTGCCGGGATTGCCCTGCGCGGGAATGGCAATGGACGGCACGGCGGCGTAGACGCTTGCGCCCATGACCGGATTGCCGCTGCTGTCCCGCACGACGCCCTGCACGGTTGCCTGCGCGTTGGTCTGCGACAGCAGAATGTTGACGTTGGAGTTCAAGGCGTTAGCCGTGGTCAAGACCTGCGTGCTGCCGGAGTAAGTCGCGCCGTTCACCGTGGCTGTTGCGGTGATTTTATGCACAGTGGCTGTCAGGTTGGTCAGCCGGTAGCCGCCTTTGGAAATGGTCGTCGTGATCTGCCCGCCGGTGTCCACGGAGATGGTGACGCCGGAAACGCCGTTGCCGAACGTATCCGTGACTTTGCCGGCGATTTGGGACGTGCCGGAAGTTCCTGTGCCTGTGGTCCCGGTCGTTCCCGTCGTGCCGGTTGTCCCCGTCGTTCCGGTCGTGACAGTCGTATTGCCGTTGCCGCCCCCGCCGCCACATCCGGCCAGCAGGGCCGCGCTTGCGGCGGAAAGCAGCAGCAATGCGCTTCGCGTATAGTGAGTGTTCATTTGAGATTTCCTTTCAGGGGAAGGCCGCAATGCTCCCGGCCATGAATGGCCGGGCTAAGAGTTTATAAAAGCCCTCCGGGCTTGAAGATTAGCCGGACGTGATTAGCATTTAGCCCCGGCGGGGCTTTGCACTCTATCAGCCCGGCCATTTATGACCGGGTTTTATCAGGACCGGGTCTGGATAAGTTCCAGCGCCGCGTCTATGTTACGCATTGCTTTCGCCCGCAAGCCCGGCAGCACACCCTGTATCGCGTCGGCGCGAACCGTGCGCTCGGCCCAGACGCGGGCCAGCAGGCGCGAAAGCGTGTCTGAATCCGGATTGCTCAAATCGTAAACGGCATCACTTTGGCCGCTGGCCGACATGAACGCCGAAACTTTGGGATCATACGCAAGCGCGACCGAAGGCGCCCCGGCGGCGGCGGCGAGGATGAGCGCATGAAGCCGCATCCCTACCATCATATCACACCCGGCGATGATTGACAAGAGTGGATTTAATCCCTCGCTGGCAGAGCAGAAAGTTGCCGCTTTCCGCCCCTGCCAAGAGTCGGCAAACTGCTGGGCAATTGGCAGGTCACTCACTGCCTGCATCGGCAGCAGAAGCGGCGTCTGCTCGGTGAGGCTAGGAAGACACGCGGCGGCGACTTCCGTTCCAAGAGTGTCCTGCCCCTGCCAGGACCGCAGCGCCACGCCGAATGTGGCCCCGTCTTTCGGAACCGTAGGTGCGGAAAGCAGCAGCGCAGGGTCGGCAGTGACTTCAATGGGCGGGCGCGTGACGCCGATTTCGCGCAGAAGCCGGGCAGAGTCAGGGTCGCGGACTGTGATCGCGTCCAGTTTATTCGCAACGGCGGTGACAAGCCTGCGGGAGCGCGGTAAGTTTAACGGTCCAATGCCCTGCGCGACAAACATGGTTTTTTTGCCCAGCATCTGGGCCATCTTGACCACGCCCAAGTAGTAGAAAATGCTGTGCGGGGAAGAAACGTCTTGCAGAAGGCTGCCGCCGCCGGACAAAAACAAATCGCACCGGGCAATCGCCGGAAGGAGCGCCGAAGGCCGGTAGCGGTCTACGGCACGGATGCCGTGCGCCGTGCGCGTCTCGGCGACAGCGCCGGACAGCGCGGTCAGCTCTATCTTGTCCGCAGAGGCCGACGCGCGAAAGCCCGCGACAAGGCCTGCGAGCACGGCTTCGTCCCCAGCATTGCCGTAGCCGTAATAGCCGGACAATAAAACTCGATTCACGCGGCAGCTTCCAGCGGAGCCGCGCCGGCTGGCCGATTCACTGCGGTTCGGTCAATCGCGGTCCAGATCAACGCGCCGAAGACTGCGCCAAGCGCCCAGCCGATCAGCCCGCGCAGGGCGGAAATTAAAAGCGGCGTGTGCAGGTGGCAGAACGTATCCATCAGCGACGACTGCCCCACTGCGCCAATCACCAGCAGCGGCAGGACCCACTGCGGGAACCGTTTGGACGCCGCCGCCGCCAGCCCCAGCAGGAGAGCCGGATGGCCGAGCAAAAACTCTTTGGTGCGGGGCCGGACGTACAAATACTTATCTAAGAGGGCGCGTGTCTTCAACTCCGTGGCCGACACGCCGACGCCGGGATCGTTGCCGCTCCGCGCGACAAACAGGGCCAAAGCGATCAGGGCGACAATGCCAATCACAACCTGCCCGGCCAAAAGTGGCCGCGACGCCAGCGCCAGCACCGAGCAGCGGACGGTATGCCACCGCTCCGCCCAGCCGGCGTTTGGGTTCAGCGCACCCAAGCCGAGGCCATAGTAGGCGGCGACTAATGCAACAGGAGTCACCAGCACCAGCTTGACGCCCAGAAACTCGTCCACTTTCAGCAAAAACAGCCGACCGGCCAGCAGGCCGACGACCAAGACAATGCCGATGACAGTCACCAGCGTCATCTGCAGATACGCCGTGAACGCCCGGCGCAAAACTTCGCCGTTAGTGGCATTTGCAAGAGGGCGGGGCAGGGTAATCGCGCACAGGCCCAGCGTTGGAAAAACGCAGGCCGACAGCAGGGCCAGCACTTCGCGGCCTTTCGGGGTCGCTGACGGAACCGCCGCGCCCAGTGCCAGCACTAAGCCAATGACGGACGCGATGACCAGCGCCTTTCCGCTCATTCCCGTAAAGACGCGCAGCAGCAGCAGAGTCCCGCCCAAAACTCCCAACGCCATGAGGCTGCGTTCTATGAAGCCAGGCTTCGGGTCATCCAAATACGGGTGGGCCGGACCCTCGCCGACTGTGAGATGCGCCTCGTGCATCCCCTTGACGATCTTTTGGACAAACGCCGTGTTCGCTGCCAGCACATCCGGGTCATGCGCCAGGCCCGACGTAAACAGGCGCACATAGCACACCCGGATGTTGCGCTCTTTTGCGGCCCGCACAAACCGCTCCACGGCGGTCGGCTCATCCATCGCGCCCATTTCATCCGTGCCGATACTGTGAACTCGGATTGTCTGCGCGTCGGCGAGTCGCGATAAATCATCGTCGCCGAACATCTTTCCGAGTTCCACGCTGCCGTAAGTGAGAGTGTTTTCTTTTAAAGCGTCCGCCGTGGTCGCAATCAGCGCCCGGTTGCCCAGCACCGAAGTCCCTGCAAAAATAATCGGCCCTAGTCCTGCCGGCTCCTCGCACTGCCGCTTGGTTTGTGCCAGTTCCCAGGGGATGTTCTCGGCTGTGACCCCCGTAAAGTTGACCAAGCGGGGCGCAACAAGAAGAGAGTTGCGCTTAATCGTGTTCACCGTGTCCGAGTCAAGCCCAATCGGGATGACATCAAACTGCGGCCAGGGCGCACCCACCCGCAGACCGTTTTTGCCTTCCGGCGTCACTGTCAGCCCCGGCGCTTTATGGGCCAGCATTTGGATAACCCGCGCCCGCTGCCCCGGAAAGCCCGGCGCGAACGTCAAAAGCGTCGTGTCGCCGTCGCGGGCATAGCTGACAATACCGTTTGTGTTCAGTGTCGCCAGCGTGTCTTCGGTCACGGCGACTGTTGTAATGCCGGCGGCTCTCAGCTGGACCAGCACATCGTCCACCTGCCGGCGTGTCGTGTTCGCCAGCGCCTGCGCGTCGCCGTAGTCCACCACAAGCTCGACGCGCCGGTTCCGGGCTTCCGCCTGCCAGCGGTGCGCCGCTGAAACCAGCCCGCCGAGCAGGCCGAGGCCGATCAAAACAACAAGCAGCAAATTGACAGGCAGTGAGTTTCGTTTGGCCGGAATGTTCGGCATGGTCGGTGGGTTCGTTTTGGTCAAGGGGAAAGTTCTCGTGGTTGTTCGTCGGCTGAGGAAGTTTTGCTATTATAACCCACTCTCCGGGCGGGTGTCAACAATGCTTCGGCTTGACAGCCTGCGCTTAGGCCGATATACTTTCCTTATGAAACGCCTTTCGATCGCATTTGCCGCACTATGCGTGCTGGGCCTCAGCGCGACCGGCATCGTGTTAATAACGCGCCATCAGCGGGAACTCGCTGCGGAACAGCAGGCTGTGGCGGCAGGCCCGACGAACTTGGCGCGGGAAGAAGCGGCGGCGCGGCAGGAAGGCATTCCGCTGACAGCTCAACAGCTTCAGCAGCCGCTGCCGCCCGCCAGCCAAAATGCCGCGCCGTTTTATGTGACGCTGACCAAGCTGCTCCATGACAAGCCGCTGCACCTGCCTAAATACGCCGAAGGCATGGATGCGTTCCACTCTTATACACCTGCTCAGATCGCCACCGTTCGCCAAACCCTTGCCGCCCGGCAGGATGTAATGACATTGGTGCATCAAGCCGCCGACAAGCCGCACTGCGTCTTTGTCCGCGACTGGAACCAGGGCATCAATTTGGACTTCCTAGAATTTGACCCAATGCATGAGGCGGCGCGGCTCATCAAAACGGAAAGCTATTTTCTGGCGCGGGACGGCCATTACACAGCAGCCGTCGCCAATCAAGCAATAGGTTTTCGTGTTGCCGAACATGCCGCGTCGGATCATGTCGTGCTGTCGTACCTTGTTGGGGTTGCCTGCGAGTCACTCACGTTGAGCGGAATGCAGAGCATTTCAGCACTCGCCGGGCCAAATGCAAAAGTGGATGCGGCTATTCAGCAAGCGGTTGCCGTCAAGCAGCCTCAGTTGTCTTTGCGAGAAGCAATGGCCGGTGAAACTGGGTTTGACTGCCTGGCGTACCAGCAGATGCACCAATCTGAGAAGTACGGCATCCAGGAAGTTATGCGTGTTGGTGGATTGGACGACAGCAAGAAAACCACTCGCACCCTTGTATCACCGGTGGAACAGCTACGTCTGCATAACTTAATTGATGCCTGGGAAGCAGACTTTTTGGAACATATGCGCCAAGCTGCCTCCGCCTGCGACTCCCCCATCTCGCAGCGCCAGGCGGTCTTTGCTGCTTTGGGAGAACAGCCTGAGTTGTCTGCCCCTGAGAATTCACCTCAGCTCGCATCCTATGTTTTCCTGCCTGTCTTCAGCAAGATTGATCTGAACGACACTCGGACCCAAGCCCGCGTAGCGGTGACGCTGGCCGCCTCTGCCATTCTTGCCGACAAGGCTAAAACGGGCGCATTTCCGAACAGCCTGCCGCCTCAGTTCACCGACCCGTATACCAGCAAGTCACTGAACTACCGGCGCGAAGGCACAAACGGCTTTGTCGTTTACAGTGCCGGGCCGACCGGCACGTTTGACGGCGGCAAGCCGGGCGAAAAAGCGCCGGGGCAAGAATCCGTGTTCCGGTATCCCGCTGTGCCGATCCCTGCGGGAACATAGGAACCTACCCCGCGACTTGTCGCAGAGTAGGTTCTTCTCCTAAATATGCTAAAATAGAGCTATGGCGCAGCACTTCGAACACCCTTCGGAAACTGACAGTCAAACGCGGGCGCAGCGGATGACGGCGGACGAAACCCGCGCCGTCATTGCCCTGTGGCAGCAGGAGCGCGTCGAGCAAACCGGCCTCACCGACAAGCCTGCCGTTCCCGATGTCGCCGAGGGCCTGGACATCAGCGTAGGTGATGTCCAGCGGCTTTTAACGGAAGTGCGGGCGCAACAGGAGGAAGAGGTGCGACTGCTGGCGCAGGAACAAGTGCTTTCTGAGATTCGTTTAGCCGAAGGGCAGCGGCAACTTGCGGAAATCCAGCGTCAAAGGGCCGAGTTGCGCCGCGAACAGGCTGAAGCGGAGAGACAAGTGGCAAAACGGCAAGCACCAGAACAGCAGGCATGGCCGTCACTGGTACTTCGGCGAGACCCAGCGGAACCGAATGAAATCCTGCTTGGCTTTCTGCCTGGCTTTATTGCAATCGCATTCGTTGTCGGAATGGCCCTCTTATTGACTTCTCTTTCGCAGCCGCCGCTCATTCGGTAACCAGGAGGATATGATTTTGGACCATAAACCGATTGGGGAAGTGGTTGAAGCGGGAACGACGGCGTTTGTGGCACAATGCCTGGAAGTGCCGCGCGAGATCGTGCCGCGCCTGTATGACCCGCCACCGTTTGGGTCGTTTGTGAAAATCGGCAAGCCGGCCCTGACTGTTGAAATCCCGCCGCCGCTCGGCATTGCCGGAAACAATGCGGAGGAAGAAGACCCGTTCGCGCTGGCATTTGACCCGCCGGTAGTAGCGCGTCAGGGTGTCAGCCTGCCGCCTGCCGTGTATGCGCTGGTGTATGGGGCGAATACGGCGTCGCTGGAGTCGAACCGCAGGCCGTCGGCGCTGGGGTTTGCCGATGAAGACGAAATGCGCTTGCAGCAGCCGCAGATATTTGAGCTTTTGCGAACGGAGTTTTCGGGCCTCCTCATTGCCTATTCGGAAGGCGGCGACAAGCCTTTGCGCCGCCATCTGCCGCCGCTGCCGCCGCGCATTCACAGCCGGGTTTATCCATGCAGCCCGGAAGAGACGCGCCTGCTGACCGAAGATTTATCGTTCCTGCGCGGCCTGCTCCTGCCTTCGGGCGGAGCGCTGGCAGGCGTGCCGTCGGACGAACTGGCGGCGGCGTGCCTGCGGACGGCGCGGGAAGTCCAGGCGGATGACCAGGCGTTTTTGCTCCGCGCCGGGCGGACACTGGCAACGCTGCTGGCGACAGATTACGAGCGCCTTCAGGCGATTTTAAGGAACGTGTTATGAGATTTTTCGTGCCAGAAGGACGAGTGGTTGAAAACCACTCGCTAGGAGAGGTGTCCTGCGGACAGGTAGTGGAACGAATGCTTTATTTTCGTCTGAAAGACGCTACTCCTAGCGAGTGGTTTTCAACCACTCGTAGTCTCATCTTCGCCCTTTTCGTTTTTGCGGCCTTTCCCCTGTACGCCCAAACTCCGCCTGTTGACCAGGCAATTGACCGGGAAGCGGTCTACCAAAAAGCGCTGCCGTCATACCAGGATGATGCATCCCTGCCGCTGGCGGTCAAAGTCAGCGGGACGCAGACGCTCGGCGCAACCAAGTTCGAGCGCTTCTCGTACGCAAGCACGAATAGTCAGCGCGTTCCCGCGCTGCTGTTCACGCCGCCGGGCGCATCGGCCACCCATCCTGCGCCGTGCCTGATTATCCTGCACGGCCTCGGTGGCAGCAAGGAACTGATGGCGGGCATGGCGCTGGACGCCGCCAAAGCCGGGTATGCGTCTTTGGTGATTGATGAATACGGGCAGGGAGAGCGCGGGCCGCTCAAGACCGTGCCGGGCCAGCAGGCACAGGAACTGGCGATGACGGTCTCGCAGACCACCGTAGATGTCCGGCGCGGGTTAGACTACTTGGCGACCCAGCCCCAAATCAACAGCAACCGGGTTGGCCTCGCCGGGGTGTCGCTCGGCGCGATAATCGGCACAGTAGTATCTGGGGTTGAGCCGCGCATCAAAGCAGACGTGCTGATCTCCGGCGGCGGCGACTGGGGCTTGATTCTAAGAACGCTGTCATCGCGCGGCGCGGTGGTCGGCGGACGGGACACATCCACCTTCAAGAACACGGACTGGGCTGCTTTGAGCGTCCTGCTTGCTCCCGAAGACCCGCTGACATTCGCCCCGCACATTGCACCCCGCCCTATTTTAATGCTGGGAGGCCGCAAGGACACAACAATTGTTCCAAAGGCGCAGCAGGAACTGTTTGACGCGGCGCGTCAGCCCAAGCAGATTAGGTGGTATCCTCAGTACGGCCATGTCCCGCCGCCGGAAGTGACCTATCCGGCGATGAAGAAGTTCTTTGCGCGGACGCTGTGAACAAGCAGACCCGGAACGGCAGAAAACCCGGCACTGGAAGTGCCGGGCTACTATTGAGCGAAAGTCACTCCGTGGCTGAAGACTTTCCAGTCCCGCAGGGACTTTTCTGTGCTTCGTTAGACTGGCACTTCCAGTGCCGGGTTCCTCTACCCCGCCCCGTCCGCCGCAGCCGCTTTTGTGTAACCTGCCGGAACTGCAAACAGGGAGGACGGCAGGGGCGCTTGGGAAACCGAGACCACCGAAGTCTGCACAGTCGTGTTGCCGAGCGGGCTGCCGGTGACGACCAGCGACGATTTCAGCGGGTAGCCTTTGATCTTGCGGAACTGGCTTTGCAGCGCCGCAAGCGGCCCGGACCCGGCGGTCAGGGCGCTCGGCTGCGGAATGTCCTGAGCCGCCCAGATGTCGCCTTGAATCAGCGTGCCGGGCTGGGATGCCAGTGTTGCCGTAGTCAAGTAGTGTCGGCACAAGTGGCCGGCGATCAGCTTGGTTTGCTTGGTATCTTTGACCGTAACCTGCGTCCCGGCGGCGGCAGGCGCACGGTATGACTGCGCCGTGTAAGTGTGGGTGTGCCGGTTGATGGCGTTGGTTTGATGCGCGGCGCTGTCAACAAGATAGGTCATAAACCCAATGTCAAGCCGTGTCCGCGTCCCCTGCGTGTAGAGGGTGGTTTGCTGCGGGCCGCTTTGGAACAGCGGGTTGCCTGAGTGTGCCATCTGCGCCTTTTGCTGCGGGGTCATAGTTTCTTCGTAGGCTTTGAGCTGCGGGTTGTCTAGTTGGGTCGTCTGCACGATCTTCAGATCGGCATGGGCCGCGCCGCACACGCTCGCCAGCGCGAAGGCTGTTGCTGCTAACTGGGATAACTTCTTCTGCATAGTTTAAGAACTCTTTTCCACTTAAAGGTACGGCTGTTTATTCCCGCGTGTTCCCAACCCGAACCCCGCCCGGTGGCTTCATGTCATACAGCCGGTCCAGCAGAGACGGTGGCAGATGGCGGATGGCGCGGGTTGTGACGGCGGCGGCGCGGGGAAAGCGCAAAACGCGCTGCCCGGCCCGGATGCCGTCCAAGATAACACGGGCCGCGTCTTCAGGCTCCATGAGAAACGGCGTCCACGACTGCTCCGCCGTCATCGGCGTCCGAATAAACCCAGGCTCAACTGTGATTAGAGAAATTCCCTGCGCCGCCCACGGGGCGCGGAGGCCGTCGCACAGATGCGACAGCGCGGCCTTGCTCGCCGAGTAGCCTGCGCTTGCCCCCGGATACGCCCGGTCGGCGGCTAAACTCGACAGCACCGCGACAGCAGCTCCGCCCGGCTGCGCTTTCAAGATCGGCTGCAGCGCCTCCAGCCAGTGCGCGGCTCCCAGCACATTGACTTCCAGCAGCGTTTGCAGCGTCTCGCTCGTGAACTCTTCGGCGCTTGTGCCTATCCCGACGCCGGACGACAGCAAAGCCATCTCAATTCTTAGGTTACGCAAAACGATTTGGGCCAGCGCGGCTTGAATGGACACGGCATCGCGCACGTCCGACAGGGCGACGAGCGGCTCCCCGCCGAACATGACCACTTCCTCCGCTACCCGCTTGAGGCGTGCTTCATGCCGCCCCACCAGCGTCACATGCCGCCGCTCCCGCGCCAGCGCCAGCGCCAGTGACCGCCCAATCCCGCTGGACGCGCCGACAACAAGGTGTGTAGAAGTCTGCATTAAGTGGGGTTCATACTCATAATCATTGTCTCAATTTCTGAGTTGTGCTCGGCAGTCCGCGTCAGGCAGTCACGAGTGTAGCTCAAGTAAAGACTGTCCTTGCTGGCTGACATAAGACTCCTAAAGTGTTTTCGCTTCACTCAAAACCTGTTCGGGAATGAACCAGTGCAAGGCATCGGGTGTGGCGATGTCCACGCGCCGGCCCAACAAATCTTCTAAATCAACCATCAGGCCGCCGGAAAACCAGGACGAATGTACCGGGCCAATATCCACTAAAAAGTCTACATCGCTCTCCGGCCCTGCTTCGCCGCGTGCAGCCGAGCCGAAAACACGCGCGTTGGACGCCCCGTGCCGGGCGGCAATCCGCAGAATGTCCTCGCGCTTTTCCCGTACCAGTTCCGCAAGTTTCATAACTGCCATTGTACCCTACGGCAGCGAAGACCCATCCCAAAGGTGTTCCGGGTCAGGGTAGAAGAACGCGCCGCCGCCCGACAAAAAGGTTGTTTGCACGAGCCATCCGCCAGGAACTTTAGCCCGCTGGAGATGGATGGCCTTCTGAATGAGTCGCCCTTGTTTTATTAAATCGCACTCGATTTCTTCCCATACTGTCGCCATGTGGTGTTACTCCTTGTTCTTGAACGCCGCATAAATGGCGTTGATGGCTTTTTCGTAGTCGCCGGTGGGGACGCCGACGATGATGTTCAGCTCGCTGGAACCCTGGTTGATCATGCGGATGTTGACGCCCGCCTCCGCTAAAGCCCCAAAGACGCGGGCGGCAATGCCGACTTGGTGAACCATGCCCTGGCCGACGACGGCCAGCATTGCCATGTCGCGCTGGACTTCAATTCTATCGGGCCGGACAATGCGCCGGATGTCGGCGACCACTTCGTCTTCCTTGCCGTCGAGTTCTTCGTCAGTCAAGATCACCGAAAGCGTGTCAATGGAAGTCGGCGAATGCTCATACGAGATGCCGTGGGATTCTAAGATTTCCAAAACTTTGCGCCCGTAGCCGCGCTCCTGGTTCATCATCGCTTTTTCGGTGAACAGCGTCGCAAATCCCTTGCGCCCGGCAATGCCGACTACGCTTGTCGCGCGGGCGTCCCGCTCGGCCACAATGCGTGTGCCGGGGTCATCGGGGGCGTTCGTGTTCTTGATATGGATGGGAATGCCGACCTCGCGCACCGGAAAGACAGCCTCGTCATGCAGCACGGTCGCGCCCATGTACGATAATTCGCGCTGCTCCCGGTAAGTGATTTCGTCGATCGGGCTGGGGTTTTGGACTAAACGCGGGTCGGCCATCAAAAGTCCCGAAACATCGGTCCAGTTTTCGTAAATCGCCGCGTGGACGGCGCGGGCGACAATTGCGCCGGTGACATCCGAGCCGCCCCGCGAGAAGCACTTGATCTGCCCCCGCGTGTCCTGCCCGTAAAAGCCGGGAATGACGGCAATCGTGCCTTCAGGGACCGCGTGCAGCCGCTCGCCAAGCCGCCCGTAGCTTTCGCCGGGATGAAACCGCCCATCGGAACCGAACCGAATGCCGCAGTCAGCAGCGTCCACAAACTCCGCCCCTAAAAACTCGGCAATGATCCGGGCCGACAGGTACTCGCCGCGTGATGCCACCCAATCTTTGGCCGCCCCTGCGTTAATCTGCTGCCCGATGTCCCGCAGCCATTCCCACGCCCCCGATACATTCAGCTCCGCCGCAATGCCCAAGTACCGCTCTTTGACAATCGCAAAGGGCGCAGACGCATCTAACCCCTGTTCGCCGAGCGAGTGGCACAGATACAGCAAGTCCGTAATCTTCTTGTCTTTGTCCGTGCGCTTGCCTGGCGCGGACACGACCACAAACCGCCGCTGGGAATTAGCCTTGACAATCGCCGCGATCTTGCGGATTTGGCCGGCATCGGCTACCGATGACCCGCCGAACTTAGCGACAATCGGGCGAGGGTAATTTTGGTTGATTTTGGCTGGGTAGTTTTTGGTATCTGTCATAAAAATATCAGAGGCATGTGCAGGCATGAAAGGGCAGAACCGCGTGGGAGTAAACTCCTGCGCTTCCTCTAAGGCACGCTCTAGCCGCTGCACTTCTTCTGCGGCTCCTGCCTCTGCTTCGCCCATAGTTCGCTGATGCCGCAGCACCATTTCGTCGGTCTTGTCATTCGTCGGTCTTGTCAGTGGTCAGTTGATAATGTTCGCAGATTTGGCGAACCCTGTTTGTACCGCTCGCCACCCGTTTTGCTAAAATAAGTTTTACTTCAATTCTTTGCTTCTGGGTACTTGCCGGTTCGGCTAAGACAGCGCGAATCTCATTGCAGGTCGGCGCCGGCTTTTCTAAAAGGTGACTCATAATTCCCACTCTTTCAGTGACGGCAGGAGGGAGTAGGCGGTTAAATCTAAGTGAATGGGCGTGAGGGAAATCCTGCCGTCGGCGACGGCGCGGACATCGGAGCCGGCTTCCGCGCCTGCGGCTTCTTCGGCAAGTGACCCGCCAAGCCAGTAGTAAGGGCGGCCTACGGGATCGAGGCGCTTTTCCAGACGATCCACATACTGACGCCGGCCCTGCGTCGTGACGGCGATGCCTTTAAGTTCAGAGTGGGGCAGGTTGGGGGCGTTGATGTTAAGAATGGTGTGCGGAGGCAGGGGCTGGGTTTGCAGGCGCTTTGCGACCTCAGCGGCAAACTTTGCGGCAGGCCCCCAGTGAATATCTTTGTCCCATGATGCCACAGACACGGCAACGGAAGCGTGGCCGACCATCGCGGCTTCAATGGCTGCCGAGACGGTGCCGGAATAATGCACGTCCCAGCCGAGATTAGGGCCGTGGTTGATGCCGGAAACGACTAAATCTACGTTCCCGCCCATGACTTCCAAAATGCCCAAAGCCGCGCAGTCGGACGGCGTGCCGTTCGAGGCAAATGCTTTTGAGCCGTCTCGTAATTTTACTTCCGACAGGCGCAGAGGCTTATGCAGGGTAATCGCATGGCCGGTCGCGCTTTGCTGGCGCTCCGGGGCCACTACGGAAACGTCGCCGACTTCGCGCAGCGCCGACACCAGCGCAAATAAACCGTCGGACTGGACGCCGTCGTCATTGGTCACTAAGATACGCATTGCCGTCAATAATAGCCCGAAACGGCTTGTGAAGTCAAGAAAGAGCGTGAAGTCAGAACGGGTATACTAATCGAAATCCCGTCCCGGAGGTTCTCATGTCCAAAACATACACGCTCGCAGAAGCCGCCGCGCAGCTTGGCCTGCGGGAAGAAGCGCTGGCCCCGATGCTGCCCGGCCTCGGCGTTGACCTCAACTCCCGCACGACGCTGACGCAGGCGGAGTTTGACATGCTGGCCGCCGAGCAGCAGCGCATCGCCATTCTTCGCACCAAAGAAGGCGGCGAGTACCGGCGGGACAGCGGCGGCTAGTTGTGCCGGTTTGCAGAGAACCCCGGCTTGCTCTTTTAGAAAGCAGACTTTTCTTATGCGCCTTTTCTTGTGCGCTCTTGCTCTTTTACTCGCGCCGCTCGGCATCAAGGCCGCGCCGCCTGCGCCACTGCCTGCGCCGGCCCCGGCGGGGCATTTTGGCGTCGCCGCCCACAGCGACGTCAACATTGAGTGGTGGTATGTCAACGCCCATGTCACTACCGAGAAAGGCCGGCATCTGGCGCTCATCGGCTCATTTTTCCGGTTCGGCTCCGGCGCCAATCCTTTAGACGGCTCACCGATGCCCCGCGCCCACTATTTGATCTACGCCGTCACCGATTTGGATGCCAAAACGCAGCGCCCCTATTCGCTGGCCGACTCTACGATGGTAGGCTTGCTGAAGCAGTTCGGGCCGCTGCTGGCTGCTCAGAACCCCGGCGACACGAGTATGAAAGCGTTCCTCACAGACCTCAACCATGGCAAGCTGCCGCCGCCGAGCCAGGAAATTGCCGGCAAGTCGTCGGTCGTCAACAGCCCGTTCCACATCGCTTACGGCACGGACAACACGCTGGATGCGACAAACAGCGCCAACACAGCATTCGCCCTCAGCCTAAACGCGGGCGGGCCGGACAAAATCCATTTGACGCTTGAGTCGCAAAAGCCGCCGATGGCAGTCGGCGGCAAAGGCGAAACGGGATTAAAGTCGCCGACAGACATGTACTACTTCTCGCTGACCCGGTGCGCGGTCGGCGGGACCATCGACACCGGCGCAGGGCCGGAAAACATCACCGGCGGGCAAGGCTGGTTTGACCATCAGTGGGGCAACTCGTGGGTGGCGTCTAATGACGGCTGGGACTGGTGGGGCGTGCAGCTTGACGACGGCACAGACATTTTGTTTTTTCGTCAGCGTGACCTGGCAACAGGCCGCATCTTTTACCCATTGGCGACGTTTATGGACAAAGCCGGGCATCAAAGCGTCACGAAGAACATTATCTTCACGCCTGACCCGAAATCGCTGTGGAAAAGCCCGACCAGCGGCGTGACTTACCCACTGGGGTGGACGGTGGCGTTTCCCGACCACAATCTCAGCCTGCACATCACGGCGGAGGTCCAAAATCAGGAGATGCCGATCTTAGGGCCAGGGGCAGGCATTTGGGAAGGGCTGTGCAGCGTAAACGCCGAACGGGGCAACGTGTTGTCAAACGGTCAACTTGGTCTACAATCTGCACATTTGATGGTGGCGGGCGTGGCGTATATGGAGCTGGTGGGGTACGGCAGCCCGGCGGTGAAGGCGAAGCTGGTGGGGATGGGGCGGTAGGAGGAGCGAGGGGAGGCGAGGGAATGAATTCCTCTCGCTGGATGGCCTCCTTCGGATGGGGAGAAGCCAAACGCTGATTATCATTCGTCCGCAGGACGTTATTCAGCGAGTGAGATTTATCTCCTCGCACTTTTCCGAGCTTTTTGCATGTCACTCTCTCCAGCCGAACTTCAGAATATCCAGCGTAAGCGCGATGCCGCCCGCTGGTCTCTTGCGGCAAGCGGGACACTGCTCAGCCTCAAAATCGTGGTTGGGGCAGTCACCGGCAGTGCAGGCATTTTGGCGGAAGCGGTCAACTCAGCGGCGGATTTGGTCGGCTCGGCGCTGGCGCTGCTGTCGGTGCGGGCCTCCGACGAGCCGCCGGACCATTCACACGCCTACGGCCACGGTAAAATTGAAAACTTGTCGGGTGCGGCGACGGCGGCGCTGATTCTGGTCGGCGGCGTGTTTGCCATCGGCGAAGCGGTGCGGCATCTGCTGCACCCGGACCCGCTGCCGGGGCTGGGCTGGGGCATTGGGGTCATGGGAGCGTCGGCAATTGTGAACTTTGTCGTATCCCGGCGGCTGCTTCGGGTCGGACAGGAAACAGACTCGCCGGCGCTTGCCGCCGATGGGCATCATCTGCAAACCGATGTGGTGACGTCGCTGGGGGTTCTGCTGGGCTTGACGCTGGTGCATCTGACGGGAAAGCTTTGGTGGGATTCGGCAGCGGCGCTGGGAGTATCGTTTCTTATTCTACGGGTTGGCTTCGGGCTGGCGGGGGAAGCGGTGCTGACCCTCTCAGATGCGGCGCTGCCGCCGGACGAGGAGCAGGCGCTGACAGCAATTCTCCTCGCACATTCAGAAGTGCGCGGGTTTCATAAGCTGCGTACCCGGAAATCCGGGTCACACCGGCATATAGATGTCCATGTGCAGATCGCCGATACGCACACATTCGTAGAGGCGCACCGGCTGACGGAAGAGCTGGAAGACCACCTGCGCCGTGCTTTACCCAATCTGCATCCAATTATCCATATCGAGCCGTTTGAAGATGAAGCCCGGCATCAGCAGCAGCAGCACGAGATCTGACAGCGGCTAAGGCGACGAGTTCTGACCAAGCGCAATGGAAGCCGGCACACTTGCCGTACTTTGATTGCCTGCGCCGCCCTGCGTGTCAAAGACATTGTGGGAAGGCAAGAACGAATAGACGGGCGGGGGGGCTTCTGAGACAGTGGGCTTTTTAGAAGCCTGAGTAAACAGTTCCGAAAGCACCGGCGAGCCGTTGACGGCATTGAACAAGAACCCAACTCCGGTGGAAAGCAGCATCAGCAAAGTCAGGCCTACCGCGACTCGAAGCGGACGCCGTCGGCTGCGGTGCCGGGGCGCATAGATCAGCGAGGGTGAAAGAAGGGAAGGCGTCGGCTGCGGCGCTCGCGCCGCGCTGAAGATGGCTGCGTAAGTAGCATCATACTCCGCTTTGCGGGCTGGGTTCGACAAAAACGCATAAGCTGCATTCAAGTCGCGCAGCTTTTCTTCCAGTCCGGCACCATGGCCGTTGAGGTCAGGATGATACTGCTTGGCAAGCTCCCGGTAGCGGCGCTTGATGTCGGCCTGAGAGTTGCCTGGCATCAATCCAAGACAGGCATAAGGATTTGGCTCGTTGACCATGATAGCGAACTTTCTGACAATGATTTCTTGGCACTTAGCCTGTCGGCACCCGGCGGAAGCGCAGCCCTCTGCGGCGTACATAATATATACCCGGAAACTTTGTTTATCCGCGCTGTTTTTGCCGGCTTTCATGGCTTTGGCTTGACATATTTTGCAGGATGTGCTATATTACCTCCCAGAGACCGAACAGGGGCGCGACCCCTGTTCATTTTTTTGCCTGTTCTCACCAGCAAAGACGTCACTCCCAAAGGCGGTACTTATGGCGAAAAGTTACGACAACAACCCGAATCAGCCGGATGTCAGCGGCCCCAAAAAGGCCGGCCCGGCCAAGCCTGCCGCGCCCGGAAGCGCCCGGCTGTCCGATGTCCAGCGCCGCGCCCAGCAGATGGCAAACAAGCCGCAGGTCAGCCCGACGCAGTTTTTTCAGGAAGCCTGGGTGGAGCTGAAGAAAACATCCTGGCCGAACCGCGACGTTTTGACTAAGTCAACGTCCGTGGTGCTGGCACTCGTGGCGGCAGTTGCGATCTGGGTCGGCGGCATTGACGCCCTGATGAACAAGCTCGCCTACATATTGTTCGCGTCAGGCAGATAAGCATTCGGGCAGATAAGAAGAAATTAGAAAAATGCTGAAGCATTGGTACGCAGTTCATACCTACTCAGGCCACGAGAAAAAAGTCAAAACAAACATTGAGCGCCGCGCGGATACGATGGGTCTCAAAAACAAAGTCTTTGATATTCTGGTGCCGACGGAAAAAGAGTCGCGAGTCCGTCAGGGCAAGAAAAGCGAGATTGACCGCAAAGTCTTCCCTGGCTACGTCTTTATTGAAATGGTGCTGGACGACAACACCTGGTACTTGGTCAAAAGCACGACCGGCGTGATCGGCTTTGTCGGCGACGCCAAGCCGACGGTGGTCAAAGACGCCGAAGTGCGGGACATCAAGAAGGCGCTGGAAGAGTCGGAAAACAAGCCGATTATCCGCCCGCGCTGGGAAGTCGGCCAGTCGGTCCGTGTCAATGCCGGCCCGTTTGCGGACTTTACCGGCACCATTCAGGAAATCAACGCGCCGAAAGACAAAGTTAAAGTCTTGATCTCCATTTTTGGCCGCGACACGCCGGTTGAGCTGGAATTTGGTCAAGTCGAGAAGATTTCGTAGGTATCAGACATGACCAGGATGCGAGGGAATAAATTCCTCTCGCTGAATGGCATCCTTCGGACGAAGAACGCCGAGCGTTAGCTAATCCTACATCCGAAGGATGCCATTCAGCGAGAGGAATCTATTCCCTCGCGCCTTGCAAGGACAGAACAACAACAATGGCAAAGAAAATTACCGGAGTCGTCAAGCTCCAAATCAACGCGGGTAAAGCGACTCCCGCCCCCCCCGTCGGCCCTGCGCTTGGCGGCTACGGCATCAATATGATGGAGTTCATCAAGGGCTACAATGAGCGGACTGCCTCGCAGATCGGCTCCATTGTTCCTGTCGAAATCACCATCTACGAAGACCGCTCGTTTACGTTCGTCACCAAGACGCCGCCTGCCGCGGACCTTTTGAAGAAGGCCGCCGGCATTCCAAGCGGCTCTGGAACGCCGAACAAGACCAAAGTCGCCAAGATCAGCCCGGAGCAGCTTCGCTCCATCGCCGAGATGAAAGCGCCGGATCTGAATGCAAACGACACCGACGCCGCGATGAAGATTATCGCCGGAACCGCCCGCTCAATGGGCATTGACATTGGGTAACAAGAAGCAGAAGAGCGAGGAAGTAAACTTCTCTATACCTTCGGCATTACTGCGTATCTGCTGAATAAGACCGCCCTGCGGACGAGAAGAAACCGTTCGTGCGTGAGTCTTCCGTCCGAAGGGCGTTATCCTAGCGAGAGAAGTTCACTTCCTCGCTCCTTAACCACTGTGGGAGGGCCTCGAACGCCCGTCAGCACCACAAGGAGACAAAAAATGCGAAAGCAAGACCGAGTGAAGACCGTTGGCAAGCGCTACCAAGAGATTGCCAAAAAGACCGACACGGATACGCTGCTGGACCCGACGCCGGCGCTGGAATTGGTGAAAAGCCTCGCCAATGCCAAATTTGATGAGACCGTCGGCGTTGCGTTCAATTTAGGTGTTGACCCCCGCCACGGCGACCAGATGGTGCGCGGCGTCACTACCCTGCCGCATGGCACAGGCAAGAGCCGTAAAGTGCTGGTATTCGCCAAAGGCCCGAAAGCCGCCGATGCCGAAGCCGCCGGTGCGGATTTGGTCGGCGCGGAGGAGCTGATCGAGCAGGTCCAAAAAGGCACGCTGGACTGGAAAAGCTACGATCTGATTCTCGCAACCCCTGACATGATGGGCCAAGTCGGACGTTTGGGCGCGACCTTCAAGCAGAAGATGCCGAACCCGAAGGCCGGCACCGTCTCGCCCAACATCGGCCAGGCCGTCAACGACATCAAGAAGGCCACCCGCGTCGAGTACCGCGTCGAAAAGGCCGGCATTGTTCATGCCCCGCTTGGCAAAGCGTCGTTCACCGAGGCGCAGCTTTTGGAGAACTTCAACGCGCTGATGGATGCCCTGCAAAAAGCCAAGCCGACGGCGTCTAAGGGCCGCTACTTCAAGAAGATTGCGGTTTCGTCCACAATGGGTCCAAGCGTCCGCATTGACCCGCTCCGCGCCGTCGCCATTGCCGCCGGCAAGGGATAAAAGAGTTACCTCACCCGAAAACAAGTTTTCACCCTCTCCTTGATAAGGAGAGGGTCGGAACGGAGTTCCGGGGTGAGGTATGCTGACACACAACTCAATAACACGCCGCAGACAGCCGGTTTCCTGAACAAAACAGGGAGTAATGGACTAAAGTCCGCCCGCCGAGGCAGTAGGAACACCCGCGACACGCCGCAAACACAGTTTTGCCGTGCCGCGACACCTGCGCCCTGCGGCCTGTCCCCAATGTCTGTGGCAGCCACAAGGGCGCATTTTGTTTTTAAAGACCAAACCGAACTGAAGGAGGTGAATATTATCGCAACGGAATACACAATTGAACCCGCCGGCTCCAAAGTGGAAGTCGTCGGAGACTTGAAAGAGCTGGTCGGACAGACCAAAGCCGCCATCTTGACCGACTACCGCGGCCTGTCCGTGGCCGAGCTGACCGAGCTTCGCAAAAAGCTGCGCGACGTAGATGCCGAGTACCGGGTCGTCAAGAACACGCTTTTCAAGCTGGCCGCTGAAGGTGCCATGCCTATCGCCGACATGGGCGAGTTTCTGACCGGCCCTACCGCTATCGGCTTTGCTAAAGGCGATCCCGTGGCGGTCGCCAAGATCATGCTGGAATATGCTGCTGCCCATAAAGCGATGTCGGTCAAGGCCGGCGTCATGGACGGGCGCGTGCTGACGACGGCGCAGGTGGAGGCGCTGTCCAAGACTCCGCCGCGTGAAGTGCTGCTGTCGCAGATGCTCGGCTCTTTGCAGTCGCCCATCGCCGGCTTTGTCGGAACGCTTGGCGGCATTATCTCAAACTTTGTTTTTACGCTTCAAGCCATTGCAGACAAGCAGGACAGCTCTGCCGAAGCCGAGACCGCTTAACTTTACGAACCAAAATAACATCTCAGGAGAAATAACACTATGGCCGATACAGCCGCAATGATGGAAACCATCAAAGGCATGACCGTTCTCGAACTCAGCGACTTTGTCAAGCAGCTGCAGGAAGAATTCGGCGTTTCCGCCGCCGCGCCCGTCGCGCAATCCAACGGCACTGGCGGCGGCGATGCGGCTCCCGCCGCGCCGGAAGCCCCAACCTCGTTCAATGTCATGCTGATGGCCGCCGGTGACAAGAAAATCAACGTCATCAAAGTTGTCCGCGAAATCACCGCACTCGGCCTCAAAGAAGCCAAAGACCTGGTGGACAGCGCCCCGAAGGCGGTCAAGGAAGGCTTGAACGCCGAGGACGCCGCCGCTCTCAAGGCCAAGATCGAAGCCGAAGGCGCGACAGTCGAAATCAAGCCCGCTTAGGTTCCTTTCACTCAGCCGAAGCACTGCAAAAAACGCCCCAGCCTAAAAAGCTGGGGCGTTTTTTATCGGCTGGTGCAAAAAACTTTATGACAGGTCAAAAATTTAACGGTGGTTTAACGGCAGGCGTGTATGATGCGTAGGAACACGGCGCAGATTGGAAGCAATTGGGCTTGTCTGCGGTGGAATACCCGCGTTTTGGAGGTTCTTATGCTTGTTAGATTTCCTGCACTGTCCTGGCGCTGCCGCATTTCCGCGGCGCTTCTGCTGTGCTGCACGGCAATTTTCCTGATCACGGTGCCGCATCCCGCGCTGGCGCAAAGCAGCAGTCCGTGGACGGTGCAGCAGACGACTTTCAGTCTCAAAACCCCGCTTTCCTATGTGCTGTGGGTCAAAAGCGGCACCACGGACAGCCAGGGCAACTACAGCGGCGACATGGCTTCTATCTGGACCGTGGATGCAACTGGGCATCAAATGGCAATCAGCCCCACCTATGGCCCGTACCCCGGCTGGCACGCAGATGAGTTGATTCCGGCGTTTGACGGCACGCTGCGGATGGCCTGGACAATGAACAGCGCTTCAACGAACAGCAGCGGTTCAGCGGCCACAGCCTACCGGAGCATTCTTTCATTCTGGACGCTGGACGGCAGCGGCAACCGGATGTCTGTCAGCCCGACTTACGGGCCATACACCGGCTGGCAGTTTTATGAATGTTTTCCAAACCCGGATGGAACCGCAGCCCTCTACTGGGTGAAAAGTACACGGGACGGCAGCGGCGCTTTCAACGGCACTCAGCTTTCCATTTGGGCGGTAGACTCGGTTGGAAGTCAGTTGTCCATCAGCCCGACTTACGGCCCTTACGCCGGCTGGTACTTCCGGGAAGGAATTCCCTCCTTCAACAAAGACGGCACTTCGTATGTCGTCTGGGTCAACGAAGGTACGACCGACAGCAATAACAACTATACAGGCGATCAGCTCTCGGTCTGGAAAACCGACGGACGCGGCACTCAGCTCTCGATCGGCCCCACCTACGGGCGTTACCCCGGCTGGCAGTTCAACGAGCTGTATCCGGCGTATGACGGCACGGCACGGCTGCTCTGGACTCTTTCCGGCACCACCGACAGCAGCGGCAATTACACCGGCGATACGGCCTCCATTTGGTCAATGGACTCGACGGGTCATCAAACCGCGATCAGCCCAACCTATGGTCCCTACGCCGGCTGGAGCACCAACAGCCTGATTGCCTCCCCGTCCAGCACGTCCCGCCTGGTCTGGACGCATCCCGGCACGACGGACAGCAGCGGCAGCTATTCAGGAGATTTGGTATCCATCTGGTCGCTGAACGCCGCCGATGTCCAAACGTCTATCAGCCCCACTTACAGCGCCGGGGCCGGGACTATGCTGGACAGCCTCTTCGCGCTGCCCGACGGCAGCGAGCGGCTGACCTGGGAAACGAGCAGCGCTGCCAGCGATTACAGCAACACTGAGTTTCTAGAGTGGTCTTTGGATGCCACGAACAACCAAACCGCCACTGGCCCGCTTTATGGGCCATACCCATAAACCGTCCCTTGAATGCTCAAAAACTGTATAGAAAGAGTTTCCACGGGGCTGAACCCCCGTGCTTCAAAAGGGCAACTCCCCGCCTGCGCGGGCAACTCCCCGCCTGCGCGAGCATTGGATCCTGTGCGGGCATTGGATGGGCTTTGTCTTCGCCCGCGCAGGCGGGAGATTGCTCCTTTAAAGCCCTGCCGTTCAGGGCAGGGAGGCTTTCTACACAGTTTCTCAGAAAGAAGCTCCGTGCCGCAGAAGCGGCGTGGGGCTTTTCTTTGCCCGCCGCCGAAAATAAAACAAGCGTTCGGGGAACAAAAGCGCCCCGGCAGTCGTTTAACTTGTGTGCGCTGCCGCTTGGTCCCGATGTTGTGGCCGGGCGGCAGCCCTTATCGCCTCTCATGGGGCGATCCAGAGCGAAGCGGCCCCGGCGGGCGCAGACCTGCCCGCCGCATTTCCGCCGGAGTGGGGCGACTCGCGCAGATGCGGGCCGGTTCCGGCGGATCGTCCGCTTCGCATTGCTTTTGAACGCGGCAAGTGACACATGATCCGACGCGCACTTACTCAAGCTTTTACACTCATTGAACTGCTCGTCGTCATCGCTATTATTGCGATCCTCGCCGCGATCCTTTTCCCTGTTTTTCAGCGAGTCCGCGAGAATGGCCGCCGCGCCGTCTGCCAGTCTAATCTTCGGCAAATCGGCATGGCGATGATCCAGTATGAGCAGGACGCCGATGAGCGGCTGCCGGACCGGCGCGATTTAAAAGTCTCGCTCGGCTACCTGCCCTGGGGAACCGGCTCTTTCCCCGGCTCCGACCCGCGGGCAGGGTGGGCGGCGATTGTGCTGAACCCGTACATTCAGGGCGACGGCATCTGGTCCTGCCCCAGCGTCACCGGTTCGGCAATGGATCGGCCCGACCCGATGGGCTTTAACCGCGTGGCGCAGGTGACGCTTCCGGTCACGACGCCCCTGAGTATGACAACGCGGTACTGGATGTGGCGCTTTGACCGGCCTGATTTTTCCAAGCCGTCGGAATGCTGGGGCAAGCTGCCGCAGCAGTGCGTCGATGATATCGCTGCTGAAAACAGCCCGGTTGTTGTAGACAGTACGATCAACCCGGCGGTTCCGCAAAGTGAAGCGGACTTAGAGCTTGCGGTTGATCCCTACTTTCCGATCAATTCCACCGCTCCGCCGTCGTTTCGGGGCCTAGCGGTCCACTTCGGCGGGCGCAACCGGGTCTTCTTTGACGGCCACGTCAAATACCTGCGCGATGTCCGCGAGTCACAGTAATTCTGTCAAATTAGATTATCTTATGATTTCTTTTCCAGTTTCCTCTTGACAAGTAGGCCCGGCTATGTTACTCTAAGCATGGCATCTTTGCTGAACCTCATCGTGCTGGAAGAGAAACACCGTGAAGAAATCATTCCCCTTTAAGAAAATCTCCGTTGAAAAAATTTCCGTGCTGCTGGCGGCGTCGCTGGCCTGCCTTGTCGGCTCTGGCCTCACTCAGTCCGACGCCGCTCCGACGCCCGTAGCGGCTCCGGCGCTGGTGCGCCTGCCGGGACATGTCGGGTCGGACATTGTGCACCGCTCGGCGCTGGTAGGCCGCAAGAGCGGCACCGATGTCGTTCCACTGGCGCTGACGCTAAAGCTGCGTGACCCGGCCGGCCTGGAGCGGCTTTTGCAGCGGCAGTACACGCCGGGCGACCCGCTGTTCCATCATTTTATCACCCCTGCCGAGTTCACAACCCGCTTTTGCCCGACCGCGCAGACTTATCAAAAAGTCGCCGCGTTCGCGCAGGCCAACGGGCTGACCGTCACGCACACCCATGCAACCCGCCTGCTGCTGGAAGTTTCCGGCTCGGCCTCAAAAGTCGAAGCCGCGTTCCATCTCCATCTGCAAAACTTTCAGTCTCCGACAGGGCGCGTCTTTCATGCGCCGGACAGCGACCCGGCAATCCCGGCGGCGCTGGCCGGGAGCCTGGCCGGGGTCGTCGGCCTGCAAAACACCACAATCTCTCGCCCGCACAACATCCGCCGGCAGGCGACGCCGCTCACGGTTGGCGTCAACCCTATCGGCAGCGGCCCCGGCGGCGGGCTGACGCCGAACGATGTCAAGAAGGCTTACGATCTTTCTAAAACTCCGCTGACCGGCACGGGGCAGACGCTGGCCTTGTTCGAGCTGGATGGTTACATGCCGAGCGACATCAGCAACTATGAGTCGTTTTATAACCTTCCTAACGTCCCGCTGCAGAATGTCGCGGTCAGCGGCGGCGTACCAACGCTGGGCGACGGGGCTGGCGAAGTCACCCTGGACATTGAGCTGATGACGGCGCTTGCGCCGGGCGCGAAGGCCATCTATGTGTACGAAGCGCCCAATGATGATACCGGCGCAACGACGCTTGCGATTTACACGCAGATCGCGCAGGACGACATCGCCAAACAAATCAGCTCCTCCTGGGGAAGGACGGAAGACCCGCAGTATGAGTCCGATGCCATGAATTCGGAAAATACCCTCTTCCAGCAGCTCGCGGCGCAGGGCCAGAGCATGTACGCGGCCGCCGGTGACTCCGGCGCGTATGACGACGGCTTTGACCTGACCGTGGACGATCCCGCGTCCCAGCCGTATGTCACCGGCGTCGGCGGCACGTCGCTGAAAGTGTTTGGGCTGGGCGGGCCATACGTTTCCGAGTCTACTTGGAGCGATCCAAATGCCTTTGATGAATCCTTTTATGGCTCCGGCGGCGGCGGCGGCATCAGCGAGTTTTGGCCGATCCCCGACTACCAAACCGGACTTCCTCACGCCGCGTCCCAGACGATGCGTAATGTGCCGGACGTCAGCCTGGACGCCGATCCCAACACTGGCTACTCCATCTATTTTACAGATCCGACGTATGGTGCAGGGTATTATATTTTCGGCGGCACAAGCTGCGCCGCCCCGCTGTGGGCTGCGTTTACGGCGCTGGTCAACCAGCAGCGCGAAGCGAATGGAACCGCGGATTTAGGCTTTGCGAACCCGATAATCTACACGACCGCCCAGAGCGCCGCCTACGCGACTGCGTTCCATGACATTGACGACAACAGCGACAACTTGTACTGGGTCGCCGTCCCCGGCTATGATGACGCCACCGGCTGGGGATCATTTGACGGTGCCGGACTGCTCGCGCAGTTCGCGCCGGCAGCCGTTGTCGCCGTCAACCCGGTCAGCTCGCTGACGCTTACGCCCATGTCCGTGGTCGGTGGCCTGACCTCGAACGCCGTCGTCACCCTGGCAAACCCCGCGCCGACCGGCGGCGCGACAGTAACCATTACGGTCGGCTCCGGTCCCGCTTCCGCGCCGGCTACCGTGCAAGTCGCCGCCGGAGCGACTACGGCAGACTTCACCGTGACGACTACCGCCGTTACGGCTGCCGCCACGGCTTCTATTACAGCCGCTTATGGCGGCGGCAGCCGAAGCGCGACCCTGACCGTGACGCCCCCGCCGGCTGTCATTGCGCCGATGTCGCTGACGCTGAACCCGTCCGCAGTCGCCGGAGGCGCTTCTTCGGTCGGGACCGTGACCCTCAACGGCCCCGCTCCAGCCGGTGGCGTGGCCGTGACTCTTTCCAGCAGCAGCCCGGCGGTGACAGTCCCATCGTCCGTCACCGTGCCGGCAGGTGCGGTATCCGCGACCTTCCCGATCACTACTGCCCCTGTCGCGACGCAGGTTGCGGCCACACTCACGGCGACGCTGAACGGTGTCTCGCAGACAGCTGTTTTGACAGTGCAGGCACCCGCAGTGGAGCAGGTTTTAGTCGCGCCATCCAGCGTCTTCGGCGGCGACAGTGCGGTTCTCACCGTAGCGCTGACCCTGCCTGCGCCCGCCGGCGGGGCAGCCGTCGCCTTGTCCAGCAGCAGCTCAGCAGCCCCGGTACCGGCGAGCGTCCTGATCCCCGCCGGTCAGACGATGGCTACGGTTCCCATCACAACCACTGTCGTGCCTGCGACTATCCCTGTCACGCTTTCGGCGACATTTGGCGGGGTCACGAAGAACACGATCCTGATAGTCAAAGCGGCCCTGCTGCAAGGGCTATCTCTCGCCCCCCCGCAGGTGGTCGGCGGTCAAACAACAGTGCTTACCCTGTCACTAGGGTCATCCACGCCCAGCACCGGCGTCACTGCCGTCTTGTCCTGCTCCAGCCCGTCAGCTCAGGTTCCCGCAACTCTGTTCATCCCGGCGGGAGCGACTTCCGCTTCGGTGGCGATCCCGACTTCCGGCGTCTCGGCCACCGTGACCGCGACAATCACGGCAGTGCTGGGGACGGCGACGGAAAAAGCGGCTTTGACAATCCTGCCAATCCAAGTCGCCTCGCTTTCGCTTTCGCCGCCTTCGGTCCAGGTCGGCACGGCAATTACCGGCACGCTGCGGCTGAATGCGCCTGCGCCCGCCGGCGGCCTGTCGGTCGCGCTTTCCAGCAGCGGCCCGGCCGCGACTGTTCCCGCAGCCGTCACTGTTCCCGCCGGGTCCGCCACCGCGACATTCTCGGCAGCGACACCCCACGCTGGCACCGCGACAGTTTCCGCGCAGCTTGCCGGGGCGTCCCAAACGGCATCCCTGACAGCGTCCGTCACGGTTAGCGGCGCACCGGGGACTTCCTATCCCGTTGGGCTGAACATGATTTCCGCACCCTACGACTACTCCGGGGTCCCGCTTGACGGCCTGTTCGGCTACACTGGGGTCCTGCTCGCCACCTGGCAGTCGGCTACCGGGGCCTACGCCCTGACCCCCACAGCGCCCGCCGACGCGATGCACATTGGGGTTGGCTACTGGGTCTACCTGCGTTCTGCCGTCACCCTCAGCTCAGTGGGAACACCGGCAAACCCGGCGCAGGACTTTTCCATCGCGCTTTCGCCGGGATGGAACCAGATCGGCCAGCCCTGGCCGACCGGGGAAACCGTAGGCAGCCTGAATGTCAGCGCCAATGGAACGACGCTTCCCTTTGACCAGGCTGCGGCGTCCTCGCCGCTTCTCATCAGCAGCCTGGTGTACCGCTGGTCTCCCAGCACGGGAACGACCGCCGGCAGCTATGTTTATGTCCGCGACACGGATTCTCTTCAGCCTGGCCTGGGCTACTGGATATATGCCTACCAAGCCGCCACGCTGATCGTCCCGCATCACTAATCGTCAGGTCCCTGACGGCAAATCAGCCGGCCCTCATATGAGGGCCGGCTGATTTCTGTTTTATGCTTGCGTGCTGATGCCGAAGGGGGGACTCGAACCCCCACGAGGTTGCCCCCAAAGGTTTTTGAGACCTCCGCGTCTGCCATTCCGCCACTTCGGCTTTCGGGGCATGGTTATTATACCCGGCCTCCGCAATTTGTCAACAAACAAAATTGCTTAACCGATTTAGTTGACAAGCAGGCATATCCGTGTTAGTATGAATTATCCGCAGAAAGGATTGCGGCGCGTAATTATTCTAGGAGATTGCCCCTATGCCCATCACTCGTTCTCGGAGCCGCATCGGCTTTACTTTGATTGAGCTGCTCGTCGTCATCGCCATTATCGCGATTCTTGCCGCGATCCTGTTCCCGGTCTTTCAGAAGGTCCGCGAAAACGCCCGCCGCGCTTCTTGTATAAGCAACGAAAAGCAGCTTGGACTTGCTTTTGTTCAGTACAGCCAGGATGGAGACGAAAAGTACCCGAACGGAAGCTGGGTGCGTTTCTCCCAGGAGCATGAAGGCGTCGGCTGGGCCGGTCAGCTTTACTCTTACGTCAAATCCACCGGTGTTTACAAATGCCCGGATGACAGCACTTCCGGCGCGGCGGCTACGGCAACTACGCAGGCGACTTACCCTGTTTCCTACAGCTACAACGGCCTCAATATCTGCCGGGATAACGGCCTCAATAACTCATCCACAGGAATCGCCAGCGGCCTGCCGGCGTTTGTTTCTCCGGCTAAGACGGTCCTGCTGTATGAAACGACTGGGGATGCTGCGGTTATTACCGACTCAGCGGAAACACTCCCGCCTCCCTATAACACTGCTGGCACCAACACCAAAGGCATACAGATGTCTGGAATCGGAAATGGCTACGAGAACTACGACGCCCACAACAGCGTAAACCAATATGTGACCGGCTTTATTTCTCCAAGTTATGGGACAACAAAAGCGGGTCTGCACACAGATGGTGCGAACTATCTGATGGCAGACGGCCATGTCAAGTGGCTGCGTCCTTCCGGTATCTCCTATGGCTACCCTGCCCTCAATTCCGCTAATCCGCAGCGCACCGACAACGGCTCTCCCTCGGCGGAAGGCACGGGCGGCTCGGTTTATGCGGCGACATTCAGCCCCATCTAGCCTGTTAGATTTCACTGAAAAAGTGAGCGTGTGCGCTGTCGTTGTTTCAGCCCCTGGAAATATAGTTTCCAGGGGCTTTTGCGGCTCAGTCCGCCTTGACACGAGTCTCAAAAATCTTTATAATTAAGAATGCTTCGCTTGACCCTTCTTCGTGGCTTGCTGCCGTGTCTCACAGCGCTTTCGCTGTTATCTGCTGTCCATGCCGCGCCCTGGCAGCCCGCCGGCAACTTTCTGCCGACACGCTGGAGCAAAGACGTGTCCCCGGCAAATGCGCTGCCGGAGTACCCGCGCCCGCAAATGACCCGCACCCGCTGGCAAAGCCTGAATGGATTGTGGGACTATGGCCTGACTGACAGCGGCGCGGCATCGGCTCCGGCGGCGTACAGCGGGCAGATCTTAGTTCCTTATCCCTACGAGTCGGCGCTGTCGGGCATTCGTGGGGAAAGTCCGACAACGCAGCGGCTTTGGTACCGGCGGACGTTCACCGTTCCGGCATCGTGGCGTGTCAGCGGCCAGCGGGTGCTGCTGCACTTCGGCGCGGTCAATTGGGACAGCACAGTGAGTGTCAACGGGCATTTGCTGGGCGACCACAAAGGCGGCTACACGGCGTTTGAGTATGACATTACGGATGCGCTCACGCCCGGCGCGAATGAGCTAATCGTTTCGGCATTTAATCCGATGACCGACGGCACGCCGAACGCGCAGGTAGTCGGCAAGCAGCGGGCGCATCCGGTCAGCGTCTTGTATACAGGTTCGACGGGCATCTGGCAGTCGGTGTGGCTGGAACCCGTGCCGGCGGCGCACATTGCGTACCTCAGGATTACGCCGGAGTTTGGAGCGAACTCCGTGCGGCTCGCGGTGGAAACAGACAATGCTGCTGGATATCGAATGGAGGTGACGGTAGTGGACGCGCCAGCTCACGCTCAAACGAGCCGGATCGTGCTGGCAGATACGGAACCCCGGCTGCGCGTGCCGAATACGCATCCGTGGACACCGGAGCATCCCTTTCTGTATGGCCTAAAAGTCGATCTCAAACGCGGCGGCAAAGTAGTGGACAGCGTTGGCAGCTACTTTGCTATGCGTAAAGTCTCGCTCGGCAAGGACAAGTTGGGGCGGACCAAGATTCTTCTGAACAACAAAGATGTGTTCCAAATCGGCACGCTGGACCAGGGCTACTGGCCCGACGGCATCTACACGGCCCCGACTGATGCGGCGCTGCGCTCGGACATTGACGCCGCGAAATCGTTTGGATTTAACCTCATCCGCAAACACGCCAAGGTGGAACCCGAACGGTGGTACTACTGGGCGGACAAGCTCGGCATTCTTGTCTGGCAGGACATGCCGCAGGCGTTCGGCGATGGCGAGACGTTCACTCCTCAGACTAAGGCCCAGTGGCGGACCGAGTGGACATACGAGCTGAACCAGTTCTATAACCATCCCTGCATCATTGTCTGGACGCCGTTCAACGAGGGTTGGGGGCAGCACGACACGGCGGCAATTGCTGCGCTGACCAAACAGATTGACCCGACGCGGCTGGTAGATGCCGCGTCCGGCGGCTACAATCAAGTCGTAGACGGCAAACTCAGTCAATTTCGGCTGCCGACCCCGGCAGGCATCGGCGACATCAACGACACGCACACTTACCCCGACCCGACCACCGAAAAATCCGACCCCAATCGCGCCCTGGTCTGCGGCGAGTTCGGCGGCATTTCCTACCGGGTGCCGAACCATTTGTGGGAGGCCGGCAACTTCGGCTACGGCGACATTCAGCGCGACGGCTGGCACTTGACCCAGCGCTACCAGCAGGTCTTAAAAGAAGCCTACAGCCTGCGCGATATTCTCGGTGCGAGCGCCGTGGTCTACACGCAGATTGCCGATGTGGAGCGCGAAACCAATGGTCTTTTGACCTACGACCGGGCCGTCGTCAAGCCGCTGCCGGGGTTTATCGCGGCAGCCAACGCCGGGCAGTTCCCCGCACTGCCGCCCCCGCCGCCGCCGCCGGTCAGCCATGATCTGGTGCCGACCTCCGAGCTTCGGCCTCAGACCTGGGCGTACACGACCCAGAAGCCCGCCGACAATTGGACACAGCCAAGCTTTGACGCTTCTTCGTGGAAAACCGGCTCTGCACCGTTCGGTCAGGGCGTCGGCCAGCCTAATACGCCCTGGACCGATACCCCCGGCGACATCTGGCTGCGGCGCACCGTCACGCTGCCGGCTGTCCTTCCCGCAAAGCTCGTCGTGCGAACAATCCACGACGAAGACGTGGAAGTCTACGTCAACAGCGTCTTGGCCGCGTCCGCGCCGGGCTACGTCGGCGAATATGTGGAGCTGCCGCTGTCTAACGCGGCGTATGCCGCGCTGAAATCGGGCGCGTCCAACGTGATTGCCGTCCATTGTCATCAAACGGTTGGCGGTCAGATTATTGATGCCGGCCTCAAAGCGGCAGAATAGGCCCCCTAGCCCCCAATAATGGGGGGACATGAAAGATACCAGAAAGAGTGCCGGCTTCCCCTGCTCTGTTCCGGTTCCCCCATTATTGGGGGCTAGGGGGCTTCCACTTGCCTTCGCAAAAATAAGCAAAATTGCCTACTTGACAAAGCCGCCGGGACGTGATAGAATACTTTGCTTCTCATCCACTTAAACGGTTATGGGAGCATCACCGACACGGATTGTTTATCTTCAAGGAGCCATCGTATGTCATTCACTCAATTGAAGTCTCAGAAACGAGGCTTCACGCTCATCGAACTGCTCGTCGTCATCGCCATTATCGCGATTCTTGCCGCCATCCTGTTCCCGGTGTTCCAGAAGGTCCGCGAGAACGCCCGCAAGACCCAGTGCTTGTCCAACGAAAAACAAATCGGCCTGGCAATGATCCAGTATTCCCAGGATTATGATGAGCTGCTGGTGTCCGCCTGGCTAGGGCCAGGGGGCTACAATGCGTCCGACGGCGCGACAGTTGTAGCCAACCCGCGGTACAAGTGGATGGACATGATCTATCCTTACGTCAAAAGCACTGCCGTCTTCCACTGCCCCGATGACAGCGGCGACCCGACCAGCGGCCAAAACGGCACTGGAACCGGCAACGCATCGGGAATGTATGTTCCTTACACGCAGCTTGGCCTGGCGGGTCAGCCGGCATCGCCGAACCAGGACTACTACGGCAGCTACGCGATCAACTCCTACAACTACGGCGGTCAAGCGCCGGACATCGGCCCCGGCAACAACAACGGTGGCAACGGTCAGGGATATACCCTTGCTACCCTTCAGTCTCCCGCTTCGACAATCTGGGTGGTGGACGGTGCCGGCTCCTTCCAGTTTGACTGCGGCGGCCCGAACCTCGCGGCCTACACTCAGGGAAGCTATCCCGGCATTATCTGCCAGGGACAGAGTCCGTCCTTGAACGACAACAACCCGACGCTGTTCCGTCACGGTGGCCCGGACTTGACCAACGTGCTGTTCTGCGACGGCCACGCCAAAGCCATGCGCCAGGGTACTCTGCTGCAAACGTCAATCCCGACGGGGCAGACTCAGGCTTACTTCTACAACTTCACCATGCGCGGCATGTAAATACTCGCCATGCACAAAACTCCGGTTCCGTGAGGGGCCGGAGTTTTTTGTGTCTCAATAATCCTCATTTTGCATGAATGGAACGGAACTCCGGCGCAGAGTGTATAATAAGAGACTATTGCATTCAGAACGGCATCCCACCAAAGGAAGACACCATGAAACGACGTGACTTTTTGAAGACGGGTCTCGCGGCTGCCGGCGGTGTTGCCCTCGGCACGGCCCTGCTGACGCGCGAAGGCAATGCCGCCGGCAGCGATGTCCAGACCATTCCGGCAGTCCAAGCCACCGCCGGCGGGCTATATACGCCCAACAAAGCGCCGCTTGCGCCGTCGGCGTTCCAAAAGCTGCCGCCGGGCAGCATCAAGCCGTCGGGCTGGCTTAAAGAGCAGCTTACCCTCCAGGTCAACGGCCTGTGCGGGCGCTACCCGGAAGTCTCGGACTACCTGAAGTATGACGGCAACGGCTGGGTGACTCCGAACACGAACTCCGGCTGGGAAGAAGTCACCTACTGGCTGCGCGGGCTGGCCGATCTGGGCTATGTGACGGGCGACAAGCCGACCATCGCGCTGGCGGAAAAGTGGATTACCGGCATGATCGATTCCCAGCAGCCCGACGGCTGGTTTGGGCCGAGTGGCGCGAGAACATCGCTTGACGGCGACCCGGACTTCTGGCCGCACATGCCCGCGCTGTACGCCATTCGCTCGTATCACGAAGTGACGGGTGATCCAAAAGTGCTGCCGTTCTTGACCAAGTATTTTGCCCTGCAAAACGAGCAGAAGCCGGAGGTGTTTGCGAAAAGCTGGGCCGGCTACCGCTGGGGTGATAACATCGACAGCATCTACTGGCTGTATAACCGCACCGGCGACTCGTTTTTAATCGACTTAGTTCAGAAAATCCATGCAAATTGTTACGACTGGACCAATGGCAAGCCAAACCTGCACAATGTCAACTTTGCCCAGGGCTTTCGCGAGCCGGCGCAGTACGGCGTTGTCGGCCACAATCCGAAGTACCTGGCCGCCACCGAGCGGCAGTACCACACGGTCATGGCCGAGTTTGGGCAGATGCCGGGCGGCGGCTTTGCAGGCGACGAGAACGCCCGGCCCGGCTACGGCGACCCGCGCCAGGGCTTTGAGACCTGCGGCATCGCCGAGTACATGCTGTCGTTTGAGATTTTGACCCGGCAGTACGGCGACCCCAAGTGGATGGACAAGTGCGAGGAGCTGGCCTTCAACATGCTGCCGGCGTCCTATGACCCGCAGCAGAAGTCCATGCACTATGTCACGTCCATGAACATCGCCCAGATTGACAACACGCCCAAAGGCAAAGACTTTGACAACGACTGGCCGATGCAGGCGTTCATGCCCGGCGTCCACAATTACCGCTGCTGCCCGCACAACTACGGCATGGCCTGGCCGTACTTCGCGGAAAACCTTTGGCACGCGACCTCCGATAACGGGTTAGCCGCGAATCTTTACGCGGCCTCCGAAGTCACCGCCAAAGTCGGCACGGGCGGCACTGCCGTGACACTGACCCAGGCAACGGAGTACCCCTTCGGCGATACGGTGCAGATGACTTTGGCGTCGCCGAAACCCATCGCCTTCCCGCTGTACCTGCGTATTCCAAGCTGGTGCAGCGGCGCGACGGTGCGGGTCAACGGCAAGCCGGTTGCGGCCCAGCCCGCCGCCGGCTCCTACTTGATTGTCCACCGGACATGGAAGAACGGCGACCACATTGCTCTGCACCTGCCGATGGAAGTTCGTCTCCGGCACTGGGCGTCAAACCAGAACGCGGTTTCCGTAGACCGCGGCCCGCTGACTTACTCGCTGGCAATCGGCGAGAAATGGGACCGCTACGCCGGCTCCGCTCAGTGGCCGGAATACGCTGTTTATCCATTGTCGGCCTGGAACTATGGTTTAGTTGTGGATGAAACCAACCCGGCGCACTCGTTTGATGTGGCGACAAAAGGCGGACCGGTCGCCGCGAACCCCTTCACGCATGAAACGACGCCGATCACGCTCCATGCTAAAGCAAAGAAAATCCCGAACTGGCAGATGGACACAAAAGACGTCATTACGCCGCTCCAGCCAAGCCCTGTCCGGTCTGCCGAGATGACCGAAACCGTGACGCTGGTTCCAATGGGCGCGGCTCACCTGCGCCTGACGTCGTTTCCGACTATCGGCAGCGGCCCGGACGCCCATGACTGGACCGCGCCCGTGCGGCCCGACATCGCCGCGTCGGCGTCCGTTGAGCATGACGACATCACCGCCCTGTCCAACCCCTCCGACCCGGCCAAATCGTTTGACACGAACACGCCGCGCTTCACCTGGTGGGACCACAAAGGAACATCCGAGTGGGCGCAGTACGACCTGGCGCATCCGAAAACCGTCTCGACAGCCTCCGTCTACTGGTATGACGACACCGGTGTCGGCGAGTGCCGCGTCCCCAAATCCTGGCGCTTGACTTACAAAGACTCCATGACGCAGGCTTGGACGCCGGTGGATGCAAATGCGGCCTACGAGACCGACCAGAACCAGTACAACACGGTCCACTTCGCGCCCGTCACGGCGTCGGCGTTCCGCGTGGAAGTGCAGCTTCAGGACGGCTTCTCCGGCGGCATCCTGCGCTGGCGTTTGTCCTAAACCTGGCACAGCAAGAACCCGGCCATTTATGGCCGGGTGTCCTATATCTCTACAAAATATGCTCCATGACAACTGACACCTCGCACCGTTGCCTTGCCATCTGCCTGACAATCCTGTTCCTTGCTTGCTGCCTGCCGCTCTCCCTCGCGGCAGCCGCGCCGCCCAAGACGACTGCAACTTATCCCCTGCCGGTCATCCATCAGGCCATCGTTTATGTCACGGCCAAAAATACCGACCAGCGAATGCAGGCAAGCCCTTCGGTGCAGTTTTCTCCCGACCCGCAGCCGAACGAGAACGACCCCACCATCATGCTGGACCCGACCCGCCGGTTCCAGACAATCATCGGCTTCGGCGGGGCGTTCACCGACGCGGCGGCGGAAACTTACGCCAAGCTGCCGCCGGCAAAACAAAAAGAAGTCATCACGGCCTATTTCTCGGCTGATAAAGGACTGGGCTACACGCTGGGCCGCACCAGCATCAATAGCTGTGACTTTTCCAGCGACACGTATTCCTATGACGACACGCCGGGTGATGCGAAGCTCACGCACTTCTCCATTGCCCACGACCTCAAGTACCGTGTGCCGTTCATTAAGGCGGCGCTGGCCGAGGCGCGGATCAGTTTCACGCTGCTTGCGTCCCCCTGGAGTCCGCCGGCCTGGATGAAAACTAACGGGGACATGGCGAACGGCGGGCAGATCAAGCCCGAAGACCGGCAGGCGTGGGCAGACTATTATGTCCGGTTTGTGCAGGCGTATCAAAAGCAGGGCGTTCCCATTTGGGGCGTCACCGTCCAGAACGAGCCGATGTCCACACAGTCCTGGGAGTCCTGCCTTTACACCGGCGCAGAAGAGCGCGACTTTGTCCGAGACTTCCTCGGCCCGACGATTCGAAAATCGGGTCTGCCGGTGCATCTGATGATCTGGGACCATAACCGGGGCATCATGTACCAGCGGGCACAGGAAGTCTACGAAGACCCTCTTGCTGCGCCTTATGTCTGGGGTATGGCGTTCCACTCGTACACCGGAGACCATTTTGATAACCCGCAGGCTGTTCACGATGCTTTTCCCGACAAGAACCTGCTGTTCACCGAAGGCAGCCGGGGATTTACAACCGACCCGAATCAAGAGTGGCAGGACGGCGAGTGGTACGGGAAGAACATTCTGCTGGACTTGACCCGCTGGGCGCGGGGCTGGACCGATTGGAACCTGCTGCTGAACCAGGAAGGCGGCCCAAACCATGTCGGCAACTTCTGCTCGGCCCCGATTACTGCCGATACCAGCGCCGGGACTTTGCATTACCAGCCATCGTACTACTATTTGGGCCAGTTTTCCAAATTCATTCGGCCCGGCGCACAGCGGATCGCCGACACATCCAACTCCGATGATTTATCGTCTGTTGCATTTATCAACCCGGACCAAACGCTTGCCGTAGTTGTGCTGAACCAGACGCGGGAAGGCCAGGACTGTCGGCTTTGGCTCGCCGGTCAGTCCGTGACCGTCAGCAGCCCGGCGCATTCCATTCTCACTGCTGTTTTGAGACCATAGCTCAGATAGTGTGTAGAAGGTGAGAACGGGCGACTGAAGTCGCGGCAACGAGTTCACGAAGTCCGCCTTCGCGGACTCAGATTGTTCTGTATGAACCTGCGAAGGCAGGTTTTGTGCCTTTGTTGCCGCGACTTCAGTCGCCTGTTCTCACCTTCTACAGATGTTTTTATGTTTACTAAACCTATGTCTTTTCAGCTTCGCCTCCTTGCCTGCATCTTAACGCTGCTGTCGCTGACGCTGGTTTCGGCTCAGGCAACGCCGCCTTCCAATCCTATCGTTGTCCATGACGCCCGGTTCACGGTCATCACGCCGAACTGCATCCGCATTGAATATGCGCCCGGCGGCCAGTTTACCGATGCGCCCTCGCTCTTTGCCGCCAACCGTGCCGCCCGCTTCAGCGGGGCGCAGATTACGCAAAGCGCAGCAGGAGTGACCATTGACACCGGCGTAATACGCCTCACCTACACGCCCGACGCCCAGCCGTTCTCGCCCGCCAGCCTGCACGCGGACATCAAGCGCGGGACGCAGATGGTGAACTGGACGCCGGGCGCACCGAACCCCGGCAATTTGGGCGGCACAATCCGCACGCTTGACGGCGCAGACGGCCCGGAAGACTTGGGGCAGGGCCTGCTGTCGCGTGACGGCTGGTTCCTGCTCGATGACTCGCAGACGCCTCTTTTAACACAAACTTGGGTACAGGCGCGGCCTGCATCGGGAGAAACCGACTGGTACTTGTTCGGCTACGGCGACGACTACCGGGCGGCTTTAAAGTCGCTTGCCGCGATTGGCGGGCCGGTGCCGCTGCCCCGCAAGTACGCGCTCGGCGTCTGGTATTCCCGCTACTGGCCTTACACGCAGGACGATTACCATACGCTTGTGCAGCAGTATGCCGCCCATGATTTCCCTTTAGATAACATGGTGCTGGATATGGACTGGCACAAAGACGGCTGGACGGGCTGGTCCTGGAACCGGAAGCTGCTGCCGGACGCCGAGGCGCTGCTGCCCTGGCTGCATTCGCAGGGGCTGCACGTCACGCTGAACCTGCATCCTGCCGACGGTGTCGGCCCGCAGGAAGACCAGTACGCCGCATTTATGCACGACATGGGCGCAGACCCCAGCGCAAAGCAGACAATCCCATTTGATGCCGCCGATCCCAAGTATATGAACGCGCTTTTCACGGACGTGTTCAAGCCTCTGGAACAAGACGGCGTAGACTTCTGGTGGCTGGACTGGCAGCAATATGAAAGCACACGCTCCATTCCCAGTCTCACCAACTTGTTCTGGCTCAACACGCTTTTGTATGACCACACCGCCCAGAACGGGCAGCGCGGGCTGTCGTTCTCGCGCTGGGCGGGGTGGGGGGATCACCGGCACCCAATCCACTTCTCCGGCGATGCCAGCACGAGTTTTAAGATGCTGGCTTTTGAGGTGCCGTTTACGTCCACGGCAGGGAATGTCGGCTGCTTCTTCTGGTCCCATGACATCGGCGGTCACAATCGGGGCCGCAACGAAGAGTCCTACGCCCGCTGGGTGCAGTTCGGCGCGACAAGCCCGGTGCTGCGCTCGCATTCCACCCGCGACGCGACGATGGACCGCCGCCCGTGGCTGTACCCGGAGTGGGCGACAAACTCGATGCGAACGGCGTTTCACCTGCGCGACGAACTGTTCCCGTACCTGTATACAAGCGCCGCCGAGTCGTGCCGCGACACGGTTCCTTTGGATCGCCCGCTGTATTTAGACCATCCAAGCGACGAACGCGCTTACCATAATGCCCAGGAGTATTTCATCGGCGACAATCTATTGGCCGCGCCAATTGTCACGCCGGGCATTGGGCCGGGCCGGGTCGGGACACAAACTGTCTGGTTCCCGCCCGGTGCGTCCTGGTACAACAGCTTCACCGGCGAGAAATACGCCGGCGGCACGAACTCGCTGGTGGCCGCCGACATCAACGAGTTCCCGCTGTACGTCCGGGGCGGCGTCCCTATCCCCATGCAGCCGTACACGCCGCGCATGGCGACTGCACCGCTGACGACCCTGCGTGTCCGCTGCTTTCCCGGCCCCGACGGCGTCACAGGCCGCTCCACACTTTACGAAGACGACGGCGTCACCACCGGCTACGAGCGCGGCCAATTTGCGACAACGCCTCTAACGTACACGCGCCGGGGCCGCCAAATCACGGTGACAGTCGGCGCAGCGCAGGGGCGTTTCCGAGGCCAGTTAGGGCAGCGCAGCCTTACTATCGAGTTACCGGATACGGCACGCGGCACGAAGGCTGCTGTCAACGGCCATGCCGCCGCCTGCGCTTATGACGTGGCGACGTTCACCAACTACATTTCTGTTCCGGCGCGTTTCAACAGTCAGGCCGTGACTATCACGCTGAACGCTGCTCCCGCGCAGGCAGATTTCTTGCACTGGTTCGCTATCGTCCGGCGCATTGAGGCCGTCACTGGGAAGCCTGCAAGCTCAGTCCAGGACGCGCTGACGGACACTACGCTGACGCCCGCGCAGCGGGAAACGCTGCTCGCCGTTGCGGGCGTCGGGCTAGTCGCCCACAATGAAGGCGCGTACTTATACCACGGCCGCATCCAAAACTACTTGTATGCGCCCGCCGGCCCCGTGACGCCTATCACTACTCCTACGATGAGCTGGCGCGGGCGTGCTGTCCCTCTGCCGGTGACAGTGCAGGCATCGTTTAGTGGACGCGAGTACACGCTGCCGCTCGTCGCGCATACCAACGCCATACTGACCCCGGACAATGTCGCGCGGACAGCCCGCGTGACGGCAAGCGGCGCGGAAGACGGCTACATGGCGGAAGGAGCGGTGGACGGTGTCGCAGGCGGCTATCCGGACGACAAAGCCAACGAGTGGTCGGCGGGAAGCAAAGCCGGCGCGTTTTTGACGCTGACCTGGGACACGCCGCAGACGATAGACCATGTCGCGCTTTATGACCGGCCCAACACGAACGACCAAGTGGCGGCGGGGGTGCTGACGTTCAGCGACGGCTCCTCGCTGCCGTTCGGTGCCCTGCCCGACGACGGCAAAACGCCGCTGGATGTGCGCTTTTCCCCGAAAACTGTCACGTCGCTGACGTTTAAAGTCACTGCCGTGAAGCCCAGCACCGAAAACGCCGGGTTGTCCGAGATCGCCGTCTACAAGGCAAAGTAGGATTTTATCACAAAGGCTGAAGCAAAAGCCGCTGGCGGTCACGAATGAGCGTGTCAAGCGTTTGGATTAAGGGCGCAAGAGAAGACGCCAGCGGCGCGGCCTGCCACTCCTCAGCGGTCCAGACAGATACTACGCGCTCAATTTCCACCGACTGCTGCACCAAAGCGTCATCAAACGTGATGAGCGCGTTCAAGAGGCTGACTTCCTGACGCAGACGCCACCAGAACTTATCCTGGGCAGGCGCAGCCATGCCCCGTATGTCTGATTCCAGCCCGCGCAGGCGCTCCGCGAGACGTGTCAATCCGCGCAGCTTTTCCATTGCTTCGGCTGGGGGATAAGGCTGGTCGCGCGTCGCCGCCGGCAGGAACGCCTGGCGGTACTCGGTTTCCAGTGTCCGCAGATGCCGGGCTGCCTCTAACAGTGATGACCCGGCCCGCTGGCGCACCACCAGGTCATCGGCCCGCGCAAGATTGGCCTTGTCGTAGAAGTTGTAGCCGCCGCCGGACAGAAGCACTTGCAGGCGCTGGACAATAGGATTTTGGCTTGGAGTATCGCTCATAGGGGTTTGTGGAGGCTGACACGGCGCAGGAACCCGGCACTGGAAGCCTTCCAGTGCCGGGTATGCTTCATCGCCCGCTTACGCTACAACTGAGGCCGCAGAGGCAGCGTGTGAACCGCCTGCGGCTGGGCCGGCTGCGGCGGCGCGGGCGCTTCGGCGGGCGGGGCGGCGGGACGCAGGTAGGGGTCGGTAGTGGTCGTTGGCGTCGCGCCGCCAATAGTGAACGGCTGGCCGACCGCCATATTCGGGGCGCTGACCACGCCGCGCTCGGCCATGATCATGGCCGTGTAGTAGCGCACGGCGTCCATCTCGCTCAGGCCGAAGGCTTTCAGCGAAATTAACGCCTTCATGCGCGGGTCGGCGGGATGCACCAGCACTTTGACCGTGTTCAGCGTGATGCCGTAAATCGCCAAAAACTCCTGCAAGTGGCTGTAAACTAAATCCGTCAGGTCATGGATTTTCTCGTTGACCTGCTCCAGCGGCGTCGCCTGAATGAGCTGGTTGATTGCCTGCTCCACGACCGGCCCGGCATAAGCGTTCAAGTTCTCCGTCAGCAGCGCGTGGCCGCTGTACGGCATGTGCTGAACCAGCTTGACGGCGTCTTCGCGGGTGTCCACATGGACGTAGTAGTCCACGTCATAAGTCATCTCGGCCATCTCCCGCGACAACGCGAGGCCGGATGCGCCCACTACCAGCTTGGCCCGGTTGACATACAGCGCCTCATATTGCCAGGGACTTTGGCCGCCGTAAAACGCCTGCTGAATGGAGCCGAACATGACGCTCTGGGGCGTGTCAATCGGGTACTGCCCGGTCTCGTAAACATTGATAATCGCGCCGCGCGACTTCAAGACGCAGAAGTGGTTGCTTTCCACCGTCAGCAGCGAGCCGTTGACAATGTCGTTGTTGGGATAATGCCAGAGCAGAACATTGGGTCCCATGACTTCCTGCCCTGACGGATCAAGTGTAGAAATGACGCTTCGGATACCGGCCATACTCGTGCCTCCTCATCGTGCCAATTTAGCTTCCTTCTAATACACCGCCGCCTGCCCGCTTTCCTGCTTGGCGTAAGCCATCCGAACGCACAGCAGGCAAACTATCGCGAGCACAGCCACTAAATTGACTGCCGTGAACGAGACAATCTGCGGCACGTCCGAGGGAGACCCCGTGGAAAAATAGAAGTGGGAAGGGTAGTACCAGACTAAATGAGCGGCCCAGCCCTCTTCACCCGACGGATTGATGCTGAACATGAGTTCCATGTCACAAACAAAAGAGTAGACGAGGCCATTCGCCGCAATCTGAAACACCTGTAACGCCTGAACGAACAAAGAAATTGTGACCCCACAAGGTCGGTCCAGCGCCAGCAGAATGCCGCCCGAAACCGAAGCTGCAAAAAGCACGAAAGCCAGCAGGAGAACCACGCGGCTGACACTATACTGCACCGAAACTGCGACGTTATAAAGGCCGTATAGGCCGCCGCCCACTTGCAGGGCGGCCACGATGCGGCGGAAGAAGCGCAGCCAAAATGCCGTCAGTTCTGGGTCTCCTGGTTCAACTGGTGGTGTATCCATTTAACACTCTCCTCATACGCCGCCTGCCGCTTTCCTGCTTCTTTCAGAACAGGGGCATCTGCCAAAGCCGCAGGGTTTTGTCCCGGCCGCTCGACACCAACTGTGTTCCGGCAGGGTTCAGGGCAAGCGACAGAACGCCGCCGTCGTGGCCGGTCAGCGTATGGCGCAAGTTGCCGCTCGGCACATCCCAAAAGTAGATCGCCCCGGTCGGAGAACCGCAGATTAAGGTCTGCCCGTCCGGGGTGAATAGGGCATCGGTCCAAAACTGCTCCACGTTCTTCCCGCCTCGGTCCGGCGGCGCTCCGCTGTGCCGCTCTCCGAATACGTCAAAGTAGCACCGGCGCTCCTGCGACGGAAACTGATAAAGATGCAAATCCCAATCGGCGCAGGCAAAGAACTGTCCATCCGGGCTGAACGCTGCGCCCATCATCTCATCGGCGGGAAGGCGAATCGTCAAGTCAGGACGCGGTGTGAGCGCCGTATCCAGGTCGCAGAACACAATCTGTGTCCCCGCCTGGAAACACGCTGTGATTAAGACAGTTTTCCCGTTGGGGTGGCAGACAATGGACGTATTGCGCTCACCCAGTCCCCAGTAATCTTCGTCCTCGTCCTCATACTCTCGCGCAAATTCGGTTTGCCCGGTATCTAGGCTGACGACATGCAACGCTTCGTGATCCCCTGCCGTAAGGAGCCGCGTACCGGAGGGTGAGAACGCCGCCGAAAGCAGGTAAGAGTCAGGGAACGTGAACTCTTTTTCTTTTTGCCCTGTCCCGTTGAGCAGTGTCCACAGGCTGCACTGGCCTCCACCCGGCAGAGGTTCCCCGACCGCCGCCAGCCGGGTACCGTCAGGACTGACCGCGAGGCCGCACAGGTGTCTGAACCCGGCATGGAACGACGACTGCCGGGCGAGATGACGCGCGGCGGTACGCCACAGGCTGATTTCCTGAAACTGAATGCAAACCACCGTTTCCTCGTCCGGCAGAAAGTGCAGACACTTTGCATAAGTGTCCAGCGAGACCGTTTGCAGCAGATAAACTATAGCTTCCTGCATTTTAGCCTCCGTCGTCCTCATCTTCATGCAGGCACAGCCGGAACGCTTCCGTGATGAGCGCATTAAACGTACCAAAGCTGCTGATAACATTGCCGCAGTAGCGGTCCTGAAACTCGTAGCGGCCTGCTGCGAGATTAAGCGCGTACAAATTCATGTCGCTGTCGGCAAAGACCAAGTAGTCGTTCCAATGCTCATCGCTGCGCCAATCGAGATTGTCTTCTACAAAAGAATGCATCAAAATCGCAGGGTTCTTGGCGACCAGGCTTGAGGCGCTTGCATAAATAAAGAGGCCGTCCCAGTTCAGGCCGTCCGTCACGCGCAGGAAGTCCAGATATTGCTGCGGCAGGTCTGCGCCAAACTCCTCGCGCGTCCGCTGGAGCAGATGCGTCAATGCTTCTTCGGTCGCCGGCGGCTGGATGTCCCCCTGATGATACTGGCGGCACAAAACCGCAATGCGCTCTATGAGAGCCTGATACACTGTGATCTCTCCTGCTCAGTCAATCTCATCCACATCTTCAATCTGGGCGCAAATCCACTCGTCCACTCGTGCCCAGAAGTTCTCGTCCAAGTCCGGCTCCAAAGTGTCTTCATGCCACCAGTTGAGCGCGTGGGCTTCCACTACTTTTTTATCTAAACTGAGATCAAGACAAAGCCAGTCTCCGCCGCCATTGCCAAACACCATCGCCACGTTTTCCAGTCGAAATGGAAGAAGTGTGTCTAACTCTTCCGTCTCATCGTCCCCCCAGCCGTGGTCCGACAGGAACTCAATGTCCTCAAATGGCAGCGGCCCCATCGAATCGGACGAAAGCTGCGTCCAGCCATTGTGTACATCCCTGTAATACTCTTGCAGCTTCGGCGGCAGCCGCGCCCAGATATTGCGCGGGTCATCCGGCACCGTCTCGCCAAGCGCAGGCCCGCCCCGGTAGAAGTAAAGGTGATCTCCACTGCTGTAGACGTAAAGCAGCGACGGCGGTTTACCGTCCTTAATTAATACACAGACGCCGTGGACTTTGCGCTGCAAAAAGTCACAGACGCCGGGCAGCAGGTCCCGAAATCCCTGCCAGGGTTCGGCCCATGTCTTCCTCCCAGCCTCCTGAGAGCGCAGCATCCCGACCCAAACGTCTGGAACGCCGTCTTCCGGCGAAACCTCATCGGACAAGGTTAGCAGTGTGAAGTTTCGAACAAACTTTCCAACCTGGGCAAGCATCTTTTCCGTGGGGGGCAGCATACCAGCTTCTCCTTACAGAAGATCTTTGATGATGTTCTGGATGCCAGACGGCGAAAGCTCCATCCGCAGACTGTCGCCGGGATTGACCACCAGCCCATACCCTGCCGGCAGGCGCGGCAGCAATGCGCTCGTCACCATTTCCAGGCAGAAGGGATGCCCGCCTGAACTCGGAAGGCGGGGCAGGGAAGTAAACACGGCGACAAATGGGGTTCCGTCCCTTTCAAGGACCATTGGAGCAAGTCCCGCAAGGTCGGCCTGGACTTCCTGGCGACTAGGGATCAGAACCTGAGTGCCGAGCAGCAGGCGCAGGAAATCTTCCTGGGAGATTTTGCTGTTTCTGGCTTCAATCATCCGTTCCTCCAAAACATTCTGTGGAGGCAAGTCTGAGTCAGTGTTTTGCACGATACATCTCTATTTTCTCTGCTCACGCTGCAATGCGGCAATCTTTCACTTTCCTGCCTGAACCTGCCACCAGTTGACGCTGACGCCGGGCGTGTCCCATACCAGTGAGACCGTATGGTAACTGTGCGGAGCGAACATATACGCGCCCAAATCAACCGTGGTCCATATCTGCCCGCCGCCGGTCTTTGGAACGCGGACGGACGGGTGCGCCTTGCCGTCAACCACAAAATGCAGCCGCCCTGCCGACACCGACGCGGCGCGAACGAGCAGATGCAGGCTGCCTTGCAACGGGACTTCCTGCCAGGTCAGCGTCTCGCCCGCCAGCGTCCGGCAGACATCATAGCCGCCGTAAACATCAGCGGTGTCTTCAATGGCAATCGGGCCATTCCGGTAGAAGTTCGGCTTGCCGGGACTAGCAGCAGCCCCAGAAAACGAGTCGCAGGACTCCGCTTCTTCTTTCAGGTCCACAGGGAACGGATAATTGCTGAGGCGGCGCACTAAGTTGATGCGCTGGTTCGGGTAATCGTAGCCGGTTTCGGTGTAGCCGAGCGGCTTGCCATTCGGGTCCAAGTTCCGCGCCCGCCACAGGGTTGCGTTTTCCCAGTAATCGTCAAAGCCTTCCAGAAACGTAGACCGGCACTTGGGATCGCCGATAGTTCCTGTTAGCCCCGCCGTCAATGTCCTGCCGTGCGCCGGGTCAACAATCCAAAGGGGAGCGTTCGGGTCCGTGGGATTAGAAATATGGAACGACGGAATGCAGGTTCCAAATGCCGCCCCGCCGCGTGTATAGACGTTCCAAGTGGAATAATTCGGCCCCGGCACGGGCGTAAACCAGGGATAGACGGCGTCTACCACACCCGGCGCATCGCTCGAAGGATCGTTCTTGACCCAGTCTTCCGAGACAATAATATAGGGGTTGAAGCCGAACGTGCTGCGGCACTGCGCCCTGAGATAATTCAGCAGCTTGGAGCCGCTGCCGTTGAGATTGGAAAGAAAGGCCGGCGACCCGGACCAGATTGCATACACAGGCCGCCCGTCAATCTTGTAGCGGTTCGCATCCGGCACCGCCAGAAAGAACGCCTTCAAGTTGTGGTCCCACACAAATGCCTGCGCCGCCGGATCGCTCAAATCAAACGGAGCTTTGTAGCCGTACCCATTGCCGTGCTGGAAGTTCCAAAGCGCCGTCCACGACGCCGGGTTGTCGTCAAATGGCATCACTTTCACACGCCTGGTCAAGCCGCGCTTATTGAGCGCCGTCACAAGATTGGCGAACGTCGCCGGCTGATCGTTGCCTTTGAGCCAGACCGAAACAAAGTCAATCTGCGCCGACTCGTACTGCTCCGCCATGCTGTCCCAGTACCGGGCATGGTCCCCCGCCGGCAGATTGCAGAGCGGCAGGGCGTAGACCGTGTTCTTTGCGGCAAAGTCCCGCAGGGTCGCCGTGTCCATCTGCGGATGGCCGAAAGCGTCCACATCCGCATTCACATCCGCGCCCACCGTCCCGGCCCATGTTCTTGGCGCAAGCAGAACAAAAAACGCAAAAAGAAGCCAAAGTTGCCTGTTGACGCTCATATCTCGCTGGTCTCCTGGAACGGCCACCGGGGCAGCGGCTCGCGCGACGCTTTCCACAGCGGCGGAATGCTGGCCGCGCCTGCCGACAGCGCAACAATGCCGCCCACCATCGCGCAGGTCGTGTCCCGGTCGCCCAGCCCACTGACTGTCAGCCACAAGGCTTCCTCGTAACTGCTGAGATGCTGACTGGCACACCAGAGCGCAAACGGAACCGTGTCCTGAGCGGTCACATCGTAGCCGTTGCCGAGCCGGTCAACAGCGGCTTCCACAGTTGTCTCTTCTGAAAGGTCACGGGCAATCGTTAGGCGTTCGCGGACCTCGCTTGGCGGAACATCGGGCAGAATACGGTCTAGGAATTCCTGCCGGCTTTGCAGCTCATCGGCATCGCGGAGCCGCCAAGCCCAGGCCGCGCCCAGGGCCACGGCAACTGCTCCGGCAACCGCTTCAGGATGGGCGTGGGTGACTTCGCACGAGTACGCGGCGTTGACCACGACGGCCTCCAGGTCATCGGCAAAATACGCGCCGACCGGAGCAGCCCGCATTGCGCCGCCGTTGCCGAACGACCCCTGACCGTCAAACATTCGGGGGGCCAGATCAGGCCAGGTGCCGCCCTGCCAGTAGTGCGGCAGCAGCCAGTTCATGGCTGGGCCGTAGCCGCGTCCAGGATTATAACGCGCCCCGAAGTTCATGGCAAGAATGTCCCGGTTGACTTCTTCGTATTGGCGCAGAATGGAAATAGCAGAATGGAAATAATGGACAAAGCCATCTGCGTGTCATCCGTAAAGTACCATTCGGGGTCAGGAAGCGTGCGGGCTGCGATCAACGCACTCACCTGAGACGGAGACACAAAAAACTGCTCCCCAAAAGCATCGCCGACGGAGAGGCCGTCTAGGGAAAGAGCGGCGCGGGCGAAACGGTCATTTGGAGAACAGTCATCAGACGAAGCAGTCATGTCGCCTCCTGAAAGAGCTTACGCTTGAAACAATTTGTGCTTGACGGTCAGCCGCAAAAGGAGCTGCAAGGCAATTTGGCGAAAAAAGAAGATGTTCAGGCGTTCTCTCGCCGCAGGCGTGTCGAACTTCTGCATGACGGCTTTGAGGCCGGCGCAGTCGGTGAAGGTGCTGAGATCGTACTCGCCAATATCCGACGACAAATGGTGGGCGTAAGAGTTGCGGAGGCGGCTGACTCCGTGCAGGTCATGGTACAGTTTTGGGTCCAAATAATTCCCGGCCCGCAGCAAATCCATCTTGACCGAAAACGAGTACGAGCGGCCCTGCAGCAGGAACTCGGCGTTCTTGAACTTCCTGGCAACAACGGCGTCTACACAGTCTTCCAAGTAAAGACGCGCCCGCAGCACCAGCCCCAGCGGATCGGTCTGAGCGTACAAATGCGCCACTGTCCCGGCAGGCAGCGGCCCCGCTTGAAGCAGTTCTTCGGTGCGCTGGTCTTCCTGTTCCAAATGCTGCGCCAGCTCTTCTTCGGTGGTGATTTGGCGCAGCGCCGCGATCATCGGCTTAAACCAGCGCTGATTGGCGGTCATGGCTTCGCGTTTCTAAGAATTGCTACTCTCGCTGCAATTTGGTACAATAGAGTCTATGAAAACTAAAACAACACGACTGCCCGCACTCGCCCTGCTGATGGGCGCGTTCTCGCTTTCTTTGGCTTGCCCGCCGTCAGCGGCGGCGCAGGCTCCCACCCTTGCGCCGCTGCCCGCGAGTGCCGACGCCGCGCCGGAAATGAATGCTTTTCTGAAGGCGGACCAGGCGCAGATGCCGCCGGCAAACGCGGTGCTGTTCATGGGCAGCTCCAGCATTCGCATGTGGAATACGGCCCGCGACTTCCCGGAAATCCCGACCATCAACCGGGGGTTCGGCGGCTCGCAAATCTTTGAGAACACGCTGTATGTGGACCGGCTGGCAGTTCCCTACCACCCGAAGATTATTGTCTTTTGTGCCGGGACCAACGATCTCGCTTATGGCAACAAAACGGCCCCGCAGGTGTTTCAGGAATATAAAGACTTTGTCGCCAAAGTCCATGCCGCGCTGCCGGACACGCGGATTGTCTACATCTCGGTCAATCCTACCGTTTCCCGCTGGAAACTGGAAGATGCGACGCTGAAAGTCAACCACATGATTGAGGAATGGACATTTGCGAACAATTCTCCAACCGAGAAGCTGAACTTCATTGACTCGCATGATGTCCTGCTGACGCCCGACGGTCAGCCGCCCGCCGATCTGCTGCGGAGCGACAATTTGCACTTCAACGCTAAAGGCTACGTCGCATGGACGGCGATTGTCAAGCCGCGTGTGCTGGCGCTTGCGGCGATGGACGGCGTCAAGCGGCTGGATGCTCCGGCGGCAGCTCCGTAAGCGCCAGGCACTGGAAGTGCCGGTCTACTCTTGAATGAAAGTGCCTACGGCACTGAGGAGTCTTCAGTCGCGAAGCGACTTCCACTCACTAGTAGACCGGCACTTTCAGTGCCGGTGTTTGTGTCGGTTGACTTACTGCGGCATGTGCGCCATTTGCGCCTGAACGTCGGCGGCGCTCAGGGCTGAGTTCCAGAGGGTGAAGCCGGCCACTTTGCCGTTCATGTGGAAGTTGTTCCACGGGCCATGCGTCCCGATCTGCACCGTGGATGCGGCATCATTCAGCGAGACCGGCGACGTTTTGATGATCTGGCCGTTCTTGTAGATTTTCAGCGTTGCGCCGTCAAAAGTCAGCGTAATCATCTGCCACTTATTCAGGTCAAATGGGACGCCGGTAGTCACGTCCACATCGCTGCCCCAGAAATGGATGCCGTCGTGGAACTTGATCAGGAACCGCTGTTCGCCGCCGGTGTCCGCGCCGCTGCCGAAACCGCTGATTACGGTCAGCTCTTCCGGCTGCTGGTTCAGGTACACGAACTGGTTGATGGTCCACGGGTCCGTGCCTTCGTAAGGCAGATTCGGAACATCGCGCCGCACAAAGCCGCGCTGATTGCCGTCAAACGTCTGCACATCGGCAGCCTGGAACAGAACCGTCAGAGGCGGCAGGCGCTTCGCCACGGGCGCAGGCGTGCGCGGCGTGATTGCCGGGAACGGGTCCGGCTCATACAAGACGCCCGCAGGCTGGGTGTCGTCCACGGCGTTCCGCACCGCCGACATCGCCATAATCCGAATGTTCGGGCTATTCGGCAGCATTACGCTTGTTGCTCCGGCAGGCAAATCCAGCGCGTACTGGAACAAGTAGCAGAAGCAGTAAGGCAGGTCGCCGTCGGCGTTGTGCCGGTGCGTCCCAACCCACGCGGCGAAGTCACGCTTCACAAAACCGGGCGTCAGATGCTCAATGCCGGTAGCCCGGCCCAGCCGGACATTCTTGACCGACATGCCGGCCAGAATCAGATTGCCGTCCCAATTCGGATCAGGATAGCCCGTGCCGGGTCCAAAAGACGCCGGATCGGCCGGGTTATTATGGATGACGCGGGAATACCACTGGCCGGTGAGCGCCTGCCAGTCCTGCACTTTGAGCGCCGTTTGGTGAGCCGCGCCGCCTGCCGTATGCACTGTAAAGACGCCCGATTGATCGCCGTGGGCTGACGCCGCCAGCAGGAACAGGCGGTTGTGGCTGCCTGACGGAAGCGCGATGGTCTGGCCCACGCACGAGACCATGCTTTTTGCGCCGTGGGCCAGCGTGAAGTCCGCGCCGCCTGCCGACACCGACGTAGGCCATAGCTCGGCGGGATAGCCGCCGCCCGCGCCGTCAAACGTGCCGGTGTCCAGCGCGTCATGGCTTGTGACGCCGCCGAAGTTCAGCGGCAGTGCAATAGGAGTGCTAATCGGCGCGGCGATTGGATGCGCGGCGGGGGCCAGCGTGACGGCAAATGAGCGCGGCTGGTAGGCCGTTAAATCCACAATCAAAGCGCCGTTTGTGGCTGCGTAATGGCCGACAACCTGCTCGGTCGCGTCAATCTCGCGGACAGACACAACCGGCGCGGTAAATGTGATCGCCGCCTGCTGGACCGGCTGGCCGTGCAGCTCCTGCACGCGGACAATCCATTCGCCGCTGTCTTCTGCTTTCTTTAACGCACGCACACCCATCTGGTCGGTGCTGAGTTTCAGGAGCGAGAACTCCCGGCCCCCGCTTCCGGCGTGTTTTGCGGTCTGGAACGCCATCAGCGGCTGGTTGAACCGGGCGGCCTGCCCCACGACTTTGCCGTTGCGCCAGTCGCCGGGATGGCCGGAAAGCGCATAAGGGAAGTGATGGACGCCTAAGTCGTTTGTCTTCTGCCACGGGTAATTGTCGCCGTCGGGTGAGCGCAGCAGAGACAAGCGCAGCGTGTTGTCGCTGGTCTTGTCCCAGCCGTACTTGTATTTAGTCAAAATCGCCATGCCGTGGCTGCCGCCCGCATCGGTCAGGTCGGCCCACTGCTGGGCGTTGACTTCGTAGCGGTTCGGCTCTGCGTTGGGCCGGTCAATCGTGCCTAGCCCTAAATCGAATGTCGCGGTTGGGTTCGCTGCGGTCATTGGGAACGACGCTTTGACGAGCGTTCCCGGCGACTGCCAATCAACGTCATTATGCACTTCCACCCAGTCGCCGTCCGGCGTGAGCTGAATGTGCTGCACCCAAGTCGTTTCGCCGAGCGTGCGCGAGACTTCCAAAGCGACGCGGGCGGGGCCATGCTCGGTGACGCGGATACGGGCGTTGTCCTGCATGATGCCACGCGGCGGGTTTTTCACCGTGTCGTAGATTATCTCCCATGCCGGCCAGTTCGGCGAGTAATCGTGCAGGTCTTCTAATTGGCTGGCCCCAGCGAGAAGCTGTGTCTGCGCTTTTTTGTCGTACACGCCGCTGATGTCGCCGGTCTTGCCGACACTAACCCGGTAGCGGCGGCTTTCCAGCTTGGCTGCCGACGCGCTCAGGCCGGTAGATAACGCGCACGCAGTGTCCGAAGGCCGGACATCATAAACGCGGCAGCCGACCGACGGCGCGTGGGCGATGAAAACAATCTTTACGCTCTGCCCGCTTTGGGAAAGCGTCTGGCTCGGCACTTCCGTGCCGGTGACGGTGTCAAACACGCGCACATGCGGCGCGGCATGAGGCAGCGTTACAGTCGCTTCCACGGCATCCGTGCGCGGCTGGTCCAATGGGTTATAGACCACCAATGGAACGCCCTGCGTTTGCGTGTCCAAATGCTTGGCAATTGCGCCGACCCCGGTTGTGACAATGTGCGACAACTGATTAAGGCTGAGCAGATCGTCGTTCCAAACAAACGTGTACGCCTGCGGGACACACGTTCCGGGCATGGTATCGTGGAACTGGTTCCACAAAATGCGGACCCACGCCGCGCTGAGGGTGTCGTGCGGGTAAGCCGGGCCGCCCAGCCAGACGGCGGCAAGCGACGCCCGTTCGGCGGCATCCGCCATCTGCTCGTTCATCCGGTTCCACTTTTTGTGGGCGGCCTGGGACGTGTAGCCGCCGACGCCATGCGTCTTCATGGTCAGCTCGCCTTTGTAGTGCGGCAGGCCGGCAATCTGGTCGGGCGTTAAATCTTTCGCCATTTGGTCAGCGGAAGTGTTGATGACGCGCACTGGGGCGTTCACGTCATCCACCGAGCGCTGCACCCAGGACACGGTCGTATCGCTTGGTGTTCCGCCCTGATCGCCGGTGCCGAAGTAGCGCAAGTCCACCAGCTTGCCGCCGGCATTCGCCATGTCGCCGTTCCATTCCGGGTTGACGGCGGTGTCTGTGTGGACATCATGGTTGTACGAGCCGGGCCGCAGGGCCGTGACAAGCTCGGAGCCGTCCGCGCCTTCCCAGCGCCCGACCGAGAACGGGGACGGGAACCAGCCGCCCCACAGGTCAAACTTCTGGGTGGAGAACGACTGCAATCCTGAGTGCCGCCCGATGGTCGGCAGGGAGTAGGGGAAGCCGAAGCAGTCCGGCAGATAGATGTCGTTGCTGACCTGGCCGAACTCCTGCCGGAAGAACTGCTGGCCGTACAGCGCCTGCCGGAACAGCGATTCCGGGCTGGGATTGACCACGTCCACGGCGTTGATCCACGAACCCGAAAGCTTCCAGCGGCCTTTTTTGACCCACGATTGAAGCTCCGGCCAGGCTTCCGGGTGGTATTCCTTAAACCACATGTAGTGGATGACGCCCTCAAAGTTGAAGCTGTACGCCGGGTACTTTTCGAACAGCGCCCAGTTCGGCTGCATAGTATTTGGAATGCAGTGCGCGATGACATGCTGCACGGTCCAGTTCCACTGGGAGTCAATATGGGAAGTTGCCACCATGTACAGCGTCGGCTTGTCCGCCGCGGCGGCAAGCGCCGCCCCGCCGTGCCGGAAGGCCGTCAGCCCCAGCCCTGCGCCGCCGACCACGACCAGCGCTCCTTTGACAAACGCTCGCCGGGTCAGTTTCGAGGGGCGCGTCTCTGTGGAGGCTGCAACTTGCGTTTCTTGTGGAGTTTCTTCTTGTGGAGTTTCTTCCTGCATGATTTTCCTTATGGGGTTTGAGTTTTGATACGCTTGGTTTTGCTGGCTGATGCTGCTGCATGAGCCAGTCTCGGAACCGGCACAGGCAGGCTTCCAGGTCTGCCATTGCAGTGCCGGTACAACGAATGAGGCCAGTGCCGAAATGTTCACTTGGAGGCCGCTCGAATGCCTGCCGGGCTGCCGGCGCTGAGTCCTGTCACGCTGTCGCCTGCGGAGACCAACATTGAATTGTATACGGACGCATGGCGGACAATGTTGCCGGACAGCGTGATGTTTGCGCTGTGAGCCAGGACAATCGGCGACTGCGGCGCAAGCGCGGACGGCCAGGCGGCAGCTCCGGTGATGCTGTTGCCCGAAAGCGTGACACCGTCTGCCCACTCCGCCTGAATGTCCCGGTCGTAATTGGAAGCAAATCGATTATCGGCAACCGTAATGTCCCGGTTGCCCTGTGCGCCGTCGCCGTGAACATAAACGGCCCCAGCGTTGCCGCCGAACCGTCCGTTGCCGGAAATCATATTGCCGGAAATGGTGAGATGGTTGACGTAGTCTGCCTCGTTCCAGTAGTATTCCGGCCCTGCCGAGATCGCCGACATGCCGCAGTTCTGGATGACGTTGTTTTCAATGAGGCCGCTGTCGGCCTTAACCAAAATCCCGCGCGAGCGCGTGTTTCCAAGACGGCAGCCGACGATCTTATAGCCTGCCCCGTCGGCGAGCGGGCTGCTGAGTTTCGCGCCGACTGGGACGCTTAAGTCTTTGTCCAGCACCACAGTCGTTGTCTTATCGCCGTTGTCTTTCAGCGACACGACAGACGCTTCGCCGAAGAAGCCTTTCGTGTCGGAAATCCGTACCGGCCCGCCAGCGGTGAGTGTGCCGATGCCGCCGGAAAGCGTCAAAGTCGGGCCGGAGGCCGCTTGGATTGTCTGAAACTCGCCGTGAATGGCAATGCAGTCGTCCAAAAAGACGCCCTGAAAGACGCAGTTCTCAATGTCCGGGCCGGGGTAGGAACCGGTCATGTGCATTCCGTCGGCGGCGTTCGTCACCAAAGGCGGATCGGATGCGCCTGCCGGGGGCGGGCCGAGCGCCCAGACAATATGCCGGTAATGATTGCCGCCGCCGCCGTCCTCGCGCAGCGGCGCAAAGCCGTTCCGCACGAGTGTCACGTCTTGAACTATGCAGTCCCGGCTGTGGTTCAAAAAGACTTTGAACGGGGCGTCGCCGTAGCGCCCCACCAGCCAGTCGCCGGCCTGAAAGTGGCCGCCGATATGAATGCGATAGGTGCCATCAGGATTTGGCGCTACCGGCGCATCGTAAAAATCGCCGACGCCCAGCTTGAACAAGTGCGATTGGGCATCTAAGATGTTGATGCACGACGGAAACTTTTGGGCATCCGCCGGAGGAACCGGGTAGCCGGGGCTGGGCTTCCAGTCGCAGTAGTCTTTGCCGCTGTCGTCTTTACCGACGGCCAGAATGCGGCCCTGGTAGGACGTAATCTTGTTCTGAGAAATCACCGCTCCGGCCAGTATCACATGGGTGCAGTGGTCCAGATCAAACGCATCATGCATCCAGTGCATGTCCGTCAAAATGAGCGTCACCCCATAAGCGCTGATCTTTACGTCGCGCCAGCCGTTCAGCAAGAAGACCGTGCGGCCCAAGCGGGGCAGGAAGTAGGTGCCGGGCCGAATAATAATGGTTCTCGCGCCGCCTGCGTAGGCATCTTGAAGCGCCTGCGGCAGCCTGTCCGGCTGCTTGGGATCGCCGATTGTGGCCGTTTGAGCAGTCGGCACCTGCGGAGCCGCCGCAAGGAGGCGTGTTCCCCATCCGACCATTCCTAACCCAACGGTGAAAGCAAGCCGCGCGGCAGTCAGCAGGCGAAGTTTCATATCAATATCCCTACTATAACCGCAGGGGTTCGCACCTGTCAAGTGCTGTTCACTATGAGAAGCTTTAAACACAAAAAAGCCTGAATACTATACATTAGTATTCAGGCTAAAACTTGATTTTCATGCCCCCAGTAGGATTCGAACCTACGACACCCTGATTAAGAGTCAGGTGCTCTAACCAGCTGAGCTATGGAGGCCTATTGATTATCAGCGCTGTTCCAGCCGTAATCCATGTAATCACGGCTGGCAGCGTAAATATCGAACGTATTATACCCCGCTTAGTCATGGGATGCAAGTCCCAATTTAGTCCTTTTTCCTGGGTTATTTGACGCGGTGCGCTTGAACTTCGCCTGCGTTTTCCAGTGCATGGGTCCAGAGGCGGCACCACTCAGTGTAGTCATGCAGCTCGGTTTCAGGATGTGCGCGGCTGCGGGCGACAAATTCCGGGTGGAAAGGCCGCCCGGTCGGGGTGCCGGTCTTCTGGTAGCGCAAGTCCAAACTCCAGCGCACGGCGCTGCTGAAGTTCGGCGTAGAGCGGTGCGGCGTCCAGCGGTGCATGAAGACAAACCCGCCTTTGTGAACTGGGACTGCCTTTGGGGCAATTTCCGGCAGCAGGTCCGGGCGAATTGTCGTGCCGCCTTCCGCCTGATGCTCTAAAAAGCCTGGCACACGCGGCATCACTTCCATGCAGCCGTTTTCCACCGTCGCGTCCACCAGCGCCATCCAGCAGGTCACGATGTCGGAATCATCCGCCTCTTCCCAGGTGACGCCGGCATCCTGGTGCCACGGCACGTTGTAGAAGCCTGCTGCTGTCCCGGAAAAAGCGGCTGGCGGCTTGGCGCGGACATGATGGATTGGGTTGCAGGTGATTTCCGGCCCAATCAGCGACTCGACAGCGGCCAGCAGGTTCGGGTTACGCAGGAACGCAAACATGGCCGGTCCGCGCATCGCCATGATGTCCATGCCGTCTTCAATCGCCTGCGACTGGGCATAAAGCGTGGCGAAGCGTTGCCCAAACGGCTGGCCGGCGGCGGTATCGGTAATCTTTCCTTCCGCCAGCAGCGCCTGAGCTCGCCGGTCAATCCACGCCTCATATTCGGCGATGACCGGGGCCATGTCGGCGTCGGTGACTACGTTTTCGGCAACTAAACAGCCGTCGTCCTGAAACGCCTGCACTTGGCTTTCGCTCAGTTTCATCTCAAACTCTCCTTTTGTTTCTACCCTTCAAGTTTATTCTTCCAGCCAAAGAATTGCGGTGACGCCGCGCGGGTAGTACCGGCTGCCCAGAGCTTTGCCGGAAACCATCTGGTCGCTCCACGCCCAGTAAGCGTTGTCGGGGTTGGTCAGCCAGCCTGTATGTGCGGCGTCGGCAGCAGCTTTCACCAGGTCGCCCTGCACACCCAAAATCCGGCGTGCGGCGAACTGGCAAAGGTAGATTTTTGATAGCCACGAATTATGACTTGTTGAGCTGAGTCGCCAGCCGCCATCTTCAAAGAGGCAGTCACCGGACTCCAGCACTGTCATAAGGTGACGGTGCAGCGCCTGAAGATAAGGGCCAAACCGGCCATCCATTTTCAGTGCCGCACCGCATCCGGTAAAGTAGGGATAGGCCAGCCCTTCGATGGCCGGAATAATGCGCGAAGTATTGCCCGCTTCCAGAACGGCGGGGATATACCCCCCGTCTGTCATGTGGCGTGTGAGCGTCGCCGCGCACAGACTGGCTTGGTCCCCGGCCTGCCGGGCCTGATCGTCCAAACCCGCTTCCTGAAACAGCCGCTCCAATGCAACATAGCAGGCCCAGGTCTTGCCCGCCAAATAGATGTTGTTCCGCGCCTGTCCAAGCGAGGTGTCCAGGCTGTCATAGGTTGTAATTTCCGCGCCACCCTCTGTTCGGCTGCTGTCCAGAGACATGATGCCATTGCGCTGGGCCGGATCGGGATGGTCGCGGTTGAGCAGGCTCTGGAAACAAGCCTCAACCGTAGCAAAGTTTTCCCGCAGCCAGCCTTGATCCTCTGTCTGCGTGACATAGACAGCGGCGCAAAGCACCCAGTTGACAATCTGCTCATGGGTCATGTACGAGAAGCAGCCGGTTAATCCTCCAAGCTCGTAGCAGGAAAACCCTGGCCGCGAAAAGACATTGGCGATACCCATGTCATGCGTGAAGCCGATCCCGCCGGGGTACTCAGTCGGGTCATCCGGCAGGCGAGCGGTATCCTGGTAGCTGTAGCGCTGCTTGAACAAATCCAGTTCATTGCGGACGGTCCACGGGTTCATTTTCATCTCAAAGAAAAGCTGGTCTACGGTCAGGTCGAACGTGTTCATCATCCGGTACTCGCCTTCATTGACAAGCCACAGCGGCTTATCCTGACAGACCAAAAACTGCGTACTGCCGTAGTAGGAGCGCATCGCCTGGGCCAGCATGAACTTTTGATCATCCGATAAGTTTGTTTCGTCTACCAGGGCGTCCGCCTGAATGGCCGCCGCTTTTAAGTCGTCAAAATGCTCCAGCGCGTAGCCGGCGACCGCTTCAATGTTTGGGAAGAAGCGGGTGTAGTAATAGGCAGCGTCCAGACCCGCCGTCACCAGCCCGCCCCGGTAGAAGCAGACGGCGAACCGGAACGTGCGCGTTTCTCCGGCGGGGACATCCATCATAAGAGCTGCACAGCCTCCCAGGCCAAAGACCCGGCTTTCTGTGGGTGCTTCCGCTTCCGTCAGCAGTGTGTTGACCGCGAATGCCTGGCCGGAGAAAACAGCGGCGTCGGCGCAGACAATGGCGGTGGCGCGGCCCTGCCCGATGCCGGCAAAGCCCGGCATGGTGTCGTCCAAGCAGCGCATGGCCGAGTAAGGGTCATCCCCGCTGTAGCCGAAGCAGGCGCGGCGCGGGCGGGTGCCATTGGCATTGTTAATCGTGACCTCCGCCAGAACCGCCGGCAGGACCGCTGCCCTTAGCTCCACAGTGTCGCCCGCGTCCGGGTCCGGCACAGGGCGCACCGGGGAATACAGGGTGAATGTCAGATCCCCGGCGGTCCAGGTGTCGGTTGCGGCATGGAAGTCGCGCCTAATCGCTTCCGCCGGGAATGCAGTTGTCACGGCTCCCTGCCACTGTGGCATGGCCTGATTGGCTTGTTCTACTTCGTAGCGCTTCCGCTCTTCCTCTGCCGCATCGTCCGACTTAAAGAACGGCAGGAACTCAAACGTACTGCCTTCGCGTGTCTCCAGGCCGACAAAAACATTCTGGTCGGCGGGCTTGCCGAGTTCCAATCCGAGGCCGCCGGAAGCGCCCGGCGCACCCAGCGTAAACGAGGCGAACGCGCCAATCGGTGCATGGTGGGCGTTAAAAAACAAATTCGTCGGCATAATTTCGGCTGACTTTCTTTCTAGCAGTGTGCTGAGAAGCTTTGAGCGCGGCCGCCATCTGGTCGTAAGCTGTACTGACAGTCTGGCCGGACTGGGCATCTAAAGCTTTTGCTGCCGGGTCATAGAGGGTTTCCGGGTCGAACTGGCCTTGTTTCGGCCAGTAACCGAACTGCCCTTGAGTCGGGCCGGGGCGGGTGTCTTTGACCCAGCGCGTTACCGGCGTCGCTTGTGCATTTTGCAGCCACGAGCCGTCATCCGTCGCGCCCCAAATCTGGAACGCATCGCAGGACTGCGCGTGACGAATGCAGAGCGCGGTCAGCTCTCCGTATTCCCGGCCCTGATTGGCCTGCTGCTCGGCTTCCGAAGGCTGGCCGGGATTTTGCTTGATCGCGCAGTCCACTTCGGTCAGGCTGAACCGGAGTCCGGCGGCAGTTGCGGCGCTGATGCTTGCCTCGAACTGCTTGCTGAGGCCATCCGCTTCGACATGCGCCTGAAAACCGAGGCCGTCTATCCGTCCGCCCCCCGCGCGAATGTGTGCCGCCAGGGCAAGGGTGTCGGTCATCTTGGACGCTTTCCACTCCAAATTGTATTCGTTATAATACAGCGCGAACCTATCCGCTGGGGTAATCCTGCGTCCTGCAATAGTCTTGCCGACATCCGACGCCATTTCCTGAGCCGCCCAGCGGTAAATGTCACCGACGTAGTCATAACCGGCAATGCCTGTGACAGTGCGGGGGCCGTTGTTATACCAGGGGTCCATGTCTCGGTAAGAAAAACCAAGCTGCGGCGAAATGTTCTGAGCATCTTCTTGGACAACTTCATTGGTGACATCCCACGCCGTCACAACCTTCTGGCCGTACCGAACACGCGCCGCCGCGTTCTGCGCCATTGTCGCATCCACAACCTGCTGCACGTAGGAGCGAAGCATGTCGCGCAAATCTTCCGGCGTGTAGAAAGTATTGAGCACCTGTTTCCCGCCCGCACCCGGCACAAACAAAGGCTGCTGCCCTGCTGGAAAGGTCGGCAGCGTGTAATTCTGGTTGTACACCATGCAGTGGCCCCGCACTGTCAGGCGCGGCTGCTGCGTTCCCGCCCAGGTGCAAAGCTGTGACAGCGGGCCATTCGCGTCATAGAGGTTGGTCAAGGCGACGTAGTGGCCGTTGACGCGGGCTGCGCCGCCGGTCCAAAGACTCATCATCTTTGTTTCGTTGCCGGCTTCAATTTGATTGAACTGGCTGCGGACTACGGCTTGGTATGCTTTATCCCGTGGGTCGCTTGTCAGCAGACCGGGCTGGTAGCCGTTCGGCGGGTAAAGCGAGGGTCCGCCTTGAAGCGTAATGGCCGTGCCAATGCGAAAAGGAACCGCATTGGTGTCGGAGTATTGCCGCAGGTGGTCTGGAAAGCCGGCCTGCGCCTGCGCCGCTGAGGCAATAACAGCCATAAAGACTGCAATAGTAGAAAATATCCGGTCAGCAAGCTGAGTGCTTGGAAATTTCATGGAACCTCCTTCGGCTCACGCGTTATATCTTCGCTCACCGCGCAACTGCGGCCACTGTTACGCCTTTAAACTCAAAACTACCGGCCTGCTGCCCAATCTGCAGACGCGCGGCCATTCCGCGCGGCCCATACGCGGCGGGAACGGAAGCAGTAAGGGTGTATGCTTTCCAGGCTGGGGTCAAAGTAATCTGCTGATCTGCCAGGTGCGTGTAGGGGGCTGTTCGCTTTTCAATGACCGCGTGGAACGTGCTATGCGTGGCGGACCGCGCCATAAACTGGCAGCGAATGCGGGTTCCGGCAGGGACGCCGGCGGAGATGTCATGCGTGAGCTGAATCTGGTAGTAGGGACTTGCAGGCTTGGTCACCGTGACATTCAGAACCGGCGTCATACCGGCAGGTTTGCCATTGAGATGCGCTGAACCGGGCGGGGAAAGAAGTGCCCAGGAGGCGCTGCCAAGCAGGTCCGGGGCTGCTGCGCCGGCGCTGTGAGCGCAGAACAGTCCGCAAGAGACACTAAAAGTGAGCGGCAAAAATCGTTGTTTCATATCCGTAAAATTCTTTCTGCGATTTTGATTACGCCGGAGAGCTGCTCCAGAGTGCAGCGGCTATCGCCTCATAAGCGGGCTTGGGCCGGTAGTCGGCATCCAGGGGCAGGGCTGCTCCCCAGCCGGGACGGAAGCCGGGTATCCAGGAATGGCGATCTGTAAAGCCCCAAAGGACAAAGCCTCGGCACCGCGCTTCGTCCAGGCAGAAGCGAACTAAATCTTCATAGCCGGATGCCTGCACGGCAAGCTGCGCCGGGGTCGGAGCCGCCCCGTCCAGACGCATTCGAATATCGCATTCAGTGACCTGCCAGTCCAGGCCAAGCGCTTCCAGGCGGTGGACATTAGCCCGGAAATCGTCCGTAAGCCGCCAGCCAAGCTCGAAATGGCACTGAAGGCCGACGCCGTGGAGAGGAATGCCGTCAGACTGGAGCTTTTTCGCCAGGGCGTAAATGCTGTCCGCCTTTGGCCCCATATCCTCCGCCCCGTAGTCGTTGTAGTACAGGCAGGTCTGCGGGTCGGCTTCGGCGGCCCAAGTGAACGCAGACCTTATATAATCCGGTCCGAGAGCGGTGTACCAAAAGCTGTCTTTCCGCAGGCTTTCTCCACTTTCGGCAACCGCTTCATTGACAACGTCCCATTGGGCGATGCGCCCGCGATACCGCGTGACGATTGCTTGAATGTAGGCTTTCAGCATGTCGCGGACGGCATGGGGCGGGTAATTCCCCTCACGCAGCCAATTGGGAACCGCCTGGTGCCAAAGCAAGGTGTGGCCGCGCAGGGTCATCCCGTTCTGCTGGGCAAACTCCGCCAGGCGGTCAGGATCGTCAAACCTATATTCGTAAGGGCCGGTCCAGACCAAATGCGGCTTGAACGCATTTTCCGCCACGCATATGTTGAACTCTTTGTGCAGCACCTCACGGTATTGTGGCTCAGATGCCAGGACGGCCAGGTCAACCGCCGTTCCGACCGGCAGCCCGCGCATTTCGGCAAGCGCCCGCAGCGGCGCGGGGTGATTGTCTTGCAATTGAGTCAAAAAGGTCCTCCGGTCTTAGAAACCTTCCGCTCTTCGTCTGCTTGCCGGAGCGGAAGCGTCGACTCGCGGATGACCAGCTCATTGGAAAGTATCTGCTTCCCCAGCAGGGGAGGCGCAGAGGCTGACTTTGCCTGCAAAGCGGTCAGCAGTCGCTCCGCGGCCAAAAGCCCTAAGCGGTGCACGGGCTGACGTATGGTTGTCAAGGGCGGCGTCAGGTGTGCGGCGGACAGAGGATCATCAAAGGCGACAAGGGAAATGTCCTCCGGCACGCGCAGTCCGTGCCGGCGCAGAACGCGCAGCGTTGTCAGCGCCATGATATAGTCACAGGCAAAGATCGCGGTCGGCAAGCTCGCTGAGGCTATTGCACGAACGATCCAAGACTCGATGTGCTGATCAAACCGATCAACGGTATAAGTGGGATACAGGACAAGGTCATCGGGAACGACAGCCACCCCGGAAGCCGCCAGCGCATCAAAATAGCCTTCCAGACGGTCGTGGTGGTTTGCGTGGGAGGTTGCCAGGTTGATGATCGCGATGCGGCGATGTCCCAGGCCCAGCAGATGGTTAATGGCGTCGCTTGCGCCCTGCCGGTTGTTGGTGTCCACGCAGGGCAGGGCGTCGTCGGCAGGATCATTCGTAGAGAAACCTGCCGCGACATAAATCACACCGGCGTCTGCCAGGGCGTGCAGTGTCGGCACATCTTCCAGGGAAGGCAGGATAAGGACCATCCCATCAAGCGTCATATCCCGGAAAAAGCCTTCATAGTCGCTCCGCTGAAGGTGGGAATAGATAATCTCCACTGGCTTTCCGGTGACACCATCGCGGATGCCCCGAAAGAGCGGCCCGAAATAGAAATTTTCGTCCCAATGCTCCCCAAGAGTCTCATCAACGTCGCCGCGATTGATGACGACTCCCACCCGCAGGGCACGTAGCGGGGCGGCAGCAACGAAAGTCCCGCTGCCGCGGGCGGAACGCAGCAGCCCCTCGCGCACCAAGCCTTCGACGGCTTTGTCCAGGGTGACTTGCGTGGTGCCGAACTCAGAGCAGAGGACCCGGCGGCTCGGCAGCGCCTGCCCCGGAAGCCAATCGCCTTTCTTGATGCGTCCGCGCAGAGCGTTCTGGATGCGCCGGTAAAGTGGAACATCCTCAAGAGCGTGCTGGGCATTGTTTGTGTTCATCTGCATGGTTTATCTTTATAGTTTATCTTTATGCTTTATCTTTATGCTTTATCTTCATCTCACGCCGAATTGCAAGCTATCAACAAAATTGATATATGACAATTCTTAACTATTATACGATTGATATAGATTAATGTCAAGAAAAATCTTGACATTGCTCCAATGATATGTTATACTTGGTCCACAAGCAACATTCGCAGACCTGACAAGTGCATTATTGAACTCTCAACAAATGCGCTCGGTCACTCCGGCGAACAGCATCATATCACTCAAACTGCGAAGGAAAACCATGAAAAAGCCAGAATCCTCTACACACTCGCGAGCTTTTACGCTCATCGAGCTTCTCGTCGTTATTGCCATTATCGCAATTCTTGCCGCAATTTTGTTCCCTGTCTTCCAAAAAGTGCGCGAGAACGCCCGCCGCACCGCCTGTTTGTCCAACCTCAAGCAGCTTGGCCTCGCCATTGTCCAGTACAACCAGGACTTTGACGAGAAAGAGCCTTGCGGCGACAACCCTTACGGAGGGGGAAACGGATGGGCAGGACAGATCTACCCTTATGTGAAGAGCATCGCTGTGTTCCATTGCCCGGATGACTCCGGCGTCGGGTCGCGGGCTTCTTCTTACGGCATGAACTCTAACTTTGTTGTCAGCAACTATGGCACCGCAGGGTTCGGCGTCACAGTGCCGCCCGGCCACGCTCTCGCGGATTTCGCTGCGCCGTCCAACACGGTCATGTTCTTCGAAGTTACAAACAGCGCGGGCTACGATGTTTCCAACGCCACCGGCAAGTCCGCAAACGGCTTCGACTCCGACGAGATGAATACCGGCGGCTCTCCAATTGGACTTGGGGTAGGAACCAGCAACTATGATCCAGGTGGCTACTCTGCCGGCGTAGCGCCAAACCCGCTCAAGTATGCGACTGGCTACATGCGGTACAGTTCCACCGACGCCGTCAACGGCACCCCTAACTTCACGGCTACCCCGCGCCACAATGATGGGGCCAACTTCCTGATGGCCGACACTCATGCGAAGTTCTTCCGCCCGCAGTCGGTGGGTGCGGGGGGGACCTATGTAGTCCCTAACCAGTACTACGCCTGCGGCGGCATATACGCCGTCGGCGGAGCGAACGCGCCGTCATCGCAGTGTGGCGACAACACCATCGCCGCGACGTTCAACCTAAACTAACTATCGTTAATGGGAGCTTCCGTGAAACCCGCAGAAGCTCCCATCTGCTGTCTGCTAAACGCCACAAGCAGCCTTCCCCAACAAATCGAAAGAACATAACTATGAAGTATTGGAAACAATCCATCCTTGCCCTGCTTGGCCTTAGCGTTCTGGCCCTTGCCGGGTGCAGCCAAGCGCCAACCGCCCCGGACGGCGGACCCGGACCGACTGCGGCGGACAAAGCCGCCGCTGCGGCTGCACAGCAGAACGGCGGACAGGCAGCCAAAGAGGCGGCACTTGCCAGGGGGAAGGCAGGCGCAAATGCAGCGTCCACTGCAAAAGCCGCGCCCGCTGCCGGCACGACCGGGCAGTAACACTCGACCGGCGCTGGATGCCGGCATCCGCCTAATGAGAGGTAAGTATGAAGAGACGTGTTCTGTGGCCCAGGATGAGCGGGTCACTGAGCCTCATGGCGGCCGTCGGCATCATTTCAGCGCCCTGCTTCGCCCAGCAGACACTGCCGCCGCTGGTGATCTCGACAGACAAAGCCAGCGGCGTTTACAGCGCCGGCGACACCGTGCATTGGACAATCCAGTGGCAGGGAGCCACGCCTCCCCCGGCGGCAAAATATATCCTGAAAAGCGGGGCATTAACTCAGGTAGGGCAGGGCGACCTGACCTTTCATGGCAATGCTGCCACGGTGGATAGCCCCCTTCCCACGCCGAACACGCTGCTGCTGGAAGTGGACTGGCAGTCAGACCACGGCCCGGTGCAAACATTCGGCGGCGCTGTCGCCGCGCCGGACCAAATCCGGCCTGCCGCCCCGCCGCCTGTGGATTTCGCCTCCTTCTGGGCTTCAAAAGTCAAAGAGCTGGAAGCCGTTCCTGCCGATCCCATGCTCGCCGAAGCGGAAAGCGAACAGGCTGGGGTATCCTATTGGAAGGTCACTTTAGACAACATCCGCGGCACCCATGTTCAAGGCCAGATTGCGCGTCCGAGCGTCGGCACTAAATTCCCGGCAATCCTCCAGATGCAGTATGCGGGCGTCTATGGCCTGCAAAAGAAATGGGTGACGGACTACGCAAAAGACGGCTGGCTGGCAATGGATATTGAAGCGCACGACATCCCCATTGACGAGCCGCCCGCCTATTATCAGCAGCAGGAAGCCGGGCCGCTGCATTACTACTGGAACATCGGCGATGACGACCGCAACCAAAGCTATTATCTGCGAATGTACTTGTCCTGCTACCGTGCCGTCGAGTATCTGGCACACCGCCCGGATTGGAACGGCAAAGTGCTGGTTGTCACCGGCCAAAGCCAGGGCGGGCAGCAGGGTCTGATGATTGCCGGCCTGCACCCGAAGTATATTACGGCGGCAATGGTGCTTGTTCCCGCCGCCTGCGATATGCTTGCGCCGGGAGCGGGGCGTGCGCCGGGCTTTCCAAGCTGGTATTTCAACACGCAGGGCAAAGACCCGCAAAAGGTGCATGAAGCGAGCCGGTACTATGACCCGATTAACTTCGCACGCCTGATTCGATGCCCCGTGCTGATTGCGATGGGCCTGCATGACGAAAAACTGGCTCCGCCGTCAAGCATTCTGGCCGCTGCGAATGTTATCACAGCCCCTAAAGAGGTCCTGATTATCCCGCAGTCAGGCCACATTCCTGTCGGCAATTCGCAGGCCCCTTACTACACCCGCATGTATGGGGCGTGGCTGCCGACGCTGAAGCAGTCAGGACACGCGCCAATCGGACCACCAGCAAAAGTCGGTGATGTCCCCCAAACTTTAGAGAAGTACAGATAGCCCATGAACTTGTTTCCCTTCGGCAAGGCAGCGCTGAGTATCCTTGCGCTGACCCTCCTCGCCGGCCTGTGGCTGGTAGTCCAGCCCGCGCCGCATAAGACCGCGACGCTGACCTATTGGACCTTTGCCAAGCCGCATTACGAGGCTTACCAACGCGCTTTGCCGGCCTTCGAGAAGGCCCATCCGGGTGTCACGGTTGATCTGGAGCTTGTTTCCAATACAGCGCTGGCGTCAAGGCTCCAAGCCGCCCTTCTGGCAAACGTAGATGTCCCGGACCTCTGCGAAGTCGAGATCAGCCAGGCCGGCAGCTTGTTTCGCGGCCCGCAAAAAGACATCGGCTTTACCGACCTCACCGACCGTCTCATGCAGACCGATTCGAGCCACCCTGTCTCGCTTTACAACCAGATGGTGCAGGCGCGTTTCTCGCCTTACACCAGCCGGGGCCGTATTTTCGGCCTGCCCCATGACGTTCACCCCATCCAAATCGCTTACCGCCGCGACCTGTTCGCCAAGCTCGGCATTGACCCAAACAAGCTGAACACTTGGGATGAGTTTGCCGCCGCCGGACGCCGCGTGACTATCCCCGGCCAGCGATATATGATCCAGTTTTCCGACAGCGATGCCGGGTTGGGGCTGGAAGTTTGCCTGCTTCAGCGCGGCGGCGGCTACTTCGACCCTGACGGCAAGTGCATCATGGACAATGAGACCGCCGTGCAGGCGATGCACTGGTATGTTCCCCAAGTCGCCGGGCCGCATCCCATCGGCAAAGACATCGGCGGCGTTTCCAGCCAGTTTTTGACTCAGGCGGTGGAAAATGGATATCTGCTTTGCATGATCTGTCCGGACTGGCGCACGCAGACAATTGAAGAGGACATGCCGCGCCTGTCCGGCAAGATGGCGCTGATGGACCTGCCGGCCGTCACGCCGGGCGGCCTTCAAACAAGCACCTGGGGCGGGACTATGGTGGGCATCACCAAGCACTCCAAGAACCAGGAGCTGGCCTGGGAGCTGGCAAAGTATTTTTATACCGACCCGGCCCAGCTGGAAGACCGTTACCGCAACCTGGAAATCGTTCCGCCGTTTAAGGGCGCTTGGAACCTGCCGATCTTTCAGGAGCCGCATCCCTATTGGAGCGGCCAGAAAATCGGAGCGCGTTATATTGCGCTGGCTCCGAAGGTTCCCTACCAATACACCAGCCCGGCGATTGTGACTGCGAAAAACAAGCTGAGTGAGGCACTGGTTGCCTGCGTTCAATACTACAACGTGCATGGCGAGGCCGGATTCGAGCCGTTTATCCGCGCCCGTTTGACGCGAAGCGCCAATGAAGTACGCGCACTTGTGAATCGAGACCCCTATTGAGCATTAAATCCGTCGTTCAGCCCTCTGTGCGGCCTGCGCCGCGCCTGTCGCAATGGTACACACTTCAGCATAAACTGGCACCCTATTTATTTGTCGCGCCCTTTATGCTGATCTTTCTGACCTTTGGCCTGTGGCCGATCATTAAGAGCTTGATATTGGCTTTTTATGCGACGAACGGCCCGAAAAGCAATGTGTTCGTCGGCGTGAACAACTTCCGTTTCCTGTTCGCCGACCTCTCGTTCCACAAGGCCGTCTGGAACACGGTGGTTTATGCCTTCTGGTCCGTTGTTCTGCAATTGCCTCTGGCTCTGGGGCTGGCGATGCTGCTGAACCAGCCCTGGCTGCGGGCGCGGAACTTCCTGCGCTTGGCGTTTTTCGCGCCGAACCTGCTGGGGCAGGTATTTGTCGCCGTTCTGTTCTCGGTCTTGTTCGCACCGCAGTATGGGCTGGTCAACCAAGCGCTGCACAGGTTCGTGCCGAGCTTTTCTTTGGGTACCGAATGGCTGTCGGACCCGGCCTGGGTCATGCCTGCGCTTGTACTGACATCGCTATGGATGTATGTGGGCTTCAACATGATCTACTTCCTGGCCGCGCTGCAAGCCGTAGACCGTGATCAGTATGAAGCGGCCATGGTGGACGGCGCGAATGCCTGGCAGCAGTTCTGGGCGGTGACACTGCCGGGGATTCGTCCGGTCGCCGTGTTTGTGCTGGTGACGGCTACCATCGGCTCCTTCCAGTTGTTCGAGCTGCCTTATATTATGCTGAACGACTCCGGCGGGCCGGACAACTCCGGCTTGACTATCGTTTCTTACCTCTACATAAACGGCTTCCAAGTGGGAGACTTAGGCTATGCATCGGCTGTCGGCTGGGTGCTGGCGCTGGGCCTGCTTGCCATCAGCCTGCTCCAGATGCGGGCGACCGGAACCTTGAAAGGGGCAGATTAATGAGCCTGCAAGGACGAACCAATATAAGCCGTGCTTTCGTGATTCTGCTGCTGCTGATCTCGGCGTCTGTAGCCCTGATTCCCCTGGTGTGGCTCGTCGCCGCGACCACGAAAGGGCCGGATGACCTGTTTGACTACACGTTCTTCGCACCGCGCTTCTCGGCGGAGAACTTCCACGACTTGTTTACCAAAGTTCCGTTCTTTCGGTACTTGATGAACAGCCTGTTCGTGACTGGGGCGACCGTGATCGTGCAGCTTTTCTTTTCTTCCCTCGCAGGCTTCGCGCTCGCCAAGTACGAGTTTGTCGGGAAAAAAGTGGTGATGATCATTATGCTGACGACACTGCTTATTCCGGGCCAAGTTGTGATGGCACCTCTGTATGAACAGTTGTATCACTTCGGTCTGGTAGACACGCGGCTGGGCCTGATTATCCCCGGCGCGGTGAGTGTCTTCGGCATCTTTTTGTTCCGCCAATCTATTTTGCAGGTTCCCGACGAGCTGCTGCAAGCGGCGCGTCTGGACGGCTGCACCGAGTTCCGTATCTACTGGGATATTGTCATGCCGGTGACGCGCCCGATGATTGGGGCCTTCTGCTTAATCAGCTTTATGGGAGCCTGGAACAACTTTTTGTGGCCGCAGATCCTGCTGCATCACGACGACAAGTTCACCCTGCCCATCGCGCTCAACCAGATGATCGGCATCTACGGCAACCAATACGGAATGCTGATGGCTGGAACGCTTGTCAGCGTGCTGCCGGTCGCGATACTCTTTCTGGTGCTTCAGCGCGAGTTTGTCGCCGGCCTGACTGCGGGCGCAGTCAAGGGGTAGCAAACAGCGGCTCACTTGTCTAGAAAGCGCTTATGGGCTACGGATGCCGGCTGACGCCGCTCCGCAGCCCTTTTCATTTTTGCTGCCACTCTCTTGAGCTGCCTCTGACTCAGGTACAATACTCACAATTGCCATGAGAAGCAATGGACTGTCGCCCTGACCGTGTCTGCCAGGAAGGAACCCCATTCATGCGTACCAAGATCGCCGCTTTGCCTGCCGCCGCCGGGCTTGGCCTGCTGACCGCGCTGCTTCCGCTTCGGGCCGTGCCGGCCCAAACCCCTGTCAGTCCCATCCCCGTTCAAGCTGCGCCTGATCGGGCGCTGACCATTTACAACCAGAACTTTGCGGTCGTGCGCCAAATTGTGCCGCTTGACTTGAAAGCTGGGCTGAACCATGTCGCGGTCAGCGACATCACCTACCACTTGGAGCCGGACTCGGTGGTTCTGCGTGACCCGTCCGGCAAGCGCACGCTGCAAATCCGGGAGCAGAATTATCGGGCCGACCCCGTTTCTCAGGAGCTTCTGCTGTCGCTGTATGAGGGCAAGACGATTGACTTCCAGGTGCAGCATGGCGACCAGACTTCCCTTGTGCAGGGCCGGATTGTCCGCAGCGGCTATGTCCCGCACACGGACGCTTACACGCTGTTCGGCTCGCAGTACCAGTACCAGCAGCAAGGGTACGCAAACGGCCAGCCGATTATTGAAGTCGGCGGCAGGCTGCAGTTTTCGCTGCCCGGCATTCCGTTATTCCCGGCTTTGCCCGACGACAGCATTCTAAAGCCGACTTTGGACTGGCAGCTTGTCACCGATAAGGCCGGGCCGCTGAACGCCGAGCTTGCCTATGTCACCGGCGGCATGACCTGGAAGGCGGCCTACAATGTTGTCTCACCGGAAGTCGGCGACACGCTGGACTTGACCGCTTGGGTGACGATGGACAACGAAAGCGGGCGCGAGTTTGATAATGCCCGCATCAAGCTCATGGCCGGCGATGTCAGCAAAATCCAAAATCTGCCGCAAGGGGCGAGCAGATATTTCGCTCTGCAAAATAACAACACTTTCGCTGCGGATTCCGTTGGGCCGGCGGTGACGGAAAAGGCATTTGACGAGTATCACCTTTACACGCTTGCCAATCCGACCACACTCAGAGACCGGGAAATCAAGCAGGTGGAGTTTGCCCATGCAGCCAATGTTGCGTCCCAAAACATTTATGTCTACGACGGGCTGCAAATTGACACGAACCAGTACAACGGCTGGACGTATGACAATATCCGCAATCAGGCGAGCTACGGCACCGAGTTCAACCCCAAAGTCTACACCATGCGCGAGTTCGTCAACTCGGCGGCAAACGGCCTCGGCATCCCGCTCCCCAAAGGCCGGATGCGCTTCTACCGGCGCGACACCGACGGCCAATTGGAATTCATCGGCGAAAACGACATTGACCACACGCCTAAAGACGAAACCGTGCGCGTCTACACCGGCAATGCGTTTGACCTGACCGGAACCCGCAAGCAGACCAATTACAACGTAGATAACAACGCCCGCACCATCGACGAAAGCTTCCAAATTACCCTGCACAACCACAAAACCGTGCCGACCGAAATCCGCGTTGTGGAGCATCTGTACCGGGGCCTTAACTGGACCATCACCCAGAAAACAAACACGTTTCTGAAGACCGATGCCCATACCCTAGAGTTCCGGGTCACGCTGGCCCCGAACGAAGACAAAACTTTGACCTACACGGCCCACTACACTTGGTAACAGCACCAATGACAAAAAGACATCCCCAGACCGCTGGTGTCCTTAGAAACTGTATAGAAAGAGTTTCCACGGGGCTGAACCCCCGTGCTTCAAAAGGGCAACTCCCCGCCTGCGCGGGCATTGGGTCCTGCGCGGGCATTGGGTCCTGCGCGAGCATTGGATGGGCTTTGTCTTCGCCCGCGCAGGCGGGAGATCGCTCTTTTAAAGCCCTGCCGTTCAGGGCAGGGAAGCTTTCTACACAGTTTCTTAGCAGGCTGCTTCTGTGCCTGCTGCTGTGTGGCCCTGCTTGCGCGGCCCCCACGCCGCCGTGGATGACCGCCGCCGCGCAGGACGGCACAGGGACAGTTTGGGCGCTGCCGGACAACAACAACGGCTACAACCAGAACGAAAACGGCGCGATTTACCGCTGGCAGGCTGGAAGCTGGGTCAAAGTAGCCCTGCCCGAAGCCGCCGGCTTCAGCGCGGCTGCCCTCACGGAAGGGGACGACGGCTCTGTGTACGCGCTCTGGCAAAAGCGTGCGCCGGGCTGGTATCCGGGGCAGGCGAATCCCGCGCCGACGCCATGTCCCCTGACA
>CAXTER010000003.1:0-117085 GCA_964243345.1 uncultured Armatimonadales bacterium
ATTGCCACGGCTCTTGATCTGCCACGGCTCTTGATCTGCCACGGCTCTTGATCTGCCACGGCTCTTGGCGCTTGCTCAGGTCACAGCTTGCCTCTCAACCAAATCCAGCAGCAGGGCCGCCGCGCGGTCTACGCCGCCCGGTTCGCCCAGGCTCTCTGCAACTAAATCGTTCAAGCGCTCTTTCAGGGCTAGAATGCGGCCCGGCTCAATCAGGAGGTCTACGGACAGGTCGGCAATGGCTTCCGGGCTGGCCTCTTCGCCAATCAGCTCGGCAAACACGCGCTCATCGGCCAAAATGTTCGGCATTCCAATATGCGAGATGTTGAGGCTGCGCTTCCGCAGGAACCATTCCACGGCCATTGTCTTCGGGCCATTATAGACAATCACCATCGGCTTCTTCAAAATCATGGCTTCCAAAGTCGCCGTGCCGGCTTTGGTCAGCACCAGATCGGAGCGCGACAGCGTGTCCCAAGTCAGTCCCTCGCAGATGACCAGGGGCGCAAGCCCCGAATGCCGGACAGACGCCTTTTCGGAAGGCGCTTCCGAGGCGGACACAACCAGCCCTTCATTGGTGACAAGCTGCGGCTGAACAGGCGGCAGGGCAGCCTGGGCAATCTGCGCCAGCTTGTCTCCAGCCTGCGCGAGAAAGACCTGCAAGCGGCCAGCCTTCCCGCCCGCCTGCTGCTCGCGCCGAATGAGTTCTCGAATTAGCTCTTCCGCCTGCGCCCGCGCCTGGGATGAGGCAAGCGCCACCACAAACTGGGCACCGGGGATGCGGTGCGAAATCTCGCCGGCCGCGCCCACCAGCAGCGGCAGAATATGGCGTATCTCGCCCCGGCGGCTCCCCGGCAGCAGCGCAACAATCGGGCGGTGCGGGTCCAGGCCAAACCGCCCGTACCATTCTATATCGGAAAGCGACGGTTTGACCAAATCCAGCAGCGGATGGCCGACAAAGTGAGCGTCCATGCCGCGCTCTCTTAAAGATGTTTCCGACCACGGAAACGGCGTTACCACCCGGTCGGCCCAGTCGCCCGGCTTCGGCTGCGCTTTGGCGGACTTGTTGCGCCGCCACGACCCCGGCGGGAAATAATAAAAGACCGGACAAAGCCCTTCTTGTTTGGCCGCGCGGCCAATCGGAACATTGAACGCCCCGGTGTCAATCAGCACCAGCGCGTCGGGCGGGTCTCTTCGAACTTGGCGCTTCATGTCCGCCTGCACTTGAAGCAGACGCGGGATATTCAGAAGCGTTTGGGCAATTCCGATGCTGGCCCAGGGTTCGCTGTTATGGATCAGCCGAACACCGGCGTCTTCCATGAAAGGCCCGCCGATGCCCCAGGCTTCGACTTCACGCGGGGCGGCAAGGGCGCGAAGGGCCGAAAGCAGAGCCGCACCCTGCCGGTCCCCTGATACCTCGCCCGCCAGCATCATGATCCGCAGCGGCTTTTGGTTTATGGTACTCTCCATCCGAACCTACCCCGCCGCCTGCAGCAAGGTAGGTTCCTAATGCCGGGACGCCTCGCTCTAGCGGCGCTCAATCTGACGTCCATTGGTGCCGAAGCGGATCGAGCGGATGAAGTCCAGCAGGTAATCGCGCTCCTGGCTTTGCTCCACTTCATTTTCAATCGCTTCCACCGCCTGCGACATATTCATCTCAGACCGGTACAGCAGTTTGTACGCCTGCCGCAGGTCGGCGCGGACAGGGGACGAGACCCCGGACCGGCGCAGGCCGATGACGTTTAAGTCCAAGACTTTGCACGGACGCCCGTCGCCCATCATGTACGGCGGGATGTCCTGGACGACTTTGGAATAGCCGCCGATCATCGCCAGATGTCCAATCCGCACGAACTGGTGGACGCCGACAAAGCCGCCGAAGTTCACGCGGTCTTCCACCAGGCAGTGGCCGGAAATGCCGGTGCTGTTCGCCATCGTGATCCCGCTGCCGATCTGGCAGTTATGGCCGACATGGCAGTAGGCCATAATCAGGTTGTTGTCGCCGATGCGGGTCTCGTTGCCCGCGCCCGCCGCCCGGTGAATGGTGACATGCTCCCGAATAATATTATTGTCGCCAATCACCAAAAAGCTCTTCTCGCCCTTGAACTTGCGGTCCTGCGGGATGCCGCCAAGCACCGCGCCGGAGAAGACATCGCAGCCGGAGCCGATGGTGACATAAGGCTCAATGACGGCATGGGGGCGCAGGCGAGTCCCGCTGCCGATTACGGCTTCTTCGCCGATCACGACATAGGGACTGATCTCAACATCGCTGCCGATTTCTGCGCTGGGGTCAATGAAAGCTGTGGGATGAATCTTCATACAGAACTAGTGTTTCCGCGTTTTCTTGTCGCTCAAGTCTTAAACGCCTTTTAACGCGCCGCCTGCGACTCTGCCGGCGGCAAGGACAGGACCAGAGCGAACATAATCTCCGCTTCGGCGGCTTCCTCGCCCTGCACCCGCGCAATGCACTTGACTTTGCCCATGTTGCCCCGCAGGCGCAGCAGCTCCACTTCCACTTCCAGCGTGTCGCCTGGAACGACCGGGCGGCGGAATTTTGCGTTGTCTACGGTGCCGATATAAGCGAGCTTGCCTTGATGCTCTTCCACGGACAAAATCATGACGCCGCCGACTTGGGCCATGATTTCAATGATTAAGACGCCCGGCATGATGGCTCGCTGCGGGAAATGTCCCTGAAAAAACGGCTCATTAGCGGTGATATTTTTGAGGCCGATCGCACGCTTGCCCGGCTCTAGGACTGAGATGCGGTCCACCAGCAGGAACGGGTAACGGTGCGGCAGGATCTGTTTGATGGCTTCAATATCCAGTTCAGGCAAAATGATCTCCTATTTGCGGCGAAGCCGAGTTCGCGGCAAACTGTTCGCAGCGCGAGTTCTTAAGTGTTTCCCTCGGAAACGCTCTCCCAAAGCATCTTCGCAAGGCGAACATTCAGGGTGTGGCCCGGCTTGACGGCAAGTATCTCGGCGCAGACCGGGCGTCCCGCTAAAGCTAAATCGCCAATCAAGTCCAGCAGCTTGTGGCGGGCCGGCTCATTGGAAAAGCGCAGCGGCGTCTCATATTGCGACTCGCCCAGCACAAGGGCGTTATCGTAAGAAGCGCCGAGGCCCAGCCCCCGCGCCCGCAGGACTTCAATCTCGGACAAAAAGCCAAAAGTCCGGGCAGGGGCAATCTGCGCGGCGTAGTTCCCTGTCCTGCTGTCAAAAACAGCGGCCTGCGTTCCTAAGTAAGAGTGCTTCGGATAGTCCAGCACCACCGACGCCGAGAAGTGGTCCGACGGCAGCGCGGCCAGCGTACAGCCGTTTTCAGAAACAAAGACAGGCCGGGTCAGGCGCAGCGGCTCCGCAGCGGCGTCATAACGCTGAGTTCCTGCGGCCTCTATGGCGGCAGCGAACGGGGCGGCGCTGCCGTCCATCGCCGGGACTTCGCAGGACCCGGTAGGCGGCCCGTCTATCTCAATGACGGCATCTGTGACGCCGAGGCCTGCAAGAGCCGACAGCACATGCTCGACGGTCTGGACCTCAAAGCCACCCAATCTGAGGCGCGTACAGCGGGACGTGTCTGAGACGTTCGCCGCCAGCGCCGAAATTTCCTGCCCGTCGCCTTGCCGCCGGAAGACAAGGCCGAAGCCCGGCGGCGCGGGCAGCAGACGAACAGAAGCGTCGGCCCCCGAATGCAGGCCGACGCCGGAAAGGACCACGCTCGGAGCGGCAAGCGTCACACGCGCCCGCTCACTCATTCGTCCGTTTTCTTCGGCTCGGAGCCGGCTTCCAGCGCCGCAAGCCGCGCTTCCAGCTCTTTGATTTGCTTGTGCATTTCCGGCAGCTTGCCGTACAGCACCTGCGCCCGCATCTCGTTGCCATGCGGACGGCCATACATACCCGAAACAAACGAATGCGCTTCCAAGTCGCCGATGACTGCTGATTTTGCCGCGACAATGGAGCCGTCGCCGATGGTCACATGGTCCTTAACGCCGACTTGTCCCGCTAAAATGACGCCGTTGCCGATGTCTACACTGCCGGAGACGCCGACCTGAGCGACAATGACGCAGTTCTTGCCGACAGTGACATTGTGGCCGATATGCACCAGGTTGTCGATTTTTGTCCCAGCTCCGATGCGTGTCGAGCCGGTTCGGGCGCGGTCAATCGTGACGTTCGCGCCGATCTCGACATCGTCTTCTACGATGACGCGCCCGATTTGCGGGATTTTGTAATGCTTGTTTTCAATGAACATATACCCGAAGCCGTCCGTCCCCAGCACACTGCCGCTATGAATGACGACGGCATTGCCGATCTCCGTGTTGTCATGCAAAACAGCGTGCGGGTACACGACGCAGTTGTCGCCAATGGTGACATTGTCGCCGAGATACACAAACGGATAAATGACGCAGTTCTGGCCGAGACGCACATTGTCGCCAATCACTGCCAGCGCATGGACCGAGGCGTTGTGGCCGAACGCCGCATTTTCGCCAATCACAGCCGTCGGGTGAATGCCCTGGTAAACTTTCGGCTCCGGCGCAAAGATGCGAAGCGCCTGTGCAAACGCAAAGCGCGGGTTCTTGACCCGGATCAGCGGCTTGTTCGCCAGCACCCCTTCCAGCTTTGGGCTGTTTGCCGGAGCGATTACCGCCGAGGCGCGGGAGCGGCCGGCGCTTGACAGCAGCTTGTCGGTCTCGGCAAACGTGATGTCTCCATCCTGCGCGTCTTCAATGCTGGAGATGCCGCGAATGGCGATGGTTTCATCCCCTTCCACAGACCCTTCAATGAGCGCGGCCAGTTGTCCCACAGTTGTTTGCATGGCGTTTTCTCCAGCTTACCCTTCCACTTCGCCCGACTCTTCTTTGCCCGACTCTTCTTTGCCCAATTCTTTAGCTGATACCCGAATGGGCTAATGCTCGCTCCAGGTCTGTTGTCATGTCCCGGTCGCCGGGGCGGGGCGGCCCGAATGTGATGTTCCAACGGTGCGCGGCGGCGGCGTCCTGCGCCGCCGCCCGCGTGTCCGCGTACAGGGCCTGCACCCAGCGTTCCCGCTGGTCCAGCAGCTTAACTCGCGCGAGACGCAGGCTTGCCGCCGAAAGTGACGCCCGCGCTGCGCCCGGCCCGCTGGGCAGGGTCAGCGTCCCGGCATCGCCCGCCGCCGGAACGGAAACCGGCTCCGGCCGGGCCAGCGCGGCCAGCAGCGTTTGGCGCTCTTTGGACAAGCGCAGTTTTTGAGCGTTCAGCACACGCACGTCATCCGTTTCCAGATGGGTAGCCAGCGTCGCGCCCTGCGTCTGCACATAGTCAAGACGCGCTTGGCGCTGGTGCTGAACTGCGGCCAGCCGGGCGATCCGCGCGGCTTCGCGCACCCGAATGCGGTCAGCAATCAGCGCCTGCAAATGGTCCCGGTCCGCCTGCACGTCCCGCTTCAGCCGGGCCAGCCTCGGCGCTGGCGGCGTCGAATTGTCCCAGTGGTCCAGTGTCTGGGTCAGCGCCGCGACATTGGCTCGCAGCATTTGCAGAGTCAGGTCCGACGAGATTTCCGCCGTTCGCGCCGGGATTGGGAACAGCATCCGGGCATTGCGCTTCCACAAATCCTGCTGCCGGCTGATCTGGTCATCCCGCGCAATCCTGCGCCGGCTGTTCAGGCCGGTAATCAAGCTTGCCTGAACTGCGCTCAGACGCCGGGCAACTTGATCCGCTCCTTTTTGCCCTGTGCCTTCTTGATCTATTTCCGGCGGCAGGGCCGGCAGTACGGCAAGCTTCGGGTCCGGCTGCCCTGCGCCGGGCAGGTTCCGGGCAGCAGCGTTTAAGCGGACCAGTGCGGCATCATACTGACTGAGTCCGGCCCAGCCGGGCTGATGCCTGACCAGAACAGGCAAGTTCGCATATCCGTAAACGGTATGTGGCGCAGCGGCGGGAGGCCGGCTCGCGCAGCCGCCGCAGAGAACAAGCCCAAGCGCAAGAAGAATGCTCTTGCTTTTTGCCTTGTTACTTATTGACGCGCTTGATAACGTCTTCCGTAATGTCATTAGTCGTGTAAACGGCGACATCAGATGTGAATACCATGGTCAGGCCGCGCTCCCGCGCGGCGGCGGCGATGGCTTCTTTGACAATCTGCGTGAAGGCCGTGTTGTCGTCATCAGCCATCTTCTTAATCTGCGCCTGGTAACCGGCACCGATGTCCTGGACAATCTTTTGCCCATTGTTGTTCAAGTCGGTCAGCACGCCGAGTTGAGCTGTGTCGGTGGGAGTCGGGTCTTTCTTCTGCTGCAAGGCGGTAAGCTGCTCGCCGGCTTGAGTGGCTTTTGTTTCCAGGGCCGTGATCTGCGCCCGCTCGGCGTCCGTTGGGCGCGGATTGTTCAGCAGCGTTCCAAGCTGGCTCTGGTCGGCGCCCGACAGCATCAGGTTTGTGGCTTGAGTTTTAAAGGTGGCATCCAGCCGGTCTTCCAGCGCCCGCAGGTCAGCCGTGTATTTTGCCTGCCGTGTGGACCCCTGCTGGACTTTCAGGATGTCCACACTGCCGAAGACCGGCCCGCTGCCGGCGGCTGCCGGCGCGGCGGCGGAGGGCCGGGCCAGGCAAAGAGAAGCCAGGGCGAGTGCGGCGGCCCCAAGAACTGTCCAGTTGATTTTCCGCGTCTTTGATGTCTGCATATTTGCTGTCCGAGTAAGTATCATGTGTTCCTTCTGTATATAGTAATAGTAAGTGCTTGTCGGCTTCGGACCCGGCACTGGAAGTGCCGGTCTACTCTCAATGGAAGTCGCTCCGCGACTGAAGATAAGCCCGTCGCCCTCAGCATCTAGTCCCGTAGGGACTTTCACTACTAGTAGACCGGCACTTCCAGTGCCGGGTCTGCGTTGGCTTCTTAAAACGACTGCCCAATGCTGAACTGCGTCTTGCCGCCGCCGTTGCCGGCGTTTGGAATAGCGTAATCCAAACGGATCGGGCCAATCGGCGTCACCAAGCGAATACCCACTCCATAGTCGTACCTGAACTTGAATGATGTGTCCTGGGTCAAGCCCTGCACCTGGTAAATGGAACCCCAAGAGTCGCCGCCGTCAAACAGCAAAACGCCCTGGAAATTGTTGTCCTTGCCGACCGGGACGCGCAGCTCGGCCTGAGCCAGCGCCAGGTTGCTGCCCCAGAAACGGTCTTGGTCATAGCCGCGCAAAGAGTCCGCGCCGCCAAGAAAGTACTGCTCAAAGAACGGGATATTGCGGGCCGTGGTTCCAATCAAGATACGGGTCGCCAGAACCCGTTTCGGCTGATTAAAGTTGCCGACCTTGCGCGGCCCTTGCAGGCTGTTGTAGCGGCGGATGTCCAGTCCCAGCTTGCCGAACAGCTCCCGTCCCGGCGCAAGCGGGCTGACCGCGAGGCTGTCCGCCGGCTCGGTACTGGCCGTGACCAGCTCATAGGACGCGGAAGTCAGCCCGCCTGCCGCCGGCGCGAACTCATTGTCCCGGTTGGACAGGACGCCGCGCAGGCCGAGGCCGGTAACATTGCCCTTCTGACGAATATACTGATCAGTCGTAGACGTCGTAAAGTTGTCGGTGCTGACAGTTTCGGTGCGTCCCGTGATGCCAACCGTCGCAAAGTCGCTCACAGGCCGGTTGACACCCACAGTGATGCCCCGATGCCGCTCGATATAAGTATTTGTATTCCCGGTCGTGTCGGTGCTGTTGGTGGTCAGGCCGCTGGAATTGAAGCGGTACACGCCTTTGTCATACAGGTCAACGTCCAGCGAGGTGTGTCTTTTGTCCAAGTACGGCTCGAAAAAGCCCAGCTCCAGGCTGCTCTGGCTGTCCACGCCTCCCACCTGCCACTGCAAGCTGACGCGCTCGCCCAGACCTCGGAAATTGTTTTCCGCCAGTTCCGCCTGCCCGACCAGCTTCTGCGTGGACGAGTATCCGACACCGACTGAAACCTGGCCGCTGCGTTTTTCAGTGATCGGAATGGTAATGTCTACTTTGCCGACATCGGTGGAAGACGGGTCAAACGGCCCGACTTCATCAAATAATTGCAGGTTATAAACGCGGGTCAAGTCGCGCTGAAGCTTTTTCTCGTCCAGAACGTCGCCAACCTGCGAGCGCAGCTCGCGCGTCACCACCGTCGGCTTTGTCTTTTTGAGGCCGGTAATCTTGATGGAGTTGATATGCGCTTCCACCAGCGGAACGGTTAAAACGCCGGTGATAGGGTCAATGTTGATGTCCGAGCTGACATCGAAGATAAAGCCCTGCTGATACACGTAGCTTGTCGTGTGGTTGAACAGGTTGTCCAGGTCGCGCACAAGAATATTTGTGTTCAGCACCTGGCCTTCTTTGGTCGTCATCAGCGACTTCAGCTTAGAAGACGGAATGGTCGGCTCGCCGTCCGGCGTGTTGGCGGTGAATTTGATGGTCTTGATCAGCGGGTTTTCTTTGACCGTGTAGATAATATCCACGCCGCCGGCCGGGTCCTGAGCGCCGGACAAGCCGACATCGCCAGTAAAATAGCCCATCGCCTTGACCGCATCGCGGGCGTCGGTGGCAGCGACCGGCGTGTACGGCGTGCCGAGCTTCATTCCGGCGGCGTTGATGACGCCGCGAATGGCGGCGTCATTGATGTTTTGGTTGCCGACAATCGAAAGGCGCGAAATACGCCCGGTGAGCTGCGGCGCATCCGGGGCCGTATCCGTATCCGTGGGCGAGGTCAGGGCCGGCGGCAGAGTGAATGGGGATGCGGCAGGCGCTCCATTTGGGGCCGGTGCGCCTCCGGGAGCCGGCAGCGGCAGCGCCGGGCCGGCGGGGTTTGCTGGCTGATTGGGAGCTGCGTTTTCCGGGGCTGGATTGACAGCGGGCGGCGCGGCGGGGGAGGCAGGGGTCACCGGGCTCACGGGAGCCGTTCCCGGCGTCGGCCCCCCGCCCTGCGCCGCCGCCGGCAGCAGCGGTACAAGGCTCAGGGAGGCAGACAAGGCAAGGGCGCAAGTGCTTCGTTTTACTTGCGCCCGGTTTTTCTTCCAAATACTCAAACAGCGGCTCCCTTGCGTCTCTTGAACGGACTTTATTAACTCTTGAAATCAAATCTTGAGGTACGGCTCGACTTTTTTCTGGACCATCGCCCGCGCCCGGTTCAGCCGAGTCTTGACCGCTTCCAGCGTCAGCCCCGTCACTTCGGCGATCTCGTTGTAGGCCAGGCCGTCCACTTCCCGCAGCACCAGCACGACGCGGTATTCCGGGGCAAGGCTGTTGACGGCGCGGTTGATTTGCGCTGCCAGTTCTTTCTGCTCTAAAAGGCGCGTCGGCGACTGGCTCCAGTCGGCGATTTCGCGGGTCACGGCGGCTTCGTCAAAGTCCGTTCCGTCGCCGCCCAGTCCGGCGTCCAGCGACGGCCCTTCCATTTCACGCTGCCGTCCGCGCTGCTTGAAGCGGTTTTTGCAGTGGTTGTGGGCGATTCGGTAAAGCCAAGTGTAGACTTTGGCGTCGCCCCGAAACTGCTCCCGCGCTTTGTGGGCCGACAAAAATGTTTCCTGGGTCAAGTCGGCGGCTTCTTCGTAGTCGCCGATCCACTGAAAGATCGTGTTGAAAATCTGCTTGCCGTAGCGGGCGTAAAGCGCATCGAAGTCCCGCACCAGGGCCAGGTCTTCTCGGTTCTGCCCCGCGCCGGCCCGCTCCGCTGAGGCAGCCGGAGACGGCAGCAGCCGCTCACGCGGCATCAGCGCCAGTGTGCCGCCCAGTGTGTTACTCCGTTGGACAAAACTGAAAGCAAAATGTTTCACAATTTTTTCAGCGTGGTAGGGTCAAGGCTTGAGCGCGAGACCTCACCCGGTCGCAAGCGCCCACCCTCTCCTTGTCAAGGAGAGGGTTAGAAGACGGAACTTTGCCAGCAGACTGCCCCTTGTTTTTTATCATCCTACCCTTTCCTTGACAAGGAGAAGGTGGGCGCTTGCGACCGGGTGAGGTCATTAAAACTGAAGCACCGTTTGCAGCGTCACGGTTTTGTTGTTTTGGTCGTCCGTCGAAACGCCCAGGCGCAGGCGGCGGGTCAGGTCATAGCCAAGCTGCACCGTGTACTGCGGCGGCTGCAAAGATGTTTCCGTAGTGCCGCGTGCGCCGAACGACCGCGAGTAGGTCACGTTCAGGCGCGGGCCGAGATCAATCGTGCCGGCCACAAACAGCGGCTGGTTTGGGTCATACGCGACATTCAAGTCGGACAATCCCAGCGCGTCCCCCAGCGTGCTGGTCAGCGGGTTCAGCGCCGCCGACACCAGCGCCTGCTGGAACCCTGCCGCCAGGCTGCTTCCTCCATTCGCGAGCAGCGCACTTGCCGGAACCAGGGCCGCCAGCATCTGCTGCTGAGTCAAACCGCCGGGCGACGAAGTCAGATCGCCTGGATTGAGCTGAAGCGAGTTCAGGACGCCGTGAATGTGCGCCGTAATCGTGTAGCGCTGCTGGGTTCCGCCAAAGGGCGAAGGCCCCAAACTGGAAACGGCCGGCGCGGCTTCGCCGACTTCCCCGCCCGCCACAGAGCGGTACTGGGACAGCAGCGATGCCGAAGGAGTGACCGTGGCTTGCGCGGATAAATTCACAAAAGTCCTTGCTCCCGGCAGGCCATCCGCTCCCTCAACAGGATAAGACAAGCTGACCGTGTTGGCCTCGCCGGTTTCCTGCTTGACGATTTTCAGCACCGTAGACGGCGGAATGGTAAGCTGGCCTTTCGCTACCGTCACATCCGCCCGCACCTGCGGCGCGGACAGCCTGCCGCCGATTTGGACCAGGCCGGCGGCTTCCGCTTTCAGGAGAGCATTGCTGACCGTCACCGTGCCGGTGCGCCCCCCGCCCAGCCGGATCGCGACGGCAAGCGACGGGTCAAACGGGGACGGCGGCGCGGCGGCGGCAGGCGCATTCGAGGCCGACGGCAGGGTACCGGACGCATCGCTGACCACAATCGGCGCTCCCGGCGGCGTTGCAATGCGCGGGGTCAGCAGCGGGCCGACTATCGTGACCACGCCGTTGATCTTTGCCTTCGCCCCGGAGCTGAACTTCTGGTACAGCAGAGTCTGCTTACTGACTTCATTCAGCGTCAGAGCGTTTGCCGCAATCTTTAAATTCAGCGCCGAAGCGCCGGACAGGGATGCGCCGCCGGTCACCGCAAACGTGCCGCCTTTGCTGGACTGGCCGGTGAACGACTGAATGACCGCTTTGTTATCGGCAACAACAACAATCCCGTTGATTTTGTTCGCGTAAGTGTCGAAGCCCATAAGCCCGACGGAAGCATCTTTGAGATTGACGAGGCCCGACAAGCGCCCGCCGCCGAAGTTTGCACTTGCTGTGAGCTGCCCGCCGGTCTTCTTGGCGTCCAGCAGGCCGGGGCTGAAGCCCGCCAGCGCAGACAAATCCGAGACGCTCAAATCGGCGTGCAGATCGTCCTGATCCGGCACATCGGACGGGACAGCGTCCGGCTTCGACAGGCCGCCAATCAGGAGCGGCAGCGTTCCCGAAAGCGTCGCAATCAGCCGCCCGTTCTTGAACGCCGACAGCGTGCTGACCGTCACCACCTTCGGCCCGTCCGGGAGCGCGGATGACACCGTGATCGTGCCGCTGCGGATGCGGTCCAGTGCCAGCGTCGGCGCGGGACCCGCGTCCGGCACGATTTTAGACCCCGGCTTCGGCTTGGGCGCAGGCACAGCGGGTACGTCCGGGTCAGCAAGGCTGATGGAGCCGACATAGTTTGGCGAGCGGGTCGGCCCGGAAGCGTTCACCGACAGCGTGCTGATTTCGCGCGGCAGCAAAGACAGGTACGGCGCGGCAGAAGGAATCGCCGAGCCGATTAAGGCCAGCGGGATATTGGATGCATCCACACTTGCTGCAATGTCGCCGTCCAAATTGGCCGTTCCCGATGCGCTGACAAAGGCCCGTGCGCTCGTCGCTTTGAGCGAGTTCAGCGTGACCGTGCGGTTTTTGTAGACAGCATCCAGAGACGCCGCTCCAATCGGAACACCGGCTGCCAGCAGGTCATGCGCCGAGGCCGTCACGGTGCCGGACGGCTTCGGCCCGCCGACATAGTTCGCATGGGCCGTCAGTCCTGCAACTTTTGTTTCGCCCGCTTGGATAGTGTCCGCGCTGAGGTCCGCCGACACCGAAAGCGCGTTCAGCGGGCCGGACACATGAACGCTCGGCAGGGCGAATGTCGCCGAAAGCGGCTGCGGCAGGGCGGCAAGCCGAACTAAAAACGCTTTGCCGGCGGGCGTCTGCGCCCAAGCGGTTTGGCGCAGGGTGCGGAACACATGGGACAGCCGCTCCGGCGCAGATTGGGGAATGGCGGCTGCCAGCGTCAGTGCCGCCAGGCGCTTGGGGTGCGCCGCCGTCGGCAGCGTTAAGCGCAGACGGCTGATGTCATATTCTACGAGTCCGCCCGGCTCGGCGGCATAGTCGGAAGGGGCGGCGACCACAAAGCGCCACGGCAGGCCAGTTTGGGTCAGCACGCCGTCATCATAACGCCCGGCCAGCGCCAGAGGCGCAAAAGACTGCGCGTTGACTACTAAATCCGGCAGGGTGAGAGACCGGACAATCAAATGCGGCGCGGCAGGCGTTCCGGTAAAGCTGCCGTCAAACGCGGCTGTCCCCTGAATGTCGGCCAGCGGGTCAAGCACCTCATGGAATCGGGTTAAATCCAGCCCGGACGCGGCGAAGCGCACATCAAACACGCCGGCGGCCGAGCGCGAGCCATGCGCGGTTATGGTCGCCGCCCCGGATTTTACCAAGCCGTTCCCGACCGTCAGCACGCCATTTTCGTAGCGCAAATCGGCGGCAGCTTGGTCCAGGCGATAGGAAGCTACGGTGGCATCCGAAACCAGCACATGACCATAGGCGCTCGGCGACTTGACGCTGCCGCCGAGAAAGAATGTCCCCTGTGCGGTTCCCGACAGGTTCGGCAGGCTGGCCCGAAGCGCCCGCGCAGTCTTAACGGACGGCGCAGATGCCTGCTCGGCCAAGTTCAAAAAGTCGCTGACATCACCTTCGGAAAGCCGGACGCTCAAAGCCAGCTTTGGGTTTCCTGACGCGATGTTTAAAACGCTGCCGTTCAGCGCGGCCACGGTCGGGAAGCGCCGCACCGTGACATCTTTGAGACGCAGGCCGCTGACGCTTGCCGCGATGTTCCCGCTGACCAAATCCGCCGAGAATCGCCCGTACTGCGGTTCCACCAGATGAACCGCGCCAATCGCTGACGGCGCATTCGCCGCGCCGGCAATGCGGCCGTCAAACGAGGCCCGCCCGCTGACCGGAATCCTCAAATAAGGCCGCAGCAGCAGCGGCAATTCAAGCCCCGCCGCCTGCACCCGCAGGTTCCACGCCCCGCTCGCGCCGGCAGGAATGATGCCGCTTGCCGCCGCCGTACCCCCGCTGCCGGACAGCGATGCATGAACCAGCGTCACCGGCTTGCCGAGCGTCCACAGCACGCGCCCGGAAAGCGAGTCAAGCATTGTCTTTTGGAACTGCGGCTTTGCTACCTGCACATCGGCGGCAATTGAGAATGGCCGGTTCAGCGTGTCCGCGATGAACTGCACGTTCGCCGTGCCGCCCAGCGCCAGTTTTTTGGCATTGACGGACGGTGGTAAGTGGACGCCTGTAAGATTGACGCCGGACATGGACCCGGCCAGCAGCAGCACAGGCTTTGCCTGCCGCGTGTCCAGCGTCGCCCGCACTGCGCCGCTGCCGGTGCCGTTCAACTGGAACGTCGCCGACGGCACGGACAGCACTTTGCCGGCATAAGTCGCCGACCCCACAAGGCGGGTCAGCGTGCTGCCGTCATAGGTGACGCGCGGCAGGGCAGCGTTGACCGTGATTGTCGGGCTTGCCGCCGTTCCCGTAAAGCTCGCCGTGACCGGCCCCGGCGACGCCGTCAGCCCTGCCGGCAGGGTCAAGACCGGCACGGCGCGGGCCAGCCGCACCGGGTCAAGCGCCGCCGAATGCACCGACAGCGCGACCTGCGGGTGCTTGAAATCAAAAATTGTCCCCGCCGCCGCCAGGCGCTGACCGCCTAAAGAGACTGCTGCATCTAATGAGACGCCTGCGCCGGTGAACGCCGCCGTGCCGTCTAGGTTTTCCAGCGGCACCCGCAGCAGCTTTTTGTCGGCGGCTAAAATTGTCGTCCGGCGCAGCGTAATTCGCCCCGACAAGTCCAAAGGCTGGCCCGGCGCAGGCTTTGACGCCAGCTTGGTCAGCGAAACGTCGGCATCGGCGCGGCCCGCCACAATTCGCGCCTGCGGAAAGGCTTTGAAGTAATCGGTCCAGTACGCCGCATCGGCATCCGTCGCTGCAATTTGGCCGTGATAGCGCCCGGACACGTCGCGGGACACATCGCCGCTGACGGCTAAACTCGCAAAACGGTTCTGCGTTCCCAGCCCGTGCACACCAAAATAAACATTGCGCGTGGAGTGGAGGTCTACCGTGGCTTCGACCCCGGCCAGCGTGTTCAGCGCAGGCCGCTTGCCCCGATCCGGCGCGTCGAAATCCCGAAAGCGCAGTGTTCCGTCGTGAACCAAAATGCGCCCCACAAACGGCTTCGGTTTTTTCTTGGTGTTCGGTTTAAAGAAATCCGAAAAATTGTACTGCGTCCCCGACAGCCGCTCTACTAAAAGCGTCGGCTGCTGAAGCGTCACATCGCCGATGGCATGAGCGGCATTGCCGCTGTCAAACACCAGCGCATGAAGGCTGTAATCAACGGTGATGCGCTTCGCCGTCAGCGTCGCTTCGCCGCCGCCTGCGGCAAACGTCTTCTTGTTGGAAATCGCAATGTCGCCAAGCACCAGCTTCCCCGCCGTAAAGTCCGCGCTGCCGATGCGGACTTCATGCCCGTACTGCCGGGTCAGCTCGGCTTCGGCAATTGGAATGAGATGGGCACGGAGCAGATGGTAGACCGACGCGCAGTAAACTCCGGCAGAGACGGTCAGGCAGAGCAGCGGCAGGGTGGCAAGGCTGTGAGTGACCCACCGCGCACCGGCGGGCAGGCAGGGAGAGGAGCGTCGGGACTGTCGGCGGCGTCGTTCATTCATGCAAAATAGGAGTAGAAAAGCAAGCCCGAAAGACCTCACCCCGCCGCACGCGGCGACCCTCTCCTTAACAAGAAGAGGGTGGCAGCTTGCTGCCGGGTGAGGTTCTCAACACGGGCATCAAAGGCCAATTGCGCCGGCCTTCTTCGCCAAAAACATGTCGCTGAACTCTTTGGCATTGTAAGATGACCGGACAAACGGGCCGGACGCGACAAACAAAAAGCCCATCGCCTCACCAATTTTCTTGTACTCAGCGAACATGTCCGGGTGAACATATTCCACCACATCCAAGTAGTTCTTGCCGGGCTTCAGATACTGACCGATGGTGACCGCGTCCACGTCATGCGCTTTTAGATCTTCCAGCAGGGAAACCACTTCGTCTTTGGTTTCGCCGAGGCCCACCATGAACCCGCTTTTCGTGTAGATTTCCGGGTCGGACGCCTTCACATACTGCAAAAACTGAAGAGACCGGGCGTAACGCGCCTGCGGGCGCACCTGCCGGTACAGGCGCGGCACGGTCTCAATGTTATGGTTAAAGATGTGAGGCTTGGCGTCTACGACCGTTTGGATATTCGCTTTGTTCCCCAAGAAGTCCGGGGTCAGCACTTCAATAATCGTATCCGGCAGCAGCTCCCGCAGCCAGCCGATGGTGGCCGCAAAGTGGCGCGAGCCGCCGTCGGGCAGCTCGTCGCGGTTGACACTCGTAACCACCGTATGCTTCAATCCCAGTGCCGCCGCGCTTTCGGCGACTTTGCGCGGCTCGGCAGGGTCAAGCGCTCCGCCTTTGCCGGTCTTGACCGCGCAGAAGCGGCAGGCGCGGGTGCAGGTGTCGCCCAGGATCATAAATGTCGCCGTCTTTTTGGACCAGCACTCGCCGAGATTAGGGCAGCGGGCTTCTTCGCAGACCGTCACCAGCCCGGCTTTCCGCATCAGCCCTTCGACTTCTTCAATCCCCTGGCGCTTCGGCAGCTTGATGGTCAGCCACTCAGGAATGCGCCGGTTGACGGAGCGCGGACCGCTTCCCGGCAGCGCGGCAGGGCGCGTCGGCAGGACATCAAGTTGGATCAGTTCAGCCATAATTTTGCACTTTCTGGCCTCAATTATAGCCTTTAACCGTGTGCAAAGTCAACGGAAACGCTTCCGCCAACCTTTTCGCCGGGAAATGGGTCTTAATCTATGGGAGAGCAACAAGAGGAGCAGGCGGAATGCACGACCAGATAGCAGCGCGGTGGATTACCAAAGCCCAAGCCGGGGACAAAGAAGCGTTCGATTGGATCGTGCGTCAGTTCCAAGATATGGTGGTCGCGTATGCGTTCTCGACCCTCGGCGACCACCAATTAGCCCAGGATGCGGCGCAGGAAGCGTTTGTGGAAGTCTACCGTACCCTCCACTCCCTGCGAGCGCCGTTGGGGTTCGCGGCTTGGCTGCGAAAAATCGTCTTTAAGCACTGCGACCGACTGACGCGGGGCAAGCGAATCACTCTCGTGCCAATGGAAGCCGCCGAAACTTTTGCTTCCTCGGAGCCGCCTGTAGAACAAGCGGCGGAAGGCCGCGAAACCTCTCAAGAGGTGCAGCGGGCAATTCACGCGCTGCCTGAAGGCGAGCGCCTGGTCATCGGCCTGTTCTACATGGGCGGCTACTCTCACCGGGAAATCGCCGAGTTTTTGGGCATCTCGGCAAACCTAGTCAAAAGCCGGCTGCATCAAGGTCGGGGCCGCTTGAAAGAAAGGATGTTTATCCCCATGCAAAACGATCTGCACGAAAACCGCCCGTCCCGCGACGACGAGTTCCTGGCGCGGGTCAACGAGGTCGTCGGCCTGATGCTGGCTTCTAAAGTAGACCTCACTAGGTTTGGGCTACTCGAAAGCCCGCACACTGCCTTGATGCACTCTATCTTAACGTGGGCCATTGGAGTAGAAGCGACAAATATCACCATCAACCTCCAAGAAGAAGCGGCGACAATTGAATTCACCCGCAACGAAACGACCCAGCCGGTGATGGCGCTGCCGTCAGCGCTTCAGGGGCCGCTGGCTGACCGGATCAAGATGGCGGCGGAAATGGACCTGACCCCAATGGATGCCCCGCAGGAAGGGCTGATTCCCATCCTGCGGCACGGCGTCGGGTATGACGCCTTTGTGTCCAGCGTTCCAACGGAGCAGGGCGAGAAACTCTCTATTCGTTTTGTGAAGAAGTAAACTTATCGATCCGGCAGATTTGTGTCCCAGTTACCGGTGGTGGTTTGGCCGGCGTCGGCCCACTTTTTCCAAATCGCGCGGCTAGACAGCATTCGGATGAACAGGTCGCCGATGGCGGGGCGAGCGTGGTTGCCGCTGCTGCCGAGCGTGCCGTCGTAAGGCTCAGTCAGCGGGTCACGAACGGTAGTTGCGTTGTAATAGTCGTACATGGGGTCAAAAATTGCCTCGAAGTCGGCGTTATTGTTTGCCATTGTGGCGCTCATGGTGGTCCAAATGGACGAAATGACATGGGTGCGCGGGAAGCGCGGCGGGGCGTAGAACAGTGGAACGCCGTAAGTTTCCCGCTTGCTGAGATAATAAGCGACTTCTTTTTGGCGCACGGACGGCGGGAACACGTCTAAGCCAAGCAGATGGTCCCAGACTAAGTTATATTTCTGGCTCCAGGTGCCGGGCTGGTCGAAGGCCAGCAGGGTGCCGCCGCTGCCGTTATCCGCCCTCATGGCCCACTGCCGGGCATCGGCTTTGGCAAAAGCTTTATACTGCGCCGCGTTCGCGCGTTCCCCGCGCAGGCGGCACAAGTCGGCGTAAGCCGCGAGGCCGACAATGGCTTTGGCAGCCAAATTGGCGTTGTGCGGGAACGGCCCCATAAAATCGTTGGTGAACAACTGGTTGTCCGGGTCCGGGCCGTTTTCTTTGAGATACTCGGCCCACCGGGTCAGCGCCGGCCACCACGGGGCGACAAACTTGGCGCTGCCGTCATCTTGGGAAACGGCATCGCACAAAATCAGCAGGTCGGCGCACTCCTCAACCGGCATCGCTTCTCCGGCCTCAAAGGTTGCGGATGCCTGCGGGTAGACTCCTAAGTCGTGCGGGGCGTTCGGGAATTTCCAGCGCGGGTCGGAGCCGTAATCTAAGTCAGGGACAAGAGAAGCTTTGGCGAGTGCAGGGCTGACCAAAATCCAAAGCGGGTCCATTGGAAAGTCAATGTCTACGGTGGCGATGTCGCCGTTCGAAGAGTTTTCTTTGGGAAACATCAAAGGCTGCCCGTGCGCGTCTACGGAAATCCCCGTTCCTGCCAGGCACTGCCGGTAGGCCAGGGCGCAAATCTGCGCGTACTTCGCGCCGCCGGCTTTAGTCAAATCGGCGGTAAACGCTTGGTCAAACGCGCTGCATCGGGTCACGAGGCTCGGATAGTCGCGCTCGGCAGCTTCAAGCATCTGCGCGGGTGTGATGCCGCCGCGACGCCAGTAGGGACGCAGGGCATGGCCGCGCAGCTCAATGTTGTACGACTCGTTGTAGGCGACCAGGACATGGCGCTCCACGGGCGACGCGCCGACTGCGCCAAACGGCAGCGTGACTGCCAGCACCGGCTCGTCATCGCTGACCGCACGCGGCATCCGCGTGTCGTCCTGGGCTGGCAGGGTTCCTGACGACACGAAACTTTCCAGCATCTCACTGTTCCCGCCGATAGCCGACGCTGACTGCTTTGCTGGAGCGACTAAGTAGCCATAGCCCCAGTCAATCCGCACGTCATCCCCTTTGGGCGCGAACGTGTTTTGGACCGCCGCGCCCACATGCAGCGCGGTCAGCGGCCCCAGCGTTTCCCGCTGCCAGGTGACGGCTTGGTCCGGCGTATTGACGGCGATTTCGGAGCCAACGCTGTCATAAATCGAAACGGCGTGCTTCGCGCCGTCTGCCGAGAGGAGACGCCAGGTGAGGTAGCTCACGGGCCGTGTCAAGGCGTCTAAATCCCCCGGCAGGGCGGCGGTCATAAATGTCAGCGTGACATGGACTGACGGATTCTCAAACTGGTAAATGCTGCGGGTCGGCGTGACTTTGACGCTTGTTTGCGGGAACGCCGGGACACTTGCCGGGTCGTCGCCCATTAGCCGGTATGCCTTGCCGTCAATGCGAATAAGGCTGACCAGGGGCATCGGGCGGCGTGTCCAGTGCCGGGTAGCCGCATCGTTAAGATGATCGGCCTCGGACCAAATGCTGAGATACGGGTCGTTCACGACCAGCGGCACGGCAGGCGGGCGGAACGTGTCTGCGTGAACGGCGGTCGGTGCAAGCAGCGCGGCAAAGAGTGTGAAAAGAAAAATGGGTTTAGTCATGGGTTCTCGGAAACACGGGGCTGAACCCCCGTGCTTTGAAAGGGCAACTCCCCGCCTCTGCACTGACAAACCTGGAAGGGCGTGGGCATGAAAATCCAACGAAGCTGGTCGCCCATTGAAGATGGGAGCTTGCACCTTTGAAGCCCTGCCGTTCAGGGCAGGAAGACTTCAAGCATACGACAGACGCGGGCGCTATTCCTGCTTCCGGCGTCTGTGCCGGCGCATCGGGTACACTCTTTTTCATGAACGTCATTGTGATTGGAGCGGGGGTCGGCGGGCTGGCGGCGGCGATTGGGCTGGCGGCACGGGGCGCGAAAGTCACGGTGCTGGAAAAAAACGCCGGGGTCGGCGGCAAGCTGAATGTTTGGGAGAAAGACGGCTTTCGGTTTGATACGGGGCCGCACGTTCTCACCATGCTCTGGGCCTTAGACGAAGTGTTTTCCAATGCCGGGCGGCGCTTAGAAGACGTGCTGGATTTAGTGCGTTTAGACACCGTCTGCCGCTACCATTTTGAGAACGGACAAACGCTGGACGCGCCGGGAAATCCCGAAGATGCCGCCCGCGCCATTTATAACTTCGCTCCCGCCGACGCCGCCGGGTTCCGGCGGTTTTTAGAGTACGCCCGGCAGGTGTCTGAAGCCACCACCCAACCGTTCTTGAAGCAGGACTTCGGCGCATCCGTGCGCGGCATTCCGAGCGCGGCGCAGTGGGGCCAGCTTACGCAGTTTCTCGCGCTGAAGCCCTGGCGCACCCTGCGCGATGTCGTGCGTGAACATTTCCACGACCCGCGCCTGCGCCAAGTCTTCGAGCTGTATGCCCTGTACAGCGGCTCGCACCCCGCGCGGGCGTCCGGCATCTTTGCGACAGTCGCTGATGTCCAGTGGCGCGAAGGGACTTTCTACGTTCGTGGCGGCCTGTATCAGTTGGCCGAAGCATTGCAGGACGCCGCCGAGAGCTTAGGCGTTGTCTTCCAGACGAATACCGAAGCTGCCGAGATTATCGTTAAGTCGGGCCGGGCGCAGGGCGTTCAAACCCGCGGCGGCGACAGACTCTTTGCCGACGCCGTTGTCTGCAACGCCGACTGCCTCAGCGCCCTGACTTCGCTTGTCCCTCGCTCCGCCCGCCGCTCCTGGACCGAGCCGCGCGTCGAGAAAATCGAACCCAGCACCTCGGCCTTTCTGCTCCTGCTCGGCATCAAAGGCGAGTATCCTCAACTGGCCCATCACAACTCATTCTTAGCGGCAGACGGCGAGGCTGAGTTTGCTTCTATCTTTGACGCGCAAAAACCCGCCGATGACCCGACTATTGGCGTCGCCTGCCAGTCTGTTTCCGACCCGACAAAAGCGCCACCCGGCCATTCCAACTTGTTTGTGATGACTAACCCGCCTGCCCTCTCGCCTCACTTTGACTGGAAAATCGAAGCCCCACGCTACCGCGAAGTTGTCTTGACCAAGCTGGAGCGCATGGGCCTGACCGACTTACGCAGCCGCATCGTCGTCGAGCAGATTTGGACACCATTGGACTTAGAAAGCCGCTACCACGCCTACAAAGGCGCGATCTACGGCCTTTCTTCGAATGGCTGGCGTCAGGGCTTTTTGCGTCCCCCGCAAGTCTCTCCGGATGTGCGCGGCCTTTACTTTGTCGGCGGCAGCACCCACCCCGGCGGCGGTGTTCCCCTTTGCGCCCTCTCTGGAACCAATGTGGCGAAGCGAATTATGGGCGGAGCTTGCTGAATATGATATAATAAAGCAGCGCGGTATAAGGGGAGGGATCGCTATGTTGGCTGGCTTGTCAGACTCAACAGTTCCACGGCCATTCAAGGCTGTTGCCTACTTGTTCATTGTTTTTGGCATCTTCTCGCTTGTTGACACCGTCGCCGAGCTTTTCTTGGGTCGCATGGTCTTTAACCTCGGCGTCTTGTATATCTTCGTGGGTCAGGGGCTGCTGCGCCGCCATCCACGCTGGCTGGCATGGGCCATATTCTGCACTTGGACGGGATTAGTTTCTATGCCTATTGCTGCCGTGATTTCCCTATATATGCCAAGCCGTTTGCAGCATCTGAGCTTCTTTGGATTGAATTCAGGGCAGGCACCGCATGGGCTTTGTTTTGTTCTCAGCGCTGCGGCATTTGCTTTTTGCTGCTGGCAGTACGGCGTGTTGAAAAGCAATCAAGTTCGCCTGCTCTTCTTGCCGTAGGCATAGTGCACACGGAAGCCCGGAACCTTGCGTCACATTGGAGGAGCCATGAAGACCGCTCGCCGCGCCTTTACATTGGTCGAACTGCTGGTGGTTGTGGCGATCTTTGCTCTGCTCGCCGCGCTCCTTTTCCCCGTGCTGGCGTCTGTCCGTGAACAGGGGCGCAAGACAGCCTGCGCGAATAATCTGCATCAGCTTTACGGAGCATTCGCCCTGTACGCCGAAGACCACGACCGTTACCTACCGCCTTACGATGTACGTACAGGAAACGGGGCAGACGTCGGACCCGGCTGGCAGCTTTACCCAGTTCGAGATGAGTCCGCCGCACTTGTCGCGAGTGTTCAGCCGTATGCTCATTCACAAGACATTTGGTTTTGCCCCAGCGACCCTTTTGCCCACACAGCCTCGGCGGTGGGTGCGGTTCGCCATCAGTTTCTGAGTTATTTCTATGCTGCCTCATTCCACTCCTACTACCGAGCGACGCCGCGCACTTTGGACGAAACAATCTACCGAACGCACTCCCCTTTTCGTGTCTTCGAGCCGAGCGACTTGACTTTGCTGACCGACTCGTCACGTTTGCCGCTTTACCGCACTGCTTTTTATTCGCATAACGGCCAGTTCAACACAGTCTACATGGACGGTCATATTAAGGCAGGCTCACAGCAGTAGCCGGCTTCCCCTGTATGAAAATCAGCCGCCGGAGCGGAAATAAGGGGCTAAGACTGCAAACAGGATCACGCCGATGTTGACAAGCGCAAAGAAGCCGCCGGCAATGATGCCGACCCAGGCATGGGTGCGACCGCGCACTTCCGGGCGCTCCTGGAAAAGTTTCAGCCCGCGCACGCCAAGCACCACGGCGGCGATACCCATAGGGATGGCAAGGCACGGGATAATCGAGAAAATGCCCAAGTAGTACGCGGTCAGCGCTGACGGGTTCTTGGTCGGAATAATTGCGTCCAGGCCCGTGCCTGCTGCCGGCGGCGGGTATGCAGGCGGTGCGTAGCCGCTCGGTGGGGGCGGATAGGGTGCAAGCAGGCTTTGCCCGCAGTGAGGACACTGGGCAAGGCCGGCTTGGTTTGGCGCTCCACAGCGGGCGCAAAAGGGGGCGGGCGTTGGGGCGTCGGCGGGGGTATTCGGAGGTGGGAGGCTCATGGAAGTTCCTTTCGTTTGGCGAGGACAATTTGACGGATAATCGCTTCCTCGGCTTCAGGCAGCGGCACAGCAAAAATGTCAAGCATCAGGCCGAGGCGCTTGGCGACGGGCCGGGCGGCGGCCATTTCTTCGTCTGCGGCCATGCCTTTGAGAGACAGCAGCAGGCCATGAGGAGCAGCAAACGGGGCAAGCCAGGGCAGAAGTCTGTCAAGCGGCGCGACGGCGCGGGCGACAACCCAGTCAAAATGCCCGGCCAAATCCGGGCGTCGGGCGGCGTCTTGGGCGCGGGCATGAATAGTTTCTATATTCTCTAAGCCTAACTCATCGGCGACGGCGCGGCAGAACGTCAGCTTTTTGGCGGTGCCGTCCATGAGCGTTACGCGCAGGTCGGGCCGGACGATTTTGAGCGCCAGCCCCGGCAGTCCCGCGCCGGTGCCGACATCCAGCACCCGTGCATTTTGCGGCGGACGCACGACCGTCAGCAGGGCCAGCGAATCTAAGAAATGCTTGACGGCAATGTCTTGAGGCGAGACCAGCCGGGTCAGGTTCATCCGGGTCGCGTTCCACTCGGCCAGCATCTCAGCATAGCGCACAAATTGGTTTATCTGCGTGTCGGAAAGGCCGAGGTTCCAGGTGCCGTTTGCGCCGCGCTGCAAGATTGGGATAATTTCGTTCACGCAGGCTAATTGGCGGCAGGGGCGGGGTTCTCCTGCGTTATTTGCAAGAGTCCCCCCAGCCCCCAATAATGGGGGAGCGGTATGGACTAGACAGCATACACCTGTATTTTGTCTGGCTCCCCCATTATTGGGGGCTGGGGGGACTCTTTCTTGTGGAACTTTCCTCGCGTCTCTGCGGTTAGCAAAACTAACCCGTGGGTAAAGTGCCGTAATCCGCTTGCCCTGCCGGGCTAGAACGCGAGGCTGCTTTCATGCCATCATCCCAGTTTTTAGTGGACCAGTACCGGACGGTTCGCGCTTTCAGCGAAAAGATTTGCGAGCCGCTGGTTCCCGAAGATTACGTTGTCCAGTCCATGCCCGATGTCAGCCCCGCTAAGTGGCATCTGGCCCACACAAGCTGGTTTTACGAGACATTTCTCTTAAAGCCGCATCTGGACGGCTACACGTCCATCCATCCCCAGTACGATTACCTGTTCAACTCCTATTACAACGCTGTCGGCGAACGGCACTGCCGGGTCAAGCGCGGCGTGGTCTCGCGGCCCACGGTAGACGAGACTTATGCTTACCGGGCGTATGTAGATCGGCACATGGAAACGCTGCTGTGCGAGGCGGACGACGCAAAACTTGCCGTTTTGGAACCGCTTTTAACACTGGGTCTGCACCACGAGCAGCAGCATCAAGAGCTGATGGTGACGGACCTCAAGTACAACTTCTTTGAGAACCCGCTTTGCCCGGTCTACCGCCCGCGCCGAGACTCTGCCGCCTATGCCGTGCCGGAGATGGAATGGATTGCGTTCAGTGAAGGTGTCAAAGAAATCGGCTGGGACGGCGACGGCTTCGCGTTTGACAACGAGACGCCTCGGCACAAAGAATATGTTCCAGCGTTTGCGCTTGGCTCACGCTTAGTCACAAACGGCGAATACTTGAAATTTATCGAAGCAGGCGGGTACGAGCAGCCCGAATACTGGCTGTCCGAAGGCTGGGGGACGGTGCAGAAAATGGGCTGGTCGTCGCCCCTGTGCTGGTGGAACCAGCGCGGGGTTTGGAAAGAGTTTACGCTGGCCGGCATGGAATTACTGGACTTAACAGCTCCGGTCTGCCATGTCTCGCTGTTTGAGGCCGACGCTTATGCCCGCTGGGCCGGAGCAAGGCTTGCCACCGAAGCCGAATGGGAAATGGCATCCGAGACGGTTCCCCTGTGCGGCAACTTCGCCGAGTCGGGCCGCTTCCACCCCGCGCCGCTTGACCCCACAAATGCCGAACCCGGAACGCTCCAACAAATGTTCGGCGACGTGTGGGAATGGACCCGCAGCCAGTACATCCCCTACCCCGGCTACGCCCCGCCGCCGGGCGCGTTAGGCGAGTACAACGGCAAGTTCATGTGCAACCAGTTTGTGCTGCGCGGCGGCTCCTGCGCGACTTCGCACTCGCACATGCGGGCCACTTATCGCAACTTCTTCCCGCCCGATGCCCGCTGGCAGTTCATGGGAATTCGTCTGGCGAAAGATGTTCAGTAGAACAAGTTCACCGGCACTGGAAGTGCCGGTCTACTATCGCGTGAAAGTCCCTGCGGGACTAAATGCTTTCGGCGTTTGGCTGCTCTTCAGTCACGGAGCGGATACGTAGTAATGCCGTCTGCGGCACACTTTCACTCCCCAATAGGCCAGCACTTTCCGTGCCGGATTTCTTATTTTAACAAAAGGACACCCTATGACACTCACGGCAGCGACGCCGCGCTTGACTTCTCCGCTGATGTCAGACGCCCCCAGCCTGTTCTTTTTTGAGGAAGCGTTGGCCGGCCTTAAGAACCCGCAAAAGACGCTGCCCTGCAAATACTTTTATGACCTGCGCGGCTCTTTGCTTTTCGATCAAATCTGCGAGCTGCCCGAATACTATCCGACACGCACGGAAGCCGGCATCATGGCAGATAACATCGGGGAAATGGCGTCCGTGTTCGGCCCCAATTGCCTCCTGATTGAATACGGCAGCGGCAGCAGCACCAAGACACGCATTCTGCTGGACCACCTGCCGCATCTTGCGGGCTATGTGCCGATGGACATTTCGCGGGAGCATCTGCACCAAACCGCTGAAACTTTAGCGTCGGCCTATCCGAATCTTGAAATCCTGCCCCTTTGCGCCGACTACACCGTGCCCTTTGAGCTGCCGGAAGCGACGCAGGAAGTCCGGTCGCGCATTGTCTACTTTCCCGGTTCCACCATCGGCAACTTCCACCGGTCTGAAGCAGCCAAGTTCTTGGGCCATATTGCAGAGGTTTGTGGCCCCGGCGGCGGGCTGCTGATTGGGGTTGACCTGCGGAAATCGCCGCAGATTTTGGAACCGGCCTACAATGACGCGCAGGGCGTGACGGCAGAGTTCAATCTGAACCTGCTGCGCCGTATGAACGCGGAACTTGGTACGGGCTTCGATTTGGGCGGCTTCGCGCACCGAGCGTTTTATGACGAGAAAATAGGGCGGATTGAGATGCACCTGCTTTCTTTAAGAGCGCAGGCGGTTCAGGTAGGCAGCGAGACAATCCCATTTGAGGCAGGCGAGACTATCTGGACCGAATGCTCTTACAAGTACAGCCTGCCGGAGTTTGCGGCAATGGCCGGGCCCGCAGGCTTTGAGGTTCGGCAAGTCTGGACCGACCGTGAGCAAAAGTTCAGCGTCCAGTATTTAACCGTAGGCTAACACCGTAGACCAATAAGGAAACACATGAAATTGTTCACAGCAGCCCTCACCGGACTGGCGCTTGCGGGATTTGCTTTGGCTTTGCCTGCCGCCCCGCTGGCGATCGCTCCGGCGGCGGCAGACACGACCGGCGGCTGGGTCGGACGCACCGCGCCCGTTTTCACACTGCCGGACAGTCACGGCGCTTCGGTAGACATCAGCAGAGTTCTAAAAACTCAGCCCGTCGTGCTGGTGTTTTATCGGGGCGTTTGGTGCCCATTCTGCCAGGCGCAGATGACCCAGATCGGCAAAGACCGGGAAGCGTTCGTCAAAAGCGGCGCGGTCATTTACGCCATCTCCGACGAAGACCCGGCGGCGCAGCAAAAGATGCAGGATGAGCATGGCCTAAACTTTATCACGTTCCTGTCGGACAAAACCGGCACGGCAGCCCGCAAGTACGCAGGCGTTTATGCAGGACGCACGACGCTGAAGCCCGCCGTGTTTGTCGTCGGCAAGGACGGCAAAGTCAAGTACGCTTATCTGAACGACAATTTCCGGCTGCGGGCCGCCGACCAGGACATTCTAAAAGCCGTGCATGAAGTTCCCCGCTGACCAAGCTTTGACTTTTTTGCTTTGACTTTTTTGCCTTTTTGACTTTTTGGCTAGGATTTGATTTCTTCGCTCCGCTGCATTAAGACCCACTGGCGCGGCTGCTGCTCGCGCCCGTACACGGTGAACGTGCGATCCGACGCCGCAAATCGGTAGCCGTTCCCTACTGCCCAGCCTTGCAGCTCGCACTCCGCCTGCTCCTGACCTTCGCAGCTGCTGGCAACAAAGACACTCGCTTTGCCGGGACACGGCATTTGGTAAACCATTAAAGTACCCCTAAAACTTGAGACACGACCCTGAGAGCGGCGGCTGCCGCCTGCGCCATTGCACACGGCAGCCGCCGCCGGAGGGGCCAAACAGAGGACCTGGCGGCCTCGGCACAAAGAGGACCTGGCGGCCTCGGCACGCGGAAACGCGCTCTTCTATCACTGACTAAAGCGGCTCCGGTAGACGATCCCGCCTACACTTTCTATTATGCCGTTTGCCCTATTTCCACTCACTGCTTGGTTTGCGGGTTTTCCAATCTTCCTGTTTTGGAGTAAAATCTGCCCTATGCTGGAAGTCAAACCCATTCTGCCGCAGCACTGGCCGCTGCTGAAAGACGTTCGCCTGCGGGCGCTTGCCGACGCTCCCTACGCTTTCGGCACGACGCTTGCCGAGGCGCAGGCATATTCCGACGCCGAGTGGCAGGCGCGGGCCAGGCGTTTCTCCGAGCTGCCGCCTGCCGCCGGGTGCATCACCTATTGGGACAATACGCCCTGCGGCATGGCAAGCGCCTACCTGCCGGCAGAACGCCCTGACGCCGCCGAATTAACGGCGTTTTGGGTCGCGCCCGAACACCGGGGTCGAGGAGTCGCCGACGCCCTGATCACGTTCATTGTGAACTGGGCGTCTGCTCAGAGTCTCGCCGTGCTGGAAGCGACTGTTGTCGAGGATAATCATCGGGCCATCGCGTTTTACAAGCGCATGGGGTTCCAAGCGACAGGCCACAGCGAGCCGTTCCGGGGCGACCCGTCCAAGCGGATACTTTTGCTGGCGAAGAGGCTATGAAGGCCAGGCATTGGATATTTCCAATGCCCGGCTTTCCTGCCTTCACGTCTTTAGCACCTTAACAAACGGGTATACTCAACGCGGACATTGTGAAAAATTGCACGGAATGTTTTGCGTTTTAGAATGGACCATTACGAATGGCGTATGCAGGATTAGGCGAGTTTATTCAGCGATTGGACAAGGCCGGTGAGCTAAGGCGCATCACGACGCCGGTCAGCCCGAAGCTGGAGATTACGGAGATCGCAGACCGGGTGATGAAGATGCCGGGCGGCGGGCCGGCGCTGCTGTTTGAGAATGTTGTCGGCTCCAAGTTTCCGCTGGCGATCAATCTCATGGGATCGCGTCAGCGCATGTCCTGGGCGCTGGGCGTCGATGATATGGAAGAAATCGCCGACGAAATCTCGGCGCTGACCCATCTGCCGTCGGATGTGCCGACAAGCTTTCTCGGCAAGCTTCAGCTTTTACCCCAACTGGCCGCTTTAGGCAAGATTGCGCCGAAAATGGTGTCTTCGTCGTTTGCGCCCTGTCAGGAAGTCGTGCATTTGGGCGACGATGCCAATTTAGACGACCTGCCGATTTTGACCTGCTGGCCCGATGACGGCGGGCCGTATATCACGCTGCCGACGGTCTACACCAAAGACGAAGGCACCGGCAAGCGCAATGTCGGCATGTACCGCATCCAAAAGCAGGGGCCGCACGAAACCGGCGTCCACTGGCAGCGGCACAAAGTCGGCTCGCGCCACTACGCAAACTTCGAGGCCAAAGGCCGGGACATTCCCGTCGCCATCGTGCTTGGCGGCGATCCGGCGCAAATTTACGCCGCCACTGCGCCTTTGCCCGACGAAATTGATGAAATGGTCTTTGCGGGCTTCCTGCGAAAGCAGCCTGTCGAATTGGTCAAATGCAAGACCATTGACATGGAAGTGCCGGCAAACGCCGAGATTGTCATTGAAGGGATTGTCCCGGCGGGCGTCCGCCGCCGCGAAGGGCCGTTCGGCGACCATACCGGCTATTACAGCCTCGCCGACGATTACCCAATCCTGAAAGTCACAGCAATCACGCACCGGCGGAATGCCGTTTATCCCTGCACGATTGTCGGCCCGCCGCCGATGGAAGACAAGTATATAGGCATGGCAACCGAGCGCCTCTTTCTGCCACTTGCCAAGCTGTTTGTCCCGGAAATGATTGATTACTCGCTGCCCGCCGAAGGCGCGTTCCACAACCTCGCTTTGGTTCGCATCAAAAAGCGCTACCCCGGCCATGCGTTTAAGGTCATGCACGCGCTTTGGGGCCTGGGCCAGATGATGTTTACCAAGTGCATTGTCGTCTTTGACGAAGACGTAGATGTCCAAAATCCGACTGAGGCAGTGTGGCGGGCGTTTGCCAACGTCGACCCGGAGCGCGACATCACGTTTGTCAAAGGCCCGATTGATGTCTTAGATCATGCTTCCCCAATGATGGCCTTCGGCTCCAAAATGGGCGTGGACGCCACCCGCAAATGGCCCGACGAAGGCTTCACCCGCGAATGGCCCGATGTCCTGACTATGCCCGCAGACGTGAAAGCCAAAGTAGACAAGATGTGGAAAGAGCTGGGCATTGAACGCTGACAAGCACCCCCCAGCCCCCAATAATGGGGGAGCCAGAACGGAACTTGGAGAGGCTGCTTTATCTTTGCCTGCTCCCCCATTATTGGGGGCTGGGGGGTCTGACAAATCCTGGCGCGTGTATCAACTCTGGTTTTGGGCGGCGACAGTCTATAACGTGCTTTGGGGAACGGTGGTCGGCCTGAAGCCGTCGCTGATGCTGGGGTGGATGGGCATGAGCGCCGCCCAGCAGAGCGCCGCCGGGCCGCTGCCGGCAATCCTCGCGGCCTGTATCGGCATGTTTGTCGGCGTTTATGCCATCGGCTATGCGTGCGTTGCGCTGGACCCGCCGCGTTTTTGGCCGTTTGCACTGCTGGGGCTTTGCGGTAAGATATTGGGACCGGCGGGCTGGGCGCTGCACCATCTTCTGGGGCATTTGCCATGGTCCTCACTCTGGGTGAACGTCTTTAACGATTTGATTTGGTGGCCCGCGTTTTTCGGGCTGCTTTGGACCGTGCGCCGTGAGTATTTGGCGCGAAGGATAACCTTATGAACAATGAAAATCTGCTGCGGAACATTCTAGTCGGCGGGGCGCTGACCGCGCTGCTGGCTTTCGTGCTGATCAAGCTTGGCTGGGAGTAATGATGAACAGCCGCTTTTGGGGATCATTCAGCGCCGGCTTTGCCTTGACGGCCCTCGTTGCTGTCCTGATTGTCAAGGCTGGTGTTAAATGGGGAGATGCCGAGTAGCCTGGACGGCAGCGCATTGGGAACATCTGCGCGTTTGTTGGCGTCTCTTAAATAGGCTTGACGGTGACATGGCGCGTGTGCCATGATACAGTTACGTTCAAGATTTTAACAAGATTTCAACAGGAACCGTGCCGATGTCCGTCCCTAGTTCCCACCCTATTTCCCATGCTGATCTGTCCTGCCGCTTGGTTGCCCTGCTTGTTTTTCTAGGCGGTGTTGGCATACTGGTCTTTGTGTTTATCACTGCCCTGCACCTGTTTCATGCGCCGGTTCCGGGCCTGGAGCCGCTGCAAGTGCCGGGTGCGCCGCCGCCTGCCGCCGCAAACATCGGCGTCTCGCTGGCTGGGCTGGCGCGGGAGCTGCTGCTGCTGGGCATGATGACCCTGGCCGGCTCTTTGCTGGCGAGCAAAGGCGCACATCTGTACTTCAGCGCCGCCTCTTCGCCCGCCCCAGAAACGGCGGCGATGTCGCCGGGCAAAGAAGCCGCCGAGACTTCTCGCAAAAACTAGTTTCTGAAAAGAGAAACCTTAGCGCTGATAAGGCCTCAGCTCTTCCGGGTGAAGGCGAAGGTAGGCCAGCAGACGGTCTTTTTTCTCTGCTCCCCGCTTGGCTTCCGGCCCGGACGCCGAAGCCAGCAGATCCGGCTCAATCACGGACACCCGCACATAAATTGTCTCCCAGCATTTTTTCACAGCGGACAGCGAGATAAACAGCGACTGCGCGGCTTCATCGTTGGTTCCGCCGCCCAGCATCTGGTTCAGCAGGCGCTGCTCGCTGGGCCGGAATCCAAACCGGGGCCGGGTGTAGAGGAACATAGGAAGAAAGCGGCTGCCAAGTGCCTCAAACGCTTCAGACCGGGTTAGCCCATAAAGCGCCGGATGCTCCTCCGGCGGCAGCAGCAGGTCTGGGTGCGCCCGAAAATACTCTGCATAATCCGTGCGCCGACGCAGCCCAGCCGAGTTGCTGGCAACCCACCGCGTTGACAGTGGAGTTTCCAGCAGCAGTTCTTTAATTTGATATCCAGCGTGTTCCCGGAACAAGGCAGAAAACATCATCTCAGCAGCAGCCACCTGTTCGTTTTCAGAGCTTGCCGGCGCATATCCAAGCGGGCCGGGAAATAAAATCAAGCCATCCCGTGCGTTGGCGCGTCCAATGGCTGCCAAGCCCAACACCGGGGAAGCGCCGGCTGCCGTTTGTGCGTGCAGGTGCCCATCAACACTTGGCGGCAGGATTGTCTGCGCGGCCTTCGCAAACTTCTCCGCGAGAAACACGCTGAATGAAAATGCCCGAATGCGCGTATCAGGAGAGTGGTCTGCATCTTCCACCAGCACCGACTGCGCGGATTTTGCAGCCAGCAGCGCTTGCCAAAATCCGCTTCGGCTTGATTTCAGCGCGGGCGGATAAAAGCGTTCCCCCTGAACAATGCGCCAGCAGGAATCCAGATCAGCGGGAAGAATAGCGCGAGAGGTGAGGTGCATTGGTGTCGTCAGTAGGTCCGCGACAGAGAACGGTTCTACTATCCTTTACGCGAATGTGCTATATTTTACAAGAAAAACTAGCCTTTTAGGTCATTGCACGGAGCGCCTGCTTCTTCTATAATAGCTTCAGGTGATCCGGGGCCATGCTGCCGGGCCTGCCCGCGTTCTGAAAACAGATTGGGCAGGCTGTTAGTGACCGGATTGCCTCCAAACTCAGCAACATACCTTCTGTTTAAGCGCTTGCTTGCTCAAACTCTCCCACTATCGGCAGATGGTCCGATGCCTCAGTTTCGATCACCGTTACACTCTTGCACACAAGCGACGCCGAATAAAAGAGGTAATCAATGCGGGCTTCCAGTGCGTTTACAGGATAAGTCCATCGGTCAAGCGCGGCGTCGGCGTCTTTCAGCCCGGTTCGGTCCAGCAGCAGCCGGACCGCAGGCGCATCAGCCTTCTCATTGAAGTCGCCGCAAACAATAACTGCGTGAGCAGTATCTGTGACCAACTCAGCAAGCCGTAATGCCTGCTTGACACGCTCTTCGCCGTTCAGCCCGAAATGCGTGCAGAAAAGGGATAGGGGACCGCTTGGCGTGTCCAGGCGCATCTCTAGAACGCCGCGCTGCTCCCGGACACTCGGCAGCAGATGGTTCTGCACCGTGCCGACCGGGTAGCGCGACACCACCGCAAGGCCGTAGCCGCCGGGACCGATCCGCAGGTTAGCCTGAAAAGTTACCGGCAGGCCAAGAAATTTCTCGAATTGACCCGGCTGGTCCGTAAAGCCGCTTTGGGGCAGGCGCTGATGGACTTCTTGAAGGCAGACAATGTCGGCGTCTTGCGCGGCGACCACCTCAGCGATATGCTCCGCCGAGCGCCGTCCGTCCATCCCCAGCCCGCCCCGGATGTTGTAAGTCATCACGCGCATTTGATTTTGCTTTCGTTTGATTTTGCTTTCCAAAGCTCCCAGGCCAGCAGTGCATAGAACGGGCCGTATTCTGCGGCCGACACCCACCAGTACGCCTGCAAAGAGTAGTAGTAAACGTACAGCAGCGCCGACAATCCCGACAGCAGCACAAACGGATACAGCGGCTTTCGTCCCAGCAGCGGGATAAACGCGACAGTCCAAAGCAGGTACCAGGGAAACAGCGTTGGAATGACTAGTAGCGTCACCGACAGCACCACAAACGACCGGCGCAGCAGCTCGGTGTAGGAGCCGACCGGCCGCCGCACCGACCAGTAGGTGACGCCAAGCAGGGCGGCATCCGACAGCTTCTCTGTGATTGCATAATGCCAGTGCCGCGTGATATGACTGAGGCCCAAATTTACCCAGGCAAACAGCCCGGAGTTTGCATGAACATTTTCTAAATATTGGTGCATCCCGTGCAGAAACTCCGGCAGGTACACCCACATCGGCATTCCCAGATACAGCATCGCGCAGGCCGCCCACACGGCAAACGCCCGGCCATGCGCCCGCGCAAACAGCGGCAGCAGCAGCAGCGCAAAGCCTTTGGTCATCACCGAAGCTACTAAAAGCAGCGCGACCCAGGGAACTTTGCGCGGCTCCCGCATTGCCAGCGTGAACGCCGCCAGCAGAAAGAAGACCCCGACAATGTCCTGATGCCCCGCCAGCGACACTTCCGTGATCGGCAGCGGGCACCACGCATACCAGATTACCTGAGTTAAAGGCCGCCCCAGACGCTTCAAGAGGACCAGCAGCAGGCCGATGACGCCGAAGTCAAACAGCATGTATAAAAATTTATAGCCAATGGAATTGGTGCCGAATAGTGCGTTTGCCAGGGCGAACACACCCTGCGAGACCGGCATATAAATGGATTGGTAGCTTTTATACTCCGCCCGGTTCCAGACCGAGTCCCGCAGGAACCTCAATGGCAGCGCGTTCGGTGCCCAGTGGTAGGGGTTAATGCCGTGGTTAATCAGCCGTCCATCCCAGATATACAAGAAGATGTCAGTGGAGAGCTGCGGCGGCGCGAACACGACCGACAGGCGGTACAGGGCCGCGCCGCCCAAAATAAGCGGCAGAGCCAGACGCGAGCGGTTTTGGGGCAGCGCCGGCACAACCCGCCCCGCCGCATAAGCGTACCCGCCGAACGCGAGGGCATACAGCAGCAGATACACCCAGACGGGATTGAGAGGGTACAGCCGCTGCCCTAAAAAGACATACACTGCCAGCAGGTCTATAGCTGTGATGCCGAGCGCCAGCAGCGGCAGACTGAGCCGCCGCGGCTTGACGCGCGGCGGGGTCAGTTCCCCTGCCACAATTTGAGGCTTACTTGCGTGCATACCGTCTTGCGGGGTGTGTGCTTGCCTGGGAGGACGCATGAAGGTACGGCTGAACGGCGGCGGCAAGGCTCTGCGCCGTCTGCTCCCCGGTCAGCGTCTTGACCCGCCGCCCTGTTTTGTCATAGATAATCGTGCGCGGCAGGTCGCCCTGCCAGGCCGGGTCAAACGCATCAATGAACTCTTCCGGGTCGGCGCTTTTTTCCACATACGCCGGGAATTCCGCGCCGGCCTTTGTCAGAAACGGCACAACTTTGGTTTGGGTGTCCTTCACCTGATCGGCGGACACGGCGAAGACGCGCAGGCCCGACGCCTTGTACCGGCGGCTGGTCTCGACAATCGCCGGGAACTCGGCGACGCACGGCCCGCACCAGGTTGCCCAAAAGTTGACCAGCACGACATGGCCGCGCTGCGCCGCAATCGCCTTCTTAATCACCGGCGCACCCGCAGGCGTCACGATCATTGGCGCAGCATGAGCGGTAGCAGTAAGAGTAAAAAGGCACATGCCCGCCAGCGCAGGCATCCAAGCGTGGGGGCGAACCTCGTGTTCGCCCTTCTTGTGCTTCCGACAAGCCGGGCGTGAAGAAGGGAATTGGGCGAACACAAGGTTCGCCCCTGCGGGTTTGGCTGGATGGGTTAGCGCTTGATGGTGCATCCGAAGGCTTTCGTTTGGGACTTGGCAACGGGTTTGCCGGCCAGGGTCTCGTCAATGGCGTTCGCCAGGTCATGTGTGTGGACGTTGGCCGGGTCCATGTCGTTGTCAATGCGCCCGTGGTAAACCAACACGCCGCTGCTGCTGAGGACATACGTTTCAGGCGTCACGCGGGCGGCGTAAGCGTCGGCGACTTTGTCGCCTTTATCCACCAGCACCGGGAACGGGAAGCCTTGAGATTTGGAATAAGACGCGACTTCCGCTTTCGGCTCGTTCTGGTCGGAGTCAATGCCGACAAACGAGACGCCAAGCGGCGCGTACTTCGACGCCAGTGACTTCATGCGCCCGACATAAGCATTGGAGTACGGACAGCGCGTGGAGATGAACATGACCACCGTGGCTTTGCCGCCCTGCATCAGCGAAGTCAGCGACCGCGCCTGGCCCGTCTGCGCGTCCGGCAGGGTGAAATGCGGCGCAGATTGACCGACGATGGCTGGTCCAGTGGATTTGAGGCCAACAGTCATAGAATGAACATCGCTCTCATTCTGACTGCTCGTGTTTGGTGTGCTTTTGACATCAATGTTCGACTTAATCCATGCAATCCAGTCGTCGCCGCAGGTGTTGAGGTGCGAGTTGACGTTGCCATCCACATACGCCACTTTGCCGTCGGCCCCGATAATGTAGGTGACGCGGTTGGCGATGTTCGCACCAGGGATTAAGACGCCGTAGGCGGCGGACATCGTGTGCTGCGTGTCGGCCAGCAGCGTGTACGGGATGCCTTCTTTGGTGCAGAACGCTTGATGCGATTTCGGGTCCTGCACGCTGACGCCGTACACATTGACGCCCATCGCTTTGAGGTCTTTGTACGACGCCGACAGCGAGTGTGCTTCTAAGGTGCAGCCGCCGGTGAAATCGGCGGGGTAGAACGCAAGCAAAGTCACTTTGCCTTTGTTTTCGGCGGACGTGCGAAGGGTGCCGGTCTGGTCCGGCAGCGAGTAGGCAGGCGCAAGTGCGCTGACTGTGGGCGCAGCGGCGTCCATTTTGGCTTTGGCCTGCCCAAAGGCGACGGCGGCAACAGCCGCCGTGGCGGCGGCTCCAAAGAGGGCGACTTGTTTAAGTTTCATAGATGTCTGCTTTCTAGCGGTAGGAACCCGGCCTTGAAAGGCCGGGACCTCTGTTTTTATACTATATTTGCCGCCGCATTGTTCGCAGGAACCGTAACATTTGCGGGGACCGGCAGGACACGCACTTCCAGCGGCAGATCAAAAGTCTTTTCAAACGCCGATGCCTGCGCTTCCGCCGCCCATAGCTCAAGCTGGGCATCGGCGGACGCATAAAGTGTCAGGCGAACACGGTCGGGCTTCGTCAGCTTTTCATTGGCAACGTCTTTGACCAGCATCAAATGGCTGCGGTCCAGCGCCTCGGCAAAGCGCAGGGCGCAGGATAAAACGCGGATGAGACGCTGAGTCCGGGCATCCAGTTTGGCGAACTGCGGGTGCTTGCGGCGCGGGACTGACTTGCGGTGATACAGCGCAAGGCTTGCCATGATCTCGATTTCCCGGTCGTTGAAGCCGAGAAGCTCCGAGTGGCGAATCAAATAGTAGGAGTGCTGCTGATGGTCGGTATGGGACACAAAAAAGCCGGCATCGTGAAGCAGGGCGGCATATTCCAGCAGCTCCCTTGCCCGGCCATAGTCGTGCAGGCCCAGCGCCTTCCACTGGTCAAACAGCATCAGCGCCAGCCGCACAATATGGGCGGCGTGGGTTTCATCCACACGGGTTGCGGCCATGAGCTGCCGGATCGAGCGCCGCCGGGCGCTGTCATCTCCCAGGGTGCCGGCAGCCGGGACGCCGGGGCTGTTCCCCCGGCGCAGGCGGTCTACAATGATGCCCTCGCGCAGGCCCCGGTCACTGATCCGTATGCTGCCTGCGCCGACCGTCTCCATGACCGTCTGCAAAATCGCCGAACCGCCGATAATGATGTCGGCCCGCTCCGGGTTGATGCCCGGCACGCGCCGCCGCTGCTCCAAAGTCAGGCTGCACAGGCGCTTTGTGGTTGCCTGAATGTCCGCAAGCGACAGCTCGTAGTTACGCAAAGAAGTCGGATTAGGAGTCGCAGCGCTGCTGGCGATAATCTCGGCCAGATTTTGGGCGGTTCCCGACGAGCCGTACATCACGGAAAAGCCGGCATGCGCGATGGATCGCGCGGCGGGAACCAGCAGGCTGCGGACATGGCGCTGCAAGGCCGCCCAAGCGGCAGGCGGAATAGGCTTCGCCGGATCCACAATGTCTTCCGCCGTCAGGCGGATTGCGCCCATTTTAAGGCTGTCTAAAAACGAGTAGCCCGCACTGTCGCCGACAATCAGCTCGGTGGACCCGCCGCCGATGTCCATGAACAGCGCTTTTTTTTTCGGCGGCAGATCAATCCCGCTGACGCAGCCTAAATAGATGAGACGCGCTTCTTCCTGACCGGAGATGACCCGAACATCTAAATCGGCGAGATCCCGCACCCGCTGAACGAATGCATTGCCGTTGTCGGCCTCGCGGACAGCGGCGGTTGCCAGCGCGACAATCTCTTCCGCCCCAAAGCCCCGCGCAACTTCGGCAAACCGGGCGCAGACCAGAGCGCCCCGCGCAATCGCCGCTTCGGTCAGCGAATGCCCGCTGCTTTCCTCATCGCGTTCTTTTGCTTTGCTGGGCGCGTCTGTGGACGCTGCCGAGTCAAACTCGCCTTCGCCCAGCCGGACGACTTGCTTTTGGGAGGCCAGCGTGGTCCAGGTGTTGTTCGCCTGCACTTCCACTACGGCCAGCCGCACCGAGTTCGTGCCAATGTCCATCGCAGCAAAGATTCGCATAGGCTGTTAGGATACCCGATGCGTCAAGAAAAAGCCCCCCAGCCCCCAATAATGGGGGAGCCAGAGTCAGGAGAGACTTGCTTTTCTCCTATCCGGCTCCCCCATTATTGGGGGCTGGGGGGCTTCCTCGCTTCTACTGCGTTGTCGGCCCCGGCGCGAAGCGCGGGTCTATTGTTTCCGAATAGATGTCCGCCGTGCCGTTCCGGGTGCTGTTCCAGAACAGCCAGACTTTATGCGAGCCGGTGACGATGGTAGTTCCTCCGAGCGTTGTTCCGGCATATGGGTCCAGGAACGCGGCGACGTTGTTCTCGTTTGCGGCGTTGTCGATTGGGACCGCGTTGTCAATGATCGTATCCAGTCCTGCCGCAGTGCCGGCGGGCAGCGCGTCGCTGTTGTTGAACAAAGGCTCATCCTGCCACTGGACTGTGTCAGTGGCCGGTGTCGTCACTGTGACACCGTTTGGAGCTGCCGTTGTGACCGTGCCGGCCTCAACATAGGTTGCGGCTGCCGTCTGCCCTTCCGCATTCAGGGAAAGCGGGAAGTAAATGCGTCCTTGTGCATAATCTACGTCCACTTTATTTGTGACATCTACCCCGTTCAAAGTGACACTGGTGAGGTTCACCGTGTTTGTGACAACCGGCGGAGTGCCGGACTGGGTAGCCGTGACATTGATTGCAGTCGGCAGGCAGAGAGTCAGCCGCTGGGTCTTGAAGTAAAGGGAGGCCGAGCCGGCTGTCCCGGCAATCCCCGCCTTGCGCCAGATGACCCAGCGCCGGTCTGCCACTACGTTGCCGAGGCTGGGGGTGTCGTTCGGCTTCAGCGTGTCATCCAGGAACGTCACAGCGGCGGTGTTGGCGCGGCTGTCGGTGGTCAGACGCCGGGCCTGCGGGCTGAACAGTGCCTGGATTTGGGTGAAGGTCTGCGACGCCGTGGAAGTCGGCGTCGGGGTCAGCAGGGCCGGGGAGAACCGGATGCGGCCCGTCGCAGAGTCCACGTAGACTGTGTTTGTTGTGTACTGCGTCACTGCCCCAGAGGCAGGAATGATGGGGACTTTCACCCCGGTCAGCACCAGCAGGCCGCTGGACTTGTCATAAATGGCGTTCGTGAACTGCGGCGTGTTGCTTGTTCCCTGGTAAAGCAGCGAAGGCGGCGTCTGAATAATCCCCTGGTTGTCGCGGTAGCTCACGGAGACGTTCAGCACTCCGGTGCGGGACCAGGCCACATCGCGGGCTTGATACCAGCCGGCGGCAGCTTTGAGGTTTTCTGTAATCGGCGGGAAGGCCACGAGGTCAAGCTGGGACGGCGTCTTGCTGTCCGGCAGGTAGCGGCTGTTGTACAGGTTGATGCTGCCGTCCGGCGCGGTGCCGCTGTAAGTGGCTTCCATGACCGAGCCGTAGACGCCGTTGACGGGCGCATCCAGCATCAGCATCGGGCTGACATCGGACACTGCCGTCAGACCCGCCGGAACCGGCAGCAACGCAACCGTCGAGGCTGGCGTAGACCCTGTCGTGGCCGTTGGTATCCATGTTCCATTGGAGCCGAGCGAGTTGTAGTAAATCGCCGTCCGCCCGCGTGTTGAGGCCGTCCAGAACGCCCACAAGTTCGGGGTGTTTGGAGTGTTGCTGAAGCTCGCGCCGGTGTAAAGGCCGTGGACGCCGTACTTGACCTGGGCGCTGCTGGCAGGCGGCGTCACTGCACCGAGCGCCGTCAGCGTTCCGTTCGTTGGGTTGACGGTGTAGGAATACAGCGTGTTGCTGTACGGCCCGGCGGCGGCGCTGACCCCGACATTGAAGGCGTAGATCGGGCTTCCCGGCACGCCCTGGCTGATGCTCAGGCCGCTGTTGACCGCGCCCGTTTGGACCGCCGGGGTGAACGGGTTCCACCATTGCCCGGCAGGATTTGTCGGCAGGAAGTAGCCCGCGCTGGAATTGGCGCTCGGCAGGGTGAAGGGCAGGTTAGCCCCGAAGATGCTGAAGGAGTTGTTGCTGCGCCCGGATGTCCAATAAACCGATAGGTTGCCGGTGGCCGGGTCACGGAACGCGGCGGGCGCGAAGTCCGGCGTGGAGTTCTGCGTGGACACGCCATTCGCCTGCGTCGTCGGCCCCGCGGGGCCGGCGTCGATCATCGGCACAGCCCCGTAAGTCGCGCCGTCGGTCAGGCGCTGCTCCACGACTTGCCCGATCAACTGTGCTCCTGTCGTGCTGATTGGCTCGGCGCTCGTGTAAACGTCGGTCAGCGGCGCACCCGGCGCTCCGATACCGCCAACAGCGCCGCTGTACTGCGGCGGGTACATAGACGGCGGGGGTGATGTCGCCGTCGCTGGCGCGTTAAGATTGTATGATGTTTGGCCCGTGTCCAATCCCTCAAACAAGCGCAGGGAGGCCGTGGCCTGCGGGGCTGCCGTATGATAGGTCCCGACCGGCGTTCCGAAGGGGAAGGCCAGGCTGACATATGGCTGTGCTTGGTAGGTGACGCCGCTGTTCGGCATGACCGGCAGCCCGCTCGGCGAGACCAGGAAGCCGGCCGAGCCGGGAGACGCGCCGGGAACATACTGCTCCGGGGCATCCGGCACCATCAGCGTTGACGACTGATCGCTGCCGACCACCGGCTTGTGGAACGTCGCGCCCGGATAAAGCGTGCTGATGTTCGGACTCGGATTAGTTCCGTTTTGCTCGCCGGGGAACTGGACGTTGCCGACAATCCCCGGATTGCGCCCGTAGGCCGCGATGAGGTCCGTATCCACAGACGATCGGATCAGGAACGGCTGCTCCGCAACGGAAGTACCCATCAGGCTCGCGGTACGCGGCCCGGTGATTCCGCTGAGGTCATATCCTTGCAGGAAAGTCAGCGGATCGGCGGAGTCCGAATAAAGGTCCAGTGTCTGCGGGTTGTTGCTGGCACCGGCGGCCTTTTGGTCCAGATGCACGTTCAGCAGGTTGACGTTGCCATCGTTGTGGATTTCCACCGGCTTGAAGTACGTCTGGAACGGAGACTGCTGGTAAGTGCCGGACGCGAGTGAGCCGTAAGGCGTGAACAGGCTGTAGGCAGGATCATTCTCGGTTTGGACGCCGAACGCTGCCGGGGCTTTGCCGATATTTATGGTTTGGCTGCTAGCGTCAACGCTGGTCCGCATGTCTACTTTGACGCCGGTATAGATGCGGACATCCCGGTACGGGCGCTGGGCAGTATAGAAGCCGTTCGCATTCGGCACGTACAGACGCTTAGTCGTGACATAGCCCATCGGGAAAGCATAGTCGGCACCGCTGATATTGTTTGCCCCAGCCTCGGTGACCGGCGCAACTTGGCCTGCGGCGAGGTAATGCTGATTGTCCGACGTCGCGGTTTCAGCCTCCTGATAGAGCTGCTGGTTGGCAGGCTGGTGGTTCGGCACGGCAATCTGGATGTTGACCGGATCTGCGTAAACCCTGCGGGTCTTGATGGTATTTGTGCCGCCGCCGGCAACAGCCGGAGTCAGCGTGATGTTGTTGGATGTTAAGTCACCGGCGGCATTGGTGACGTTCGACGAATTTGTGATCGTCTGAAGCGTCTGCGTGATGTTGCCGGGCGCGATGTCCGGGTAATCCTGGCTGCCGTTGGTCCCGCCGACCTGGTAGGGAGTCGGCGGTGTTTCCCACGGCAGGAAGTTGACGACCGAGCTATGCCCGGTGGTGTCCAGGTTCTGGTTCGTCGCCACGTTCTGGTTTGGGCCGTCATTAGAAAAGTTGCTGTTCCAGTATATGCTGTCCTTGCCTGACGGCGGCGCGAACAATGTATTGGTCGGGACCGTCATTTTAAGCCGCAGGCTTTGAGCAAGATTGAACAATGCCCCACGGTCAAACACGTCCAAGCTGTACCCGCCGTACCCGGTGCCTTGCAGACCGTCCGAGCCTGAATTATAGACGCCGGTCGGCGCGGCGGTCGCAGCCGCTTCCAAGTTGCCGCCGGTGGTATTGTGCGAAATCTCGCCGGTGGTCGTGACAACCACTTCAGTAGTCGTGGGCGCGGTGACGCCGGCGGGGTCATTGCTTGCTTCCGGCCGGAGGATTGGATTGCCGCCGGAGCCGGTGGTAGACGGCGGCGCATAGGACAGCACAGTGTTGCCGTTGGTCAGCGCCTGCAAAGCATAGGTGTCACCAGTAGAATTGGTTGCCGTCGGCAAAGCGCTCTGGCTCGTGTCCACCCCTCGGAACGGCCCCAGCTCGTCGCCGACCGGAACTGCCGAAACGCTGTTTGCGGGCAGCACCGGGACGCCGCCGCCGCGCACGGCCAGCGGGTTCAGGATGCCGAAGGTGGGCTGGTCTATCGCCGGGACTTTCTCAAAGGACTGAGTGCCGGGCCGAACCACAATGTTATTGCCGGTCGCATCGCCAGTCAGCACTACTGAGTTGGGGCTTTTCTGGTAGCTGGTGATCAGGGTAGCATCGCCGCCCATGTAATCCCATTCGGTGACGTTTTGCTTGACGTTCAGGAACCGGCGGCGTGCGCCGGGCGTGTTGTTGCGGGCCGTGCCGTCGGCAATCGTGTAAGTGTAGACACCGAGGTAGCGCGTGTTAGCTTCTGTCTTCAAGTTCTGCACAAACGGAATGACGCTGGCGAAGCTGGTGGGCAGCGTTCCCGGATCAAGAACATATCCGTTGAGGGCGGAACTTGCTGTGTTGGCTGCGTTGAGCGTGGCGGTGGAAAGCACGGACGGATTGAGCGAGCCGTTATCCAGCAGCAGCGGGCTGGTCGTGGTCGTGTCGGCATCCGACAAGCTGAACGTGACGGTCTGGGCCGCCGAGCCATCGGACGTATAGAACGGAACTGGGTTGCTCGCGCCGGCTGCCGCAAGGCTGGGGTACAGCGTGCTGTCGTACACAAACTTTGTCGGGTCAGGAAAACCCGTGCTGGGATTGATCGGGTTCGGCGGCGCGACGTTGGTGAAGCAGGCGTAAACACTCTCGCCCCAGTCGTAAACTTGCAGGGGAGCAGTCGTCCCGACCGGAAGCGCTTGGCTGCTGCTGACGTTGGCGAGGGTCGGGACCAGGAAGGTCTGCATCAGCGCGTTCAGGAGCGCCGTGCCGCCGGGGTTTGGGTTCGGCGGGACAATCCGCGCCGTCGCCAGCGGAATGCCGCCGTAGGAGGCATCGATAGGCGAGATGCCCCGGCACAGGCCTGATGAGCTGTCGCCGACAATCACCCAGTCTTCCGTGTCCGCTCCATTGTACAGTGTGAATGGGGGGGGCGTTGTGCCGTTCCCTGTCGGATTAGTTATATTGACCAGGTCACTGACATCCGCGCCGACGATGGCTGGGGACGAGATTGGACCATAGCCGACAAAGGCTGCGTTTGTAGGGATCAGCGGGAAGTCTTCGTTTGCGCCGTTGTTGGCAGCCGACGATTCCGGGTTGGAGATCGGAGTCGCGCCGTAGTCGTACAGCGTATCCCCGGCGACCGCGTAGATGTCGCCGCCGTTGCCGCCCGCTTCTGTCGCGTTTGTAATCAGCGCCACGGACGACTGGAAGATGGAGCCGTCGGGCGAGACGACCCGGTAGATCGTGCGCGTGTCCGTCGCGGTCGTGACTGTGCCTTCACTGTCTGAGGTCATGTCGCCGTCAATGTCGATGGCATAGAGAGCCGTGTCGTTGGTGCCTTCTGTTCCCAGGTACAGCATCGGGACGCTCTGGCCGTTGATGGGGTTATGCACGGCATCACCGGGAGCGTAGCTGCCGGTGGTGCCGGTGCCGTTGGTATCGGCAATGGAAATGGTTGTCGGGAACTGGACAAAGCCAATGGCCGGGGTGGCCCGCAGGAACGACCCTATCGGCGTATCGGGTTCCGGCATGTCGTCTTTCGTGGCATCGTTTGGATCAAACGCCAGCGGGTACACCCAAACATGCTTAAGCGTCGCATTCAAGTTGGTGGTCGTGCCGACGGAGCCGTCCAAGTTGACGGCCCAAACGCGGCCTGTCGTCGTGTCATCGGGCCGGGCTGTCGGAACCGGCGTGGCCGTGGTGGACTCGTACCCGGAGTTTGCGGCGATATAGACGCGCGTCGGGTTCGTGGTCTCATCAATGTTGGTGAACACGACCGGTGAGCCGGTGATGTTGCCGAGTGCTGGCCGCGCCTTGCCGCTGCTGCTGAGGCCGGCAACGGTCCCGGAAGGCGTCGTGTAGGTTCCATAGGCATCCGGGAACGTCCAATCTGCCTTGTCGCTTGCGTTGATTGCCGGGTGCGGCATCACGTTATAGTTGAACGAGCCGGGCCCGGTGTAATTGGCGGAAGCTGCGACCGGCTGCTTGCTGGGGTCAACTTGGCCGTTGTCGCCTGCCGGGCCGTACAGGCCGTTCAGGGCATACAGGCGTCCGACATTGGACGTTGACTCCATCTCATGCGCCGAGCCGATATAGACCGTCGGCTGATAAGTCGTAGTTCGTAGTGTCGTCGTTTGGTTTCCAATGGGCGGGACCGTCACCGCTGTTGCAAGCGTATGGATGTAGACCGCCGGGGCGGACTCGATGTCGGCGCTGGAAGTGTTTGTCGCCGAGTTCGGGTCTACGCCGCGCAGGCTGAACCACCACAGTGTCTGCGTGGTCGGCACAACGGCAGTCAGGTACGGATTACCCGCCCCAGGAATGTCGAAGACTGTTCCGGTCTGGCTGACGTTGAACGTGTCCCCAGTTTTCGCATAGGTAGCCGCCGAAGTGCCGTCAATGGGTGCGCCCCCGCCGTCGAGGGCGTACAGGACGCCGTTGGAATTACCAATGTAAACAATGGAATTTGAGGCTGTCGGCGCGGCGGGAGCCGGATTCGCCGTGGTCGGCGCACCGGTGTAGACGGACGGGTCTACAAAGATGTTCGGCGAGGCCGTATTGAACGCCGCCGGCACCGGCAGGTCCGTTGTCGGGTCAACCGGCTTGATTGTGCCGATTGACGCTCCGCTGACGTACTTGGGCGAGTTGGCATCAGGCCGGTAAATCCAGTAAACCGGGGTCGTACCGACATGGGCGGTCGCGGCGGCAGTGGCGTAGGGCGTGTTGGCGGCAAGCGGCGCGACGGCCGTGCCGTAGGCAGGCTGCGGGATTGTATTAGGCTGGAACGTCGTCTGGTTTAAGACGGCGGCATTGCTGGTTCCGTCACCGTTGCCGATAGCATCTAAACAGTAGACCAGGCCGTTGTTATCGCCGACAATGACAACCAGCTTGTTTTGATACCCGGCAGCCGTTGTGGATGTGGCCGGTGTGTAGACATTGATCCGGGCGATGGCGGGCGATGCAAACACCGGCGCGGACGCGCCGTTGGCCGAGCCGGGCGTCTCAAAGCGCCACAGGACGCCGCCGGTGAAGCCGTCCACGCAGTAGATCGCGCCCTGCCCTGTGCCGGTGCTGACATTGACCGAGTCGGCGACAACCACGGCATTTGTCGGCGAGACAGACGTTGTGCCGTTCTCACTGTACATCTGCACGGTGACATCGGTCGCTACGGCGGGCTGCAAGGCTCCCGTCGGCAGGGCCACCAGCGCGTCGGTTCCCTGCGTCACCTGGCTGATAGTGGCGAGGTAGCTGGCGAAGACCGGCGCAGCCGCCGTTCCCGTGTTGATTGTGACTTTGTAGAAGACCTGGCTTAAGCGCGTCTGGCCGGTGGGCGTCGCCGGGATATGGGCGTACACAAAGAAGCTGGACCCGGCCCCTGCCGCCGGCACCGGCACGGTCCACTGCGCGACTGGGTTTGTCGTTGGCCCCGGTGTCCCTGGCGTTGGGGTGGACACATGGTATTCCCCGTTGCTGGCCGTGCCTGTCGTGTCAATGATGGTGCTTCCGTTGCCGGTGAACCCGGCGCTGTTGTCATCCACGGTGGTCGTGACGGAGGCAGATGGATCGGAGCGCCCGAAGTAAACAAGCTGACGGATCAGCCGCGTCGGGTCGGACGTAGCATGGTCAGCGGCAACTGCCGTCGTGGGGTTGCCCGTCTTCAGCAGAATGTTGCCTTGGCCGGTTGTCACGCTGTTCCCGGTGTCCGTATCTGGGTTGGCGTAATACGCTTCGTCCTGCGCGGGCGTTGCGGTTCCCGATATGCTGGTTGTAGATACTTGCGTCGGAACGTAAACGCCCCAATACTGCGCCCGGTCGAAATCAGCGACATAGGAGTCGCGGGTGATGACGGTCGGTGCGCTTTGGACGTCGCCGATAGTCTCCTGCAAGGTCAGCGAGTCGGCCACCAGATAATCAGCGCCGTTGTTGATAACCGGGGAGCTGCTGCGGGTCAGGGTGACGGCTACCGAGCCGCCGGCGACGATCTGGAACGGCCCCGCCAAGAACTGGCTGTCGTTAGCTTCCGTTTGGCTGGCCGTCGCGGTCGTGCTGGTGGTGACATTGCCTGCCGCATCCAGCACCCGGATGAAGTACACCACCTGCGTATCGCGCGGCTCGGCGTTGCCCGCCGAGTCCGGCAGATCGCTCGGAATGTGCAGGTACAGCGAGTAATTCCCGGCATCGGGTTCCACGAGCGTCCAAACCGCCGAGCCGGAGATGCCGGGTGCCAGCCGCAGGTACTCGGCGTTTGTCGCATTTTCAGCGGCAGGGCTGGTATCGTTGCCCGGCGTCGCCGCACCGGGCGCGGTCACGGAAGTCCAGGCACTGGTGGCCGTAAAGCCGCTGGCCGTCGCCACGCCGCTGGCATTGTACGTCGGCGCGGTGGAAGGCAGGGGGCCATCGTCTACCGTCACCTGGCCGGTGGTCTGAGGCATGAAGTCGAACGGCGCAGACCACTGAAAAATTGTGCCGTCTTGAAAATGGTTGGGAAAGAACGAGTTAATCAGGCCGCCGGTGCCGTCAGCGACAAGGCCGCCCGGCGGCTCCAGCGGGTTGTAGTTTCCCAGCACATAGCTGGGGATTTGGGTGATCTCACCGTTGTAAAGCTCGGTCGGCGTTCCTTGAAGCTGGCCCTGAAACGGGTCAATCAGCGGCGTCAGGCCCACCGCGTTCGGGTCCATGACCGAAAACTGAGTCGTGGGGATAGGCGCTCCGCCGCTGTGGTAGTTCTGCCACTGGTACGGCGTCGGCACGGGCGGCGACGTGAGGAGCGGCCCTGTCTGGGCGGACACGCGCCCGGCCAGCCCGCAGGCCGCGAGGGCGGCGCACAGCAGCGCAGCAATGCGCTGGAGTGATGATTTTCTTATCGTATTGCTTGGTGACATAGTGGTTAGCGTTTGCTTTGTTTGTGTAGTTGCTGAGAGACTGTATAGAAACTGCTCTACGGGGCTGAACCCCCGTGCTTTGGGTGACACGGGGCTGAACCCCCGTGCTTCAAAAGGGCAACTCCCCGCCTGCGCGGGCATCGGATTATTTCGGTTCTTCGCCCGCGCCGGCGGGAGCTTGCTCTTTTAAAGCCCTGCCGTTCAGGGCAGGGAGAATTTCTACACAGTTGCTTAGGAACCTGCCTCGGCGCTTGCGCCGGGGTAGGCTCCTTACGGCAGCCGGACCGCGAATGTCGGCTGGGTCAGCGGCCCGACCAGCGCGGGATGACTGAGCGTAGTGCCGGTGTTTGCCCCGGTCGCTTGAATCAGCACGCTGCCGAAACCGCCCGGCTGGCCGAGGGGCTGTACCGAGGTGACTGTTGGCGGCGGGATGACCCCGGAAGTTGTGGACGACGGGTAATTCAGCGTCGCGGCCACGTCAATCTCAAAGACTTCGCCACCGATTTTGATCGGCGACGGCGTTCCCAGCTCGCCCTGGCTGTAACTCTGCGTGATTAAGTACCGGCGCGTAACATTGGCTGTGCCGCCGGCGGCTGTGCCGGGCGTCCCGCTGGTCGGCTGGCTATCCGTAGACAGTGCCTGAACGCAGGTCGGGACAAACGGAATCGGCGGAGTGGATCGGCTGAAGCCGGTGTTAGCTGCGCCGTTTGTGGGCGCATCGGTCGGCGCGGTCATTGCTTGATAGCTCGCCGCCCGGAATTGCAGGCGGTCCGCTCCGGCGACAAACGCGCCTTTATTTGTATCATAGCTGAGGTCGAACGCCCCGTTGTCGTCGGCATATAGAAAGTTGAACGACGGTGCATTGGGCGGCGCGGCCGTCGCCATCGTCGGCGTATAGAACTCCAAAAAGCGCGGGTTGCGAATAGTAAACGGCGCGTAGGTTGTACTGCCGCTGCTGACGGAAGCCGTATAGAAGCCGGCGACGGTGAACGCTAGATCGTTCTTAACACCCGCCAAATTGCTGTAAGAGACCGGCGACGCCGGGTAGTTAAACACGACAATGCTGCCGCCGGGCGCATCGCTGCTGACCGAGCCGAGCAGGCTTCCGCCGACGGTCGTGTTCGGATTGGCGACAAGCGGCGCAAGCCGCGTGTTGGTTATAGTTGCTGCGATGCTCAGTTCCGGCGTCGCCGTACCGTTCACCGTAGCCGTGTACGGGTAATAGGTTGCGCTGCCGTAGCGGTAGCTCCGGCCGCCCTGATCGCCGGTATGGCTGACCCAGGTGAGAATGTGGCTGCCGTCCAGCGCTCCCGTCGTAGAATTGTAGAAGTCGGTCACTTCAACAATGCGGTTGTTTCCGCTGTCGGCGACCAGATAAGAAATGCCGTAATCCCCAGGATACAGCGAAGAGGTAATTGGATACCCCGCCGGGCGGGTCACAACGCTTGTCGGCTGGTTCAGGGTCAAGGGCTGGCCGGGTGCCATCAGGCCATACGGGTCCTGGAAGCGGGTCAGCTCCCACTTGACATCGCTGCCGGCGTCAAAGCGGACGCAGCGGTTGGTGCCGGGGTCGGCGGCTAAGTAATCGTTGACGGCGAACGCAGACAGCGAAGTCGGGCGGCTGAACGGAACCCGCGTGGACACCGGCGGCGTCTGCGTCAGGTCTGTCCGGGTCGTCGCATCTACCGACCAGACCGCGCTGCCCTCGCCGTCCACGGCCAAAACGCGGTTGGAATCGGCGACTACCGTCACCTGCCGCGTCCGCGCCGCGATGCCGTTCGTGCCGTTGATCGCCATGATGCTGCCGCCGATGCTTGGCGGCGTGCCGACAAGCCCCGCACCAATCGGCGTCACCGACGGCGGCGCTGTAACTACTTTGCTGCTGGTCACGGTCTGCGTGCCACTCACAACCTGCGCGGTGCTGACCTGCGGGTCTGTGGAAACGCGGTACAGCGAAGCGCCGTCACAGAGCAGCACGCTGGACCCAACCAGGCTCAAGCCCTGAATGCTTCCCGCCGTCGCGCCGGTCGCAGGCGTCGTCAGCGCAAATGGCTGGACATACCAGGCAAGGTTCGTGTGCAGGGGAACCGGACCTCCCGTGCCGCCGTCGGCGGGATTGGTAGGATTGACCGTGATCGGCTGCGGCTCGGTCAGGTTGCCCGCGATTTCCGCGAAAGAGCGCCCGCGCTTGCCGAAGCTGTAAAACGTGAGGGTGCTTGGCCCGGTGACCGCGCCGTTCGCGTTCATGGGAGGCGGCGCGGCGGTATACTGGCCGTTCGGCGCATTCGCATTGCTGAACGAATTGTCTTCCGAGCCGTTTTCGTCCGGCTGCGTAATCGCCGCTTGGGACAGATCATAGGCAGAACTCGTGGCGGACACGGCCTGATCGCCTCGGAAGCACAGCACCGTCGCCATTGCAGGAATTGCAGAAGCGCCGGTGCCGCTTCCCGCCTTGACCGCCGCCGCGTACACATTGCCCTGGTTATCCACCACCGGCGCACCGACAAAACGGAAGCCGACAAGAGGATCATAAAGTACGCCGTCGGCATCCGTTAAGCCAGTTTGGGTCGGCATCAGGAAGCGGAACTTAATATGGACGTTGCTGTGCAGCGGGGCGTTGGCGACGCCGACAACGTAGCTGTTCGTCACGCTATTGGCCTGCATGGTTTCAGTGTAGTAGTAATTGCCGCGCCGGTCACTCGCCGGAGCCGAGACCGCCGCCGCATTCGCGAAGTTCTGAAGCTGACCGTAGCTGTCCGCGCTGATGAAGTTGACGTCGAGCGGGTTGCCGACCGGACCGTTGCCGGCGGCGGCATTGAAGTCCATGTTCCAGTCGGTGTAATAACCCTGGGTATTGGTAATCGGGAACAGCGGGTCCTGCGGGTTCGGCGCGGTGCTGTTTGCCGCAACACCCGTCACGACATTGCCGTTGTAATCGTAAGCCAGCAGGGGCGGTGCGACCAATGGGTTTGTGTCGGCAAAGATGTTGTTTAAGTCGTAGCTGCCCAAGCGGTTGATGCTGTATCCTACCAATGCCCCGTTCGTGCTGAACTGCTTCAGGGCTTCATCGCGTGCGCCGAGCAGAACGGTGTAGATGTTGGCGTTTGTTGGGATTACGGCGACAAGGACATTCGTATTTCCGCTGGTCAGCGTTCCGACTGCCGGAGCGCCGGTCACAACCTCACCCATGACGTTTTGGTTCGAATCCAGCGTTACCGGAATGGCGACGCCGGTTTCGTTCAGGTCGTAAACGTGCAGCGTGCCGTCGGACTGGCCGGCGTAGAGGCGTCCGTCGTAATAGGTCGGCCCTGGCGCGTTGCCGGCAAAGTTCCCGTCGCCGCTGCCGCTGAGTGTAAAGGCAGCTGGCGCAGCCCCGGTCACTGCGTTGTAGGCAACAACACTGCCGTCTTTTTTCTCCACGAAAACATAGTTCACGCCCTTGAAGCTCGCGACTGTTGGAGTAGAAGCACTGGAACCGATGGAAGCATTCCAAATCTCATCATACGAAGTCAGAGGATACTGAGAAAGTGCCGTTTCCGCGCCCTGTGAGTTTGCGGCTCCCGTCAAGTTCTCCGATGGGTAGGCGTCGAACGCATGAAGGGTTCCAGTCGCGTCCACAGCAAACACGAAGTTGCCCCAAACGGCAGCGCCCGACGGCGCGGCGGTTCCTGCCGCCGCTGGAAGGTACTGCCAGGCGGGCGAGAACGACGCCAGACCGTTATTGGCGGCGTCGCCGTGGCTGGTCTTGTTCTCGTTCGGGTGCGCTTCCGACCAGGCAAGAATGTTCGTCAGCAGCTTCAAATCAATTACCGGCGCGGCGTACAGGTTGACGGGGTTGAAGTCGGTGAGGCCATTCGTGTCTGTGTGGCCGTAAGTGCTGGGACCAATGCCCGTGCCGATGTTCAGTGTGCTGGCAACGACTTGTCCCGCACCGACCTGAGCGGCGGCAACCACCGACCCGGTTGAGTCAATCAAGGCCGGGCTGAAGATGTTGCCGAACTCCGGGCCATGCAGACTGTCGCCGGCGCTGGCACCAAGCGAAAGCGTCGGCGTCCCAAAGCTGAGAAGATCAGCTGACGACAGCAGGTAAGGCTGCGTGACGATGGGATGACTCAAAATGACCGAGCCAGTCAACGGCGGCAGGCTGACCAAGCTGCTCCCCGCAGACGTGCCGGTTCCGGTGAACAGGCCGATGGCGCTTGCCGCCGCGCCGTATTCCACAATAAGCTGTCCGCCGTTATCGACATAACGGCGCAGACGCTCGTTGATGACCGGGCCGAACGAGATGCTGTCCGCCCGCAGGTACAGGACATCATACTGTGCCAATTGGCCGTCTGAAATCGTGTTCAGCGGTACTTCCCAGTAAGCAGGCGTGTTCGGAGTCGCCGTCGCCGGAGCCAGCGGATTAATTAAAGTCAGGTCCGGCGGGCGGACATCAGGCCGGTTGTTCAGCACATAAAACAGGTACGGGGTCGGGTCAAAAACTACGCCGTTGACTGTGTTGACCAGCACGCCGGCGTTGAGCGTGTGCTGCTGGTAGGAGTAGCCCGCCGCCTGCGATGCCGCCGGCGCAAGGACAGCCCCAAGCGCCGCGGCTGTCAGCGTTGACAGCAGATGCGCCCCGGCTCGCATGGCTGCGTTTCGCCGGGTGCGTGGGTTATGGATAGGTGCTTTTCGTGTGTTCTTCAAAGGGCGGGGCATGAGAAAAATCCTCAAGGCAAAAGTTATCGGCGAATGTTAAGCGTCAGCTAAAAGCGCGTGGGAATGAATTCCTGCGTTTTCTCCTCTGCTTTCTTCCGCATCTGCCCGTCTATTGCAGCAGCGGCGGCTCGCCGCTTTGGCCGGAATACAGCAGCCCGGTCGAGACCGGCAGCTTTGGCGTGAAGGGCAGCGGACGCCCGTACATATCGCTCCGCAGGTAGTACGACGCTGTCCCACCCATCGTGGACAAGCTGTACGGATAGCCGGCCTGCGGATCGTAAATAATTTGCAGGCCAATCGCCGGCTGCTGTCCTGACTGCACATGACCGGCGGTTTCCGGCGCTGTGGACATCCCGCCCATGCCGGTACTGGACAGTACCAAGCTGCCGTGGTACTGGGGTATCCAGCCCCACTTCTGCATCCAGGCGGTCTGCGCGGCGATGTCGGCAGGATGCGCTTCCGAGACGCTGCCGTAGATCGTAATCTTCAGGTCAATCGGCTGCCCGTACATCGGGAACCGATCCAAGCTGGCGCTTGGAATGGCAAACACGCCCGGCTGGGTGGTCTGGCCGTTGTTGATTTCAATGTCTGGGCGCGTACCGCTTGCCAAAAAGGCTGAAATGTTATCTCCGTTGTTGGTGTTGAACCATTCGCCGGGGATCACAAAGAACGAGCCGGTTTGAGCGTACATAATGGCTTCAATGCGGATGTCCATCGGCAGGACAGCCACCCGTTCCAGCGCGACATCCTGGCTAGTATTCGCCCCATTTTCCGTGCCGGGGTCTTTGTTCACCGACAATTGGAACTGGTCCAGTCCAATCCCGTTCAAGAACGGATTAGAAGTTGTCGGCGTCGTTACCAGTGTAGACAAGTCAAAGGTCGTGTGCGTCAGCGTCGTGAACGGCTGGATCAGCGGCGACTGCTGAAGATTGCTCGGATAAGACTGAGGGGGCGTGATCACATTCGCTCCTGTTGGCCCTAAAATGTCAATGTCAGCCGTTGTAGAGCCGCCCCCGGCAGGCCCGGCGGCGATATACAGCGCCAGCGGGCTTGGATAACCGGCAGGGGTCGCCGCGCCGGTCAAGCCGAAGCTGAACTCTTGCAGCAGCGAGTGGCTGGCGTCCAGCGTCAGCATATCGCCCGAATCGGGCAGATCCGGGTTTTGGATACCGTTCGTCCGGTTTTCGACATTCGAGCCGGCCAAAAACTGCGTGGTATTGACGCAGACGTAGCCGTGGGCCAGGACACTGATCGTCGAGTCGGGGTCGCCTTTGAGCAGATTGCCTTCAATGTAAGCCGTGCCGCCGCAGACCAGCGTGATATGGCGCGGAATTGTCGTAGTCTTCCGAGGAACCATCATCTGGTCTGTCGAAGTTCCTTCATCGGGACTGAGAACGCCGCGCACACGCATATTGCCTTCGACATAAATGATAATGTTGTTGTCGGGACTCGTTCCCGCGTTGAGATTTGCGTTTGTTGCCTCCGCGCCCAAATCGGCGTAAGAGACATCCATTTCTGCGCCGCCGTTTGGCGAGCCGTCCGGGTTTGCAAACTGGTCGCCTGCGGTGCGGGTTAGGCGAATACCGTAGACGCCGGAGGCGCTTGCACTGGTGGGCTGCGTGATTTCCTGCCCCAAAACTATGCTGACGCCGGGCGGGTTGTAGAACAGGCCGTTCCAGCCGCCTTTGCTGGTTCCGGTGCTGTTGCTGGCCGTGCGGTGCAGCCACTCGTCGGTCAGAGTTGAGCCGCCGCCGATGGTGGCGCTGTCCGGCTGAGTGTCATTCGGGTTGTTGACATAAATCGCTTTGCCGTACCCGTACTGGCTGGGGTTCGTTCCCGCCGGCGGCGTATATGCACTGCCGTTCAGCATCAGATTTGGACGCGCAGCGGAGTTCATAGCAATAGCCCGGTAGCGCGGAAGCTGGGAAGCGTTGTCCACAGCATCCGTCAGCGGCGGATCCAGGCGCGTGATGGAGCGCGGCAGCCCTTCCGGGTCGTTCTGCATGGAGCCGTCGCGGATCAAACCGCCGTGCGTATCGAACGTGCCGTTCTTTTGGATTGTCGAATTGCTGGGAACGACATAAGTGTTCGCCGTGGCATTCGCCGCAGCGGTGGACGCGCCGGTTGTTGGATTGCTGAGGCTGGACGGGTTTAAAATCAGCGCTGCCTGCTGGCCTGCCGTCTGCGTCGTCAAAGTCGTATACAGAGGGTTTGCGTCGTTGTAGCCGTCGAGCAGCAGGTCGCCGCCGATCTCAGCGGTGTCCTGAAACAGCGGCGAGCTGGTCCCGCTGTTCAGGTAAATGACGTTCGTGCCGAAGAAGCGCACCGTCATATTGGAATGGATGGACCCGCCGCCCGGCAGCGTCGTGTAGCTGCTGGGCGCAGCTGTGCCGGTGCCTGCCGCTATATTAGGGTACAGCACCGATGTCGCCGACTTCAAATATGCATCCGCCGCGCCGTAGGTTGTGATGACAGGATACTCCTGGATCGTCGGCACCGTCGTCGTGCCGTTAGAGGAAGTGCTGCCGGTGCTGTTAAAGTCGGAAACGCCGGGCGTTGCGATGCCCCCATCGGTGTTGGCGGCGTAAAACTGGCTGGCGACGCCCAAGTTAGCGATGTCGGAGCGCTTGTCCGGATTGGTCTCAAACCGGGCGTAATCCGTAATGCCGATGGGGACATACGCCACTTGGTACGCCTGCGTCCGGTCTGTGCTGCGGTTGTTGGTGTAAGTTGTCGGGTCCACTGGGTTAATCGTGCCTTCGCGCCCAATGGCCTCAATCTTCAGGTACTTACCGGGCGGAACTGCCGCACCCACGAGGTTGACCGGGTCGTAGGTGACGCGCACAAGAAATCGCCCTGCTCCGGTGTTGTACCGTGCATAGCCTGCTTGCAGATATTCTAGGTCCGGGTCACTCACATTGACTGCCGGCAGGTTATCGGCCGTGACAGCCGCATTGTAGCGTGCCAGTTCCCGCGCTTCCGTCGGCGGCGTTGCAAGCTGATACTGGAGCGGGGGACGCCAGTCTGCGCCGTCAATGCTGTTGGCAAGCTGGGAGTCGGCATAAGTGATACCGGCGGCGGCGTAGGTGTCCGCTGTCTCGACCCGGTTGGCATGGCCGGCGTTGATGATGTTCCGCGCAATGATCGTCACAAACAGTGCCCCGGCGAGGCCGAGCAGGAGCAGCACGAGCAGGGCGACAACAATTGACTGGCCGCGCTGCGTCCGGCACTGTCGTGTTCGGTTGTAGGATTGTTTGAACATCATTGTTTTGTTGTGCTTGGCTGCCCCCCAGCCCCCAATAATGAGGGAGCAATACAGAACGCATGGCGTTCTTATCTTATTCTGGCTCCCCCATTATTGGGGGCTGGGGGGACTCTTCACTTACCGGTTGCTGTTGCCGATTTTGATCTTTGTTTCCGCCGGGATGACCTGCGCCCGGTTGTTTGTGACATCATAAATGCGGACACCGATACTGACATCAATCAAGTCGCGCGTCTGGTAGTCCACCGAGACCTGCATCGGCTGGTATGGGTCAGTGGTCAAGTCTAAAGATGTAAACGTGCTGGGCGGCGGGCTTGCCAAAGGCGTCGTCAGGGACATGTTCGCCTGGTAATCGTAAATGACACTGACCGGCGCGACAATTGTTTGGCCTGCCTGCGGCTGAAGAACAATGCTGCTCAGGTGCAGAATGCTTGTGCCGTAGTCAATGTAAAACTGGTTTTCGCCGACAATGCCGACTGACGATTTGATTTCCGTGTAGCTGACCGGCTGGCCCTGGTTCGGCCCCGCCGTCTGGTCCGGCCCGGTGACGCGGGCGCTGCCGGGGACAATGTGCGCGTTCAGGACTCCGGTTTGCGTTAGGCCGCTGGTGGCAGTCAGCGTATGAAAGCCTTGCAGCGGCGAATCGGTCAGTTTTGCCGGATTGCTGGCGGGCAGTGTCAAATCCACAGTGCCATCTGAGGCAATCCCTCCCGCGTTTGGTGTTGCTGCCAACGTGAGCGGTATATACTGCCAGGTGCGGGTCAGGCGGTCATACGGGCCGTTCGGCAGCGACGGTGCGGTGAACGAGATCGTGCCGGTGTCCGGGTTAATCGTCATCGGCACAAACTGGTTTCCGCCCAGCGTGTAGCCGCTTCCGCCGCTCGCCGTGACCGGGTAGCCCTGCGTCACATTGTAAACCAGCGTCCCCTGCGTATTCGTATCGCTGGGAAGATGCTTGTACTCCAAAATGTCGCCGGGATTAACAGACAAAGGCGTGCTGGCAACTCCTGTCGGCGGGTAGCTTGACGGCACAGTGGCCGCAGCGGTTGCCCCGGCAAACTGCTCGGTGTCATAGTACATATTCAGCGCGTCGTTTGTCGCCGGCGTTTTGGTTGTCTGCCCGTAAGTCCCTGGAAACAAAGTCACATGATACGGCAGCGACCAGGACTGGCTGGACGCCGTGTAGAACGTCGGAATGTAAGTGAAGCCGGACTGATCCGTGGACACAACGCCCTGACTATTATAATCCGCCGTCGTTCCCGGTGTCGCGTTGCCGCTGATTGTCGCAGGCCGGAACGTGCAGCTCACATTGACAATCGGGTAGGTTTTTCCTGTCACCGGGTCTGTCGCCACGCCGCTATGCGCGACACCGCTGAACGCACCGGACGTGTCATACGCCAGCGTGTTGTCGGCATTATGCGGCAGTTCCAGCAAGTCTACATTCGGACCGGGAATGACGGGCTTTGCAATTTGGAACCACATGTCAACGCGGTAATTGTGCTGCGCGGCGGAGCCGTCGGCAGTCGTCACGGAAGCGGTCGCGGTCTGAGTTGGATAAGCGCCGTGGCTGCCGGCGTCATCCAGCCAGTTTGTGTCAGTTGCGCCATTTTGGTTGACATACCGAAAAAAGTCCGGGTCATCCAGCTCAGGAATGCTCACGCCGCTGCTGTTGTTGCGGGATGCAAAGAGCTTTGGGTTCGGCACAACAGTAGGCTGACCGGGGGCAGTATTCGGGTTCGGAATATAGGGCTGGAACTCGGCGCGGTACAAAATATAGGTGTTATCATCGCTGCTGTCGCCGTTTGCAATTGTCTTGCCTTCCCGCGTGTTGTTGTACGGCTTGGTCGGGTCTTTCAGGCCAACCCAGTAGCGGATCATGGTCGTGCCGGATGCCAGCGGGAACACATACGACGGGTTGCTGATAATCGCCGAGCCGTTTGGCGACGCGCTGTAATTGACTGTTTGCTGCGTCGTCGGGTCAAGCACGGCTCCCGTGTTTGCCTTCGGCAGCACGAAGTCCAGCTTGGCGTTGAACGCCTGCGCGACTACAGGTGTGCCGGTGCTGCTGAGAATGGGCAAGTCCAAGAAGTTTGTGTAAGCATCATCGCCGGGCGCAACCGTTGTGCCGCTAGTCAATTGAAATGGGTGGCTGGTGCCGTCAAACACAAAGACCGCGCTGCCCAGCTCCCGCGCAATGCGCTCTTTGGCAATCCGGGCGGCATCCTGCGCCGCCGTGACAATCTGCGCCTGCTGGGTGTAGCGCAGGGCGCTGACCAGCGGAATGAGCAGCAGGGCGAACAGGACAGCGGTGAGGGCAATCACGATCAGGATTTCGATGAGCGTAAAGGCCCGCGCGGCGTCTCGCCGCGTTTCGGCTTGTCGCAGCATATTCAGTTGGAAGCGGTCTCGGTTGTTCATTACGGTTATGTTTAAAATGCGTGGGATTAAAATCCTACGCTGTGGGGCGAAGCGCCCAGCGTCCACCTGCGTGGACGAAGAAAGCGATGGGCATGGATGCACTGCTCTTTGTCCGCGCAGGCGGACAGTGGGCGCTTCGCCCTACTGCCGCGCAGTTCATTGCCACGGCTTCTTTGTTCGCTACGGCTCTTGCGCCTGCCGCGTAATCTACGGCGTCGTCCGGTTCAGCACGGCATCCACGCTATGCACTTTGTAGACGTTGCGCTCTTTCCAGGCCACCACCGACCGGGCGGACAGGCCGCGCACGGCGCTGAATGTTACCGCCGCGCCTGGCGGAACCGGATACGCAAACTGTGCCGGGTCGTTTAGATTAACGCTCACATTGCTGTCGCCGACGTTGTTTAAGACGGCGCTGACGGCAACGGTGTCCGAAAAGCCCTGCGTCTTGCCGTTCAGTGTGTAAGTGCCGTCAACTTCTACTGTTTTCCCGGCGTTGCACCGGGCAAAGTAAACAAACGCATCTGTCGAATCATACGCAAACTCGCTGGCTCCAAGCGGCGAGGTTCCCGTCGCCATGCCCGCCGTTACGTTTGGGCTGAGAGAGAAATAGGCCGGCGCTTTCTGCACAGCCACAGCCCAGTTCAGGTCCGCTGTGTAAAAAATGCGAATGCGGTGTGCCGGGGCAGTGCCAGCCTGATTAGGATCGGTGTTTGGCTTGGAGTTGTCACCGAAAGCATCAGAGGCGAACGTCAATCTCCCAAGCGAGTAGCTGACATTCGTATAGCTCGGACCAATTTGGCTGCCTGTCGTATAGCTGGGACCTGTCTTTGTACCGTTCAAGTCTTCATTGTTGATTGGCGCATCCGGGTTTGTCGGATCATAGGTACTAGCGGTTGGCGGGCTAGGCGCGACAATCTGACCGGTAGTTAGGTCCAAAATCACCAAACTCTCGTTGCTGCCAGCAAGGCCGGGGTTGATCGAGTTGTCTGGGTTCGCTGACCCCGCTAGGAGCAGATTTGGGACGGCCGTGCGGACTGCAAACGTGCTGTTGCCGGACAGTGCCGGGATGTCGTGGTCTTCCCGCAGGATGCTCCACGAGTACACAATGTACGAAATCTTTGCCTGCCGCGCCTGTGCCCCGGAGCCGGTCGCCGCCTTTGGGTTAAAGCTGACCACGCCGGGGTTCGCGTTGTTTACCCCACCGATGTTTCCCGCCGAAAGCTGAAACTGATACGGATCATTGCCAAAGGCAGACCCTTGTGTCACGCCATTATAAGGCCGGTACAGCGTCACGCTGAACCAGGGCAGATTGGCTTCGGCACTGGGAGGAGGCGTACCGCCAAACTGCGTGGTCGTGGGGTCGAACCAGCCGCCTTGATAGCCGCTGCCGGAGGTCATGTCTACATCCGGCAGGTAGGAAACACCGTCTGATCCATGCGGCGCATATGGGTTATTGCTGTCCCTCTTCGTCCCGGCAGGCACGGTCAGGGTTTCCGTGTAAGATGGGTAAGTGTTAGTGCTTTGGTCATAGCAGGTAATCACGGCGACCATGCTCTGCGGGTAAGATACTGCGTTTTGAACCGTGACTGCCGGGGTGCCGGTGGTCATGGACGTGGTCCCATCCGCCGTATATGCCGCATACGGCACGGCAATCTTCTTGTTGGTAAGGTCTACTAAAAACTGCTCACGGCCCGGAACCAGCGTGTCCTGCGGAGCGTCCACCGGGACAAGATTGGCAGGAGGGACCAGGGAAGAATTGCCAGATTGGGCAGTCCAGTACGGGCTGTTGGCCGTGAAATACTTCGGCAGGCTTGCCAAGTCCGTCGCGCTGGTAGGGTCAAGCGGCATAGAAACCGGGCCGTACTTGACAATGTAAATGGACTGATTGTTTGAGACCGTCGGAATCGTAATGGTTTCGTTCGTCACGACGCGGGCATTTTCCAGGTTGTTAGGGTCGTCCGGGTCATAGTTAGAATATGCAGCAGCGTTCGTAACGGCTGAATCCAGGTCATCCATCCCCAGCTTTAGATCGTCCGGCAGGATTGCGTCAGGCAGGTTCTCGGCGTTCTGCGCTCCCAAATCAATGGCGGCGGACCCCAGACTGTTGGCAAGCGCGGCATTACCGGTGCTTTGGATGGAAAAGAAGCCGCTGGGGAACAGGCGAATAATGGTCAGGATGCCCACGACCAGAATGACCAGGACAACCAGAACCTCAATCAGCGAGACGCCGCGCTGTGCCTGCTGCCGTTTGCCGTTATTCACCTGTTTGCCGTGATACATTTGGCTGTCGCTCATTGACTGCACGAGATACCTTTACGCGATGCACTGCATGGAACCCACAAGACGGGGAACCCATCGAACGCGGGAGTTCATTCCCACACTTCTTTTGTTCCTGTTACGGCTTGTCGTTCGCAGGCCAAAGGGTGTTGGTCTGCCAGAATGTCGGCGCAGTAGACGTGCCTTCCAGCGACGCAAAGTCATGACCGTTAATCTTTTTGATCGCGCCGCTCTCGAAAATCACCAGCACCTTGTCGGCGTTTTGGACATGGTAGGTAGTCGCCGTAATCAGCGTATCCGCAGGCGGGTTCTGCCACCGGAGCTGATAGTTATAGTTCCCATCGGCGGTTGTTCCGTTAGCGACAGTGGCTTCCCGCGCCAGTTGATAGCGCACAGAGTAGACTGCGGGGTTACTGACGAGATTGGTTCCCGTCACAATGGGGCTGCTGTCATAGGCGTCGGCCAAGTAGAAATTGCGAGTCGTTGTCTGGACGCTGCCTGGCGCTGGGGTCGTCACGCCGCCAGATGTTGACGGTGTGCAGGGCGAGGAGCTTGCGCCGCTGAGAACCTTATCGTTCATCGCATTGCAGGGGGCAACAATGTTAGCCGTGAGCTGCCCTGTGACCTTTCCAATATCGGTGGCATTCACCGTGTTGTTCGGGTCGGTGAACTCCTGTGGGTCTTTAATGTACGCGGGGTAGAGGCCAGGAAAATAAAGCGGTGTATATTTTGTGCCGTTTGCGGTGTCGTTCATCTGCGCTGTTGCCAATGCGTTTTGGAGCGACGAATTAGGGACTGCGTAGCCGAACAGCACGTCCGGGTAGCGGTGGTTATCCAGCTTGAACTGCTCCATCTTCTGCTGAATGTCCTTCATGTTGGAGATGGACGTGCTTTGACGCGCCCCTTCGCGCACGGACGCAAACACCGGCAGCAGGATTGCCGTGAGAATCGCAATAATGGCGATGACGACGAGCAGTTCAATCAAAGTAAAAGCCTGCGTAAAGGCGCGAGATGCGGGGCGGCGTGTGGGTGCCATGTGTAACTCCTGAAGCGGCAAATTGAGCAGCAGACAACGGTAACTGTTGCATGACGGTAAGTTTTCCAGGATTGTTCCCGGAATTAGTGAATGTTTTTTATATTTTTTTGCGGGGCCGGAAAAGCGGCAGGCGGCGGCATCGAAACTATCGCCGAGGGCGCAGGGACCGGCGGGAACGCTTTTCTAACATACCAGGCTGCCAGCGTGTGGCCGTAGAACAAAGCCAGCAAAGCGCCCGCCGCCATCGCCGGGCCGAATGGAATTGGGACGCGCTCTCCCAGACGCCGCCGCTGCCGGGCGATAACAATCAGCCCCGCGAATGCGCCGAGAAAGACGGCAAAGCCCAAAGAGCCGAGGGCGAGCGACAGGCCCAAGTTCGCGCCAATGGCTGCCGCCAGCTTGCCGTCGCCCCCACCCATGCCCCCGGCGTCTTCGTCCGCCTCAATCTCTTCCGATGTGAACCCTTCCAGCGGCGGTTCGGTCCCCCAACGGCGCTCGGCGTACCGGCGCAGAGGCGGAACTAAAGACCCAGCGTAATAAACCGAAACATACGCCCAGTCTTCGGCGTTCTCACGCAGGTATGACCCGGCGGCCGACAGCGCCGACAAACGGTGGTCCAGCATGGAAACTAAATAAACGTAAGAGAGCAGGCCAATGAGATAGATTACGGCAGCATAGCCGAACAAGCCGGCGACAGAGTTAAGAAAGGCTCCGGCAATAACCGCGTGGATCAGCCCCAGCACAATCGCTAAAACGCTCAGGCTGTCGGGAATGATGAAATGCTCTAAGTCAATGAAGAAGACGCAGACGAGGATGGCAGTGAAGAGGCAAAAGAAAACTGCGTCAAACCACTGTCCGCCCGATTGAAACGTGTACCACGCGACCACGGCGAACAACACGCCGGTCAAAAGCTCGATGCCGGGGTAGCGCGGGGAAATCGGCTGCTTGCAGTACCGGCACTTCGCCCCCAGCAGCGCGTAGGACAGCACCGGAACCAAATCCAAGCCGCCCAGCCGGTGCTGGCAGTTCGGGCAGTACGACCAGGTCGGCGTGTTGACGCTTTGGCCGCGCGGCAGCCGCCAAATGACTACGTTTAAAAACGAGCCGATGGCGAGGCCGTACAGCCCCGCCACCAGCAGCCATATCCACACAAGCGCCACGGCTTTACTCGCCTGCGCCTTTTTCCGTGCCGTCGCCGCCAGACAGCGACTGGATCAAAACAATCATCGGCATGAACATGCCCAAAATGATCAGCAGTACGGCGACGCCGAGGAAGCAGATCAAGATCGGCTCAATTGCAACCGCCAAAGCGGCAAGCGCGGCGTCCACTTCGTCCTCGTAAAAGTCAGCGATCTTGGCAAGCATGGCGTCCAGTGAGCCGGATTCTTCGCCGATGGAGATCATCTGCACGACCATCGGCGGGAACAGCTTGGACTTGACCAGCGGGTCGCCAATTCTATCCCCTTCGCGGATGCGGGCGCGGGCCTCTAAAATCGCATCGGCAATGACGACGTTCGCAACAGTTCCCGAAACGGTCTCCAGCGCCTGCAAGATAGGAACGCCGGAAGTCAAGAGCGTGCCAAGTGTCCGCGAGAACCGGGCCAAAGCAACTTTATGGTTCAGCTTGCCGAAAACCGGCACTTTCAGCTTGAACTTGTCCCAAACATGAGCGCCAAAGTTTGTCTTAATGAACGCAAAGAACGCGAACCGGACGGCAAAGAAGATCGCCAGAGCGAGGTAGCCTTTGTGCAGGAAGAAGTCGGAAACGGCAACCAGTCCCAGCGTCAACGCCGGGAAGTCGGCGCGGCCATGCGGCAGCATCGTCTCAAACAGGTTCAGGAACGTCGGCACGATGAACGTACAAAGGCCGACGACAATGATTGTCGCGGCAAGCACAACGATTGTCGGGTAGGTCATGGCCGACTTGATCTTGCGCTTCATTTCCACGTCTTTTTCGAGGAACGTGGACAGCCGCTGCAGGGTCTCTTCCAAAACACCGCCGACTTCGCCGGCTCGGACCAGACCAACAAAGAGATTGGAGAATGTCCCCGGATACTTTGCCAGGCTTTTCGAGAGCGTGTTCCCCGCTTCGACTTCGCGCTGGACATCAATAATGATCCGCTTGAACTTCGGGTTGCTTTGCTGCTGGGACAAAACATCCAAGCAGCGCACGAGCGAGACGCCTGCGTCAATCATGGTGGAAAACTGGCGGCAGAAGATAGAAAGCTCGGTCAGCTTGATCTTCTGGATGTTCTCGAACCAGTTGCCGCCCAGCCCTTTTTTGGCTTTGGCGGACTTGATTTCCGAGATGACGAAGCCCTGCTCACGCAGGCGGCGGGCGAGAACGTCCGGGTTTTCCGCTTCCGATGTGCCGCTTCGCATGGTGCCGGCGGCATCACGAACGGTATATGCGTATGTTGCCATGTGTGTTACTTGCTCCTTCAATGAGCCAGAGTGCCGGGCCAGTCTATCGATTTATAGAAAACCCCGGCAAGAATGTGTCCTTTGGACAGGGAGAGAACCGGCGCAGAAGGCATCATCTTCGTCTGAAAGACGTTTCTTTGCCGGGGTTTTCCACAACCCCGGCTTCTAGCCGTTTTGCTCTTGAACGCAGGCCGAGCCAAAACGGTTCGGGACTGCGAAAAAAGTTTTACCGTCCGGGAGCGACAGGGCGCTGACCGCCGGGGGGAACGCCCTGGGAGCCGCCTGCGCCGGTGGTGCCGTCGCCGGCCAGCATCCGCTTTAGCTCTTCCTGGTTCTGAGCACGGCTCATCGCATTCTCGTAGGAAACCTTGCCTTCCATGTACAGGTTCCGCAGGGACGCATCGGTTGTAATCATGCCGATGTTGGCCGAGGTCTGAATGATGGACGTAATCTGGTGAGCTTTTGCTTCGCGGATCAGGTTCCGAATGGCGGCGTTTGCAATCATAATCTCATACGCGCCAATACGGCCCCGGCCCGAAGAGGCCTGGTAATTCGGCGTCGTCGGAATAAGCTGCTGGGAGATAATCGCTTGGATGTTGTTGGAGAGCTGCAAACGTACCTGGCCCTGCTGGCCCGGCGGGAAACCGTCTACAATGCGGTCCACCGAAGATGCCGCCGAGTTTGTGTGCAGCGTTCCGAACACAAGGTGTCCGGTTTCCGCGGCTGAGACGGCAAGCGACATCGTTTCCAAATCGCGCATTTCGCCGACAAGAATGATGTCCGGGTCTTCGCGCAAAGATGCTCGGAGCGCGTTGCCGAAGCTCTTGGTGTCCATGCCCAGCTCACGCTGGTTGATGACCGACAGCTTGTGGTTATGCACAAACTCGATTGGGTCTTCAATGGTAATGATATGCTCGGAGCGTGTCAAATTGATCGCGTGGATCATTGCCGCCAAAGTCGTAGACTTGCCGGAGCCTGTCGGCCCGGTGACCAGCACCAAGCCGCGCTTGAGATGCGTCAGCTTCTCAAAGATTTTCGGCATCTCCATTTCTTCCAGCGTCGGAATTTTGGTCGGGATCAGACGCAAAGAAGCGGCGACACTGCCTTTGTCCTTGAAGATATTGACACGGAAGCGGGCTTTCTTTTGCAGAGCGTAGGAAAAGTCCAGCTCCCAGGTGCTTTCAAACTTCTGGATCTGCTCATCCGTCAGGATGGCATACATCATCTGCTGAATGTCCAGCGGCGACATGTTTTCATACGGCGTCGGCTTCAGCTCGCCGTCGGACCGAATGACCGGCGGGATGCCGGATGCGATGTGCAGGTCAGAGCCTTTCATCGCGATAATCAGGTCCAAAAGTTCGTCGATGTGCAGCTCCTGCACTGACTTCTTCTGCACGGGCTTTGCCGTCGGACGCGGCTGAAACTGCGGCGTCGTCTGCCCGTTGTTCGGATTTGCTGTCGGCACGGTTGCCGCCGCGCCATTCCCCATTGCCGCTATTGGTTCGGCCATAGTTGATGCCTTCTTTCAAACGAGAGAACCTCACCCCGCCTCGTTCCTCGGCGACCCTCTCCTTATTAAGGAGAGGGTGGTCACTTGTGACCGGGTGAGGTGATTTCTTAGAACCCGGCGGTAAAGACAACGCGCATGACTTCGTCGGGAGTTGTCATGCCTTCCAAGATTTTCAGCAGGCCGTCTTCGCGCAGCTCACGCATTCCGTTGGCTTTGGCGGCGTCGCGGATGTCTGCGACCGGGGCGCGGCGGACAACTAATTCCGCGATTTCCTCGTTCATCGTCATCAGCTCGTACAGGCCGACACGGCCTTTGTACCCTTTAAAGCGGCACTCTTCGCAGCCTTTGCCTTCGTAAAGAGTAACCTGCGCGTTCGGGTCTTCGGGTTTGTAGCCAAACTTCGAGAGGAAGTTTGCCGGAACCCGGTACGGCTCCTTGCAATTCGAGCAGACTTTGCGGCAGAGTCGCTGGGCCATGATGCCCTGTACAGTTGCGGCGATCAAGTACGTCTCAATACCCATGTCGGCAAGGCGCATAACCGCCGACGGCGCATCGTTGGTGTGCAGCGTGGACAGCACCAAGTGACCTGTCAGCGACGCTTCCACGGCAATTTGCGCGGTTTCCAGGTCGCGCATCTCTCCCACCATGATAATATCCGGGTCTTGGCGGAGGAACGAGCGCAGGGCCGTTGAGAACGTCAAGCCCGCCTTTTTATTGATCTGCACCTGCGAGACGCCCGACAGCTGGTACTCGACCGGGTCTTCCACCGTAATGATGTTTTTCTCCACCGAGTTGATCTTGTGCAGGACCGAATACAGCGTCGTTGTCTTGCCCGAACCCGTAGGGCCGGTAGTCAGGAACATGCCGTTCGGCTGGGCGACAATTTCTTCCAGCTTTGCCTGCACTTCAGGCGTAAAGCCCAGCTTGTTCAAGCCAAGCAGAACGCTGGTCTTGTCCAAAATACGCATGACGATCTTTTCGCCGAACATGGTCGGCAGACACGAGACGCGCATGTCATAGTCTTTGCCTTCATGCCGGACCGGAATACGTCCGTCCTGCGGCACGCGCCGCTCGGCGATGTTCAGCTCGGCCATAATCTTGAAGCGGGAAATGAGCGCGGCCTGAATATGCTTCGGCACGGTCATGGTCTCGTTCAGAACGCCGTCAATCCGGTAGCGGATACGGACGCCTTTGATGCCCGGCTCGATGTGAATATCCGAGGCTTTTTCGCGGATCGCCTGCATCATAATCGCGTGGGCGATACGGATAATCGGCGCTTCCTCGGAGATTTTTTCCAGGCCGCCTTCGTCGTCCTCATCCACATTGCCCGTGGTCAGCTCACTCAGCTCGCCTTTAATGGCGTCCTGTAGGCCGCTGGGAGACAGATCGGTACCATTGCCGTTGCGGCCCGGCGTTAGATCGGTTGTCTGTTCGCCATCTTTGATGATAACGGGAAGCTCACCATTTTTGCCGTTGATGGTAGCTGGGAACGCCGAGCCGCCATCGCGCCCGTTGCCGTTCAGCGGGCCGGTGCCGGGCCGGTTGATGCTGCCGCTGTACGCCCGGATGATGGCTTCTTCGATTTCGCTTTTCGTTGCCAGAACCGACGTAATCTTGCAGCGGGATACCAGCTTGACATCATCCAGCCCAACCGCGCCGGTCTTGACATCGCCGATAGCGACCATCAGCCGGTTCGGGGTAGATGTGCTGTCGCGCTTGATCGGCAGAATGTTGTACCGCTTCGCAATATGCTCCGGCACGGATTTAATTGCCGCCGGTTCGGGGGTGATCTTACTCAAATCAACAAACTTCAAGCCGAGCGTTTCCGCACGGGCCGAAGTGACATCTTTTTCCGAAGCGATTTGCAGGTCCTGAAGGATCAGTCCCAAATCGCCGGGCGCACTTTTCTGCACCTCACGCGCTTCCTGAAGCTGTCCTTCGGTGATCGCGCCCCGCTCAACCAATACTTCGCCGATGCTTTTCTTTGCCTGCATTACCATAGTGGACTGCCTCCTTACGCAGCATCTCCCATGAGTACCGCCAATTTTTCCGTCGTCAGAATTGTGAAAAAAGTCGTGAAAAAGAGAATCGTGAAAAGTGCAGAAAATCCTCAAACAAAAACGCAGTGCAGCCGGCGCTGGCAAGCATCAGGTGACTGTCGAAACACAGCCGGGGCAGTGTGCATCATTATAACATAAACGCCAAATTCGCGCAAGGGGTTCCCATTGCCCTTCTTGCAACTCGCCTGGCGGGACCGAGCAGCCTAGCTTTATTCACGGGGCTGCCCCCCCCGTGCTTTGAAAGAGCCTCTCCCCGCCTGCGCGGGCGAAAGAAGTACAAAAGGTGGGGGCTTGCCCTTTTAAAGCATGGGGGTTCAGCCCCGTGAACCTCGCCTTAGCGGCCCAGACTCGCCAAAACCGCTTGCTCCATGACGGCAACCGGCATCTCGGAAAGAGGCCGCCCGGTCCAGAGCGACAGCGAGATCGCGCCTTGATACACCAGCATTTTGACCCCGTTCATGGTTTGACACCCGGACGCTTCCGCATGTTCCATCAGCCGCGTTTTGGCGGGAGAATAAATTAAATCATAAACAGACGGCTTGCTGTCAAATGCTCCCGGCGGCAGTGCCGGCATTCCTTCCGGGTGCGGCTGCATTCCCAGCGTGGTCGTGTTGACAAGCAGGTCGAACGGTGCTGTTTCCTGTCCCCACTCCACTGCCGCTCCCATGCCGGGATACACCCGATTGATGTCCGCCGCCAGCGCCTCGCTCCGCGCCCCAGTCCGGTTCGCGATCCGGCACCGGCTGTTCTGCGACGCCAGCGCCCAGGCGACCGCCCGCGCCGAGCCGCCCGCGCCCAGGATGTACGCTTCGCGTCCTGATGATGCCTGCCCGATACTTTCCAGTGACCTCAAGAACCCCGCGCCGTCCGTGCTGTATCCGTACAAATTGCCGTTGTCGCTGTGGATCGTGTTGACTGACCTAATCTGCGCTGCCGCTTCGTCCAAAACATCTAAATACGGCAGCACACGCTCTTTCAGCGGCACCGTGACATTGACACCGACTAAACCCAGTGCTTTAATTGCGGCCACAGCCGCTTCGGCATTCTCCGGCGCAACCTCAAACGGCACATATGCCCAGTTCAGGCCCAGTGCTTGCAGGGCGGCATTGTGCATCACCGGCGAGCGCGAATGGCCGACAGGACAGCCCCACACGCCGACGATCTTAGTTGTTCCAGAAATACCTATCATGTGTCATTGTAGCGCTTCTCTTCGGCATCTGCCTTTGCTCTTTCTTCTTTCATTTGGGTTATCCACTCGCCCAAACTTGATGTTTCCTGATAGATGTCAATTCCATTAACGCTGGATGTCATCTCATGGTCGGCGAAAAATACGGTCTCATCACCGCGCGAGAGGTCTAGAAAGTAAAGATTGCCGAAGCCATCGCCGCCGATAACCAAATAATGTGGCGGCCACTCAAAGCCGAAAAAGCCTTCTTTTCTATACGCTGTATTTTCGGCGATGACGATTTTTGCATTGCCAAGCATTTCCCAAGCGTCAGGATTGGGGTCATCTGCGAATGGATATGAGAGCATCAACTCGCGGTAGGGGAGCGGAAGCGTTACCTGGAGTTTGTTTTCTATCTCGTTAATTTGCGCCGAATTGAACATCAGCTATTACCGCACGAAACTGAGGGGTTACGACTTGTTGCGGGCGCGAAAAATAAGGAATGCAGCCAGAGAAATAACTGCAGAGATGACCCAGACTGAGCGGCGCTTGGCTTCCGGGGTGCGCGGGTCGGGCATCGTACTCAGCGCGGCTTCCACGGCGGCGGCGGCAGGCCACTGGCCGCGCTCACGCAGGCGGCGAATGACGCCGTTTTCGACGTAGCGCACCATCTGGGTAGAAATGAACTCTTCTTTGGACAGCGGCGGACGCAGCAAGATCGTGTGCAGGTTCAGGCGGTTGCCGGCCAGGATGTCGGTAAAGAGCTGGTCGCCAAAGACCGCTGTGTTAGACGTGTTGGAACCCATCAGCTTCATCGCCCGCCGGAAGCCGCCGGTGCGCGGCTTCTGCACCCGGTCCACGAACGGGATTTTCATGGTGTCTGCAAGCTGCTTCAGGCGCTCGGTGTGGATGGTATTGGACGCGATGCAGATTTTGATGCCCGCGACTTCCAGCTTGGCGAGCCATTCAATCACGCCAGGCATGATTTCGTAGTGCTGCCACGGCACAAGCGTGTTGTCCAAATCCGTGATGATCGCGGTAATCCCTTGCGCTTTTAGCTGCGTTGGGTCGAGTTCTTTCACGGTTTCGATGACGCGGCTGGGCGTAAGGTTTTTGAGTGTGTATAGCATAACGATTGATCGAGGGCATGAACGCCCTCATTGCTCACTGCTCTTTGGCCCGAATGGCTACCGCCCGAACCCGCGCTATCGCTTGGTCCTGCTGCGAAAGCGTCCGGCTGAAAATGTGGCGCTTGCCGTCCGGGCCGGCGACGTAGTACAAATAGTTCACAGGTGCCGGGTGCAGCGCGGCTTCAATGCTGGGCAGGCCGGGACAAGCAATCGGCGTCGGCGGCAGACCGGCGTGCAGGTAAGTGTTGTACGGAGACTCTACCCGTAAATCCGCGAAAAATAAGCGGGCTTTATGCGCCGGCAGCGCATACTGCACCGTGGCGTCGCATTGCAGCCGCATTCCGGCCTTGAGACGGTTTAAGTAGACGGCGGCGACAAGCGGCCGGTCGCTGTCCACTTCGGCTTCGCGCTCCACGAGTGAGGCCAGCGTAATCGTTCCGGCCAGGCCGCCGGGCGTTCGGGCCGCGCTTTTGCCGTCAGGAACGACAACCCGTGCCTGAAAGTTTGCCAGCATCTGCGCGATGATCTCGCGCGGCGTCGCGCCTTTCGGAATTGTATAAGTGTCTGGAAACAAGTAGCCTTCTAAACTTGCGTTCGGCGGCGTCCAGCCCTGCACGGAGAACGTCTTCCCCTGCGTCTGTGCCAGTGTCAAAAACTGCGTTTCGTTCACCAGACCCGCGTCTGCCAGGCGCTTGGCGATCTGTTTGACAGTGAAGCCTTCAGGCACTGTCACGCTGTTGTTGGCCGTCTCGCCCAGCGCCATCAGGACTGCGATCTGGCGCGGCGGCATGGCGGGCGAGATCGAGTACCGCCCGGCGTGCATTTCCCCGGAAAGATGGTCCATACGGCTTGCCAGCACAAACGAAACCGGGCTGCGGACCAGATGTTTTCGGGCCAGTATCTCCCCAATCTGCCGCGCACTCTTGCCCGGCGGGATCGTCACCAAAATTGTTTTTGCGCCGGGGTCGCCGGACACCGGCCCCAGCAGCTCGATTGTGTAAGCGATCCCAAAAACAGTTGCCAGGGCCAAAATAAGAAGCAGCACCAGCAGCGAGGCGCTCCGACGCACCCGGCGCGGCGTATGAGCAAGTTTTGATGGCATTTCAGTTCACGAAGCGGTTAGCGTATCACGTGGGGCGCTTACGGCCCGGCGGTGCTGAAGGTAGCCTTCCAAAATCAGCGCGGCGGCGGTTTGGTCAATTTTATCCCGGCGCTTGGCACGGGAAACACCCTGCGCGATGAGGATTTCTTCGGCTTCTACGCTGGTCAAGCTTTCGTCCCAGAAGACAATCGGCACGGGAAGGACATTCGACAGTGCTTTGGCGAATCCCTGCGTCCGCTGCGCCTGCGGCCCTATGTCGCCGTTGAGTGAGAGCGGCAGGCCGACTACAATGCCTTCCGCTTCCTGCTCCACGGCAAGAGCCGCCACCGCCGCTGCGTCACGCTTCAGGCTGCCGACCCGGCGCACCAGCCCAACGGGAAACGCGGCGATTTCCAGCGAGTCGCAGACGGCGACTCCAATCCGCACTTCTCCAATATCTAAGCCAAGCAAGCGCATTGAGCCTCCCAAAGCAAATTGCGAGGGGGTGAACTCCTCTCGCTGAATAACGTCCTGCGGACGAAAGAGCTGCAGGCGATAGCATTCTCTGTCATCCGAAGGATGCCATTCAGCGAGAGGAATTCATTCCCTCGCGCTATTCCCTCGCGCTATTCCCTCGCGCTATTCCCTCGCCGTTTCCGAATACAGCCCGTGCAGCAGCAGCAGGGCCAAGCACTGCAAAATCAAAATCGCCGCGACGATCCCGGAGTCATTAAACACTAGCGCAACCAGGCAGCCCCATAGCCCCGCCTTCAAGATTGCTGCCTCGCGGGGCCGGAGGCTCAGGTAGGCCGTCACCTGATGCCACAGCAGCCTGCGAAGGATTAGCCCCAGCCCCGCAAACGCCAGCAGGCCCAGCAGTGTTCCCGGATGCAGCGCCACCTGTACCGCAAGCCCCATCTTCCGCAGGCTGACCCCGGCGATATACCCGAAACGCCCTGACCCCAGCGCATCCGCCGCCGTTTCCAAATGCGTCCGCCGCAGATGAAGCCAGTGGCTCAGAAGCGCCCACACAAAAACCAGCGCGAACCCGAAAGCGATGCTGCCGAGCAGATGAGTCCAGCGTACCGGGCGGTCGCAGAGAAGCCGCCAGGCGACCACGAATGCCGCCGTCGCCGTCACTGCGCCGCCTGCCTTTGCGCCGAACGCCGGAAACGACAAAACAAACGTCACAAACGCAAACCAAGCGATTAATAGAGATGGGACCGCCGTTTCGGCGCGGGGCGGACGCTGCACTTTCTCCGCCCAGCTTAGCAGAGCCGGATCACGGCGATACTGCCGCCCCGGCAAGGCCGCCGCTAGTAATGCCCCACCGATGAGAACTCCCATGTACTCGTTGCCGATGCCGTAGAACCGAATGCCGGACAGGGCATACTCGCTGAGGGCAGAGTTAGAAACAAGCCGTGTTCCCGTCAAGCCGTCCAGCACCAGCGCCAGCGCCGTGATGCTGAAAATCACCGAAGGCGATGGCAGCAGCGCCAGCAGGCCCACGGCAGCCGCAATCACCAGCAGGTATTGATCGACCGTGTGCGGCCCTGCCAGAGGTGCCAGCAGCAGAGCCAAAGGCCAGGCCGACAGCATCCGCAGCCCATACCGCGCCGCTTGACCCAAACGCCCGCGCATTCGGCCTGCCAGATACAGGCCCAGGCCACTGAACACAATAAGGCCCGCGACAATCCCCACCGCCCAAAAGATTGCATCCTGCGCTTCCTGATTGAGCCGCACCAGACGATCTAGGCACACCAGCGCGGCAGCAGAAATCGTCGCAGGCCGCACCGAAGCACCGGTCATCTGCACCGGCGCAGGAACGGCCAGCGCGGACAGCAGCGTCGGCGCAAGGTCACGCGAGGCAATCAGCCCCGGCGTCTGCGTCGTGTCCGATGACAGCGATCCCGGCGGGCCATCGTGAAAAGCAAAAAATGGCGTCAGCGAGTTCCACGCGCCGTCCGGCGAGAGTGGCGGCGTCGGCACAACCAAGAAAATGGGGCCGGAGAAGCCGCTCATTACTAAGCCCAAGTAGGCATCTAAAGCCCGCAAAGCCTGTTCCCGGTGCTTGGCGTAGGCAGACGGCAGCAAAAACCCGCGCTGATTTTCTTGTTCGGCCCGCTCCAAGTCGCCAAAGTCTACGGCAACTAAGTCCGCACGGCGCAGCACTTTTTGCGTTGCTGTCCACAGCCGCACCGGGTCTTCGCGCTCACCGCCAGGAACAAGCGGATCAAGGAAAGGACTGCCGTTCCCGGAGATGTTGGGCGCGGGCAGAAACAGCAGCGCAGGCCGGTACAACCCGATGTCGTCGCCTTCGTCATTACCCAGCAGCGCAGTTTTTATTCCTGCACCACGCAGCGCCGCGCCAAGCAATCCCTGCGACTTATTGCCGACGCCGATGCTGTCACCGGCGCCAAGTGACGCATAGGCCGCCGCGACAGAGTCCGGCTTTTTCGCCAGCCCCGGCGACATCAGGGCCAGCTCGCCGTTTTGCCGCATGAAGGCGAAGTTCGGCAGATCGGGCCGCGTCACATCAGCCAGAGTCAGATGGTCGGCGAAGATGACTAAGACTTGCGGGCGGGCGTGGGCGGGGAAGGCGAGGAAGAGGAAGAAGAGAAGCAGTCCCCCCCGCCCCCAATTATGGGGGAGCCAGATAAAAAGGGAGGTTGTCTTTTTCTTCTCATGCTCCCCCATTATTGGGGGCGGGGGGGACTGCTTCACGCCCCTGTCATCTCGCCCGCCAGACGCTCCGCAACGGCCAGCGCTTCGGCCAGTCGGCCCGGCTCTTTGCCGCCTGCCTGCGCGGCATCGGGCCGTCCGCCGCCCCCGCCGCCGACAATTGGGGCAGCGGCTTTGACGATGTTGCCGGCGTGGACGCCGCGTGCGACCAAGTCTTTGGAAACGCGCACAGCCAGCGAAACTTTGCCGCTGTCCGTGCCGCCGAGAATGACGACGCCTGATTTCAGCTTGTTCAAGGCTTCGTCCGCCAGCGTCCGCAGCATGTCGCCGTCGGTGCTGCCCGTCATGGCTTGGACCAAGAGCGGGAAACCGTGGTCTGTTTTGGCAGCGGCGATCAGGGCGTCTACCTGACCGCCTGCCGCCGCTTTTTGCAGGGACGTCAGCTCACGCTCTTTGGCCTTCAGCTCGGCTTGCAGCTTCTCCACCGACGCCGGGGCGTTTGGCAGTGATGTTTTGAGCGACGCGGCGATGTCGGTCAAAAGCCGCTCTTGATCCAATGTCCGCATCAGCGCCGCTTTACCGGTCACGGCTTCAATGCGCCGGACACCGGCCTGGCTGCTGCCCTCAGAGATGATCTTGAACAGACCGGCCTGCGACGTGTGCGCGAGATGCGTCCCGCCGCAGAACTCTAAGCTGTAATCGCCGGCTTCGACCACGCGCACGATGTCGCCGTACTTTTCGCCGAACAGCATGGTCGCGCCCATTTCTTTGGCTTCGGCAATCGGCTTTTCAAACGTATGAATGGGCAGGTCATCTAAGATTTTCTCGTTGACTAAGCCTTCCACCTGCCGCGTTTCATCGCCGGTCAGAGACTTGTCATGTGAGAAGTCAAAGCGCAGCCGGTCGGGAGCAACGAGAGAGCCGCGCTGCTGAACATGCGGCCCTAAGACCATTTGCAGGGCTTTATGCAGCAGATGGGTTGTCGTATGGTTGCGCTGAATGCCGGCCCGCCGTCCGGCATCAATTTGCGTCTCTATCGTGTCGCCGACTTTCAGTTCTCCGGCGGTGATTGTTACCGTGTGGAACCAGTAGCCGCTGTCTTTCTGCGTGTCCGAAACTTCCGCCGCGCCGTTTTCGCCGTGCAATTGCCCGGTGTCGCCGACCTGCCCGCCGGCTTCGGCGTAGAAAGTCGTTTGGTCTAAAACAATCTGCACGGTTTCGCCTTCACCGGCAGTGCCTGTCAGCGACCCGTTCTTGACAATGGCAACAATTTCCCCCTGTGTCCGCGCTTCCGAATAGCCTAAAAAGAGCGTTTTCGGAACGTCCTTCTCGCGCAGAGCCGGGACAATGCTGTCGGCAAACACTTCGCGCGTTTTGCCGCCTTCGGAAACTAACAAATGCTGCTGCCACAACTCATCATACTGGACCATGTCTACTGCGAGGCCGGCCTCGGAGGCAAGCTCGGCGGTCATTTCGACAGGGAAGCCGTAGGTGGTGAACAGCGTGAACGCATCCTCGCCGGTGACAGCGCCGCCGTCTAACAGCGACTGCAAGCGGGCCGTGCCGGATTCGAGCGTGCGCCGGAACTGCTTTTCTTCAATAATCGCATAACGCAGGATGGTCTCGCGCTTTGCTTCCAGCTCCGGGTAATCGGCCTTGCGCTGATTGATCACCGTCGGCAGCATCTGCTCCAAAAGCGGCGTCTCTATCCCTAAAGTTCGGCGGCCTGCCAAGATCGCCCGGCGCATCAGGCGGCGCAGCACATAGCCGCGCCCGACATTGGACGGCAAAACGCCGTCGGCGAGGCAGAACGCCGTCGCCCGGACATGGTCGGCCACGCGCCGGAACGCAATGTCTTTTGGGTCGGCGTCTTGGCTGGTGTAGGTCAGGCCGGACAGCACTTCAAGCTGGCGTAAAATCGGCGCGAATAAATCGGTCTCAAACGGGCCGCGCACTCCCGCCAGCACGGCCGCAGTCCGCTCCAGGCCCATGCCCGTATCAATGTTGCGGTGCGGCAAGGGGGTCATCACGCCGCCGTCGCTCCGGTCGAATTGCTGAAAGACGAGGTTCCAAATTTCCAGCCAGCGCTTGTCGTTCCACTCGCCGTCAGGCGTCGGCGGCAGGTGCGCCTGCGTGTCGTAGAAGATTTCGGAACACGGCCCGCACGGCCCGTTGGGGCCTTTAGAAATGACTCCCGCCGGCCAATAGTTATCATCTTCCCCTTTGCGAAAGATTTTCTCGGCAGGCATTCCAGCCTTAATCCATAACTCGTATGCCTCGTCGTCATCCTCAAAGATGGTGACTCGGATATTTTTGAGGTCCAGTTTCAGCACATCAAAGAGAAACTCCCAGGCGTAGGCAATCGACTCGGCCTTGAAGTAATCGCCGAACGAAAAATCGCCCAGCATCTCAAAAAACGTGCAGTGAGACGTATCACCGACATCTTCAATGTCGGTTGTCCGCAGGCACTTCTGCGCCGTCACGGCGCGAGGCGCAGGCGGCGTCAGCAGGCCCAAAAAGTAGGGCTTAAACTGGACCATGCCCGCCGACGTAAACAGCAGGGTCGGGTCATTCGGCACCAGCGAGTCCGAAGGCAGCCGCTTCGCCGCCTTGCCCTCAAAAAACTCCAAATACAAGCGTCGCAGTTCGCTCCCCAGCATAAGTAACATCTCCACAGTGATAGATGGGAGTCATTATAGCACAAAGCCCCGGCCTCTCGCTGAGAAGCCGGGGCGTCCTCAGCAGAAAGTCAGCGGCCTGCCGAAAGCGCGTGCTCCTCGGCAGGGGCCGCTTCGGAACTTGTCGCTTCTATCGCGTCCGCCAGCATGGAAAGCGGCTCCCCGGCATCCCAGACCACATAATCTTTCGGATACCGCGCCACCCAGTCCCACCCCAGCGCCCCGGCTTTTTTAAGGGCTTCAGGGGTGCGCTCCCGCATTGCTTGATCGTAAGCCTCTAAAACAGCCTGCCGCTCCGCCTGCACTTCCGGCGGGAACTCAAACTGCCATTCCTCTTCAATGTTCTCGCTCATAGTTCTCGCCGCTCCTGAAGTCAACGAGACGCCGAGGCAAGAGCAGACTCGTTTGCAGTGGTCGCCTCTATGGCATCCGCCAGCATCCAAAGCGACTCGCCCAAATCAAGCATGACATAGTCATCAGGATAGCGTTCCAGCCACGAGAGCTGCATTCGACAGGCTTCTTGGATTGCAGGCAGTGAGTCCTCAGTCATCAGACGCAGAATTTCACTGATTATCTGCTCTCGCTCCGCAAGCACTTGCGGGGGGAATTCAAAGCGAAAAGAGGATGTCTTGGAGGGCGAATCTGAAAGAGTATTCATCGTAGTTTTCCAATCGTTCTAGCGAACAACGGCAAGAATCCCGGCTCGCTTCCCATCGCACGAACAACGCCGGGGCGCAAGGCAAGGGGCGTCTGCAATAACTTTCGGTAAAACAGTTCCGCTTCCATACCAGAGGCTTCTTGAAGCACTGCAAGTGCTTCCAAATACTTGTTGAACGGCCAAAAGCGTTCTGCCACAGCAAAGGTTTCTTCCGAAACGCTGGCACCAAGCGAACGCAGCATTTCGGGCCGCCAATGCCGCTGAAGCCACTCGATGGTTCCTTCTTCCCAGCCCTGGAACCGGCGATAGTCCTGCTCGTTCATCCCGGCGGAAACCGAGTGCAGCACTTCATGCAGCAGTGTTCGCCATCGCAGCGGATTGTTTACGAAATCAGAGTGCAAAAGAATGTTGCAGTTCCAAAGCTTCTTACCCGAAACACGTCGCCCAAACAAAGGCACCATAGCGGCGTCCTCTAAAAGTATGATTTCGCCATTCCAGCGCGAGCGCAGGCCGGTCGCTTCTTCGACAAGCCCGACCAGCCGCCGCGTCTCGTCTTCCACCTGCCTTTGTTTGTTGTCATCCATGCGCTGCACCTGTCAACGTCCGCTGTTCCCATCTCAGTATGGCAGGGAATGGGCCAAAACACAAGACAGCCCCAGCTTCTGAACAAGAGGCTGGGGCTGTCAAGTGGGCCGGAGAATTACACTTTGACACTCTTCTTGCGGGCCAGCACCACGCCGCTGAGGCCGAGGGCGAGCAGCAGACCGAAGCTCACCGTGGTAGAGGCTTCTGGGACGGCGGCGGGGGTGTTGAGGTTGATCGTGCCGTTAAAGTCCTGAAAAGTCGTATCCAACACATCGCCGTTTGCCAGAGTGCCGCTGATGGTGTCGGTGCCAGACTGGTACAAGCTGCCATCCAGGGTGGTGTTGTTCATCGGCACGCCGTCAATCAGGAAAGGGGTATCACCGAAAGAGAACAAGTTGAGCGTGCTTTGATAGTCGAAAAGCCCAAAGCCGCCCGCCCCGGTACTGATGCTGCCGCCGCTGATGGTGACCGGACCACTGCCAGTGTCAGCCAGCGCAGTGCCGCCCGCCCCGGCGCTAATACTGCCACCGTTGATTGTGACCGGACCGCTGCGGTTGTCAGCCAGCGCAGTGCCGCCCTGCCCAGTGCTGATGCTGCCGCCGCTGATGGTGATGGAACCGCTGCCTTCGGCAAATATCCCTCTGCCGTCCACCCCGGCGCTGAGGGTGCCGCCGCTGATAGTGACGGCACCATCCTCATAGGCGTCCAGCGCAGTGCCGCCCTGCCCACCACTGATGCTGCCGCCGCTGATTGTGACGCTGCCAACGGCAAACAGACCCGTGCCGCCCTGCCCAGCGCTGATGCTGCCGCCACTGACGGTGACGGGACCGCTGCCTTCGGCAAGCAGTCCATAATTGTAATTTTTGGCGCTGCTGACTATGCCACCCTCTGCGAGGGTGAACGTGGACGTGCCGTTGGTCTGCACAGCGTAGATCTTGCCGTCTGCGTCAGTGTAAGTCGAAGTCGTATTGGCGACAGGTGTGCCGCCTACCGTGCCGACGGTGCCAGTGCCGCTGACGGTTACGTTGTCGCCGTCGTTGAGGGTCAGACTTTGGGCATGGGCCGGGGCGGCGACAAGGCCCAGCGCGGCAAAAACAGTCACGCCGAGAAGCGTCGTGCGAGAAGCGTACATAATGAAGTTCCTTTCAAGCCATGCGTCCGAGAAGTGGTGCTGCTTCAGGAGAATACTGCGCCCTGTGCGTCTTCATTATGCAGAGCTACCGTTAAATGGGCGTTAAATTAACGTAACATTGCATACTGATTGATGCCGATTTGCTGAAACAAAATCGATTTAAATTTGAACGTCTGGCAAAAAAGGCGAAATCACACACAAGCCGCAGATTGAGGTGTAACGTGGTAGAGTCAAGAAAAGCAGCCAAAGAAAGAAGTAACCGATGGAAACGCAGCTTGCAGTGCAGGAGTTTTTGACGACGGGCGGCACGCTGACGGCGCTGGCGGAACAGTACGCCGTCAAAGCCATGCGGCACCGGGCATATCCAAACTTAGTTCTGCTGAAATACAGCCAGATTGCTTCCGACATGAGTTTGCCGATTGTGCAGGAGTGCCGGGGGATTATCTTAGATGAAGCCGACGGCTGGCGCGTCGTCAGCCGTGCTTACGACAAGTTCTTTAACTATGGCGAGCCGAACGCCGCCGAGATTGATTGGACCACCGCTGTGGTTCAGGAGAAAGTGGACGGGACGCTTTGCACGGTGTATGAGTACGCGGGGGCGCGGCATGTCGCCACCACCGGAACTCCCGATGCGAGCGGTCCGGTCAACAATGGCGAGCTTATTTTTGCTGCGCTGTTCTGGGAAACGCTGGGATTATATTTGGGTGAAGATTGGGACACGCCGCCCTGGGAGAACGACGACTGGTGCTATTTGTTTGAGCTGACGACGCCGCACAACCGGGTCATTGTCAATCATCTGACTGCCGGGCTGACACTGCTCGGTGTGCGGGATCGTGTGAGCGGGCAGTGGGTAAAAACTTCGGACACGGTCATGGTGAAGGTTGTTCCAGTGGTCCGCGAATATGCGTTGCAGTCGTTCGAGGGCATCCAAAACACGTTTGACCGCATGGACCCTTTGCAGCAGGAAGGCTACGTTGTCGTAGACGCGCAGGGCCACCGGGTCAAAGTCAAGCATCCCGGCTACGTCGCCCTGCACCACATGAAGGACGGCATGACTGAGAAGTCCATGCTGGAAGTCATTCAGCGCGGCGAAGTACCGGAAGTCATGGTGCATTTCCCGGAGATTGCCGACGCTTTCGGGCAAATCAATACCCGGTATGACGCGCTGGCGTCGGCGATTGACGCAGCGTATCTTCCTATCAAGAACATAGAAACGCAGAAAGACTTCGCGGCTGAGGCCCTGGCCTTCCCCTACTCCGCCGCGCTGTTTGACATCCGCCGAGGGAAAGCCGCCGATGGCCGGGACTTTCTCGCCAAAGCCACTCTGCCCAGCCTCATGCGCCTGCTCGGCATGAAAGAAGAACCTGAAGTGGGCGGCAGCGCGGAATGACCAACGACACATAAAAACGCTGGCCTCTTGTCCGGGAACCGAGACTGTCTCTTTTCTTACTTGATGAGAGGTCTTTTTACGCCGTACTTTTCCAGCTTGGCCGCAACCGCCATTCCCCCTATGCCGAGCAGCAGGCAGAACGTCAGCAGCAGGCCGAGAGAAACCGGGGTTGAGGTTTTCGGAACGGCGGCGTGGGTTAAAATAACGGTGTAACTGCCTTGATCGCTGGAGCTGAGGCTGTCATTGACGGCGAGATATAATTCTCCGGTCGCAGGCGCGGTGAAAGTGCCGCCTCTGCCAATCAGGAACCAATCTTGGCGGCGTGGCGTGGCGCTGAATGTCCCGACCAGCGAGCCGAAACGGATCGCTGCCTGACTGGTGGTGTCAGTCGTTTCCAGGCCGGCAAAGCCAAAGCCGGTGCCGTTTGAGTCATAGTTCGCGCCGCCGCCGGCGAAATGGTTAATCCCGGTGCCGCCATGCGCGGCGGAATAAGCAGCGCCGAAGTTCGCGTAAGTGTAAATCCCGGCAGCAGGGGCATGAAGAGTCCCGTCAGGATTGACCAAATAACAGCCGGCTCCGAGATCGCCGCTGCCCGTCGCCGTGATATGAAAGGTTTTTCCTGCCGCCATCGTTCCGGCATCGAGCTTCCTGTCACTGCTGGTTGCCATCGGCAGCGTGATGATTGTTGTCTCTTGCTTAGGCGTTGTCGTTTGTGCCGGTGCCGGCGGAGCAGAAACAATCAAGAGTGTCAGCAAGAGGAAAGCGCAAGGGAAAAGGAGCAGGAGTTTCACGGAAATGTCCTTTGCTGTCTGTTGGCGTGACACGCCTGCCAGCAGTGAAGAGTGCGGGATGCCGGTACTCTTACCAGTGCATAAACCATGCCAACTCAGCTGATAAATCGCTCAAGACGAGAATGATTTTTCGGGCGAGAATGATTTTTTGGGAACGAGATGACCCTTTCTGGTCAAGGCGGCTTGCAGTTTCCGGCGGCAGCTCGTCACGGATTGTCATGGTTTAAGTGCAGCACAAAAGCCCCGGCTTCTTTTTCAGAAGCCGGGGCTGGTCTTTGAGTCTTGCCGACAGAGTTACGCTGCGACTACGCTCTTTTTGCGCTTGGCGGCCAGGGCCATTCCGCCAAGTCCGAGCGTGAGCAGCAGGCCGAGCGAGACGGTGGTCGAGGCTTCGGGGACGGCAGCGGGCGAAGTCTGGGTCAGCGAGACATTGTCTAAGTAGTCGCCGGCCACGGTGTTGTGGTTCTCGGCGAAGGTCAAAAAGCCGGAAGTCGGCGCGGAGACCGTGAAATCCTCGGTGAAGGTCGTAAACTGGTCAGCGACAGGAAGCTGGAAGGTCTGCGTATAGGCGTTTCCCAGCGTAACTGTCGTGCTGTTGTCGGCTTCGTCGTAGCCCCCGCCGCGGCTGGGGTTGGCGAGGTCAAACTGAAGCTGATAGACGCCCGGTGCCAGCGTGAAATCGGTCTTAGACTGGATCGCGCCGTTGGCTGCGCCGGACAGGTCCACATACAGGCCGTTGCCGGGGATCGCATCGTAGTAGCCGTTGCCGATCAAGTCAACATCATTTTGGATGACATTGAAGTTGGCAAAGTTCGTGTAGCTGAGCTGGCCCACGCCGCCGTTTTCAGAATTAAACGTGTCGTTTAACAGCGTCGTCTGCGCGGACGCCGGATGGGCGGCGGCCAAAGAAACCAAAGCGACGGCGGCAATGCCGAGTGTGCGAAAAGAAAACATGAGACAAGCACCTTTCCAAAAATAACGCGAAGAAGTAAAGCCGAATTGGCTGCGGCCTTTCTTGTTGGAGTGGCCGCAGTTTGTTATTTTGCAGAAACCATGCCAAGCCGCCTGTCTTAATAAAATCGGGTACTTTTGCGGTGCGGAAGCAGCGCCCCGGTCAAGGCGCAAAAAAGCCCCGGCTTCTGAAAAAGAAGCCGGGACTTATTGTGCTGCGAGGAGCGCTGCTTACGCTTGGGCGCTTTGCTTGCGCTTCTTGGCGACAGCCATGCCGGCGAGGCCCAGCATCAGCAGCAGGCCGAAACTTACTGTAGTGGAGGCTTCCGGGACGGCGGCGGGAGCGCCGAAGACTTGCAGCTCGTTCAGGCCGCCGCTGGCACCTGGGCCGGAGCTGCCGATGCCGCTGCCGTAGGTTGAGTCGATGTTGAACTTGACGAACTCGCCTGTCACCGGAGCGAACGAGTTTTCCGTCACAATGGAAAGGTTCTGCCAGGCAGACTGCGAGAACGCATCGCTGACGACCGGCGTGAAGTTGACGCCGTCCGTGGACACGCTGATGTCGAAGGCATTTGTCCCACGGTCGTAGTAGGCCCGGTTGTGCGTGTCTTGAAGCTGGAAGCTGCTGATGGCATACTGGCTGCCGAGGTCAATGGTCGCCGCGCCAAGCTGCCCGTTTGGAGTCAGCCAGAACGACCAGTTGCCGGGGGTTCCGGTGTCCCCGAATGTTCCATCAGTGATGTTGGATGCGGGGAAAGTTTCCGTGCCTTGATTGTAGAAGCCGGTTGATGTCACCGGGTCTCCCTGCGAGATTAAGGTGCTGGTTTGCGCCGAAGCTGCCGCTTGGAAGAGGAGGCCAGCCGCAAGCGCTGCAGCGCCGACGCCCAAATTTCTAAAAAGATACATAAAACGGTTCCTTTTTACAAAGATCAAAAAATTAAATAGCACCGAAAGGGATGCGATGGCCGACGGCGGGAGTAGTGCAGAACGCCGTTACAAACCCTGTTGCATAAATCATGCCAAGTAAGCGCTCAAAGCCTCAGCGTTGACTTTTGCCTGTCATTTGTGCTATTCTAGAAGCTGTTTTAAATTTGCTGATTACGCCCGGAAGCCTCGCCTCCTCCCGGTGCCGCCCTTGCGGCTAAAGGAAGACCATCGCCATGAATGACGCCCCCGAACCCGAAAATCCTTCGGAAGGATACTCGGAAGAATATCCCGCCGATTACACACTGGTTCTTGACCAGGACGAAACTGAAAGCCAGGCGCACGCCGAAGCTGCCGATGCCAATGAAGATCAGCGGCAGGAAGTCGCGCCGGCCCCATTTGTGCCGAAGCCATTAGTTGCCATTGTCGGACGGCCCAATGTCGGCAAGTCCACACTTTTTAATAGACTCGTTGGACGACGCATCGCGATTGTCGATGATGCGCCCGGCATTACCCGTGATAGACTTTATGCCGAAGGCGACTGGAACGGACGCGAGTATACGCTGGTAGACACCGGCGGCATCCAGATGTTTGACCCGGACCCACTCCGGTCCCAGATACGGATGCAGGCTGAGATCGCCATGGAAGAGGCCGATGTCATTGTGCTGGTGGTAGATACAACCGTCGGCCTGACGTCCGATGACCAGGAATTAGCCAATGCCCTGCGCCGCTCGCCGAAGCCTCTCATTGTCATTGCCAACAAAGTGGACAACGGCGACCAGGAAAACCGCAACGTGGCGGAAGTTTATGCGCTCGGCCTGCCGAACGTCTTTCCCGTCTCAGCCCTCGGCGGGCGCGGCGTCGCCGACGCTTTAGACGCCATTGTCGAGCGCTTCCCGCCCGCGCCGCTGATGACGGAGAACCCGCCGGAAGATGACCGCATCAAAATCGCCATTATTGGGCGTCCGAATGTCGGTAAATCATCGCTCTTGAACTCTATCTTAGGCGAAGAGCGGGCGATTGTGTCTCCGATTGCCGGAACAACCCGCGATTCGACCGACACGGCGTTTTTGTACCACTCGCCGCAGGGAGACCGGGAAGTCGTTCTCATTGACACGGCAGGGATACGCAGAGCAGGTAAGATACAGGGCAGCGTCGAGTATTACACTGTGCTGCGGGCCGTGCGTGCGATTGAGCGGGCCGACGTGGTGATGCTGGTGGTGGACGGCAAAGACGGCGTCACCGACGGCGACAAGCGGGTCGGCGGCTACGCCCATGAAGCAGGCCGGGCGGCAATTATCTGTGTCAACAAGTGGGATTTGGGCCGCAAAGAAGTGCTGGAAGAAATGCCTAACCAGAACCCGATGAGCGTCTTCTCCGAAGAGCTGCGCGACGGGATGCACTTTCTCGCCTACGCGCCCTTAGCGTTCACGTCCGCCACGACCGGCAAAGGCGTTCCCGCCGCCGTCGAAGCGGCCCTAGATGCCGCCGAAGCCCATTCCATGCGGATTCCGACCGGTGAGCTGAACCGGCTTGTGCGGGACGCCGTAGACGCGCACCCGTACAACGAAAAAGGCAAATCGCTCAAAATCAAGTACGCCACCATGCCGACCGTCAAGCCGCCGACAATTGTGCTGTTCGTCAACGACCCGGAACTCATGCACTTTTCCTACCTGCGCTATTTGGAAAACCGCATTCGGGAAACCTACTCGTTCGAAGGGACGCCGCTGCGGATTCAGGTGCGGAAAGCCGCCAAAGACAAGGCCGAAGAAAAAGGCAAGTAGCGCCCATGACCCAGATCGCAAAGATGCGCTTTGTCAGCCTCACCAAGCCCAAAGAACGGGGAATGCTGGTGCTGCACGATGACGGCACGCTCCAAGTCGTGCCGAGCGACGAGCTGCGCGATGAGATGTCGCGGCTTGAAGAAGTCGCCCTGCGCCGGGCGCAGGTCTTCGGCACGGGCCTCGGCCTCACCCTGGTCGCACTCGGCGCACTCGCCGTCGGAGCCGGCTGGCTCTTTGGCCGGGTCTTCGGCAGGCTCGGCTACACCCTGAGCCGCCCGCGCCCGGTGGACGCCGTGACGCTGACACGCACCGAAAGCGGCGGCGTCCACCTGAAAATGCGCGGCGCCAGCCGCCTGCAAATTATCCAAATGGCCTGGAACGTGGATGAAGTTCTGCCCGCGGAGGCCGACGCTTTTTTGGCAAAGTATGAGGAAGTGCAGAGCAAGTAGGCGCGTGCAGGCCGCATGGGGTTACGGCATTTCCCCGCTTTCCTGATCCGCTTCCTCATCCCGTTTCGAGTCGGGCCGCCGTGAGGGGCGGCGGGACGGACGCGCAGCGGCACGAAGTTTTGTCAGGCGCGGCAAAACAAAGAACTGAATGTAGATGCTCCAGCCCAGCACCAGCAGCGCCAGCAGCAGACCCGCGCCCCAAGACTCCAGGCCGGGCTGAAGGAAAACGCCGACGCCTAAAGCGGCGAACACCAGCGCGGTCAGCCCCGGCAGCCACAAACCGCCGCTCATGCGGAACGGCCTTGTCCGGTCTTTGTCTTTCAGGCGCAGGGAAATTACGGCGGCGGCGGCAAACGCATAAATGAACGCTTCGGTTGCAGCGGCGAGGTTGACCAACAGCACGAACCGCTGAGACCAGTACACCAGCTCTGAGACGGCCAGGGCGATGACAAACACGAGCAGGACGGCTTTATCGGGGGTGCTGAACTTCTGGGAGACGTTCGATAGTTTTTGCGGCAGGACTTGGTCACGCGCCATGCCGTAAATGAACCGGCTGACTCCCATCAGCCCGGCGTTGAATGTCGTCAGCGACATGCACAGGCTGGTTCCAATCATCACCCATTTGCCGATTGGCCCAAACACATACTGGGCAAACATGACATGGGGAATGGGTTCTCGTGCGGTCAGCGTCCCAAACAGCACGCCGCGCGGCGCGAGGCCGGAGAACATCGCGGTTGCAACCAGCGCATACGCCAGCACGAGAAGGCCGACGGCAAGGAACATGCCGGTCGGGATTGCTGAAGGACGCTTCACTTCATCGGCCAGCGGCGTCACCCACTCAAAGCCGACAAACAAAAAGATCGCCACGCTGACCGCCTGAAACAGCGGCCCCACCCCACCGGTGTGCAGCGCCTGCGGAACCTCGAAATGCACACGCGCCAGCGCAAGAACGCTGAGTGTGGCAATAGAGGTGACCACGGAATAGGTCAAGACATTCTGGAACGTCCCGGCGATCTTCAGGCCGCAGAAGTTAAAGCCCGTTGCCAGGGTCAGCATCCCGAAAATCCACACGGGCGGCGCAACCGCCGGGAACGCGAAGCTTAGGACATGCGACAGCACATACGCTTCCGTGCCGACAACTAGCGTGACCACCGACATGTAGGTCAGCGCGACTATCAGCGACAGCTTCTCGCCAAAAGCGCGAAAGATGTAAAGCCGGATGCCGTTGACGCTCGGCCACATACCGTTCAGCTCGGAAAACGCGGCGGCGGCAAGGGCACACAGCCCGCCGGCAATCGCAATCGCAATCCACGCCGCGTCGCCCGCCAAGTAGCAGGCCATCTGCACGACCACTAAAAACGTGGACGACGCGAATGTCAGACCGGCGCTTGTGGACACAACTGTCGCAAGCCCAATCGAGCGCCTGAGCTGCGGTCCGCTGTTTTCCTTTGGCTTCGTTTCTACTCCCATAGCATCGCAATGACAAAGTCCAGACGCACGATGTCGTCTTCCGGCCCTTGTATCCGCAGGGTGCCGTCATTGTAGGGGTCATTCGGGGACAGCTCGCCATAGAAGATTTGGGTCAGAATCTCAGCGGACGATTGCAGCACTAAATCCGCCGCCGCCGGCGCATCCGGCAGAGCCGAGACAGCTCCATCCCGTGTAATGAGCGCGGCGTCTACGCCTAAATCCGTGGCCTGAATGTGCATGACCCGGTTCCAGTCCTTGATCATTGCCATCAGGCGCGTGTTTTCGTTGCAGCTCTCGGCGAACGAGTTCAAGCTGTCGTGCAGTTCTTCGGCGGTTGCCATTGGGGAAATGCTCCTTGATATGTCCACGAAGAGGCCACGGATTGAAATCCGTGGCCGAAGGGCGCTTCGCGCCGGCTGTCCTGCGGACAGAAGATGCTTTTGCTGACTTTTCTTTTGTCCGCAGGACAACCAGCCGGAGGCTACTCAGCCCAGGATTTCAATCCTGGGCCAACGCTTCCATGAGTTGGCCAACGCTTCCATGAGTGGTTTCCAGCACCTGAAACGAGCCGTGCCAGCCCAGACGCTCAAGCCACTCTTCATACACCGGGGGCGTGATGTCGGCAAGCGGCAGGCCAATGACGGCGACAAGCGCCGCTTCCATTAGATTCGTGCCGCCTGATAGCCCATCCAGTTCCGGCGTTGTCGTCGCGACCCAGGCTGCGCCGGCTTCGGCGAGACGCGCCAGCGAGCGCGGGCGCGTCGTGTTGGTCACAATGCCTTTGCCGGGCGGCAAAGAGGGCGGCAGATGACGCAGTATTAAATGCCCGTCGCCAGCAATTATTTCGGCACTGTCGTAGTATTTGGCGTAGCGCGGATCGGCGGTCTGCGTGTCCTGCGCCGCACCGGTTGGATACAGCAGGTGAAACGGCACCGACAGCAGGCGCGATTTATATTTGCGGGCTAGGTCTTCAATCTCAGCAAGCGTCGCGAGAGGAAAGTCCAGGCCGATATTGAAGATGAGATCGCCGAAGACGCAGGAGCAGCCCAAATCCACAAACGAGGCCGCCATGCCGAAGCGGTCTAACGCGCTGACCATCAGCACATGGGTCTCTTTGGAAATATGGCCCGCCGACGCCAGGTTCCGCACGATGCGCCGCTCCAGCGTGTTTTTGAGGCCGCTGCCGTCTACGACCGGCGTTTGTTTCGCGGTTTCCGCCAGCCGCAGGCCGTCGCCGATGGGGAAGATTTGCCCCCCGACCGACAGCGAAATGTCAATGCCGCCCAATCCCAGCGCGTCTACCTGACCGTCGAGTTCCGCGATGCGCCGCTTGGCTTGGTCCATGTCACCGTTCGTGCCTTCGCGGGTCAGCCGGACCGTCTGGCCCGCCAGCACAATTTCGCGCACGAAATCCCCGGCTGCCGAACCCAAGCTGACACTCACTACCTGTTTCATTCCCGCTATCATACCTGCCCCGGCTTAAGAAATTCCAGTGGGAGGCACAATCTGGCCCCCTAGCCCCCAATAATGGGGGAACCAGACTTTGGATGGGTTCGTCTTGTTCCTTTCGTGTCCCCCCATCATTGGGGGCTAGGGGGGTGGTTTGAGCCGGCTGAACAGCGCGTCGTAAACGGCTTCCACTTTGCGGGCCGTGTGGCTGATGGTGAACAGACGCGCAACACGCTTTTTGCCGGCCTGGCCCATTACCCTGGCATGGGCGGGGTCAGCCAGCAGACGCTCCACAGCAGCAGCCATCTTCTCGGCATCGCCCATCGGAACTAAAAAGCCGGTGACGCCGGGAACCACAATCTCCGGCAGCGCCCCGCCGTGAGTGGCGACTAAAGGCTTGCCCGCAGCCATGCCTTCAATGACAACCTGGCCGAACGGCTCTCCCAAAATGCTGGCATGGACCACAATGTCAATTTGGGGCATGAGCTGAGGGACATCGTCGCGGAAGCCTAAAAACTCAACGCTTTGCGTAATACCGAGCGTTTCCGTCAGCAGGTGCAAAGACTGTTCATACTCAAACTCGCCGAACAGCGGAGCGCCGACGATCCAAAACTTAGTGTCGGGAAAACGCAGTAAAGCGGCGGCGGCGGCCCGCAAAAAGATGTGCTGCCCTTTCCATTCGGCGATCCGGCCAATGAGCGCCACGACCGGAGCGTGGCCCCAGGCTGCGTCCTTTTCCAGCGACTCGGCGGCGCCCCTGTTCTCCACATAGCCGTCATGGACTACTTCCGAAGCGACGCCGCTGTAGACCACCTCGCCGCTCTTTGGCTTTTTCGGCCAGAGCTGGTGCAGGGTGCTTTGCGAGTTTGTGACTACCATTTGCGGCAGCAGGCGCGACAGCAGGCGAAACCCGGCGGCCACCGGCCCCGGCAGATACTGGCTGTTGATGTTGTCCCGGACATGCCACAGGACGGGTATCCTCGCCAGCCGCCCGGCAACCCCGCCGTAGATGTCGGATTTGAGCGAGTTGGTGTGGATTAAATCGACGTGATGCGCTTTGGCCCAGCGTGCCAGTGTCCGGCTGTAAGCCAGCAGCCGCTTGGCCTGAGCCAGCTTCAGCAGGGAGCCGACACCGAGGCTGTCTTTGCGCGTTTCCCGAAGCGCCGGGTCCAGCGGCAGAACCGTGGTTTCAATTCCCGCCGCCCGCAGCCTTTGGGCCAGCGGCCCCTCTTCGGCCAGCAGCACCAGCGGGCGAAAGCGTCGGGTATCCAGCGCCATGACCAGGTTCAGCAAAGCAATCTCGCCGCCGCCCATCTTGGCGGTGTGGTCCACAAAAAGGATTGTTTTCGGAGCGTCAGCGGCTTGGGGGTCAAGTACGGGGATCATAAGATACAGGTGATGCACAATTCATGCCAAGCAAAGCCCCGGCACTGAAAGTGCCGGGGCGCTTCTAAATCGACTGCTGATGGGGCCGGATTTGCAGTAAAATCACGTCGCTGCGCTCCGGCTGCACCAGGCAAAAATGCACCGCCGCCGCGATGTCCTCAGACATCAGCATTTTCCCTTCGGCGATTTCGGCGGGCTGCTCTTGAGGCGTCGAGTTTGGAAAGTCCGCACCGACTTTGCCCGGTTCCACCAGCGAAACTTTGATACCCATTTCGTTCACCTGCTTGCGAAGGGACTCGGAAAAGCCTTCAATGGCCGCCTTGGTTGCAACATAGATGTCCGCGCCGCCGTCGCGCAGCTTTGCGCTCAGGGAGCCGATATTGACGATATGACCGCTCTTTTTCTCTTTCATACGGTCAATCGCTTGGCGCGAACAGCCCATGTAGCCGAGAATGTTGGCCTGGACCACATACTGCCATTCTTCGTATTCCGTATCTACAATGCTTTGCGCGGCTTCGGCAGCGTTGTTGACCAGGATGTCCACGCCGCCAAGCTTTGAGTCCGCCTCAGCAAAGATTTTTTCAATGTCGTCGGGCTTGGTTGTATCAGCGACAATGCCGTAGACTTTGCCTTCGGTCGGCATGTCGGCCAGCGCTTCGTTTAACTCGGCCTCATGGCGGCCTAAAATCAGCACGTTGGCCCCCTGAGACGCCAGCAATTCGGCGGTCGCCCGCCCAATGCCGGTGGTCCCGCCGGTGACGACAACGGACTTGCCTTTAAGGCTTGTGGGAATGACTTCTTTTCGCATAATTTTATCACTTTCATTCGTCAAACTTTGCTTGCGTGTGGTATACCCGCCGGTTTTTTGGGAAAAACGGAGCAGGCATAGTTTAGGAAGCAAAAGAAATGGACGAAAAAATCGCAAATGATCAAGTGACGGGCGTTGACCCGTGGACGGCAGCAGTTACTAAAGAACTGGCGGCGCATCCGCCGGTTTACGAGAAACAAATGGCGGACGGTATGACTCTGGCGGTGCAGCCGGGGCGAGAGTCTTTCTGGGTTATCGTGCGTGGGGCAAGCGGCGGCATCGCGTTCCGCACGGCGTATGCGCCCGGCGCAGATTTTGCTTCAGTGGAAGCAGCAGCCGAAGACAGCGCAGTCCGGTTCTCTTGGACTGCCCCAAGCGGCAGGTTTGAAGTCGCCGTCCAAGTTTTAAGCGATAATTTGTTCCGCTGGACGACAACGCTGACCCCGGCGTTTGAGCTAGTTCTGCCGTTCGGCCCGCGCGACGTTTATCCGCTGGACGCAGAGAACAATCCCGTGAACGCACACGGCACGGTCCATACCGGGCAGCCAGCGGCGGGTGCGGCGGCCCTGTTTTTGACCCTGGCTGATCCGGCGTTTGGCTCGGCCCTGTACCTGCACAACTTTTCGGCATTGGACCCGCTGTTTGAGACGCTGGGAACGCGGCCTCTGGGCCTTGTCGGTGGACACTGGCCGCAGCTTGGGTTTGCGCTCCCGGCGTCCGAGACGCCGCTGCCTGCAAGTAGGCCGATTGTCGTTTCCGATGCGTTTGTCAGCATCAGCCCCACAATCCCGGAAAACGAGCGGGACGCCGCACGTCTTTATCTGGACAGCCTTGCAGCAATCTATCCCTATTTGCGCCAGCCTGAACCTCAGTGGCGGGACTGGCCCGCGCGTGCGGCAAACTCCCTGTACGATTTGCAGACCGGACGCGGCTGCTTAACCCAGCAGAACGGCTTTACCTACGCCCGGCCCTATTTAGACGCCGAGGAGCCGGACAGTATGGTTCAGCTTGCGCTGACTTTGCCGCTGATGGAATACGCCGAGTGGACAGGGAAGCCGGTCCCGCTGGCAAACGCGCTCCGAGCCGGCGTCCCAGCGTTCTATGATGCCGATTTAGGTGCGATGCGGCGTTATCTGCCCGATGCGCCGGACGACAAAGACCGGAGCGAGTCCGATTCCTGGTACCTATATCACCCGCTGCTGGATTTGGCTCGCCTGGCGAAGCGCGGCGACGCCGAAGCGCGGCAGTTGCTGTTTGACTCGCTGGAACACGCCATCAGAGCTGCACATCACTTCCAGTACCGCTGGCCCATTAAGTTCAATTTAGATACGCTCGAAACAATGACTGATGTCCGCAAGCCGGGTGAGCCGGGGCAGTCCGATGTCGGCGGCATCTATGCCGCCGTGATGATTGAAGCGTGGGATTTATCGGGCGAGGATCGCTATTTAGAAGAAGCCAAAGCCGCTATTCAGGCCCTGACGGGATACCGATTTGCCGTCGGCTACCAGTTTAACATCACGGCCATCGGCGCGGCGGCCTGCCTGCGTCTGTGGTCGGCCACCGGCGATGACTTCTATCGGGATCAAAGCCTGCTGCTGCTGGCATCGTTCTTCCAGCACACAACTTTTTACGACTGCCATTTAGGAACTGCCAAGTTCTTCCCGGCGTTTCTTGGCGTCCTGTGCCTGCACGATGCTGAGTACACGGCAGTCTTTGAGGCGTTTGAGTCTTTTGCCGCATTCCACCAGATGTTTGAGCACGCCGGCGATGCCCTGCCGGACTCGGCGCGTCTTTTAGTGACCGAATACTGCCGGCACCTTTTAAGCCGCGCCTGGTTTTACTATCCTGGCGAGCTGCCGGAAGAGTGCCTCGCCAAAGAAATCCGCAATGGGCATTTGGACCAATCTTTAGCAATCCCAATGGAAGACTTGTACCCCATCGGTGATCCGGCAGGCGCGGTCGGCCAGGAAGTTTACGGCGCAGGCGCAGCCTTCGCGTTCGCCACGCGCACGTTTCATACCGTGCCGGACGCCCCGTTCCAAGTGGCCTGCGAGTATCCCGTGACTGTCCTCAGTGCCGACGCCAACTGCATCGCCCTGCGTGTCCACGGCGTCCCGGCCTGTTTCTGCCGTCTTAAATTGATCTCGGCTGACGGCCCCCTGCCGCCAGTCTCCGTGCAGGGCAGCGGCCAGGAAATTGCGGGTTCCGACACCCGCCCCGGCGAGCGCGAATACGCCGTTCCCGGCGGCAGCGACATCGAAATCCGCTGGTAATTAACCTGTAAGGGCGGGACTTGCCTCGCCCTCTTCTTTTATCTCACTTCGCTGCTTGCTTGGTCTCTTTGGCTTACTCGCTTCATGGATGGTGCTATTTGTCTTTTTCGATCTTCTGCGATTGCGACCTTCTTTGCCCTGTTGGCTTGTTTGATCACAATTACAGCCGCACCCGCTAATCCTCCAATTATGTCGCCGTCCACTCCATGAGACCACCACCGCTCGACATTGACAACTACAAAATGCCACATAGCCTGCCCGAAAATATGAGCGCCAAACCACACGACTAAAAACGGAAGAGCAGTTACGCAGTACCGCAAGTATTTGTTTTGTTTCATGCTGTCACCCTGTTGGCAAGTCTCGTAAATTAGTTGGTGCTATTGTACCCTGTCCTGCACTGGCAGCACTGGCTACCCGGAGGGCAGAACTGGAAGGCGTGGGGCGAGGAAAGAAGTTCAAGATAATCCGAGTGCGCCGAAGGCGTAGTTTTCGGCGTCTGCGCCCAATAGCCGTGCGTTTTAACGCATGGTCTTTTAACGCATGGCCTTTTTGATTGACTGCACGCTCGCACGGGTAAATTGCAGCAGACTTCCTCTTATACACGTTCCCCGGAAAGGGCAATTTTATGACACATCTTTCTGCCCGTTATGTTCTCATCGGCGGCGGCCTGGCTTCCGCGACGGCGGCGGAGACAATCCGTGAATATGACCTCAAAGGCGAGATTATCATTGTTGGCTCCGAGCCGCACCCGCCCTACCACCGGCCCCCGCTGTCTAAAGAATACCTGCGCGGCGAGGCGAGCGCGAAGGACGTGCTGCTGATTAAGCCGGAAGAATGGTACGCGGAAAACGCCGTCACGCTTTTGACGGGAACCAAAGCAACAGGAGCAAACACGAAAACAAAGACCGTCACGCTGGACAATGGTGATACGGTCGGCTACGAAAAGCTGCTGGTCGCGACTGGGTCGTCGCCAAAGACGCTGGACATTCCCGGCGCGGATGGGCCGAACGTCAGGACCCTGCGGACTTGGGAAGACAGCGATGCACTAAACGCGCGTTTGGGTGAGAAAATTGTCTTGATCGGCGGCGGCTATATCGGCGTCGAAGTGGCGGCGGATTACCTCACAAAAGGCGGACAGGCAACGATTGTGGAGCCGACAAGCCATTTGTGGAGCAAGTTCGCGTCACCGGAGTATGGGGCATTCTTGAAGAAAAAGATGGAAGCGGCGGGAGCGGAAGTCATCTTAGGTGACGAAGTCACAGAAATTACGCCATCGGGCGTCAAAACCAAGTCAGGGCGAGAGATTAACGGCGACATCGTGCTGGCAGGGGTTGGCGTGAAGCCCAATTTGGAATTCGCACTGGCGTCTGGGCTGGACGTAGACGAGAAAAAGAACGGCGTGCTGGTCAACGAGTTCCTGCAAAGCAGCGCCCCGGACGTCTATGCCGCCGGAGACGTTGCGGGGTTCCAAGACCCGGTGCTGGGCAAGCAGTGGCGCGTGGAGCATTGGAACAATGCCCTCTGGCACGGCGAGATCGCCGGGGCGAACATGGCCGGCCAAAAAATCGCCTATGACCATGTACCGAACTTCTTTTCGGATGAACTGGACATCCATTTCGAGCTGTTCGGTGACCCGCAGGGAGGTAAAGGCGGACTGTTTCACGGCGACCCGGACTCAAACCGCTTCGACGAGCTGTATTTGGACGACAACAACCGGGTCGTGATGGTGATTTCGGTCAACCCGCCCCAGGAGCTGTACGACACATTAGAAAAACTGCCGCGCGTCAAGCCGGACGTAGACGACCTCAAAGACGAAATCAAGAGCGCAGACTTTGATTTAGACCTGCTGCTGGCACTGGATTAGAAAGGAATGCCCGGACACACTCCGGGTCCCACTGCGTTCCCATGCCTTCTTCTAAAATCTGCCTCGCTTTTTGCGGCGGCATCCCTTTGCGGTAGGGCCGGTCCGTGGTCATAGCCGAGTAGGCGTCAGCAACAGCCATCAGACGCGCCGTCAGCGGCGTTTCTTTCCCGACCAGTCCAAACGGATACCCACCGCCATCCCAGCGCTCATGGTGGTGGCGGATCGCGTCCAGTGCCTCTTCAAAGCCGGGAACTGCGCTGACAATGTTTGCGCCCATGTCCGGGTGCTGCTGGATCGCCTCGAACTCGGCAGCCGTCAAGCGGCCCGGCTTGCGGAGGATGTCATCGGGAACGCCGATCTTTCCCACGTCATGCAGCAGCGCGGCGACGGCGATTGCCTGCTGCGCGGCTTCGCTGAGACCCAGCGCCGACGCGATTTGCAGGCTATAGACCATGACATCTTCGGAGTGGCGGCAGGTGTAGCGGTCTTTGACGTCTACGGCGTTGACCAATGCACTCAGCATCGGGAAGCCGGAGCGGGAGCGGGCAAACTGCGCCCGGAAGCTTTCTACCAGCGCCGCTTTCGTACCTTCCCCCGCCTTCGCCGCCCGCAGGCGCTGATCCGCCAAATCCACCAGCTCCAGCCGCGTGGCCGCTTCTTCCATGAAGACCGCCATGCCTAAAGAAGCACCGACAGGAATGACCGTGTCGTAACCGTCCGGGGTATAGCCGAGGCCCGACAGCGCCTCGCGCAGGCGCTCTTCCAGCGAAGCCACATTCTCTGTCTGCGGAACCGAGGCCAGCAGGGCAAACTCGTCGCCGCCGAACCGGGCCAGAACATCGTAAGAGCGGCAGCTTGCCCGCAGGGCCGACGCGACCTGGCGCAAAATCTCATCGCCGACCGGATGCCCGTAGACATCGTTGAAGAACTTGAAGTTGTCGACGTCAATCATCGCCATCACCAGCCGCTCGCCGGAGCGCTGGGCGCGGTCCGCCTCGGCTTCCAGCCGCTTTTGAAAGCCCCGGTGGTTCCACAGTCCGGTAAGAGAGTCGAGATCGGCCCGTTCGAGCGCTTCCGCCAGCAGCGTTTCCTGCTGCACTTCCAGCGCTTTTCGTGTGGTGACATCGCGCTGCACTGAGACCCAGTGCGTGTACCAGCCTTTTTCGTCGGCGATGGGAACAATGCTCAGCTCGGACCAGAACTTTGTGCCGTCCTTGCAGTAGTTCAGCACCTCAACCTGCACCGGCTTCCATTTCTTTAAACTTTTTCTAATCTGGTTGTTGACAGCCTGATTCGTATCGGGGCCTTGCAGCAGGCGCGGCGTTTGGCCGATAGCTTCTTCCGCCGTGTACCCGGTCATCTTGGTAAACGCCGAGTTGACATAAACAATGCGCGGGCCGGGCTGATTGATCGGCTCGGCTTCCGTGATAATGATAACGTCATTGGCCTTTTCGACGGCAGCTTCCAGCAGCCGCAGGCGCTCGGTCACTTTCTCGCGCTCCTGCATTGCCCGCTCCTGCTCCGCGCTCCGGCGGCGCAGCTCAAGGTGGGCCATGACCTGGCGGCTGAGGATCATCAGCGCTTCCTGCTGCTCGCCTGTCAGCGTGCGCGGCTGGTTGTCCAGGGCGCACAGCGTTCCCAGGGCTTCCCCTTCGGGCGTGACTAAAGGCGCTCCGGCATAAAAGCGCACCTGCGGCCCGCTTGTCACGAGTGGGCTGCCGGCAAACCGCCCGTCCAAGGCGGCATCGGGAACGACAAACAGCTCCGGCTGGCCCAGCGCATGGGCGCAAAAGGAAATTTCGCGCGGGGTCTGGCTCAGTTCCATTCCCTGCCGCGCTTTGAACCACTGCCTTTCCGTATCCACCAAGCTGATTACCGCCGTTGGCACATTGCAAATCGTACAAACCAAGCGGACAATGTCGTCATACTCTTTTTCCGGCAGCGTGTCCAGAATGTTGTAAGAGCGGAGCGCCGCAAGCCGGCTTTCTTCGTCCGCTTGGCCCCGGCTTGTAGTGACGGAGTGGTTAATAACAGAGTTGTTCATGAGCGTCTTTCCAGCAAGCATACATCCGGCAGAGAGACCCCAGGAGATCACTGCTCTTAATTGTGGCTGTTTCCTTTTTGCTCCTTACCATAAATTGTCTGCTAGAGATAAACAAAAAGAGCGCCCCGTTATTGGGACGCTCTTGAAAGGCGGCAAAAAAGGCCAGCAAACACAATTTTAGAGGCTTCTGCTTAGAAACTTGTCCGCAGTCCGCAGGCTGAGGGCCATGATGGTCAGCGCGGGGTTGACGCTCAGAGCGCTGGGGAAAACCGAGTTGTCGACAATGAACAGGCCGGAAACATCGTGCGCCGCGCCGTCGGCATTGACCACTGAACTCGCCGGGTCATCGCCCATTCTACAGGTGCCGATGATGTGGGCGTAGCGCTCCAATGCCCAGACTTCTTTTGCGCCCGCTTCGGCCCAAATCGCCCGCATGATCTTCTCGCCGTGCGCGGTCATGCGCTTTTCGTTTTCGCCCGCCGTGAAGTGGATGCGCGGTTTCGGGACACCGCGAGCGTCGTTCTCGGTGGACAGCTCCACATAGTTGTTCTCATACGGCAGGCAGTCGCCGCAGATGTTGATGCCGGCGACATGGTTGTAGCCGCGCATGTGTGTCCGCAGCTTTTCGCCCCAAATGCCTTCGGCGCGGGCGAATTGGCTGACATAAGTGACCGGCATGACTCCAATAGATTGCAGCAGGTAGCCGCCCGCAAAGTCGGCGTCTTTGGGCCGGTGCGTGTCTTCGGAAATCAAAGAACCGGGAATGCCTTTGTACGGGCGGATGTCGTCGTCAAACTGGCCCCACAATTGGATAGCTGTATGGGCCATGAAGTTGCGCCCGACCTGCCCGCTGCCGTTTGCCAGATTGTTCAAAAGCAGCAGGCGCGGAGTCTCAATCGCCCCGGCGCATAAGAAGACATTCCGGCAGGGCTGGCGCATCTCGCGCCCGTCCTGCGTGTAGACTACGCCCGTCACCGCGCCCGATTTATCGGTCTCAATTTGGGTCACAAAGCACTCGGAGCGCACTTCCGCCCCGTTCTGCAGAGCCATTGGGATAAATGTCACGTCCATGCTGGCCTTCGCCCCGACACTGCATCCCGCCTGGCAGAAGCCCCGGTTGGTACACGCCTGACGCCAGCCGAGACCGGGCTGGAAATAGGGCGCGGACAGGGCGGCGTTCGGCGCAGGGGACGTATGAATGCCGAGCGTCTTGCAGGCGGACTCCATGAGCTGCGCTGCGCCGTTCAGCGGCAGCGGCGGCAGGGGATACGGCTGGCTGTGGGCATCCCACGGGTACGGCGACGGCCCGGAAATGCCGAGAAACTGTTCCAGCTCATTGTAATACGGCTCTAGGTCGGAATAGCCGAACGGCCAGTCCACGCCGACCCCAAACTCCGAATGCAGCCGGAAGTCGCCGCCGTGGGCGCGGGGCGTATAGGCCGTGTAGTGCAAAGTAGACCCGCCGACACCAATGCCGGAATTGTTCGCGCCGAACGCCAGCGGATTGCCGCCCGCGCTCAGGCGCTCGTCGTTCCAGAACAGCTTTTCCTGCGCCCGCTCGTCGGTAGCAAAGTCACGGGCGGGGTCCCAAAACTTGCCGGCGTCAAGCGCGACAACGCTTAATCCCGCCGCCGCCAGCCGGGCCATGAGCGGCGCACCGCCTGCGCCGGTTCCAATCACAACGGCGTCTACGGCCTCGGTCAGCGGATAGGTCTTGCCGGAACGCGGCGGCTCCGGCACGGATGCCGTCACCGGCGCAGACGCCGCCATTGTGAGCGCGACAGCCTCCGGCCTCAGCGGCTCGGCTTGGCTCGGCTTCGGCTCCCACGCTTCCAAATCGTTCATCAGAGTCTGTGACCAGCCGTGGCCGTCCGCCATGCCGACATAGCCAATTTCTTCCTGCGCTAAGGGATGGCTGTAATAACAGGCTACAGCCTCCGCCAGCAGGTCTTCGAAGTAGTTTGCCCCCGGCAGCATCCGCCAAATCTCGCCCGGCGCGTTACCCAACTGCACGGCTTTCAGAACCGCGTCCTGCTGCTCCGGCGTCAGACTGACGAACTCCGCCCCGTACTCCGCTTGTGCAGACTGATCCAAGCCTTGTAACCCAAGACGCGCCGTTTCCGTGTCCGGGGGCAAGGCGTCATAACGCCAGCCGTCCCCGCCGCCGCCCGCCAGCCGGGCGTCAATCGCCAAAGCGAGGTCACGGGCCGTGGGCTGCACCGGTTCGGCCAGCATCCGGTGCAGCGCCGCCGTCAGTGTGTAAAAGTCATGATCTGCAAAGAAACGCGGGGCGGCATCTTTGGCCAGCGTCTCTAAGCGTGCTTGCAGCACGGCGCGGGTCGCGGGCGAGACAAAATCCGTCTCCATCAAGGCGCGGACGGTGCCGGCGGGGTAAATGTCGGCAAGCGTATCAGTCGGGTTGTCAAGGGACATAAGAAATTTTGCTTCTAAGCGGGGCAGCCCGCGGGTTATCGTGGCAGCAAGATGAAAACGAGTGGCTAAAGCCACTCGCTCCCCTTTCGCTATTGGTTCGGCTTTCGGGCAGGCGGCACGACTGCTGTGCCAACCGCTGTGTTGGGCATTCCCGGTATCCCGCTGCCGGGCGGAGGTGCCGGGTGCGCTTTTGCGTACTGCTTCAGCCAGTCGCCTTCTTTGGCGGCAAGGTCCGGGCGGCCCGCCTGCTGGAACGCCTGCAAAAGCTGAATGTGCGTGCTTTGGTCGTTCCAGGCAAGCTGGGAAGCTTTCTGGAAGTGGGTCACCGCCTGCGCGTTCTGCTTGGCTTGGAGGCAGAGCTGCCCCGTAGTCATTTCCAGCGCCGGGTCTTCCCGCGCGGACAAAGCCGCTTCGTCGGCAGTAATCGCCTGCGGGGTCTGATGCAGGGACTGATAGACTTGGCCGAGTGCGGTCTCCAAAGACGCTTTTTGCAGGGCAGGCGGGTTGCCCTTCAGCGCTTCCTGGTAAGAGGCCAGTGCGGCCTCAAGCTTCGGCTGGACTTGGGCGGGGTTACCGGACTGCTCGGCTTGTGCAAGCGCTCGGTCTCCGGCAAGCGCCGGGTCTTTGACATCAATCTTCGCGGCGGTTTTGAGGCTTGCCAGCAGGGCTTGGTACTTGTCCTGCGCCTTTTGCTGGCGGATTTGGTCAATATACTTGGCTTTGTTCTTCTCAAAGTCAGCAGGCAGGTCGGACTTGACCGCATCCAGCTTAATCACGAAATAGCCGAATTGGGGCGAAGAAACTGGGTCCGGCGTGATTTCGCCGGGCTTGAGGCTGAATGCCGCCTGCTTGAACTCCGGGACATAGGGGGTGGACTGGTCAATAAAGCCGTCATCGCCGCCTTTGGCTTTGGTGCCGGGGTCGTCGGAATACTGTTTTGCCAGCGCGGCGAAGTCCGCGCCGGGCGCTTTGGCTTTTAAAATAATCTGCGCCGCCTGGGCCTGCGCCTGGGCATCGGAGCGGGTTTTGTTGTCAATCAAGATATGGCGCGTGTGGTATTTGGTATAAAACTGCCGCGCATCGTCATCCGTGACGACGATGGAGTTCAAGAGCGTCGTTTGCAGCTTGCCGGGCTGACCGCTCTGCGGGTCGCCAAGCAAAATTAACTGGCGCAGATGGTCATCCGGCAGTCGGTCTTCCACGGTTTGGCTCTGGGCTTTGGTCAGCGCGGCGTCAATATCGGCAAGCGACGCGGTCGCCGGCAGTCCGAGGCTTTGCCGGAAGCCAAGCTGGTCCACAATCTGGGCGCGTTTTTGAGTGATCTCTGAGTCACTGACTGTGACATTGCTTTTTTTCGCCTGCTGCAATTCCAGCTTGGCCCCGATAAGCTGATCTAAGACCGCCGAGTTCAGAAGCGGCTGCTCCGCCGCCGTGACTGTGCGACCGGTCTGGGAAAGCTGGCCCTGCAAGTCAGTCTGCGCCACGCTGAAGTCGTCGCGGGTGATTGCATCACCATTGACCGTCGCGACAACGTCGTCCCCGGAGGGCGCGGCAGTTTGCGTCCCGTTCAAGTTACCGAGATTGGTTCCTAGGCCGGAAAAGACGAGGCTGGAAACCAGCAGGGCAGAAACTAAAAACAGTATCCATTTGCCGATGGGGTTGCTGGTAATGCTGCCGAGTCCCGTGCGAAATGAGTTCAATGACATGTGAGAGTTAAGTTCCTATCTCCGACACCGGCACTGGAAGTGCCGGTCTACTTTAGAATGGAAGTCGCGGCGACTAAGGAAAAGACAAGCATAAAAGACAAGTATGGCTGTCGGCTGCTCCTGCTCTGTAGTCGCTTCGACTTTCACTCCAAAGCAGACCGGCACTTCCAGTGCCGGTGACTTCTATGCTGTTTGCGCCAGCAGCCTTTGCAGCCGTTCCAAGCTGGCCCGCGATGCTGATTCCTTCGTAGGCTGGGCAAGATGCGTTTCCAGTGACAGCCAGCCGGTGTAGCCGTCACGCTTCAGCGCCGCAAGCTGACCGGCAAAGTCAATCGCGCCTGTGCCGACGACTGCCCATTCCGGGGCCGGTGCGCCGGGAATGATTTGAGCGTCTTTGATGTGGACATGGGCCACAAAGTCTTTGATCGCCGCGTAGCCGTCGGGATACGGCAGCTCGCCCGCCATCAGCGCGTTGCCGGGGTCCCAAATCGCCCGCACCGATTTTGAGCCTATTTCTTCCAGTACGCGGGCTGTCTGCGCCCCGGTTCCCAGGCAGCAGGCATGCTCGTTTTCAATGCCGAGAATCACCCCCGCTAAACCGGCCATCTCTGCCGGCTCGGCGTAAGCATCGGCAATGGCTTCTTCCTGCTCCGGGGTCAATGCGCCGTGTTTCCAGAACGAAAACGTGCGGATGAGCGTCGTGTCGAAGAACTGCGCGGCTTCAATGCACCGCTCCAAAAGCGTAATCTGGTCGCCTAAACCCCGTGCCGACGCGCCGTGGAGCGGCCCGGCAGGGCCATCCGGCTCCGCGTCCGGCAGGCCGCACTTGTAAAACGGCGACGCAATTCCCACCACGGTCATATCCCGTGCGTCCAGCTCACGCTTGGCCCGCTGCCAGTATTCTAAAGGCGCGTCGCTGATGTTTTTGTCCCAAAGCTGCCGCAGCTCCGCGCCTAAAACGCCGTACTCGGCCATAACGTCCAGCGCGTGGCCTAAATCGGTGTCAATCTCATCGGTAATGACAGCCAGTTTCATGGCTTCATTCTAGCCGAAACGACCGGGTTTGTCAACCAAGTTTGTTCCTAAACGCGCTTCGGGTAAACTCCGTTTAACTCCCGAAAGCAGGACAACACTTATGGCAGAACGCTTGGACAAGCATGATGCAATTCATCATGAACTTTTTGACGAAGACACAAACCAGATCGGCAGCTTGGGGGATATTGTGGAAAAGCACGCCGGGGACGCCGTGTTCCTGACGCCGCCGGAGAAGTCCCCGAATGACGTGGACGGCGGCGAAATGGATTTTGAGGCGGAAATGCTGCAAACCGATCCCGCCCCCGATGGCGGCATGGACGACGCGGATTTATACTCGGCTGCCGACGAAGACGGCCTGCTGTCTGCCGATCAGAGCGGAACCGTGGCCGGCATCGCGCGGGGCTTTGGAACCCATCTGCCCCAAGATATCGGCGCAGGCGGCTTCCAGATGGAAAGCATTCCTGACCGGGCGCTGAACCTGCGTCCGCGTCCTCTCGCCGACGGTGAAGAACTCGACGATTACGATGACGACGCGGACGAAGGCAAAGACGACGCCAAAGGCAGGCTGGCGGCAGACTCGGAGCCGTTCGCCCACGCCGTTTCCACCGACCCGGATGCAGACACCGAGCCAACCCCAGACCGCATTCCCGTCAAAGAGCGCCCGCCCGTCACCACCGACGATGAACTGGATGCAACCGGCAAGATGAAGTAGAGGCAAAAAAGCAGCCCGGCCTCGCCGGGCTGCTGACCAAGATTCTACTCTTCCTCGCCCCTGTACCGCGCCAGCGTCTCGCGGCGGAATGCTTCGTAGCGGTCTTCGGCAATTGCTTGGCGTATCCCCGCCATAAGCTGTGCATAATGAGCCAGGTTGTGGTACGTTGCCAGGCGCGACGCCAAAATCTCGTCACATTTGTACAAATGCCGCAGGTAGGCCGCCGAGTACTTTTGGCACACCCGGCAGACGCAGTTCGGGTCGACAGGACCGAAATCATCGGTGTAGCGGCTGCCTTTGATATTGATGCGTCCTAGCGTTGTGTACAGAGTTCCGTTGCGGCCCAGGCGTGTGGGCAGGACGCAGTCAAACATATCAATCCCCTGCGCGACGGCATCCAGCAAATCGCGGGGCGTCCCGACACCCATCAAGTAGCGCGGCTTGTGCGGCGGCAGGTGCGGTACGCTCCAGCCGACCGCCGCCTGCATCAGCTCCGGCGGCTCCCCTACCGAAACGCCGCCCACGGCAATGCCCGGCGTGTCCTGCGCTGCGACAAACTGTGCGCTTTCCGCCCTTAAACCTTCGTACACGCCGCCCTGCGCGATCCCAAACAAAAGCTGCTCGGTATCCTGCGCGTTGTGGTACGCGGCGCACCGTGTAAGCCACCGATGCGTCCGATACGTCGCTTCCCGCGTCGCCTCTTCGGTACACGGGTACGGCGGGCATTCGTCAAAGGCCATGATGATGTCCGCGCCAAGCGCGTGCTGGATTTCGATGGAGCGTTCCGGGCTGAAGAAATGCTCCGAGCCATCAAGATGCGACTTGAATTTCACACCTTCTTCCGTGATCTTGCGTAATTCTTCCAGCGAGAACACTTGGAAGCCCCCGCTGTCCGTCAGCATCGCCCCGTCCCAGGCAATAAACTTATGCAGTCCCCCAGCCTTTTTGACCAGTTCCGGCCCCGGCCTCAAATACAGATGATAAGTGTTGCCGAGAATGAGCCGGAACCCCAGCTCCCACACTTCCTCCTGCGTCATGGCCTTGACTGTCCCGCGCGTCCCCACCGGCATGAACACCGGCGTCTCAATCGGCTCCGGCACATGAGGCAAAGACAGCAGCCCGCACCGGGCATTCGTATCAGTCGAGCGGTGCGTCACGTTAAAAGTAGTCATGCAACTGACGACAGCCCTTTGTTCTTAATCAGTGTCAGCAGCTTCAAGGACGCGCCTCGCGGATGCTTCTCACCACGCTCCCACTGGCTGACAATCCCGGTTGTGACATTAAGATAACGAGCAAAAACAGCCTGACTCGCTTCTTCTCGAAGCCGCAGAGAACGGATTTCTTCCGGTGTTAGCTCCTGTACAGGTGTGAGGCACAGCGCATCGAATTCTCTCAGTGTCTGAGCCGGCATCACCTTAGCTGCGTGAAGATCTTCCGCCGTCTCGTGGATTGACGCCATTATTTTGCTCTTATACTGCTTACTCATTCCCTTACTTCCTCACTTACCGCGTCACAGAAAACTTCTGTCAAGGCATTTACTTCAACTGCTTGAGCCAGCGATGCTTCATCGTATGCCAGAACTTCAGCAGCTAACTTTCTAAATCCCATCAATTCGTGATTTTGGATGTTGCTTCTTTCGTTTTTTGCGAAACCATAAACAAAAACTGCCCGGTCGCCGGCTTTGAACAGGAGGATTGTGCGAAATCCACCAGATTTTCCTTTGCCTGAGCGTGCGATGCGCTGTTTGACGACTCCACCGCCGAGGTCAGCATCAATAATGCCCTGATTTGCTTGGGAGACTGCTTCGCATAAATCAGTATCAGTCAATCCTGCTCGACGTGCGTATCGGGAAAACCACTTATTCTTGTACAGTTTCATAAATGGTTGGCTCACCATTATTATAGCACAGAGTATTATAGTTTTGGAGGTTTAGCTTTGTGCAACAAATAAGGTTTTATCTGGCCTCAGTCTGTCGGTCTACGTCCTTAAAAGGCTGCATTCCTCCTGCGTCATGGCCTTGACTGTCCCGCGCGTCCCTACCGGGATAAATACGGGCGTCTCAACCGGCTCCGGCGCATGAGGCAAAGACAGCAGCCCGCACCTTGCGTTGGTATCCGTCGAGCGGTGCGTCACGTTAAAAATAGTCATGCAGAAAGTGTACCCGAAGGTGTCTTATTGCGATGGAAACTCCAGCACAGTGACAATCGATAACAAGCAGCATGGCCGTGTCCTCATCAGGAGCCACGGAGTAAACTCCGAGGCTAAGAAGTTCGCAGTGTCGAGGCGGCACAAGAAAGGAACAGAAGCCTATCGTGACGATCTTCACGTCGACTCGACGGCGGGGACTTTCCAGCCACGAAATTTATTCTGTGGCTCTTTTGGCGTTGGGCATCACCATTCTCACTCGGCTTTGTCCCATACCGTTATCTGCCAAGCTCGGTGCGGGCGACAGCGTTAGTGGGGTCGGTTTCTAAGACGCGGGCGAACTCGGCGTCGGCGTCTCGGTTGAGGCCGGCGGCGCGGTAGGTTAAACCTAAGTTAGTACGGGCTTCGGTGTAATTGGGATTGAGCGCAAGCGCACGCTGGAACTCGGCGATGGCGTCGGCGTAACGCAGACGGGCGGTGAGGGCGATGGCAAGCGAGTTGTGGAGGTCGGCGTAGTTCGCGTTCAAGGCCAGCGCTTTCTCAAATTCGGCGACGGATTCGGCGTACATGCCGCGCCGGTAGAGGTCTGCCCCAAGACGTGCATGGAACGTGATGTCGTCCATATCGGTCTCGGCGATGCGGGTCAAAAGAACCAATGCCTCTGAATAACTCCCCGCCTGATGCGCGGCGATGGCGTCTTCATAGGGCGCGACCGCGAACGCCGGGTCAGCCGCAACAGCGCTCTGTACGGCACGAAGGGCGTCGGCGGGCCGGTCCAGCGCATAGAGAGTTAGTCCCCGGTAGAACAAGGCTTTGGCGTAGCGCGGGTTGACGGTGAGGGCGGCGTCAAAGGCGGACAGCGCGGCGGCAGGGTCACCTGCGCCGCGTGCGGCTCGCCCCGCCTGGAAATGCAGGTCGGCGTAGTGCGGGTTGATTGCCAGTGCCCCGGCGAACGCCGCGCGGGCATCCGCGTAGCGTCCGGCTTCCAGCGCGGCGGCTCCAAGTGCGGTGTAGCTTTCCGCAATATAAAATGACGCCAGCCGCTCAGTCAGCTCGTCGGCTTTCGGCGGCGCTTGTTTCAGCTCGGCAATCGCTTCGGCAAACAGCCCCTGGTCAAACAGCCGAATGCCTTTATCGTAGTGTTCGTTGCGGCCTAAGCCAAACATCCGGCCCAGCATGGACATGATTATGCTCTCCCCGTAAGTGAGATTACTTTAATGAATGATACTCTGCTTGCATCATAACATAGAGGCGGGGAGTGCGTCAAGCTGACGAAGATGTCCCGGCGCTGGAAGTGCCGGGTTCTTTGCTGAGCGGGTACTCAGGCTTCCTGAACCAGATGAAAACGGGTCTCGTGCTGCAAGGCAGCTTGAAGCGCCAGCGTCAGCGCATCCAAATCAGCCAGAACGTCCACGGGGCGAAGCGTGGGATCGTAAATAGCGGCAGCGAGGCTTTCGGGATTGTCGCGCACGGCAGCCGTCGCGCGTTCCAGGACGGCCAGCCCAGCGACCGGCTCGAACCATTCGGAAAGGCCGAAGTCAATGTCGCTCAGATCATCCAAGCCGCCTTCTTCATAGGGGTAGACCATGCCGACTTCCACGGCAATCTGAAGCGGGTCCACGGCGCAGAAGTCCAGCAGCGGCAGGAGCGCGGAATGCGCTTCGGCCACACGCGCCAGCGCGTAGCCGTGCATAGTGTTGGTAGGGGAGTCTAATGGCGTCTCAAACTCAGGGTAAATGCGGGCGGGCATGGGCTAGGCTTCTTTGATTAGACTTCTTTGATTAGGCTTCTTTGCGGCGCTTTTTGGCGCTGACCCAGCCGGGTTTCACGACTTGCCGGGCGCGGCCCAAAGCAAGCGCGTCGGCGGGGACATCCTCAGTGATTGTCGAGCCGGCGGCGGTGTACGCGCCGTCGCCGACTGTGACCGGGGCGACAAGCGTTGAATGTGTGCCGATGAAGGCGTTCGCGCCGATAGAAGTCAGGTTCTTGGTGGGCATCAAAAATGGGTCATAATTGCAGGTGATCGTTCCTGCGCCGATGTTAGTTTCTGCACCGACTTCCGCGTCGCCGAGATAGGTCAAGTGGCCTGCCGAGACGCCGTCGCCGAGCGTTGTGTTTTTCAGCTCGACGAAGTCGCCGACTTTGACGCCTACGCCTAAGACCGTGCCGGGGCGCAGGTTGGCAAACGGCCCGATTTTGCAGTTGTCGCCGACTTCCGAGGCAACAATATGGGAGTCGCGCACGGAAACGCCGTTTCCCAGCTTGGCGTCGCTGAGACGCGCCCCCGGTCCGATTTCGCAGTTTTCGCCGATGTCGGTGACGCCGCTGAGGATTGTATACGGGTGAATGGTCGTGTCCTGGCCGATCTGCACCATTGCGTCAATGTGCGTTGTCAGCGGGTCGACAATCGTGACACCAGCGAGGCCAAGCGCATGGTGGACGCGGGCTTGCAGGATTTGGCGCAGCTCGGACAGCTCCGGGCGCGTATTGATGCCCCGCACGACATCCGGGTCCGGCGAAACTAAGGCTTCGACGGTCTGGCCTTCCGAGGCCAGCAGCGCCACGACGTCAGTGAGGTAATACTCGCCCTGCGCGTTCTGCGGCGTGATCTTTCGGAGCGCGGCGAACAAAGCTGAAGGCTGGAAAACGTACACCGACGTGCTGATTTCACCGATCTCAAGCTGCGCGGGGGTCGCGTCGCGAGCTTCGACAATAGACAGCACTTGATGGGTCTGCGGATCGCGGACAATGCGGCCATAGGAGCCGGCCTCTTCCAAAACCGCCGTCAGCAGCGTCGCCGCCGCATTTGTTTGGGCATGATGCGCGACCAGCGTTTCCAAAAGCGACGCCGACAGCAGGGGCGCATCGCCCGGCAGTACCAGCAGCGGGCCGTTCCAGTCGGCCAGCAGCGCTTCTGCCATCTGCACTGCATGGCCGGTGCCAAACTGCTCGGCCTGCAAGACATATTCCAGCTCCGGCCCCATCGCCTCCTGCACCATGTCCGCCTGATGGCCGACCACCAGCACAGTCCGGCCCGCACCGGCCCCGGCGGCGGCTTCAACGGCCCAGCGCAGCAGAGGCTTTCCCAGAAGCAAATGCAGCGCCTTCGGTGTACGGGACTTCATGCGCGTGCTTTTGCCGGCAGCAAGGATAAGCGCGGCGACACCCGATGCAGGGGCGTCGGCAGAAAGGGGAAACAGAACGTCGGGCATCGCGAAATCTCCTGCGATTTGCTTGGAATGAAAACTACTAAAGCGCCGTTGGCACGGGGACGCGGCCCAGTATCTCTTCAATCAGCGAGGCGGCGGAAACATGCTTGACGCGGGTTTCCGGGCGCAAGATCAGCCGGTGGGCCAGCACGGGAGCCGCCAGGCGCTTGATGTCGTCAGGCTGGACATAAGTGCGCCCCGATACAGCGGCATACGCTTGGGACGCATGAAGCAAACCCAGCGAGCCGCGCGGGCTGGCCCCCAGCGCAGTTAGCGGATGAGTGCGGGTCGCGCCGACCAAAGCCACAATGTAGTCACGCAGGGCAGGAGCCACAAAAACGGCGCGGGCTTCTTCCTGCAAGCGCAGGATTTCCTCGCGGCTAGTGACCGCTTCCAGGGCGTCTAAAGGCTTCAGCCGCGTTTGCTGGTCCAAAATCCGGCTTTCTTCGGCAGCGTCCGGATAGCCGAGCGACAGGCGCAGCAAAAAACGATCAAGCTGGGCTTCCGGCAGCGGATAAGTGCCATGCGATTCAATGTGGTTCTCCGTCGCGATCACAAAGAACGGATGCGGCAGAACATAAGTGATACCATCAGTCGTCACCTGCTGCTCTTCCATGCACTCCAGTAAACTGGACTGGGTTTTTGGAGTTGCCCGATTGATTTCGTCTGCCAGCACGATATGGGCGAACACCGGGCCTTCGCGGAACTCAAACTGGGCCGTTTTTTGGTTGAAAATGGTGGTGCCGGTGATGTCGGCGGGCAGCAAATCGGGCGTGAACTGTACTCGCTTGAAGACCAGCCCTAAAGCGCGGGCCAGCGCTTTGGCGAGCGTCGTTTTGCCGACACCCGGAATGTCTTCAATCAGCAGATGACCGCCTGCAAGGAACACGGTCAGCGCCATTTCCACGGCGGGCCGTTTGCCGACAATCACGGTCTCAATTTGGTCGGCAACCTGCCGCATCGTCTCCGCAACAGTCAGTGAGCGGGCAGGAGCAGGCGAGGAGGCCGGCAAAGGAGAAGACACAAGGGGTTGGGTTGTTTCCACGCTCCCAGTATACCCGGCGTGTCAAGGAGAGTTTGCTGGGCAGTAGAAAGTATTTAAGTGATGGAAAGTATTTCGTACTTGTCCACGCCGGCAGGGGTCTGCACTTCCACGGTTTCGCCGACTTTATGGCCAAGCAGAGCTTTGCCGAGGGGCGACGTGTTGGAAATGCGGTTCTGCGTGGTGTCGGCTTCCATGACGCCGACAATTTTGTATTCTAAATCTTCTTCATAGGCGATGTCGTGGATTTTGACCGTCGAACCGTAGGCCGCGATGTCGCCGCCGGTTTCGTACTCAGCGATTTTAGCACGCTCCAGCATCTGCTTGATGTTGTCGATCCGGCCTTCCAAGAAGCCCTGCTGGCGCTTGGCATCATGGTAATCAAAGTTTTCGCTCAGGTCGCCCATCGCGCGGGCGTCCTTAATCCGCTCGGCAATCTCCCGGCGTCCGGTGGTGGTGAGATGCCCTAGCTCGTGTTCCAGCTCTTTGTACTTGGCTGGGGACAAGATAATTTCGTCGTCTTGCATGATCGTCTGCGCTGCCTTCCCTAGCAAATATCATACCACAGGGGACGCCCGGTGTCAACAAACGGCATTTCCGCAGTCTTTTTAAAGTATTTCAGCAATCAGACCAAGTTGGCACGAATTATGCACAGAGGAAACCCAAGTAAAAACATAAGTAAAGTTGAAGTCAAAATTAAGGGGATTGCGCTTGAGAAACGCTTACATTAAATTTCGCACGGCGGAAGACCGGACACAAGGCTGCGAGGAGCTTCTCGCCCATTCGCCGGTCACACGGCTTTCAAACGACGTGTTCTGCATTCCGTGGAAGTCTCTCGCCATGCTGGACGCCTGTAAAGTCGAGTATACCTTTGCCAGCACCGACGACCTTTCCAACGCCCGCCCGGTGTGGAACTTCGCCGCCGCCCGCTGACGCTTCGCGCCTCTTGAACCTATTTCTCATACACCGTCTCGCCCGGCGGGTAGCAGATCAGCTCGACCTGGTTGCCGTCCGGGTCACTGATATAAATGCCTTTTGTCCCGTCCCGGTGCGAATCAATCGCCTTCCCCGCCTCCGCTGCGGCCCTCACAAGCGCCGAGTCCTCAATCCTAACGGCAGTATGCGGCGGATGCTGCGATGGCGTCACCAGCGCAATCTTCCCCTGCCCCAGCCTCAAAAACGCCCACGTCCCATCCTGATACAGCACCGACGCCCCCAGCGTCTCCACATACCACGTCACCGACGCCGCAATATCGGCAGACGGCACCGCCACATGATCCAGTTCCATTCTGTGTTATCTTTCTAAAGATCAGCCGGGCGCAAAGTCGCCGTACCGACGCCGGCCAGGGTGCTGAAAAGCCAGCACGATATGCTCTTTCGGAACGCCCGCGTTCATCAAGTCTACGGCAATGCCGTCTTCCGTGCCGTCCTTCTGTATCCAGAACTTGCCGTCCCGCAGTTCCACATGCAGCCAAACCCGGTGAATGTGCTTGAACTCCTGCCAGCCCTCGTCCATCAGCAAAAACTGCCCATTCTGCCGATCAAAGACCATGAGGGTTCGCGCGTCGTCGGAGGTGTAGAACCGGGCGCACTCGCGCAGCGCCTGTTCCACGATTTCCTGGTTTCTTACCTCCTGATCATCAACTGTGTGCGCTTCAGCCAGCGTTTGCATTAAGGCAGCCACTCGACAACCTCCTCACGTTCAACATTGAAGCCGAACAGTTTCCCATGTTCGTCCTCAATGAAGCCCTGCCCGTAGTCTTCCGAAAAAACTTCCTCGATAACGTCCTGCGGCACAGCCAGATACAGATCGCGGTCAGGTTCCAGGCGGCGCAGGAAAATCCGGTACAAGACATACTGCCCGATGGCCTGCTCCAAGTCCTTCATCTCGGATATGCCACGAAAAGTCTTAATCTCGACCGCGATTTTATGCAGGTTCTTCTCTGCACCGATCATTTGTTCCGCGCCTAAATCCACAAACAAGCGGCTATCCCCAATTTTCAACGTCAGCGGGTCATGCGTAATTGTCCAGCCGTCTTTGATCAGCGCGTTCCTCACGGCCTCATGGTACAAGTCTTTAGCAGGCATGACACCGTTATTCTAGCACATCGCGCAGCGAAAAAGCCCTGCCTTACAGCAGGACTTTCGCCGCATCGTAATCATCATAAACATCCATCTCCGGGCGCTCCCATTCGCCCGCGAACGTAGACAAATTCGCTCGAAGCTCTGGGGCCTGTACCGGGCTGATGCCATAGTCCGAAAGGCGGACGCCCCGCCTGCTGTCCACATCCCACATCATGGCTTCCGCTAGAAGTGCCTGCGCCACGGCTTCCGCTTCCTGTCCTCTACGCGCCGCCCGGTCTCGCAAGTACGCCTCGACATCCGGCGCAAGATCAAGCGTAATGGTCATCGGTCAAGCCTTTCCCTCACAAGCAAGCCGCACCGCCTCCGCAACCGCCTCTTTCGGCACGTCCCCACGCCATTCCCCGGCAATCGTCTCCCAGGCCATGCCCGCCGCGACCTGTTCCAGCACCTGCGACACCAAAATGCGCGTCCCCCGAAACGTCGGCTTCCCGTGGCACACGCGCGGGTCCGAGACAATGTACCGGCCAATCAATTTCTACACCATAGAAGCAGTATACCTCTTGCCTACTGCATCCGGTCGCCCTTGCTTCGGCTACACGCCTCATACAACCCTACAACTTGATCCCTTTCTCTTGCAGGAATGCGGCGATACCGAAATCCAATGCCTCAAACGCGGCATCCATCGTTGGATACTCTGTTTCGCCTTCCCAGATTATTCCGCCTTCATCAAGAGCGCGTATCAATGACCGAACATTATAGTCCTTGCCTGCTTCCATCCAACCGCCGCTTTGTATCCATAAAGAAACATTCGGATAACTGTCTGCAAAGGAGGTAGCCTTTTGCTTTATCTCTGTTTTTGACCCGCAGGTGCAGCATCTTCGTATACGTTTTTGATTTGAGAGTAATCCAGTCCATGAGGCTCATTTTTGGCAAGACACTGATAGTCCGAGGTTGCGTCTTCTGTCATAGGAATGCCGTTTTTGCCGTTTAGGTCGGCGAGCAGACCAAAGTATGCACTAAAGACCCTTTCCTCAACAGCAATGGCAATCCACGCGGCCTTTGCCTGCCTTGCATTTTCAGCCAGTACCGCAAGATCATAATGATTTCCCAAGCTCGAAAGATTATAAGAACCGTTCAACGCCCCACTTACCTGGAGCTTGTTCCGTGTCTTGACGCTTATGACATACCTTCCGCCATCTTTTTCAGCGTAGATGTCCGCGTAGCTGTGGTTCGACCGTTCAGCGTTGAGGCTTTGAACATTCGTGAAACCATTCCGGGCGAGTAGGGCTTCCGCCCATTGTTCACCAATTTTGCCGAGCTTATGACTTCGCGCGGCAGTCGCTTTATTCTGCACACGAACGTAGTTTCTTTTGCTCATTCTGCTAACGGTTCCCCGGAAGCGATGGTCACTTTCAAGCCTTCGTTTTCCTGAACCTGGTCTTCGATTTCGGCGAGGGCTTCGTAGTACGGGAACAGCGGGTTGGGCCAGCGGGAGGGACGGATGGGGATGTTCCAGTAGCCGTTGCGAAGGTGGATACGGGCGGCGTCTACTTCCAAAGCGATGTCGCCGATGTGCCGTATGGTAATATACGGGCGCACACGAACGGCGACTTCCTGCGGCGTGAGGGTTTTATTCATCGGCATCTTCCGGCGGTTCCTGCGTCAGCGGCCCTTGTGCGCCGTGCCGGACGTGCAGAAGACGCACCGTGTCCAAATCGCCGTCGCCATTTGTATCCAGTAGTGTAAACAACAGGCGGTAGGCACCATAAAGAAGCTGACGAACCTGCCGATCTAGGGTGGATAGGTCCGTGACAACGGCGCAGCGCCCCGGAAAATCTTCCAGCGACGCGACGGCTTTTTCAAGTCCGTCCTGCCAGCGCTCGGCGTAGTCAGGGTTCCTTCCCATGATTCGGAGCAGAATGTTCTGCACTTCCATGTCGGCGACATCAGTGAACTCGACTTTGTAGCTCATTGACCCGCAGCCGCGAGTTTTGCCCGCATGTCCGCAAAGACATCAGCGGCGGGGCGTACCTGTCCTGCATCGCTTGCAGCGAAACCTCGGCGGACACCTTCCAAAGCTTCGGCTCGGTCCTGCGCGTTCCAAGCAACTGCTTGAGCAAGCAGAGATTGGGCGACCGCTTCTTCGTTCTGCCCCTCCTGCGCGGCTTTTTCGCGCAAATAAGACTCGACATCCGGCTCCAAGTTAAGAGTAATTGTCATGAGCATATCTCCTGTTTGCAGTATACCATGAAAGACAAGGCCAAAAGAAAAAGCCCTGCCGTTAGGCAGGGCTTTGGAAGTGTCGGACTTAGCGGTCGCGGTTGGAACCGCCGTCTTTGAGGTTGGCCTGGGCCGCCGCGAGACGCGCAATCGGCACACGGTAGGGGGAGCAGGAAACGTAGTTCAGGCCGATCTCGTGGCAGAAGGCAACACTTGCCGGCTCGCCGCCATGCTCGCCGCAGATGCCGAGCTTGATGTTCGGGCGGACCGATTTCGCTTTGGCGACGCTGATTTTCATCAGCTCGCCGACGCCGCTTTGGTCAATGGACTCGAACGGGTCGCCGGGCAGGATTTTCTGGGCCACATAGGGCTTCAGGAACTTGTCGGAGTCGTCGCGGGAGAAGCCGAACGTCATCTGAGTCAGGTCATTGGTGCCGAACGAGAAGAACTCGGCTTCTTCGGCGATCTGGTCGGACGTTAATGCAGCACGCGGAATTTCAATCATCGTGCCGAACATGTAGTCAATGGTCTCACCGGACGACTCCGTCACCATCTTGGCGACGCGCTCTAGGTTGGAGCGGACGGCCCGCAGCTCGTTGACATGGCCGACAAGCGGGATCATAATCTCCGGGTGCGGCTCCGCGCCGTTCTTTTTGGCGGCAATCGCGCCTTCTAAGATGGCCCGCGTCTGCATCTCGACAATGCCGGGGAACACAATGGACAGGCGGCAGCCGCGCAGGCCCATCATCGGGTTGATCTCGTGCATGGACTCGACCTGGTGCAGCAGCTTTGTCTTGGCGGCCAGATCGGGACTGTCCGGGTGGGTGACTTTCAGCGTCGCCACTTCGGCAATCAGCGTGTCCATCGACGGCAGGAACTCATGCAGCGGCGGGTCAATCAGGCGAATGGTCGCCGGACGGGAGCCGAGCGCCTCAAAGATGCCCTGGAAGTCGTCGCGCTGGAACGGCAGCAGCAAATCAAGCTGCACTTTGCGCTCTTCCTCGGTTGGGGCCAAAATCATGGCCTGGACAATAGGACGCCGGGCTTCGTCAAAGAACATATGCTCCGTGCGGCACAGGCCGACGCCGTCCGCGCCCAGCTTGATTGCCAAAGCGACATCTTCGGGCGTGTCGGCGTTGGTGCGGACGCCGAGCCGCTTGAACTCGTCGGCCCAGCCGAGAAGTGTGCCGAACTCGCCGGTCATTTCCGGGTCAACCACTTCAACGGTGCCATCGATGACTTCGCCCAAAGTCCCGTTCAGGGAGATAGGATCGCCTTCGTTGATGGTCTTGCCGTTCACGGTGAAGCTATTCGCGCCGACCGAGATGTCGGAGCAGCCGGCCACCGTGGGGATGCCGAAGCCGCGAGCGACAAGCGCCGCATGAGAGGTCATGCCGCCGCGCTCGGTCAGAACGCCTTCCGCCGCCAGCATTCCCTTCAAATCGTCAGGGGACGTGTCGGCGCGGACCAGAATGACGCGCTTGCCTTCGCCGCCTTTGCCCATTTCGGCGGCGCGGGCGGCGTCAAAGACCGCAATGCCTGTTGCTGCGCCGGGGCCGGCGGGCAGGCCGCGGGCCAGCAGGTCATATTTCGCGCCCGGCTTGATGATCGGATGCAGGCACTGGTCCAGAAGCTCAGGGTTGATCCGCGCAAGCGCCATTTCTTTGGTGATGACGCCTTCGTTGACTAGGTCAACGGCAATCTTGACGGCGGCGGGGCCGGTGCGCTTGCCGGAGCGGCACTGCAAAATGTACAGCTTGTTGTGTTCAATCGTGAACTCAATGTCCTGCATGTCTTTGTAATGCTCTTCCAGACGGGTGCAGATTTCGTCGAACTGCCGGTACATCTCCGGGTTCTGGACTTTCAGCTCGGAGATCGGCATGGGGGTACGGACGCCGGCGACCACGTCTTCGCCCTGGGCGTTCATCAGATACTCGCCGAACACTTCATCGCTGCCGTCGGACGCATTGCGGGTGAACGCGACGCCGGTGCCGCAGTCCTCGCCCTGGTTGCCGAAGACCATTGCCTGAATGTTGACGGCGGTTCCGAGATCATCGGAAATCTTTTCGCGCTGGCGGTACAAGATGGCCCGGTCATTGTTCCAGGACTTCCACACGGCGGCAACGGAGTCCTGGAGCTGAACCAGCGGGTCCTGCGGGAACTCGCGCCCGGCATTCTCTTTGATGTGCTCTTTGTACATCTCGCACAATTGCTTGAGCTGAGTGCCGTTGACTTGCAAATCGTCGGTGACGCCTAAGTCTTTCTTCATGGCATAGAAAATATGCTCAAAGTCATGCTTTGCCAGATGGTTTGTGCCGTCGGAATAGGCCACGTCCGAGAGCATCATCAAGAAGCGGCGATAGGAGTCATAGACGAACCGATCATTGCCCGTGAGCTTAATCAGCCCTTCGACAGTCGCATCATTCAGCCCTAAGTTCAGAACCGTGTCCATCATGCCGGGCATGGAGAACTTGGCTCCCGAACGCACCGAGACCAGCAGCGGGTTCTCGGCATCGCCCAGCTTCTTGCCGGTTTTTTCTTCCACAGCCGCCAGCGCCGTCTTGATTTCGTCCATCAGGCCGGCGGGGAAATTGCCGTCGCCTTTATTGTAGGCGACGCAGGTATCGGTTGTAATCGTGAACCCCGGAGGCACCGGCAGGCCGATATTGCTCATTTCGCAAAGGTTCGCGCCTTTGCCGCCCAGTTCATCACGCATCGTTGCGTTGCCCTCTTCAAAGAGCCACACGCGCTTGGTGTCAGTCATCTATTTCTCCTCTATTACTCGTTATTCTTTACCGTAGTGCGTATATCTTCGGTCCGTCTGTGACTGTCAAAAGTTTGCCTTTGCAAAAACAGGTTACTGTCTCTGCCATTCATCGAAGGCGGCGGTCACGGGAATCTTCAACATGCTCTCGGCTCTATGCCTTCATAGGCGAGGGCACGCAGGCGGATTAAGGCACGATGTAGAACAAACAGGGTGTTGCCGGAATGGTCGGTTTGATTTTCAGTCGCTTTGTCAGTTGTCTGCGCCGCTGAAGTTGCTGCGGAAAGCGTCAAGCTCATCTTCTTCCACCTTTGCCTGTTTAATACTTGGTCCGCTGCTGCCGGGTTCCACAAGGATAGGCGGGCGGTACTTCCCCACGCGCTGCGTCGCACGATACATTATGCCCCAATCGGCTCCGCGAGACCCTGCTGTATCTATCGTGTCTTTATTCTGAGCAGGAGTCGTTTCGTAGCCGCAAAACTAGGCGGCTTCTGCGCGTCGCACACCGTCCTGAATTTCATAAAGCTGTTCGTCCATCCTAGACCTTTTTGCGGAGACGCAAACCGCCTATGAGTATACCTAAGAATGAGGGCGGGAAACAAGGGGGAAGGATGGTCATTCAGACCAGAGGCGCGAGTCGGCGCGGACATGGAGGCGCTGCGGGCCACCTTCGGCGTCATAAATGACAGTCGCGGTGAAGCCGTCAGGCGTCGGCTGCATTTGGAGGGAGGGCAGGAGAGCGGACGGGAGCAGTGGGCGCAGGTCCGTGATAGTATCGGCCCAAGTGCCGTGCGTCTGCTGGAACTCATGCTGGGCGTAATAAACATCCATCAGCAGAGCGCGGGCGGGAGCGGACGGGTCAGGGCGAAAGACTGCCGTGCCGGGCGGGGCAGTGGAAAACTGGACATAGCCCCAGCGCTCAGGCCGGTGCATGTCAACAGCGCCCTGGGGAGACCAGACCCAGTTGTGCTCCGGCGTGTCCGGCACTTTATGGTAGTGGCCGTCTTCCACCGTGATGTCCCACTCGACGCGGGAAAAGTTGACGCGCCACAAGTCGCCGTCTTTGGGCGGCACGGGGCATCTGGCGTACTCCGCCAGATCCGTCCACGGCAGGGCAAGCAAAACAGCCCAGCCACCATCTGTGTTGGATGGGTCGTTTAAGGTGCCGTCAACAAAAACCGCCTTCTTGAGGCCGGGAACATGCCACTCGTTCAGGGCCGGGCCGCCGTCACGGTAGGGCTTGACTAGGCGCAGGTCCCAGACCGTGCCGAGGGCATTAATCTCGATCTCGTAGTAGCTGTGATTGTCGCCGTCGGGGTCAATAAAGACCTCAAAGTCGTTGTCCTGGAAAATGACCGAATCATGCTCGATCAGCGTCGCCCAGACATGCGGCTCCTCCAGCGCGGCGGCAATGTAAAAATAGTCGTCGTCCCAGAGCATCTTGGCACGGGTGCGGAAGCGCGGCGCAGGGCGCAGATCGCCTTCAATATCCGTGAAGTCTTCCGTCCACGGCACGTCCCGCCAAACGCCTTCGTCCAGCCACCCGTCAGGCGCGGGCGGCACGGACGCACGGCAGCAGACATAACCACGCGGCGGCATTAGTGTCCTGCCTGCGGCGCTGGCATGTTACGACGGCGCTGCTCCATCATTCCGGGTTTGTAGGTGATTGGCGGCGGAGGCGTCACAACCGCGGGAGGCGCAGCTCCCGGCGCTGACGAGCTATCCTGATGCCCACATCCTGCCGTCAGCAGAACGCAAGCCAGCGAAGCAAATGCCGGCAGGCAGGTATGTATGATTTTTAGTGCTGTCATCAGAGGTCGCTCGTGCCGCTCTTCTTGAGTGACCACAGGTATTTGCTGAGGTCGGTAATCTGGACACTGGCCTGATTGATGCCGGGATACCAGTTTGTGCCGGCAGCGAGGTCATTGGCCCGGAGCCATTTCACGTGACCGTCGCAGAAGGCCACGTCGCCGCCGTTCCGATGACGCGGATCAAACATATTCGTAGATGTGTCAGGGATACCGATGGGAATGTTATCGTATTCCGAGTCTTGTCCCCAGCCGTCGGCGGGATAGTTGAACGCCGGGCCGGTATTGCTGCCGTTACCGTTCGAGCAGGCGTGCATCGTGACGCCGTTAGGTTCCATTGATGGGCTGTTCACCCCGGACGCCGGGGCATTGATATAGACGCTCACATTGAACGCGCCTGTATACGGCCCGCTGATATAAGTTTCCGGCTTCGTTTCCGCGATCATTACGGTCTGCGCGGGGGAGTCAATAGAACCTAAAGTAGCAGGCTTGCCCCAGGGAGACGTCATGCCGTCAATAGTCGCAGATGTGCTGCAATCCGGGTCCGGCTGCAAGTAATCTTTGTTCATGCCGTAGTTGACAAAGTATTGCAGCTGCGACAAAGGGTAGGTCGGTGGCTTGGTGCGGATGCCGTTATAGTCCTGCTCCAAATCAGGGCAGGTCCAAGTAGTTTCCGTACCTTGAAGCTGAACCTTGATATACGGGCTGACGGCAACGACCCAGGACTGAAGATCATTGCCGCAAAAAGGCGCATTGGGAAGCTGGTTGTTCAGGCAGTTGACGGCAGGAACCATCAGCTCGTCACTGTCCTGCGTGTACTGAACGACCGCAAGCACGAGCTGCTTCTCGTTGGAAAGACAATCCGTGCGGCGGGCGTTCTCACGGACATTTTGGAAGACGGGGAACAAAATGGCGGCGAGAATCGCGATGATGGCAATGACGACGAGAAGCTCAATGAGGGTGAAGGCTTTGGCGGAGCCTTGCGGGCGGCGGTTCATGCGTGTTTCCTTTCCACGAAAGAACGAGACTTAGAACCTATTTCAAAACGCCCCCCGGCCCCCAATAATGGGGGAGCATGAAGC
>CAXTER010000004.1:0-113715 GCA_964243345.1 uncultured Armatimonadales bacterium
AGGCCGCCGTTCCCATCAGCCCCAGCGCCGTCAGCGCGACAGCGATCTGATACAGGAAAATCGGAGACAAAATCGAGGACACAAAAAGCCGCATTGCGGCGTTAGTATACCAGAAGACAGGGCCGGGTATACTCTTCCCATGCGCCTTGTTTTAGACCCTGCCGAAGAAGCCGCGCACGGGGAGTGGCTGCGGCAGACGCCGGGAGCTTACGAATGGTGGTATTTTGATGCGCTCTCTGATGACGGCGACTGGGCGATGGCGTGTATCTGGTTCTTAGGCAACCCGTTCTCGCCCTACTACCGCGCCGCCGCACTCCGGCAGCCGGCGAACCCCTTTGACCAGAACGCCGTGTTTTTTGCCTTGTACCATCACGGCAGGCTTCATGCCTATCATTTCACCCGGTTTTCTCCCCTTGACATCGCGGCTTCCGAAGCACTGCCGCTTTGCCTGCACTTTGGGCCAAACTGCCTTATCCAAACCCATAAAAGCTGCTGGAATCTTGACCTCGCCGACGAAAATGCCAATGGCCGGCGTCTTGCGGCAACCTTGCGGTTTGCTTCTCCGCCGCTGATTGCTGGTGAACAAAAAGAAACCCTGCTGGACAGCGAGCATTCCTGGCTGCCGGCGGCTCCTTTTTGCCGCGTGTCCGCCGCGATCACGCTGGGTGAACCGCACAATCCTGGTGCTGAGAAGATCAATTTTACAGGAACCGGCTACCATGATCACAATTGGGGACGGCTGCCGTTTGATGCCGCCATTCGCGATTGGTACTGGGCGCGGGCGGCTCTTCCTGCAGAGCGCAGCGTCATTCTGTACCATGTTCAGCCGCACCGAGGCCGCGCCGTCAGCCATCTGCTGCTGTTTGAGCACGGGCGTCTGGCGCGGCATGACGCCGAGGCAAGCGTCCATCTGTCCCGGCCTGTCTGGAACGGCTTCGGCACGCGCTACGGTTCGCGGCTCACGGCAAGCGGGGCAGGGGTGAATGCCGTGTTCCGGTTCGGCGCTCGTCTCGACAGCGCTCCGTTTTATGTCCGCGCCCTATGCGCTGCGGAGGTGGAAGTGGAGGGACAGGTGGAACACGGGCAGGGCATCGGCGAGTACCTGCGCCCGCGCCAAATGTCCTGGCCGCTTGTCGCCTCCGCAATGAAGGCGCGGATTGTCGAGCGTTGAAACGCCGGACTAAAAGAGGCGGTCATTGGAACCGGCACTGCAAGTGCCGGTCTACTCACAGTGAAAGTCCCTGCGGGACTAAATACCAGTGGCATCAGCCTCTTCTTCAGTGCCGAAGGCACTTTCATTCACCAGTAGACCGGCACTTGCAGTGCCGGGGTAACGAGCGTTGAACCCTGTATACAAAATTATCGGCGTGCGGACGGTGCAGGTGTCGGCGGCAGGAATGCTTGGTCACTGGCTGCTGCATTGGCCGCTAGCCGGGCCGTTTGCGCTGGGTTTGTTCCTGACGCCTGCCCTGTGCCTGTATTTCGTATTCGTGTTCGTCGGGCCGCTGACCTGGGGCCTGCCGATTCTCGCCCGGCTGCCCAGCAGTGAAAACCGAGTGGCTTTGACTTTTGACGATGGGCCGTCGGAAGAGACGCCAATTATTCTGGACATCCTCAAGGCGGACGGCGCTCACGCCACTTTTTTTGTGCTGGGTAAAGCCGCGGAGCGTCACCCCGAAATCCTGCGCCGGATTGCCGCTGAGGGCCACGCTGTCGGCATCCATGCGTATCGGCATCAGCCATTCGTGCTGATGAGTAGGCAAGCGATTGAACGCGAGATACGGCAAACCGAAGCGGCGATCTCCGCGGCCTGCCCGGACACCGTGCTTGTCCCGTGGGTGCGGCCTCCCCACGGCTTCAAATCCCTGAGCCTAATTTCGACGCTGCGCCGGGCCGGGTACGGCCTCGCCGCATGGAGCGTCAACAGCCGGGACTACAGGCAGCATGACCCGGAGCGCATCGCAGCGCAGGCCATCAGCAGCATGAAAGCGGGATCAATCATTCTGCTGCACGACGGGCCGGGCAGCGCAGCGACTGCCGACGCGCTTCCGCGCCTCCTGCGCGGGCTGGCGGAACGCGGCTTCGTACCGGTGACGCTGCAAAACGGGGTATCATCTCTGAAAATCAACGACTAGGACATTATGGCAAGTACACCCACAGAAGCTGAGGTACTCGAAGAAGAACACCTCGACCCATTACAGCCGACGGAGCGGCAGGCAGCCCCCGCCGTTTCTTCCGCAAAGCCCGGCGCGTTCCGGGCGCTGAAAAACCGCAATTTTCGCATCTTTTGGATTGGGCAGCTTATCTCACTGACCGGAACCTGGGCGCAGAACCTCGCGCAGGGCTGGCTGATTGTGCTGCTGGTGGACCCTGCCGCCGCCCACCTGCTGCACACCACCGGCGCGGCGGCAGGAAACGCGGCGGCGCACCCTTCGGCGGCAATTGAAGCGGACGCAAACTTCTATTCCGGGTGGGTCAACTTCGCTGGCGGCCTGCCGATTTTTTTGTTTACGCTGCTGGCCGGCGTTGTCGCCGACCGTGTGGACAAGCGAAAAATGCTGCTGGTGACGCAAAGCGGCCTTATCTTCTGCGCGTTCTGTCTCGGCATTTTGGCGACAGACGGCAAAGTCCAAATCTGGCATGTGCTGTTCTTTGCCGCTCTGTCCGGGCTGTTCGCGGCGTTTGACATGCCGACCCGCCAGTCCTTTGTCGCTGAGGTTGTCGGCAAAGAAGACGTTGCCAGCGCCGTCGCGCTCAATTCCAGCATCTTCAATGCCGCCCGCGCCCTCGGTCCCGCTGTCGCCGGTCTGCTGCTGGCGGCGCGGGTGAAGATCGGCGTGGCGTTTTTAGGAAATGCTTTCCTTTCCTGCGCCGTGATTATCTGCCTGCTGCTCATTCGCCTGCCGCCGAGAGCATTGTCCATTGGGGACGCCAAAGCGGACAACACGCTGCGCGGAGTTTGGAACAGCACGCGCGAAGGGTTCCAGTACGTGCTTCGGACGCCAACCGTCCGCAACTTGGTGATTCTTGTCGGCTCCTTCGGCACATTCGCGTTCTCGTTTAATGTACTGATTCCCGTGTTTGTTCGCTTCACGCTGCTGCCGAACTCGTCCGATAAAGTGCAGGTGGCGTCGTTTGGCTTCATGGAAACGGTGCGCGGGGTAGGGGCGCTGGGCGGGGCGCTGACCGTAGCAATTCTCGGCAATCCGGCCCGGCAGCGGAACATGCTTTTGATCGGCAGCCTCATGGCAACTGTCGTGCTGGTTGTATTCGGCCTTTCGCGAACGCTGTGGCTGGCCTATCTGGCAATCACGGTTGTCTCTTACGGCTTTGTTCTATGCTTTGCCACCAGCAACACGCTGATGCAGCTTCATGTGCCGAACGCTCTCAGAGGGCGGGTGATGAGCATTTACACGCTGATGTTTATTGGAACAATCCCGTTCGGCTCGCTGTTTGCCGGCTGGCTGGCAAAGTTCATCGGCGCACCGCCGACGATTGTGCTGTGCGCCGTCATCTCGCTGGTCACTGTGCTGGTGCTGACCTTCCGCCCCGGTGGCCTGCGGGACATGGATGTCGCGCCGGTTGCGACATAGAAGAAGCCCCCCGGCCCCCAATTATGGGGGTGCAAGATTAAGCTCACGTTCTTTTCCGGCTCCCCCATAATTGGGGGCCGGGGGGATTTTGTTATTGGGGGCTGGGCGGCGCAGTCGTGCTGCGAACAACAAGAGTCGGCTTGATGAGCAGGCACTCAATTGGAACAGTCTCGCCGCTGAGGGTGCGGAGCAGCAGCCGCGCCGCCTGGCTGCCGATTTCCAGAAGTGGCTGCCGCACTGTCGTCAGTGCGGGCTGCATCAGCGCGGCATCGGGAATGTCGTCAAAGCCGACTACCGAAAGCTGCTGCGGGACACGGACGCCGAGGCCGTGCGCGGTTCTCAGCACAGCAATGGCGATTTGATCGTTGCCGGCCACAATCGCTGTCGGCGGCACGGGCAGCGACAGCAGGCGAATCGCTTCCCTTTCCGCCGCCGCCGGGTCTTGATAAGAAGACGCCGCCAGATATTCCGGCACCGCGTCAAGCCGCGCTGCCTGAAGGGCGCTGCGAAACGCGGCCTGCCGGATGATTGCGCTGAACATATTCAGCTCGCCACCTAAGAAGGCAATACGCTGATGTCCGATTTCTCGCAGATGCTCCACGGCAAGATGCACCCCGGCGGCATTGTCTACATCAACGCAAGGCATCCCAAAGACCGCGCTTTCGGAAGAAACCGTCACGACTTTCAGGCCCGCCGACTTGAGGCTGGGCAGGATGTCGGTATCGCCAGGCGGGGCGACCACAACAAGGCCATCGGTACGCCGGTCCCGCAGCTTCGGCAGGGACATTTCAGCGCTGCGCCACATCTCGGTAAAAAGAGTCACATTGTAGCCTGCCTCGGCGGAGGCGGCTACGATACCCTGCAAAATCCCGGACGTGTATGGGTGCCAGATCGCGATTTCGGAGCCGACGCTGTCGAACAGCACACCAAGCGTGTTCATGCGCTTGTTGGTCAAGCCCCGCGCGACGGCGCTGGGATGATAGTTCATCTCGCGCATTTTCCGCATGACCCGCTCGCGCGTTTCCGGCAGCAGCGTGCTTTTTCCGTTGATCACATAGGAAACCGTCGCTGTGGACACATTGCAGGCCCTGGCAATATCTTTAATGGTAGGCATCTAGACGTATTATAAACGGTTCTGCGCCGGTTGTCAAAGGCCGCAAAAAATCACATAGGACTATTGACAAACATGCGTCCGCGTGCTATGATGTCCAATCACTTAACCGGATAAACTTTTCGCCGTAAACATTCTGCAATGATGCATTCACCTAAGCTGCTGCTCTTATCGCTCTTATCGCTCTGCTTGCTGTCGTCCCGGCAGGCCCCCGCTGCCGCTCAGGCGCTTTCAATGCTGCACGCGCAGGGGACGAGCATTGTGGACGCTTCCGGCCATGTCGTGACTTTGCAGGGTATCAACTTGGGCGGCTGGCTGGTGGAAGAAATGTGGATGCAGCCGTTTGTGACCAAGCCGCCCGCCGGCTCGGCGTTTGCGCCCATTAAAGACCATGTCTCGCTGTGGACCACCGTGAAAGAACGGTTCGGACCGGGCGGCAAAGACCGCGTTCAGGCCGCGTTTCGCAATGCCTGGGTTAATGAAAGCGACTTCCAGCGCCTGCACGCCGCCGGGTTCAACTGTGTCCGGCTGCCGTTCCTAGCAAGCCTCGTGGATGAGCCGGGCGGCCTGCACCGGCTGGATCAGGCCATTGCCTGGGCCGGCGCAAACCAAATTTACGTGATTTTAGATATGCACGGAGCGCCCGGCAGCCAAAGCGATCAGCAGCACACTGGACAGGCGGATGTCAATGCGTTCTTCAAAGACCCTGCAAACATCACGCAGGCGGAGGCGATCTGGACCCAAATCGCCCGCCGGTATGCCAGTAACCCGACCGTCGCGGGCTATGACCTGCTGAACGAACCGACGGGAACGCCAAACTCGGATACGCTGTATGTCGTGCAGGACCGTCTGTACCACGCAGTCCGGGCTGGGGACGCAAAGCATCTGATTTTCATTGAAGACGGTTACACGGGTATTCAGTGGATGCCGTTCCCTGCCCCGGCGGGCTGGGCCAACGTCGTGTACAGCAGCCATTACTACGATTTTGACGCCAAAAGCGCCGATGACCAGCAAAAGGCCGTCACCGATTATGTGGCGAACGTGGAGAAAGAACAAGCGCGGCGCGATGTGCCGTTCTACATTGGCGAGTATGGGTTAGAGCCGCACGGTACGAGCGCTATTTTGTCTAATTTGGTGCAGAGCCTTCAGCAGAAGCACATCGCATCGTCGCTGTGGACCTACAAAGTGGCTTGGACTGGCGGCGGCCAGTCGCTATGGAGCCTTTACAGCAACACAAATCCCATTACGCCGCTTGACCCGTTCCAGGACACCGAGGCCGAGCTGATCCAGAAGTGCGAACAGTTCCGCACCGACCATATCCAAGTCAATCCCAATGTCGCATCGGCATTCCAAAAAGCCGCGCCGCTGAGCGCCGCCGGCCGGTGACACCGCTCAATACCTACTACTACGATACAAAAAGAAGGAGAAAAAAGATGAAACGCAGAGGTTTTACACTCATTGAACTGCTCGTCGTGATTGCAATTATCGCCATTCTTGCCGCGATTTTGTTTCCCGTGTTCCAGAAAGTGCGGGAGAACGCCCGCCGCGCTTCCTGCCAGTCCAACTTGAAGCAGCTTGGTTTAGCGCTGATCCAGTACACCCAGGATTCGGATGAAAAGTATCCCGGCGGCGTGGAAGGAGACTACTATGCCATTGCCGGCTGGGCTTCCCGTGTCTACCCTTATGTCAAGTCAACCGCTGTTTACAAGTGTCCTGACGACGCGACCACTCAGCAGACACTTGCCGGGAACACGGCTATCTTTTATCCCCTTTCCTACTCGATGAATGACAACCTGGACTCGAACTACCTTTACAGCAGCCTTCCGTCTATCCAGGCACCGGCCTCAACAGTCATGATTACGGAAATCACGGGCATGTATTGCGACCTGAACAATCCCAATGATGACCCCGATGGCTGGACTGCCAACGCCACCTCCTCTCAGCCCGGCGCTGGCCGCACCTACGGCTCGGAAGAAGTGGACGGCGGCGACAATGGGGACGGCGATTTGTACGAGCTGAACAATCACAACGCCGCTTCGGCCAATGGCGCTCCCGGCAATGGAGTCGGCATGGGCAACCCGCCACGCATGAACACCACCTACTTCAAAGATGGACGTCACACCGACGGTTCCAACTTCCTGCTGGGTGACGGCCATGTCAAGTACCTGCGGGCCATCCAAGTCTCGCCCGGCTTCACCAATGTTGACACATCCTGTGGTCAAGATCAATCAATGAACAACGGCACCTGTACATCAGGAGCGACTGGCCGCGCTGCCGGAACAAGCGCCCTTAACTCCAACGGCACCAGCTTTGCCGCGACCTTCAGCACAATCTAATTACTACAACGAGAAAAGAGACCTCACCCGGAAGCAAGCTTCCACTCTCTCCTTGTTAAGGAGAGGGTCGCTATTTATGGCGGGGCGAGGTCTCTTGGCGTCTCTACCGGCTCCGCGCCGTTGAGTGCAGGCCAAGATCGCCCTGAAATGGATCGAGCGGTCCATTTGCAATGGGGTCTGGCGGCGGTACATGATGACCTTGTGATGTTATAACCTCAATGATGGCGGTGGGAGCTTTTTTGCCTTTCGCGAGGGGAGCGGATGTGTGAGAAGCATCCACTAGAACTAGGTCCCGCGTCTGAATTGTGCCGGGCCGAACAGTTATAGTGAGGGTCTCGGCCTGGTGCTTCGCACTGGAAGCTGTTATCACATTGAGCGCCGCATCCTCGCCGGTAAAGACATAGGTACCATTCTTGTCCGTGCTAGTTGTCTCACCTGTCTCCACAATAACCACTTGCGCCTGGGCAATTGGGTTGCCCTTTGTGTCCCGCACGTGGCCTTTAATCGTTCCCCATTTCTCAGACGTGCCTGGTGCCGTCGGCGGCAGTGGTGCTGAGAGGACAGCACCGGCTGTCATCATCAAACACAGGCTGGCAGTTGCCGTGACTAATTTGTTCATGCCCACCATCTTGCCTCTGTTCAGCGCGTTTTGCTGCACCTGGCTAAGTACAGATAGACCAGTGCGCCGGTGATGCTGTGAACGGTGAACTTTGCTGAGAGCGTTTCGCGCATCTCGGAGCGCGTGAAGCGGAAAAAGGGAATGCCGCCGTCATGGCTGCCTTCTTTTTCGCTGAAGGCACGGGTCAGCAGCGAATGCTTATAGGCCGACAGCGCTAGAGTGCCGCCTGGCTCTAAAACGCGGCTGAGGCTGGCAACAGCGGCGGCGCGGGCTTGGGGGCCGGGAACATGCTCTAAGACCTGGCAGGAGACGACACGGTTAAACGCGCATTCGGCGAAGGGCAGGCGGCATAAATCAGCTTGAACCAGATGAACATTCGTGATACCGGCGGCGTGCAGCTTGCGGCGGTTGACGCGCAGGGACTCAAACGAAAAGTCGATGGCGACCAGCTCGCGGACGCTGTGCGACAAAATGCGGGTCATGCGTCCTGTGCCGCAGCCGGCTTCCAGCAGCCGGTCGGTCGGCTGAGGAGCAAGCCTGCGGAGGGTAAGGGGAATTTCAACTTTACCGAAGACGTTCAGGAACGCCATCGCGTCATAGTCGCCGACCTGAGCATCTCGTGCGGCAATTTCGGAGTGCTGCGCGTCCAGCATCTCGCGCGGCAGCAGGCGGGGAATGCCGTCTTGAATGGGGTAAACATGGCCGGCGTCATCAGTGAGGATGCCGTCTAAAATGTCTTCGCCTTCCCTCTGGCGCACGGTCAGGGTCAGCGGCCCGCCGGTTTCCGGGGATTCCAGCAGGGGCAGCAAAGATGAAAGCATAGAAGTCCTTAACGTGCTTGCCTTGCGTCAGGGCATCGCCATTGGCGTCAGCGTCACCCGCAGTGTGTAATCATCGGCTGAGTCGGCTCCCGTCGCGCCCAGCTTCCGGGCGGCGGCTTGGCGCACTGAAGCCAGATCGTCGAACTGCACCGTCTCGCCGAGATGCGCTTTTCGACTCAATGGATCGGTCCAAATGCGCTCCGGGATAAAGACCGGGCCGGACGGGGTATGGCCCGACTGGTCCGGCAGCGGCAGACTGACCCGGCAGGCGATCCAATAAGTGCCGTCGGGATTGGCACGTTCGGTGATTTGATACACCCGTGCCGAGCCGCCGTCGCCGACGATCACCTGTTTTGGGATGCCGTCTAAGGCTTCTTCGTCCTGCGTTCCCATCTGCGCGTCGCTGCCCAGGCGCGTCAGCTCCGCCAGCAGGTGCATCGGCTGAGTGTGGATGTCGGCGGCGGCGACACGCGCCCGGAACAAGCTCAGGCCGCCGGTCGTGCCGCGCACCAGCAGCAGCTTTTCGGCATCATACGGCACGACATCGGTCAGGCCCGGTGGGAAGGTTGGGTCGGGGACGCCCTGCTTGCCGTCCCGCGTGTAACCGTTCTTCGTGCTGTGGGTTAGCCCCAGCTTGGCGAATACAGCCGAAGGCGATGTATTATAAACGTGAATCCTTTCCCAGTGCAGACCGCTGTTAGAGCGGGCCAGCACGGGTAAAGAAAAAAGGATTGTCAGAACCACGACAAGAAAGAGTCGCTGCCGGTGAAAATGCGGCATCGGGGGACGTTCCCCTTTCTAACGGCACAGCTTTTAGAATCTGCGTAATCTAAGAGCTGCGTAAATCTTTGATGTTAAACTGAAGCGAGCGGCGTCCGTTCCATTCGTTGATCTGCGGCGTGTAGACGGCTTCCAAAAAGTCGCCGGGGCTGGACGTATCAGCCCAGCCGCCCTGACCCCAGGCAATGCAGTCGGTCGGATCCATCGCCTCAGCCCGGACACGCATCTTTAAATGGCTGGCATCCTTGCCGATGCGCTTTGCATCACAGATCAGCAGATTGGCCGATGCGAATTTCGGCTCTGGGTTCGCGTGGCCGAACGGCGCAAGCTGCGCCCATTCTTCCAAGAGATTAAGGCTCAACGCAGACGGGTCAATGAGGCCGTCATGCGCGAGTTTCGGAACAAAGTCCTCGTCGGTCATGGTCGCCGCCGCATGGGCATTAATCGCCAACTCAAACTCGTCCAAATTGTCCATTGATAAAGAAAGGCCCGCCGCCATTTCATGCCCTCCGCAGCTTTGCAGAAGGCTCCTGCAAAGCTGAATGCCCTCAAACATATCAAAGCCTTTTATGGACCGAGCCGAGCCTTTTCCAAATGTCTCGTCATCACTGACGCCGATAACAATGGCCGGCCGCCCATAGGCTTCCACCAGCTTGCCGGCAACAATGCCGACTACGCCTGCGTTCCAGCCGGGCGAGGCAACCACCAGCACTTTAGTTTTGTCTAGATCGCGGCTTTCGACAATGCGCCTGGCTTCTTCTAAAATACGCTTCTGGGCGACTTGGCGTTCCACATTAAACGCATTCATTTTTTCAACTAAGAGACGCGCTTCTTCCGGGTCCCCAGTCAGCAGCAAATCCAGCGCCGTTGCCGCGTCGTCTAAGCGTCCAACAGCATTGATGCGCGGGCCAATCCCGAAGCCGACACTTTCCGCCGACAGCGGCTTACTCGTGTCAATTCCCGCGCCGTCCAGCAGCGCCCGCAGGCCGACCTTTCGGGTTGAAGCAAGCTGCTTCAATCCAAACGATGCAAACACCCGGTTCTCGCCAAGCAGCGGCATGACATCAGCGACTGTCCCGCAGGCAACCAAGTCCAAGAACTTCTGAATAAACGCGCTCTCGTGGGTCGGATGCACCAAACGCACCACGGCCTGCATGGTCTTGAATGCGACCCCGACTCCGGCTAAATAGGGAAACTTGTATGACGAGTCGCGCCGGTGCGGGTTGACGACGGCATAGGCGGGCGGCAGGGTTTCGCCCGGCTCATGGTGGTCCGTCACAATGACCGTCATGCCGAGGCTGTTGGCATATTCCACGGCTTCCCGCGCCTGAATGCCACAGTCGGACGTGATAATTAGCGTCGCCCCCTTTTCATGGGCATACTCAATCGCACTGGTTTTGAGGTCGTACCCGTCGCGCTTCCGGTGCGGCACCCGGTATTCCAGCTTCGCGCCGAGCGCCGTCAGCGCCCGGACATAGACCGCCGTTGAAGTCACCCCGTCTACGTCATAATCCCCATACACAAAAATGGTTTCTTTGTTTTCCAGCGCCTCTTTAATCCGGTGCGCCGCCTTGTCCATATCGGGCAGGCCAAACGGGTCTAAAAGCTGGGAAAGCGCCGGCACTAAAAAAGCGCCCGCTTCCGCCGGATCAGTCAAGCCTCGGTTGCAGAGCAGCCGCGCCGTCAGCGGGTGAATGTACAGCTCGCTAACCAGTCGCTGCTCGGCTTCGGGGTTACGCTCCGGCTCCGTCCAGCGGGTTTGTGATTGGGGTGCTTGATTTTGGAATGGCATAATGAAGACGTTACTCAGAAGAAACGGCGAAAAGCGGAAATCAGGTCGGCACCGGCACTGAAAGTGCCGGTTTACTGTCAAGTGAAAGTGTCTCCGACACTCGAGATTAGTTTGGACAAGTTGCTCTTCAGTCGCGAAGCGACTTTCATTTAAGAGTAGACCGGCATTTTCAGTGCCGGTGCCGACACGCTTGGCACAGCTAAAACCGCTTGACTGGCCCTTTCTTCTTCGCCTTGATGGCCGAAATCTGTATCTCGCCGGGCGCAGGGGGGCGCGAGGCTGCAACAGGGGCCGTTGGGCGGTTGCTTCCGCCGTTAGCGGTGTAGACCTTAGTTCCCATTTCGGTTTCCGTCACTGCGGGAGGCGTAGGCCCGGAGAAATCCGTGGGGGGAGCGTTGGCGTGGCGTTTTGCCAGCCAGTTTTCCCAGTCTACCAGAATGGACGCCGCGTTGAAGATAGACGAGTAGGTTCCGCTCAGAATGCCGATCAGCAGGGCGACGTTCAGCAGCCGCGTCGTCTGTCCGCCTAGAACAACAAGCGCCACCAGGGTCATTACAACCGTCAGCGATGTGTTGATGGACCGGGCCAGCGTCTGCCCGATAGAACGATTGACTAGAGATTCAAAGTTCTCTCCCCGTGCCTTGCGGCGCAGGTTCTCGCGGACTCGGTCAAAGATAACCACCGTGTCATGCACCGAGAAGCCAATGACAGTCAGCATCGCCGTGATAAAGAGGCTGTCAATCTCCCAGCCTAAGAAGTAGCCGAAGATCGCAAACGCACCGAGCAAGACCAGAATGTCATGCAGGAGCGCGGCAACCGCCGAAGTTCCCAGCCGCAAACCAGCCACGAAGCCGCCAATGCCGAATACGACGGCCAAATACAGCACGATCAGCCCGGCGGCAATCACAACCGCTTGAAGGGCGTTGGAGGTAACTTCTTTAGAAATGACGCTGCCGACATTGCCGAACGCCTGCTCTGTGTTCGGGCCAAGCGTGCCAAGCGCCGCGGTGAGGCGCTGGTACACTGGACTTTGCTGCTTGCTGGCAGTCTTTGTCTGCTCGGAAACGCTCACAATCGCAGTTGTGCCGCTGTCGGCCATTTGGATCGTGTCGTCTTTAAAGCCCTGCGCTATAATCGCTTTCTGAACAGCCGCCTGCGAGACGGCCTGGGCGTATTTCACCTGGATCTGCGTCCCGCCGGTGAACTCAATGCTCGGCTTGAGACCCCCTAAGAACAGGAAGATCAGGCCGGGAACAATAATCGCCAGGCTCAGGCCATAAAAGAGCTTGCGGCGACCGATGATGTTCAGTCCGGCGCGGGTTCCGCTGCCCGTGGTCTGTCCGATAAGCGAGTTCACGCCGAGGCCGAACAGGGCCGGGTTCTTCGCCAGGTTGGGGAACACGTCCACCAGCAGGTACAGCAGGGTCCGCGTCACCGTGATCGCCGAGAACAGCGAGACCAGAACGCCAATCAAGAGCGTCAGCGCAAAGCCGCGCACCGTGGCTGTGCCAAGCGACAGCAGCACGATACAAGTAATGCAGGTGCAGATGTTGGAGTCACGAATGGCGGTGAACGCCCGCTTGAACGCCGAGTCGATTGCCGGGCGCAGGGCTTTACCGTCGCGCATCTCTTCTTTCAGGCGCTCAAAGATCAGAATGTTGGCATCAACGGCCATGCCGATAGACAAAATAAAGCCGGCGATGCCCGGAAGGGTCAGCGTCACGATGAGGCCCGGAAACAGCCAGTTCAGCCCGCCCTTGAAGATCGCCAGCGTGAACAAAGCGTAAATCAGCAAAGCGATGTCCGCCAGCAGGCCCGGCAAGCGGTAGTAGGCCAGCATGAACAGCAGCACCAGCGCCAGCCCGACGCCTCCTGCAATCAGGCTTTTCGTGACCGCGCCGACACCGAGGCTTGCGGCAATGTCCGTCGTATCTACCTGCTCCAATGGGATCGGCAGCGCCCCGGCGTTAAGGAGACTGGACAAGCTCTGCGCTTCGGCAAGCGTTGTAAAGCCGCCGCTGATTTCGCCCTGACCGTCGGTGATCGGCTGCCGGATGACCGGCGCGGACAGCACGGCGTCGTCCAAAACAATGCCCATAATCTCGCCGGTATGGTTTGTCGTGAAGCTTGCAAACGCTGTTGTTCCTGCCGCGTCAAAAGCCTGCGAGACCGCCGGTGTGCCGTCCTGTCCAAGATGGGCACTTGAGTTCGGCAGCAGGTCGGCTCCGGTGAGGATTGGCTTGCCCAAGTTCGCGTTCAGCGAGTCCGTCAGCAGAGCATTCCAGCCGGACAGCTCTTTATTTAAGGCCGCTGCCTGCTGCTGCTGCGCGGACGTGAGATAAACAGGAGCATTAGAAATGAGCCGATCATAGCTGGTTCCTAAAACCTGCAACTGCGACGGGTCAGGCGTCGGCGGCGCGTAAAGCGCGGTGCCTGCACCCGGCGTATTCTTCGCCGCCGTCGTCAGCAGGCTTGCCCAGTCTGCTTCGACTTGCGCTGCATCGCGGAATGTTTCTCCTGGCGTGAAGCCGTTCCAGGGCTGCGTGACCAGAAATGAAGTTTTGTCCTGGCCGTTCGCGCTTCGGCTCTCGTTAATCCGCAAAGGGGCGGTTTGGTTGCGTTCCGACTGCACATCGGCGAAGTAGTAGAACGTCATCTGCGCCGTGGTGCCAAGCTGGGCCATGATCGCGTCTTTGTTTTTGACATCCGGCAGCTCAATGATAAACTGTTTTTGCTGCGGGCGCGGCTGAACCACCGCTTCGCCGACACCGGCGGAGTTAATGCGGTTTTCTAAGATGCGCTGGAACGTCGCTTCATCATAAGGAACATTTGGGGCTTTGTCCGTCTCGACCTGCAAAATGGCCCGGACACCGCCTTTGATGTCTAAGCCGTAATGCGTCGGGAAGTTCGCCACCCGCTGATGGGTCACCGGGTCACGGTGCGTTCCCAGCATGACCCATCCTGAGAGGGCGATCAAAACGAGAATGACCAGCCCCATGTATCGTGTATACTTATCCTGCTTCAATTCTTCCTCCGCGAAGACAATAACGCTTCTTGACTAACACTAAAATAACTTCTTATTATACGGTACGTGCTGAGGGCTGTCAAGGTTTCCGGCGCTCCGGCAGGGCCGCTTCCACGAAATCGGCGGAGCGGGCGACGCCCGGCTCGGTCTGCATCCGAGCGCCAAGCGCCTGCACTTTGGCTTTAATCTCTGGCGAACGCAGCAGCCGCTCCAAGCGAAGGCGCAGGCCGGTAGGCGTAAAGGCCTGCGGCAGGAGACGCAGCCCCCAGCCTTCGCGCTGCACATGCGCGGCATTCTCAAACTGGTCAAACCCGCGCGGCACAACCAAAGAGGGGATGCCGTAATAGCACGCCGCCTGCGTTGTCCCTACTCCGCCCTGATGCACAACAGCGCTAACGCGCGGGAATAATTCTGCGTAAGGCGCATAGGGAATACATTGAACGCGCCCACGCTGGGCGCTAGGAACCGGGAAATCTGCCGGCGCTCCCAGCAGCACCGCGTTCCAATTCGTCGCCGCAATTGCTTCCAGTGCCGTGCGCCAAAACTCACCGGGATGGTTCACCACCGACGAGCCAAGCGTGAAGAGGATGGTTGAGTTTCCCGCTGCACCCGATACGGCTTGAACCGCAGCAGGGGCGGGGCCTGCGCCGTCCCACCGGGCGTAGCCGCCGACTTGGAACCAGGAAGGCCAGTCGGCAGGGCGGGGGAAGAATGACGGCGACCACAGGCCAAGCGTCAAGCGGCGCGAATAGGCTCCGCCGGCAATGATGGTCGGACGCGGCCCGACGCCCAGCTTCCGGTATTCGGCAGCCGCCAGAGCATCCATTTCGCTGAAAAGCTTGTAGCCGATCTGCCAGCCGAGCCGAGACAGCCAGGACGGGCAGCCTTTCCAGGCAACGCTCGGCGGCGGATACGCCGTAGTTTCGTAAATCAGCGTCGCGGCTGAAGCGCTCACCCAGGGCGTTCCCGTGCGCTGGGCCACTGCCGGGGCGGCAAGCTGGATTGTGTGGGAAAGGAAGAGGTCTGCCTCGCGCACCAGCGGCTCTAATGCAAGCGTCGCCGGCACGATGGCCGGGATGAGCGCTTCCTTGAACATGATGGAAATTGGCTGCGTCGTGTGCGCGGTCAGCATTCGCCGGAGCAGATCGGAGTTCCAGTCCGGGTCTTCCCCGGCCACATCTGCCGCAAAGCCGAGCGCACGCGCTTTTTCAGCAAACTTGGGACTAAGGGCAAACTGAATGTCGTGGCCGCGCCGACGCAGTTCAATTGCCAGAGCCAGGAATGGATTTAAGTCGCCGGAGGAGCCGAGGGTGTGGACAAGAATCTTCGCCATGAGCCAAGAGTGTACCCCATCCGTTACCCGCTTCTGCCGTGGGTATGAAACCCACGGCAACAAGTTCAGCCGACCTTCGGTTGGAAGAGACTTGAAGAGAGGTCTGAACAGCCCGAAGGGCGACGGTACTTCCCTGCCGTGGGTTTCATGCTCACGGCAAATGACTTCGCCGCATGTGGGGTATACTTTTGCCATGAGTGAGCAGACTTTGAACGAGAAGATTTTCAATGAGAAGATTCTAGCGGAAGCGCGGCGTCTGGCCGATGATGTGTTCCGGCCCAACGCCCAAACCGCCGACCAGGGCGACATTCATGGGCAGGTCGAGGCCAACGTGCGGACGCTGGCACAATGCGGCTACTTCGGCCTCGGCATCAGCCCGGACTACGGCGGCATGGGGGCGGATGAAGCGACGCGGCGGGAATACACTGAAGTCATGGCGTCCGCCTGCGGCGTCACGGCGTTTGTCCAGCAGCAGCTCCATGCCGGGGGCGGCTTTGTCGGCGGCGGGCGGAGCCAAGCGCTGAAATCCGAAAAACTGCCGCGCTTTGCGTCGGGAAAGGAACTGTGCGGAGTCGCATTCTCGCACCTGCGCCGGCCCGGCCCGCCGATGGTCACGGCGGAGCGCATTTCCGGCGGCTATGAAGTCTCCGGCAAAGCGCCCTGGATCACCGGCTGGAGCCTGCTGGACTCGTTCATTCTCGGCGCGGTCCGGCTGCCCGAAAACGACCACATTTATTTTTATGTTCCCAAAGCAGATCACGAAACTGCGCTTCTGCCCGGTCCGCCCATTCCTCTTGTGGTAATGAATGCATCCGACACCGTGGAAGTCTCTTTGGAAAAACTCTTCCTGCCGGATGATTATGTGCTGTACGAGCGCCCTGCCGAAGCCTTGAAGCGCGGCGACTTCTGCGGCATCACCGGTCATGTTTTCCTGCCGCTCGGCTGTGCGCGGGGCAGCGTCTTTGCTTTAAATGCTCTGGCGGAGCAGCGCCACAAAGACGAGTTTGCCGAGGCTGCCGCCGAGTTCGCGCTGGAAATCGACGCCTGCCGGGCCGAAGCCTTGCAGTGGAGCGGCGCGTGCGCCGAGCTGCCGGACTACAAAGACCGCGCCCTGCACGCCCGCGCCGAAGCCATCACACTTGCCACCCGCGCCGCCCATGCGGTCGTTACTGCCACCGGCGGCGGGGCCCACCTTTTGTCCAGCCCGGCCCAGCGCCTCCTGCGCGAGTCCATTTTCTACACGACTACGGCCCAAACCTCCGATGTGCAGTCCGCAACACTGGATTTGCTGACTTCGCCAGACTGCTGGAACTAAGGAAACTGCATGAGAACAAAGAGGGTCGCGATCGACATGGACGAGGTAATCGCGGATGCCGTGGCCTCGCTGCTGGCGTCCTACAATGCCGAGTTCAGCGAGACAATGATGGTCCATGATTTTTGGGGGCAGGAAATTCGGGAGGCGATCCACCCGGAGCGGCGTTCTTCCATTGATGCTTACCTGCGGGCCGAAGGCTTCTTCCGCAACCTTGCGGTCATGCCGGACAGTCAGGAAGTCATTGCCGGCTTGGACAAGCGGTTTGAAGTGTTCGTAACAACCGCCGCGATGGAGTTTCCAAACTCATTTACGGCTAAATATGAATGGCTGCGGGAGCATTTTCCGTTCATCCCGGACAGCCGCATCGTTTTCTGCAGGGATAAAAGCATTATCAATGCAGACTACTTGATTGACGACCGCCCGCGCCATTTCGAGCGTTTTGTCGGCCAGGGCATCCTTTTTACCGGGCCGCACAATGTCGCCGAGACCCGCTACCCGCGCGTCAGCAATTGGCAAGAGGTAGCGGCACTGTTCAGCAGTTTGTAGAAGCCAGGTGCTTAGGACATCAGGAAGATGAGGCCGCCGCTTTGCGGCGCTTAAATGTCAGGACGCCGAAGCCGAGCAGCAGCAGGACGCCGAAAGAAATCGTGGTAGACGCTTCCGGGACCGGGTTTGACGGGCCGCTGCCGGGAACGGCAGGGACACCATTAAACTCCAGAGTGCCAGTGCTGGGCCGGTAGAACCCTGCTGTGAACGGGGACGAATCGCCCTGCAGGGTTCCGGTCAGCGTGTAGAACGAATCGCCGGCGGGATCAAAGTAAAAACTTTTGCTTTCGGCGAGGTTGCTGCCGACAAGGTTGATGGTGCTGGTGTCGTCGGCGACAAGCTGCTGGAACGTGCCGCCGGTGACGGTAAGCTGGCTGCTGCTGAAGGTTGAAAGACCTTCGTAATTTGTCGTGGAAAAGTCGGCGTTGATAAACGAGTACAGGCCGGTGGCGGTCGCGCCGGTGCCGGAAAGCGTCGCCGCGCCGAACCCGGTCATCGTCACCTGGCTGTTGGCTCCGACATACATATAAGCGTTGGATTGTGCCTGAGCGTGGCTCGCCGCAAAGCCGAATAAGCATCCAAACAGCAGCGGCGCAGCAGAAACAAGGAAGCGTGGCATGGGTAAATCTCCTTCAGCGTATTGTAAAAACAGTATGCCATATTGTCAGTGATAACTGATGTTCTCTTTGGCTTTGGGTAGGCAATTGCTCATACCAGTTTTTTGAGGCTGGATTTTTAGGAGGCGGACAATGAAAGCAACTTGGAACGATACGGTTCTCGCGCAGAGCGACGAAACAGTTGTGGTGGAAGGTAACCACTATTTTCCAGCAAAGAGTGTGAACCCGGAATATCTGAAACCGAGCGAGACACACACGGTTTGTCCCTGGAAAGGCACGGCAAGCTACTACACGGTGCGGACGGGAGACAAAACTAATCCCGATGCGGCCTGGTTCTACCCGGAGCCGAAGCCGGGCGCGGAGCAGGTTGCCGGGCGCATCGCGTTCTGGAAAGGCGTCAAGGTTTCGGAGAACTAAAACAAAACGTACCGTAAGAACTTTGCTTAACTTTTTGTGCTGCGGGAAATAACGCACTAACGCCGAAGTCGGCGTCAGAAATAAACGTGAAGTTAAGTGAGGTACGAGCATGGAGACAACTGACAAGCCTTTCGCCGTCGTGACCGGCGCATCCAGCGGCATAGGTCTGGAGCTTGCAAAAGAGTTTTCCCGGAATGGATTTGACGTCCTGCTGGCGGCGGAGCCGGATGGTCGTCTTGAGTCAGCGGCGTCGGAAGTGCAGGCGCTGGGCGCAAGCGTCTCGACAGTCGCAAGTGACCTCACGAAGCCCGACGGCGTCGAGACGCTCTACGATGCAATTAAGGCCGCGGGGCGGCCTGTGGATGCCGTTGCCATCAACGCCGGGGTCGGGGTCGGCGGCGACTTCCGCGAGACCGATCTCAGCGAAGAGATCGGCATGATTAACTTGAACTGTGTTTCGACAGTTCATTTGGCGAAGCACATGGCTCAGGACATGAGCGCCCGCGGCAGTGGACGGATCTTGTTTACCGCAAGCATTGCAAGCCTGATGCCCGCGCCGTTCGAGGCAGTCTACGGTGCGACAAAGGCATTCGTGTTCTCGTTTGCCGAAGCCCTGCGAAACGAGCTAAAAGACACCGGCGTCTCAGTCACGGCGCTGCTGCCGGGCGTGACTGAGACCGACTTCTTTCACCGCGCCGACATGGATGACACGTCCGCAGGCGCAAGCGCGAAAGATGATCCGGCAGACGTGGCGCGGGACGGATTTAATGCCTTGATGGCAGGGAAAGACAAGGTCATCGCCGGGTCGCTGAAAACCAAAGCCATGGGCCTTGCAACGGAGTTCACGCCGCCGACTGTTTCCGCCGAAGTGCATCGGAAAATGGCCGAACCGGGTTCCGCCAGCAAGTAATAACAAACGAAAGGAAGCGAGGGAATCCATTCCCTCGCTTCTTGGTTCATCTAAATTATGCAATATAAAAAACTCGGCAAGACTGGCCTCAAAGTTTCGCGCATCTGTTTAGGATGCATGAGCTATGGCATCCCGGAACGCGGCAGCCACCTGTGGTCACTGCCTGAAGAACAAAGCCGCCCGTTTATCCAGCGCTCATTAGAGCTTGGCATCAACTTCTTTGATACGGCGAATGTCTACTCCGACGGCACCAGCGAAGAGATTGTCGGGCGGGCGCTCAAAGATTTTGCGGATCGAGATGAAATTGTTCTGGCAACCAAAATGCATGGCCGGATGCACTCAGATGTGAACGGAGCCGGGCTGTCGCGCAAAGCCATCTTCCGGGAGATTGACGCCAGCCTGCGCCGCCTCGGCACGGACTATGTGGACCTCTACCAAACCCACCGCTGGGATTACGACACGCCCATTGAAGAAACGCTGGAAGCCCTGCATGATGTTGTCCAGAGCGGCAAAGTGCGGTACATTGGCGCGTCGTCTATGTATTCCTGGCAGTTCGCCCAGGCGCTTTATCTCGCAGACCTGCACGGCTGGACCCGCTTTGTTTCCATGCAAGACCACTACAATTTGCTGTACCGGGAAGAAGAGCGGGAAATGCTGCCGCTGTGCGCCGACCAGGGCATCGGCGTCATTCCCTGGAGTCCGCTGGCACGCGGCAAGCTGACGCGGGCGTGGGACGAAAGCACGGAGCGGGCGCAGACCGACGAGTTCGGCAAGACGCTGTACCGGACTACAGAAGATGCCGACCGCAAAGTTGTGGAAGCCGTTGCCACGCTGGCCGAAGCACGGGGCGTGCCGCGTGCTCAAATCGCGCTGGCATGGATGCTGTCAAAGTCCGTGATTACGTCGCCGATTATCGGCGCGACTAAGATGAGCCATCTGGAAGACGCCGCCACCGCGCTGGATGTTGCGCTGTCACCGGAAGAAATCGCCTCGCTGGAAGCGGCTTATGTGCCGCATCCCGTACTTGGGTTTTCTTAGCCATGAATAAAGCCGCTTCGCTGCTGTCACTCGTCGCCTTCCTGCTGCCGCTCATGGTGCTGGCTGAGGGCGACCTGTCGCAGTACCACAATAAGAACCGGGTGCTGCTCATTTTCGCGCCCGGCAAAAGCGACCCGCACTGGCAGAAGCAAAATGCGCTGCTCCAAAACAGCGCGGCGGCCTTTCAGGACCGAGACTTAGTGCGCTTAGACGATCTGGAAACGGAGGGAGTACATGGAGCGGGCCTGCGGACGCGCTACGGGGTTAAACCGGGGCAGTTTCGCGTTCTGCTGATTGGCAAAGACGGCCATGTCGCGTCCGGCGGCCCGACGCCAATCAACTTGGATGCGCTCACGTCGCAGATTGACCGGATGCCAATGCGGCGCGAGGAAATGCGCCGCCGAGGGCGATAATTTCGCGCTAAGGGCAGTCGGACAGCGGAATGGTGAAAAAAAAGACACTGCCGCGCTCTGGGGCACTGTCCACCCAGATGCGCCCGCCGTGGGCTTCCACGGCCAGCTTGCAAAATGTGAGGCCGAGGCCAGTAGACATCTTTTGGCCTGCCTTGCGGCTCTCCACCTGACCGAACTTCTCAAAGATGCGCTCAAAGGCGTCCGGCGGAATACCTTCCCCGGTATCGCGCACGGAAAACAGCAGGCCATCTGCGGCACAGTTCACGCTGATCGTGATTGTGCCGCCGGGCGGGGTGAACTTGATGGCGTTGCCGATCAAGTTCACCAAGGTCCGTTTCAGCTTGTCTTCGTCCGCGCAGAGCGGCGGCAGGCTGCTGCCGATGTCACGCACCAGTGTCAGGCTGTTTGAGTCCGCCAGCAGCGACACTTGGACGCAGGCAAGTTCGATGAGGGTTTCCGCAGCAAGCGTCGTTTTGGCAAGAGGAACCGTTTCCTGCTCCATCTTGTCCACATCCAGCAGGTTGTTGATCAGGTTCAGCAGCGTTTCCCCGCCGGCAACGGCAATGTCCAGCATCTCGGCTTGAACCGGGTTCATGTCGCCCACGAGTGGAACGGTTTGCAGGCCGGTCAGCAGGGAAGTCAGCGGGGTCCGCAGGTCGTGGACAATCATGTGAGTCAGATCGTCCCGCAGCCGCTCCAGTTCTTGAAGCCGCCGGTAGCTTTCCGCAATTTCAGTCGTGTAGCGCTGCTCGCGGTCGCGGGCGCGTTTTTCGCGCAGGCTGGCCCCGATTCTCGCCCGCAGCAGGGTTGGGTTGAATGGTTTCGGCAGGTAGTCCGCCGCGCCGATTTCAATGCAGCGCACAACACTTTCAATCTCATCTAAGGCGGAAATCATAATCACCGGCAGGTTTTGGGTCTGCGGGTTGGATTTGATCCGAGACAGCACCTCGTAGCCGTCCATTTCCGGCATCATAATGTCCAAAAGCACCAAATCAAACGGCTGGTCGGCCAGCGCCGCAAGCGCTTCCGGGCCGCTTGCAGCCGTGACTGCCCAGTGGCCTTGCTTTTGAAGCCGGCGGGCGAGAACATCGCGGTTGTCCTCGTTGTCGTCCACAATCAGCAGCAGGCCGCTTTCTTTGTCCCGCCGGGTATCTTCCGCAGTTTGAGCGAGTTGCGGAGGCGGACTTGCAAGTGCCGCCGGGCGTGCAGGAGCCGGAGCGCCCAGCGCTTCCGCGCTGAGACGCTCGCCGACCATTTCCAGCAGCCGCTGGCCCGCCGCCCGAATCTTTTCCAAGTCGGCGGCAAGGTCCGGCCTGCCCGCCGAGATCAGCTCCTCCTGCACCATTTCGCCGTAGCCCAAAACTAGGCCGATTGGGGTTCGAAGATCATGCCGCAGTTCCGCCAGCGCGTTTTCGTTCACGGTCATTCTTTCTTAGCCAAAAGCGCCTCAATTTTTTCGAGGAGTCGGGGCAGCTCGACAGGCTTGGTATCGTAATCGTCGCAGCCGGCAGCGATTGCTTTCTCGCGGTCGCCGGACATGGCGTGGGCTGTCAGCGCGATGATGGGAACATCGCGCGTCTCCTCCGCCGCTTTGATCTGCCGGGTTGCCTCCCATCCGTCCAGGACCGGCAGGCTCATGTCCATCAGAACCAAATCGGGCTGGTGCAGGAGCGCCTGCGCTACGCCGTCGCCGCCGTCCACAGCCAGCAGCACGTCGTAGCCTTTGCGGATCAGCCGCCGCGAAAGCATGTCCCGGTTATCTTCGTTGTCTTCCACCAGCAGCAGACGCGGCATTATTTTTCCTTACGCTTTTTGCGTTTTCGTGTCCACCAGCCGGTGCATTTCCTGAAGCAGCGCGGCTTGGTCCCATGAGCCTTTTTCCAGTATCTTCTGGACATCGCCATTGAGACGCTGCCGGTCTTCCAAAGTCAAGTCTTTCGCAGTTAGGACAACGACAGGGATACTGCGCCACTCCGGGCGCTCGCGCAGGCGTCCGGCAAACTCAAACCCATCCATTTCCGGCATCATCAGATCCAGCAGAATCAGGTCCGGGCAGGGGCCATCTAAGCTTTCCAACGCCTGACGCCCATTGGCGGCTTCAATGACGTGCCAGCCTTCTCGCCCCAGCAGCTCGCACATCATGTCGCGAGTCGCATCATCATCTTCCACTAAAAGTACCCGGCAGCCGGTTTCTGCATCGCACCGATGCCGCGCAAGAATAGCGCCGAGGCGGGCGCGGTCAATCGGCTTGGTCATGTAGTCCGCCGCGCCCAGCGCAAAGCCGATGTTCTTGTCGTCCACCATGGAAAGCATGACAACGGGAATGTCCTGCGTTTGCGGGTCCGCTTTAAGGCGCTGCAAGACTGTCCAGCCGTCCATTCCGGGCATCATCACGTCCAGCGTAATCGCCACCGGACGCAGCTCGCGGGCAAGGCGCAGACCTTCCTCACCGCTTGCCGCCGTTTCCGGATGGAAGCCTTCGCGGGACAGAAACCGGCGCATCAAGTCGCGTACCGCCGGGTCATCGTCAATCACCAGCACGGCATCCCCCAGCGGGGCAGCCCCGCTGTTCTGCACAGGCAGCAACTCTGCTGCGGCAGACTCGTCTTGAAGCGCCTCGACAGAAACCGGCAGGCGCATCGTGAATGTTGAGCCGGCACCGGGTTCGCTTTCCACAGTCGCGTCGCCGCCCATCATGCGGCAGAAACGGCGCGTGATGGCAAGACCCAGCCCGGTCCCGCCATATTTGCGGGTTGTCGAAGCATCCGCCTGCGAGAACGCTTCAAACAGCCCTGCAATCTGTTCAGGCGTCATGCCGATCCCCGTATCCTGAACATCAAATATGTAGAAGCCGTCATCACGCCGCACTCTCAGCGTAATGCTGCCGTTTTCCGTGAACTTGGTGGCGTTAGACAACAAGTTGAGTAGAGACTGCCGCACTTTAGTCAAATCACCATGCATGACACCGATGTCCGGCGGGCAGAAGATCTCCAGGCGGTTGGATTTTTTCGCAACGAGAGTCTGCACAGTAGATGCGACATCGGAGACAACTTCTGCTACCTTAAAGTCCTCTAGATACAGCTCCATTTTGCCGGCTTCAATTTTAGACAAGTCTAAAATGTCGTTGATCAGCGATAAAAGGTGCTTGCCTGCACTTTGAATTTTCTGCAAGTCCGGTGTGAAGCTGGCTAGGCCCTCTTCTTCCGCTTCTTCTTGCAGCATTTCCGAGTAACCCAAAATCGCGTTCATCGGCGTCCGCAGCTCATGGCTCATGTTGGCAAGGAACTGAGACTTTGTTCGGCTCGACGCTTCGGCGGCATCCCGTGCGTCCCGCAGCTCCTTTTCGGCAAGTTTGCGGTGCGTGATGTCGGCGAACGTAATCACGGCCCCTTGCAGCCTGCCGCCGCTGAGAATGGGGGAGGAAGAATACTCCACCGGAAGCGACGTTCCATCTTTACGCCAAAAGAAATCGTCTTCCACTCGGCAGCTTCCTCCCGCAGCCATAGCGCGGTAGATCGGACACTCTTCCGCCGGATAAAGTGTCCCATCCAAATGGCTGTGGTGGGCCAGCCGGTGCATGTTCTGTCCGAGCGCTTCTTCCGAAGTCAAGCCAAGCAGCCGCGCTGCAGCTTCGTTCAGGAAGGTGCAGCTGCCGCTTGTGTCGATGCCGTAGATGCCTTCCCCCGTCGAGTTCAGCAGAAGCTGATTGTAGTTGCTGAGGCGCAGGCGCTCTTCTTCCGCCTGCTTGTCGGCGGCGATGTCACGCACAAACGCACTGAAAGAAACGCCGTCATGCGATTTAATCGGAACAATAGCAAGCTCTATCGGAAATTCCGTTCCGTCGCCCCGAAGTGCCGAGATTTCAATGCGCTGATTAAGTACCGGCCCCTCGCCGGTGCTGAGGAAATGGGCCAGCCCGCGCCGGTGCGCGTCCCGGTAAGCTTCTGGAATAATTGTCTGGTCTAAGGGCTGACCGACAACTTCGGCGCGGGTACGGCCAAAAATCCGTTCCGCCTGTGCATTCCAGCCCGTGATAATGCCGCGCGAGTCAGCGTTAATGACTGCATCCAGCGCCGTGTCTATAGTCAGGCGCAGCCGGTCTTCGCTCTCGTGAATGGCCTGTGCCTGACGCCGTGTGGTAGCTGTCGCTTCGGCAAACTCGGTGGAAAGCCGAATCAGCTGACGCCGAGACGAGAGCGCAAGCAGGATGCCGCCGACTAAAGCGGCCCCCAGCGCAGTTGCAATGACTTCATAAGCCGTGCGGTGGACAGTTCGCACCCGTTCCGAGCGGAACTGCTCTTCAGCGTTGATCAGCGCTGTGAACTGATCACGCATTTGGTCCATTAAAATCTTGCCTGTGCCGTCGTAATGCCGCGCCGCGATCTGCCCTGGCTTGGCTTGAGCGATCTGATGCTGCGAAAAGATGTCCCACTGAGCATACAAGCCTTGAAGCGTCATCACCCGCTGTTTCTGCGGGCTGTCCTCGGACAAATCCGACATAAGCTGTTTTAGGGCGTCAGGAACTTGACCCCTTGCATTGAGATAAGGAGCAAGATAACTGCGGTCACTCGTGAGCATGTAGCCGCGCTTGCCGGTTTCCATATCCAGCAGCAGCTTCTGCGACTTGTTTACCTGAGAAATGACCTGGTCCGTATGTCCCACCCACTCGAAAGAGTGGAGCAATGTTACGATCTGCCAGATCAGCAGCCCGGAGAGCAGAGCCATCAGCAGCAGCGGGAGAAGCGCGGCTTGGGTCAACAGACGGTTGAATCGGACTTCACTAATCAGTGGGCGCATAGCGGCTTTATTGTACCCACTTTACTTCTTGAACAGACAAGCGCGGCCGGGAGCCGCTGGGGTATAACAGCGCTATGACTACGATGCTCAACGTAAAAACGCTTTTTTCACTGCCGGCTGCTGTGACGGCTCCCCGCTATGACCGCGCCGAAATCACGGCAGGCATTGTCCATATTGGAGTCGGCGGCTTCCACCGGGCGCATGAAGCGGTCTATTTAGACGATTTAATGGCGTCGGGAGGCGCGAAAGAATGGGGTATTTGCGGGGTCGGCCTGCGGCCTGAAGACCGGCCCATGCGGGATGCACTCGTGCCGCAAGACTGCCTGTATACGCTCGTCACCCGTGATGCAGAGGGAGACACCGCGCGGGTCATCGGCTCCCTTGTCAGTTATATCTTTGCCCCGGAAGAAGAAGCGGCGTTTCGGGCCGTGCTGGCCGCGCCGGAAACCCGCATTGTGTCCCTGACCATCACCGAAGGCGGGTACACGCCTAATCCAGATGACCCCAAAAACGTGTTCCGGTATTTGGCGGACGCCCTGCGGGAGCGCCGGGACCTCGGCCTCGCGCCGTTTACGGTGCTGTCCTGCGACAATCTGCCGGGCAACGGCGATGCGGCAAAACGCGCCCTATTAGCCACAGCACCGGACACGGACCTGGCCCACTGGATCGCGCAAAACGCCGCGTTTCCGAACTCAATGGTGGACAGGATTACGCCGCAGACCACTGACTCCGACCGGCAGTTAGTCCGCGCCGAGTTCGGTATTGACGATGCTTGGCCGGTGATGTGCGAGCCGTTCAAGCAGTGGATCATTGAAGATGAGTTTTGCGCCGGCCGCCCCGCATGGGAGCAGGTCGGGGCGCAGTTTGTCCCCGATGTCGCGCCATATGAGACCATGAAGCTTTCGCTTCTGAACGGCAGCCACTTCGCAATCGCCTATCTCGGCTTTTTGGCCGGCTTTTCCACCGTGCCGGAAGTGATGGCCGACCCGCAGTTTCGCACATTTATCCAGCGCCTGATGGACGACGAAGTCACGCCCTTGCTGCCGCCCGTGCCGGGCATTGACCTCATAGACTACAAAGCGACACTCCTAACGCGCTTTGACAATCCGGCCATTAAAGACCAAATTACGCGCCTTTGTTTGAACGGCTCCGGCAAGTTCCCGCAGTACCTGCGTCCGTCTCTAGAGAAGGCACTCAAGCAGGGCCGCCCCCATCGTCTGCTGACACTAACATTGGCCGGCTGGCTGCGATACTTGACAGGCACAGATGAGCAGGGCCAGGCATATCCGATTGATGACCCGCGTGCAAGCGAACTTGTTCCTCTTGCGCGGGAAGCCGGCTCATACCCGCGTGCACTGTTGCGAGTAACAGAAATATTTGGCGATTTAGGCTCATCGCCAGGGTTTGTCGGAAGGCTTGCCGCTTACCTGGCTATGCTGCACACTGGCAAGCCGAGCGGGGTTCGGGCAGCGCTGACAGCGGCATTGGGAACCCACCCCGGCACAAGTGCCGACCCTCCCGAAACGGGAAGGTGAAGAGTTTCGGATGCAGAGCGAGCGTTGCTTCGTCGGTTCTCTTGTCTCCTCACCTTCCCGTTTCGGGAGGGTCGGCACTTGTGCCGGGGTGGGTTCAGAAGGAATCAGTCCCCTGTACGCCGAAATACCGCTTAACTTTGCCTGCCGGGAAACTTTATGTCTTATTTGGAACTGCCGCTCGGCGATCAAGCGCCGGTCATTGTCAACATGATTGTGGAAATCCCGCAAGGGTCCTCCAACAAGTACGAGTTTGACCATGAGCTGGGCGTCTTCAAGCTGGACCGGACGCTCTACTCGCCGCTGTTTTATCCGTTTGACTATGGCTGGATTTGCGACACGCTGGCCGAAGACGGCGACCCGCTGGATATTCTGGTCATCACGACGCAGCCGACTTTCCCAGGCTGCCTGATCGCCGCCCGGCCTCTGGGTGTCCTGATGATGCGCGACGAGAAAGGGCCGGACGAGAAGATTTTGTCGGTCGCCGCCGCCGACCCGCGCTTTGAGGGCATTGAGCATTTGTCGGATTTGCCGGCGCATATCTTGAAAGAAATTGTCCATTTTTTCGACATCTATAAAGATTTGGAAGACAAAGAAACCACGGTCCTCGGCTGGCAGGATGTCAGCACGGCCCACGCCGTCATTGAAAAGTTCCGCCTGTCGCCGGGGCAGGGGCATTAAAGGGACGAAGGAGCCTATTTGGGAACCGCTTATACGCCGGGGCTGAAAGTCAGCCCGCACACGATCATTCAGCGCACGCGCCGCCTGCCGCTCAAAGGCGAAGTCTTAGTCGAGCCGGGGCAGACCGTCGCGCCCGATACGATTGTCGCCCGCGCGTCCCTGCCGGGCCTGATGCAGTCGGTGAAAGTCGCCGCGCAGCTTGGCATTGACCCCGACGAAATGCCGGGCATTCTGCTGGTGAAGGAAGGGGACGCCGTCGAAAAGGGGCAGGTGCTGGGCGCGACCAAAGCGTTCTTCGGCATGTTTAAGTCCGAAGCGAAATCGCCAGTTGCCGGCACTGTCGAGACTATTAGCGGCGTTTCCGGCAATGTCGGTGTCCGGCAGTCACCGCTGCCGATCAACCTGACGGCCTATCTGTCCGGCACCGTTGCCGAGACCATGCCCGGCGAAGGCGTCATTGTCCAGACCGAAGGCGCACTCATTCAAGGCATCTTTGGGATCGGCGGCGAGCGGGTGGGGGAAATCCAGATGGTCTCGGAATCCCCTGAAAGCGACTTGACTGAAGCTCAGATTACCTCAGAACTGGCGGGCAAAATCATTGTCGGCGGCGCGAACATTTCCGGGGCGGCCCTGCGGAAAGCGTCGGAAGTCGGAGTGACAGGAATTGTCGTCGGCGGCATTATTGACAAGGACTTGATTGAGTTTTTAGGCTACGACATCGGGGTCGCCATCACCGGCCACGAGAACATCAGCTTAACTTTGGTCATCACCGAAGGCTTCGGCACCATCGCGATGGCCCGGCGCACCTTTGAGCTGCTGCGCTCGCTGGCGGGCCGCTCGGCATCCATCAACGGCGCGACCCAGATACGCGCAGGCGTCATCCGCCCCGAAGTTATTGTCCCGCTCGGCGGTTCGTCCGGCAGCCCGGCGGCGAGCGGCGACGAAGGCAATCTTTCCATCGGCACGCCTATCCGCATCATCCGGGAGCCGTATTTCGGCAAGCTAGCGTCAGTGTCCAGCCTGCCGCCGCAGCTCACGGTCATCGGCTCCGGGGCATCCGTCCGCGTACTGGAAGCAAAGCTCGCCGACGGCTCGGTCGTCACCGTCCCCCGCGCCAACGTGGAGATCATCGAAACAAGCTGAACTGGACACGGCAGAAATGGAAATCCTGATGGCACGCAAGATCAACCTCTTCCCAAAATGCCTGCGCCGCCCCGCGCTGCTTGCCGCCGTCCTGCTCGTGCTGGGCATCTGTTCGCAGAGCAGTCGGGGACAATCACCTGCTGACAAAACAGGCGTAGACCTCACAGATAACACTGCCATTGAAGACGGTATTCGCAAAGGCTTGCTTTCTTACGAGACCGCACCCGTTTCGGAAAAGAGTTTGGAGCGCCTTGATGGAACCCTAAATGAAAAATCAGTTGCTGTTCCTCTCATGGTGGACCGGGTTCACAATGAGCTTTCTGTTCAGGCGAAGATTAACAACAAAAGCGTCCGCTTTGTTTTGGATACCGGCGGGGGATCGGATTTCATGCTGGACGATGCAGACGCTCAAGGCGTGAAGCTGACCAACCAATCCTCGGTTAAGGCTGAGGGCATCCAAGGCACGGAAACAGAAAAAGTAGGATTAGTTCGAAGCATGACCATCGGCGGTCTAACACTGAGGCAGGTTGTTGGCACGATAAGTCATACCACCCCTTGTTCTGTGTTTGGAACAATGGCGTTTGCGAAATACCGTATCACGCTGGACTTTGCGGCTCACACAATGACGCTTACGCGCGGCGGCACCCTTAAGACCCCACAAGGCGGAGCGTCTTTGTCGCTGCCGTTTGACGATGATGACGGCAAAATTTTTATTCCGGTTCATGTCCTGAACCAAGATGGCTGGGCTGTGCTTGACAGCGGTTCAGACCGTACCTGTATCGCCCTTAAGGCGGCGAAAGCGGCGGCAGCGCAACTCCCGGCGTTGAACACGAAAACGATTGTGTCCGACCTGCAAAGTGGCATCGGAAATACGGCAAAGGCAGTTATATACCTGAGCCTGAAAGTGCCGGTTCCAATTTCAGTGAATGCCGAACACAACGGTGCGATTTTCAGCACCACCAGCCAAATTGGATCGTCCGACATTGACGCTGTTCTTGACAATCAATACGGTGCTGGAGGCTCATTGAAGGCCATACTTGGTTTTCCGTTCTTCCTGCAATTTCAGCGCGTCATCCTTGATTACCCGACACACACGCTAGTGTTGCAGTATCCCGTCAAAGACACGGCGCTGAAAGTCGCTGATGATGTTCCTTCTGAGGACTATCTGGACTATCTGCAAACAAAGCATGTCCGGGCATGGCCGGGCTATAAGTGGCTTCAAAAAGGCTACGGGTGGATTGAAGTGCCGGACGGCAAGAACCCGCCGCCTCCACTAACGGCGAGTGCGCCCGTTCAAGCAATCACAAACTCGCCCAACTTTGTAGTCACGACCACGACGGACAAAGGAACAGTCACGACAACAGTAGCAAACAACGGCGTCAAGAAAGTGTATTCCGTGCCGCCGGGATCTACCCTCAGTGTAAACCCGGATGGCAGCGTGAAGATCAGCCCGGCGGCAAACAGCACACCCCCGGTGAACAGCTCACCTAGCTCCGAAGTGACTGCTGCGACCAACGGGACAGTTGTTGTGAATGATTCCGTGGTTGTGAACAAAGCTCTCACCATCAATAAATCTCTGGTAGTAAATGGATCTTTGACAATAAACGGAGGCTTAGTTGCGGAGGAAGCTTTAACGGTCAATGGAACCTTAGTTGTAAACGGAGCCTTTGCAGCGAAGAAAGCCGTAACGGTAAACGGTGCCATAACAATTGTCAGCAGAGGAACAACAGCGACAATCACCAGGGGCAGCGCGGTAGAAACAATTAATGGCGTGACGAAGGTTGATCCGATGCCGCCCGACAGCGGCATCACCGTGGACAATGACGGCAGCATACACTTCAGCCCACCCGCCCCAGACAGCACAAATGCCGCCGGTCAAACCGGCGGCACATGAGGGTCTTCAAAACAAAAACATTTCCTGCGGTGAAGGTCAGCGGCTGTCTATTATCCGCTGGGTGCGCCGCCACTGCTTGTTCATGCTTTGGGTGAGCTGCATCTTGGCCTGCTTCACATCCTGAAGGCTGCGGGATAAGCTGCGGTGCAGGACGCAGGCTGCTCGCACGGCCTCTACCTCTGTTGCCTTGACGTAGACTTTGCGGACGCGCGTGCCTTCCCGCCAAATGCGGTAGTAATACGGGCCGTGAGGCCGGTCGTACTGACAGCGGCAGCCCGGCTTGCCGCAGCGAATAAACTGCGGGCAGACTTCGCCTTCCAGCGGCTCAATTTCTTTGTGTTCGGTCAGTCTGCGTTCGCTCCATGTTTCAGCGTTCGCGGGGTACTCCATAATCTTCCCTGTCTAATTTTTGATTGTTTCTTGTCTCTGCTGATTGCCTGCTTTTCTTGTTTATACCCTTTAAGCCCGCACTCTTGTTTCAGAATCAGACAATCGCCGCAACTTTTTTCTTTTCGGCGTGTCAGAGTGGGTACTGCTGCCGATTTTTGGAGGAACCCATCGTGAAACGAACCCAATTTTTAGTTGTGTGCGCCGCCGGAGCGGCTTTGCTTCTGTCCGGCTGCTCCCACAATGCCCCGCCGGTGGCGATGGCCCCGCCGACCACGCCAGTCACAATCTCGCAGCCGATGGACCAAAACGGAGCAATGCAGAACCCTGGGACGAACAGTGCAGCGCAAGCAGGAGCGTACAACTGGACAGACGTCCCCGTAGGCCAGCAGGTCCAGATTACGCGGGCGGTTTTTGACCAGGGCGGCTACCAGTTGTTCTCGCCACAGGGAACCATTGTTGTCCCCTTTGCCAACCAGAACATGTATGTGATGAAGTTCGGCCAGTCTCAAAATGGCGGCATGTACTTTGTCAATTCCGGCCAGTTCCCGACACTGTATCTTCCGGCAGGCGCGGGACTACAGAATGCCGCCCAGCCGGGTTCCAACTGGTACCCGTTCCCGCAGAACTACGCTTACTCCCAGCCGGTCTATGTCGGCCTCGCGCCAAGCTGGTCGGCATTCACCGGCATGGGCTGGTACCCCGGTATGGCCTACTACGGCGGCTACTATGGCTACAGCCCGTACAGCATTGTCGGCCCCATGATCGGCCTGCATTTCCTGATTGGGGGCTCGCCTTACTACGGCTGGAACTCCTACCATAGTTACTACGTCGGTCACCCTTACGGCTACGCTCCGATGCGTGTAGTCAACCGAACGGTCTACAACCGAGCCGCACGAACGTCGTTCAACTCCAGCAGCGGGTTCGGACGCCGCTCGTTCGGCAGTGCCGGAACGGCATTCGGCAGCAATCGCTCGTTCGGCAGCGCCCGTCCCGGATCGTTCGGCAGCGGCTCGTTCAACCGTGGCCCATCGGGGTTCGGCGGCAGCGCCTCACGCCCGGCGTTCGGCAGCAGTGGGTCAAACGGCTCGTTTGGACGCAGTCCTTCCGGGTTCGGCGGCTCGTTCGGCGCAGGCCGGCGCTCGTTCCCAGTGTCTGCACCTTCCGCGCCTTCCAGCGGCTCCTTTGGCAGCCGGCCTGCCTTTGGCGGCGGGGGATCGTTCGGCGGCGGAGCGCCTGTCTCACGCCCGTCATTCGGCGGCGGTTCGTTTGGAGGGGGCCGCTCGTTTGGCGGAGGTGGTTTCGGCGGAGGCTCGTTCGGCGGCGGGCGCTCGTTTGGCGGCGGGCGGCGACGATAGAAACCCACCCGGCACAAGTGCCTGCCCTCCCCAAAGGGGAAGGCAAGGAGCTTTGAGCAAGCGGACGGCCTCTATCTCTTCGCCTTCCCCTTTGGGGAGGGCAGGCACTTGTGCCGGGTGGGTTCTGACAGGAGACAAACTTACATGAACGACATGATTTTTCAGACGGGCGGCGATTGGTCGTCTACGACACTCTACAACAATGGTGTGGAAGTCTTGGCGGCAGAACTGTTCGTGGAAGTCCGCGCCGGGCGCGACGAATACGACAACCCCGTTCAGGGCGGCATCTACGACGGCACGGACCTCACGGCTTATGTGCGGCCCCAGGACAACCCGGATGCCCCTATTGACATCCTGCCCGGCAAGCTGACGCTGACGTTTCCGGACCACGAGATCGTGCTGGAAAATTACCATCCATTAATGGACCCCCAAACAACCCGCGTCTGGTACAATGGGCAGGATGTGACAAACCGCGTCGTGGACGTGTATGTGGACGTGAACGCCCTAGAGGATGTCGTGAAAGCCTTTGTGTCTGTCTACAAGCCGCACTGGATTTCTACCGACGAAGTCATTACTTATACGATTGTGGCTTAGGAAGACCTCACCCGGCCGCTCCGCGTCCACCCTCTCCTTGACAAGAAGAGGGTCGGCGAGGAACGAGCCGGGGTGAGGTTCTCATGGAGAACCTGTCCTATGTTCGGCTCATCCAATGGCACGCCCGCCCCGCCTTCCAACCTGCCCGCCGCATCGGAAGTCGCCCGATTGCAGAGCAGCCTGACCCAGATCATTGTCAGCGGCCCCTCGTCCGCAGACTTGTTTGTCTTCTTAAACGGCCAGCCCGTACCGACCGGGGAAGTCGAAAGCCTCAGCGTCGAGATTATCGCCCCGGACGCCAGCGGCTTAAACGGCTCCGTCACGGCGATTTTGTCCCGGTATGTGACGGGGGCTAAAGGAACCCGCGATCAGCACGGCACCTCTCTGTTCCCCGGCACGGTCGAGCTGATTGCTCGTGGCCGCCGCATTGTTGTCACCTGCGAGCAGGACGGCTCGTTTGACGGCCTCTGGCTCGGCCTCGGCCTGCGCTCCGACGGCACCAGCAGCGAGCTAACCGGGGTCCAGTCCCTGCGCCTTGCCGCCGCCCCCGGCTTAGTAGACGCCAAGCTCATTTGGAGCGATACCAACACCGCCGAAGATTTACTGCCGGAAGCGTGAATTTACAAATACACCCGAAGGAAAAGGCCATGCCGCGCTCTGATGTTTCCATTCTTGCCGCCGCTTGCATCGTGTCGGTTTCGCTGATCGTTTCTGCCGTGATTGTCGTTCATCGGCCTGCGGCGTCGGGGTCGGTTCCCGCGTCTGTCTCAGCCGATTTCGCCAAGCCGACGGGAACACCACCGATTGCCCAAGCGTCAGTTCAAGAACAGTTCCGGGCGCAAGTGCTGGCCGCACCAACGCTGCACAGCTACCGTTTTGATGGAAAGACTTACACGTTGACAGACATCAAAGTTGATCAAGTGGTCTACACTGCTAAGGACGATAGTTTCGCCATTTTCTATAGCTATACTTGGCAGCCGGCGATGCCTGCAGACGGTCCGCAAAGCAGCGGATGTGATCTGAACAATGATGGCTACGGCCATTACTACGGGACAGCTTCTCTCAGCTCCCCCGTGGATGAAAACGGTCAAAATGTAGATGTCACTATCAAATAAAGGATAATCATGGCAAATATGCTTTCGGCGCAGACAACCGCAGAATATGAAGCCGAGTTTGAGATGCTGATGCAGGAAGCCGCACGGCTCAATGAACTGATGGGCCAAGAGCGAATCGAATTTGAGCGGCTGAAACTGGAAACAAAAGTTTTAGCCGAAGAGAAAGGGAGGCTTAGAATAGAGACCCGCTCCCTGCTAGTCAGCATGGGGGCAAAACTGTAAACGTCTCCCCCGAACCTACCCCGCTGCAAGCAGCGACCCTCCCGCAACGGGAAGGTGAGGAGTTTGAGGCCAGTCCCCCGTCAACAACCTCTTCGTCTTCCCGTTTCGGGAGGACGGGCACTTGTGCCAGGTAGGTTTCTGTATCATCCATGCCATTTTTGTCAAAACGAACTCTATTCTCTGTCTTTGCCCTACTCTGCTTTGCGGGAGTTGCCCACGCTGATACGACCGTGAAGCGGCTTGCGCCGGGGGTGACACTGACGCAGGAGATTGACCAGAAGACGCCGCTGATTATCAATGTCGTGTCGGTGGATTTGGATGCGCCGGGGGTGCGGATCGGGGTCGGCATCGGGCAGGATAAAATCAATGGGCAGGATGCGACGCAGGGGCGGGAAGATGTCGCGCGTTTGGCCCGGCGCTGGGGCGCAGTCGCGGCGATTAACGCTGATTATTTTCCCTACACAGGCGATCCGTTAGGTGTTGGTATTCGAGATGGCGAGCTGTTTTCGGAGCCGTTTCCCGGCATCCATGGCAGCGGGCCGCGCGTCACTTTGGGCGTGACGCCGGACGGCCACGGCATTTTGTTTGACACGCTGGGATTCCTCGGCGACTTGCAGACGTCTGATGGAGCGCGGGCATATGTCAGCGGCATTGACCGATCTACCGCGCCTGGGGAAATCGTCGTTTACAGCCCGATTTATGGGCAGACAACGTCCAACAAGCCCGGCGGCGTGGAAGCGGTTGTCACGGGGGTGAACCTGCCGATCCGGGCCAACAAGCTGGTGACGGGGCATATAGACCGGGTGGAAGTCGTGCGCGGGAACACGGAAGCCATTCCCGCAGGCGGCGTTATTATTTCCGGCGGGCCGGGCGTCGGCGCGGACTTTCTTGCACGGCATCTGCATCCGGGCGATGCCGTCAGCTTTGTTCTTGCCGTTGCGCCGGTGGGCCAGACGTTAGGGGCGCTGCAAGTCGCCTCGCTGCCTCGGACTACTGGGGATTTGCCGTCGCGCTCTGGGGCGGGCCTCAACCGGGCCGCTTACACCTGGGCGATGGTGCCGTCGGCGGTCGGCGGCGGGCCGCGCCTTCTGACCGACGGGCAAGTGACCGTAGACTGGGCGGCGGAAGGCTTTGACGCCGGGTTTGCCGAAAGCCTCAACCCAAGAACGGCAGTCGGGACAACCCGCGATGGCCGTCACCTCTTGTTGGTCACGGTAGACGGACGCCAAGCGTTCTCCAAAGGCGTCTCGCTCGACGGCATGGCGTTGATACTGAGGCGCTACGGCGCGTGGAACGCGATCAACTTGGACGGCGGCGGGTCAACCACATTGGCAGCCGGTGGGCTGACCGTGAGCAGCCCCGGCGGTGACGGCTCGGAGCGTCCTGTCGCCGACATGCTGCTGGTTTATAGTGACCGGGCCTACCAAAGCGATGCGCCCGTGCTGCCTTCCCTGACTTCCGCCGTCACGGCGGACGCCGAAGCCGGTCAGGACGACGTGCCGCCAGCGCAGATTGTCCTGCCGAAGACGCCGCTGCGGGTCGGGTCTGCTGTGCCGCTGCGGGTTCAGGACGGCTCGCGCCTGCTGCCGGGCAGTGCGCCCGGCATTCTCTGGCAGGGACCGGTGGGCGGGCGGGGCTTTGTCAACCAAAAAGGGTATCTTGTTACAACAACTCCCGGTACCGGCGCTGTGTCCGCGCTCTACAAAGGCCGGCTTCTGACGGCTCCCGTCACAGTCATCGGCAAGACAACGCCGGTGTCGGTTTACACGCTTTCCTGCCGCTTAGTGCCGGACCCAAACGGCCTGCATGACCGCAGCCAGTTGATCGTCCGTGTCGCCGACCAAAACGGCAAGCCTTTGGCGTTCGCGCCGGTGCAGATTAATGTCGTGCTGGGAACGGCTGACCAAAGCGCCGTGCAGACAGACCGGGACGGGACAGCGACTGTCGGCATCACTTGGAACGCCGACACTGGCGGTTCGGTCCGCATCACTTCTTCAACAACTTTCGGGGCGATGACGCCCGTAACACTGAAACGACTATGACACCAGAAACAGTTGAAAAACCAGTTGCTGAAAAACCAACTTTGGCTCCAACGCTGCTGACGCTCAAAGAAGTCCGGCATGACGGGCGCGTTCGCATCTACATTACCCGCGCCAACGAGCAGATGCAGGCCATCGGCTACACCGAGCATGGACATCGCCACGCCGGCATTGTGTCCACTATTGCCCGGACCATCTTGACTAACCTCAATCACCCGGAGCGGGAAGGGGAGCTTGCGGCGATTGCGGGCTACCTGCACGACATGGGCTGCGTCGTGAACCGCATCGGCCACGTCGAAGCTGGGGCGCTGATGTCTTTTACAATCCTTTCCGACATGAAGATGGCCGCCGGGGAAATCGCAACGGTCATCGGGGCCATTGGCAACCACGAGGAGCCGAACGGCCTGCCGATTTCGCCGGTCTCCGCCGCCGTCATTATCGCCGACAAATCCGATGTCCACTTCTCGCGGGTGCAAGAGAAAGACCCGGTCAAGTGGGACATCCACGACCGCGTCAACTCCGCCGTTCAGAAGTCCTACCTGCACGTCAACGCCGAGTCCAAGACAATCACACTGGAGCTTGAAATTGACACCACCCATGCCAGCGTTACTGAATACTTCGAGATATTCGTCCTCAGAATGGTCCTCTGTCGCCGCGCCGCTGACTTTCTAGGCTGCAAGTTCCACCTCAAAATCAATGGTGTCAATTTGTAAGCCAAAGGAACCGTCTATGTCTCCCACTGCTGATATGCTGTTTCTGTTTTCTCTTTGTCTAAATGGCATATGGCTTGCAAAAATTATCACACGGTGGGATGGCGATAATTCGGTTCGGCTGGTTCGTGCGACACTTACATTGTTCGGTTTAACAGTGCTGATGGGGTTTGGGGTTCTGGTACTGCATCTAAGCGGGAGCTGGTTCATTGTAGCCAAAGCCGCCAACGGCGTAGTTTTTCCCGCGTGTCTGTGGTGCTGTGTGCCATTGATGGAACTGCTTCCACGCCCCTGGGGCAACGCACCTAAAAGTAAACGTAAAGTCCATTGATACATCGCTGTTTGTTCACTATGGTCTTGATGTATTATGTCGCTCTTGCCAGCGGAACTTTGCAGGCATAAACGCCTTCCCCCTCGCTGTTCAATTGGGGCGAGAAAACGCAGGTCGCAAAAGCGGGGTGGGGGCGGATGATCCCGACGGGCGGCGGCAACTGGCTTTGCGTGGTGACCAAGTTCCAGAAGCCGAACAGCATCTTGCAGATTAAAATCAGCCATGATCGGGCGCGAACTTGGAAGGTTGTCACAACAGTTGCCGAGCCGGGCCGCAATCTGGACAACGGTGACCTGATCCAATTGCCGGACGGAACGCTGCTGCTGACCGGGCGCTCCGTGGTCACAAGCCGCAAGCCCGGCGAGGCGCAGTCGTACCGTCTGCCGGTATACCAAAGCACGAACGGCGGCAAAACTTGGACGTTTTTGAGCCAGGTCGCCCAAAGTGAGCCGGGTCCATACACGCTGGGGCAGCCGTCGCAGGGCCTCTGGGAGCCGAAGTTTTTTCTGCTGGCTGACAAGTCTCTGGCCTGCGCGTATTCCGACGAAACTCTGTCCAACAGTCAGCCGTCTTTTAGCCAAATAATCTCCGAGAAAGTTTCGGCGGACGGCGGCGCAACCTGGGGGCCGGTACGGGTGCTGGCCTCGCAGACTTTCGGCGGCGGGCAGCGGCCCGGAATGCCGGTCGTAACGCGCATGAAGAACGGCGATTATGTTGCGGTCTTTGAGGTTGTCGGTGTCGGCGACGCCGACGTCTACTTTAAGACTTCTCTTGACGGCGCGACCTGGCCGCCCGGCATCGGCGCGCCGATTGCCCATCAGCACGCCGGCCCCTGGGTGACTTCGCTTGAAAGCGGGCGCTTGATAATGACGTCCTGCCAGAACGAGATTTCCTATAGCGACGATTACGGCAAAACCTGGCTCCTTGCCTCTCCGCCCGCCGTGCCAATCGGCCATGTCTTTTCCTGGCCTGCGATCTACGAAGTCGCGCCCGGCCATCTCGCCGTGATGACAAGTTACCGTGGGGTTCAGATCACATGGGGAAGTGTCGCTCCCTGATGCGGCGGTCCAAAGACGAAAACAGCCCCGACCGATTGGTCGGGGCTTACTTTTTATATCTCGTTGGCTTCTTCGCCTTTGACCGTGTCTTCGGTGACGTTTTCGCTGATTTCCGTTTTGTCGCCGCTGTCACTGTGGCTGGTGCTGGTCGTTTCCGTGCCGCCGGGAATGTCGTGGGTTTCGGTCTTTGTATCGTCGTCCATTGGTGCGCCTTTCTGGAAGGGCGCAGCAAGCAGCGCCCCTACGCGCTTTTGCCCGGTTGACGCGAATGTCTAAACTTCGCCGCCGACTTCCTGCAAGACCATTGCCGCGCCGCCGAGGACCCCGGCGTTGTCGCCAAGCTCGGCGGGGACGATTTGGCAGATGCGGGACATGGAGCGAATCGCGCATGCGGTCGCCGTGCGCCGGATGGGATCTAAAATGATGTCCCCAGCCTGGGCAATGCCGCCGCCGATTACAATCATCTGCGTGTTGAACAGGTTAATCAGATTGGCGACGCAGACCCCTAAATAGTAGCCTGTCTCTTCGTAGACTTCTAAAGCCACGGCATCACCTTTTTGGGCTTCTTCGGCGATTAAAGCGGGCGTCAAAGCAAAGCGGTCATAGTCCACTCTTGCTCCCAAAGTGGTCGGGCGGCCCGACTGGATTTTGCGGGCGGCCCGCTCAATAATCGCGTCGCGCTGGGCTTCGCCTTCCACTGACCCGAATGACGAGTTGCCGCCGCGCCCGCCGGGATTAATGATCATGTGGCCGATCTCGCCCGCGCCGCCGTCCGCGCCGTCGAGCAGCTTGCCGTCCACAATGATGCCGCCGCCGACTCCCGTGCCGAGCGTCACCATAATCATATGGCGCACGTCCCGGCCCGCGCCGAACCGGAACTCGCCCAGCGCGGCGAGGTTAGCGTCATTGCCGCTCCGCACCGGAACGCCGAGCAGCGTTTCCACCAAATGCGCGATGGGAACGCCCTTCCACTGGTCCTTGAAGTTCGGTGCCCAGAGGACCAGCCCTTCGGACGCCCGGACATGGCCCGGCACGGCAATCCCAACGCCAAGCACTTGCTCGCGGCTGATGCCGGCGGCGTTTAGCGCTTCCTGCACCGCTTCCACAATCTGCCCCGCCGTCTGCGCGATCCCTTCCATCGCCATGGAAGGAATGTTTGCGCCCCGCGCCACGACTTCTTCCGTCGCCCGTTCCAGCACCGCCGCACGGACATTGGTTCCACCTAAATCCACGCCCACCACATAATTTTTCTCAATCAAATCATTCTGATCCAATATGCTGCTCCCCCGCCGCGAAAACTTTGCTTACAACAACTTTGGTTTCAGTATAACGGACGCGCCGGGTGAAGTCAAGGTTAGCACTCATGCGATTGTGCTATAATCAGAATTATGGATACAAAAATTGAAATACTCTATCCTTCTCCTATGCCCCCAATGACTGAGGAAGAGAAGACAGAGTCGCGGCGTCTCATTGAAAAATTCAGAGCAGAAGGCCATCCGTTGGCTCAGGTTGCTGGGATGTCTATGGATGATCCAACATTTGATGACTTTCTCGCAGAAATGCGAGAGTACCGACGTCAGGTTGAAGAAGACCCCAACTATTGAACCCGCTCTGGCTTCTCGATACCGACACGCTTTCGTTCTACGACCGTGGTCATCAGCCTACTGTCTCGCGTGTGGTTGCGACGCCAACTAGTCAAATCGCGGTTGCGGTCGTCACGGCTGAAGAGCAGATGATTGGCCGATCAGCATTCTTGCGTCGAGCAAGAAGCGATGCGGAACTTGCCTATGGTTATCAAGGGCTGACGAACTCGCTTCGCTTGCTTTCCGGGTTTCATGTCATGACTTTCTCTGAAGCCGCCATCGCCCGCTACAATACGCTGCTGGCAATGAAGCTGAATGTGGGAAAGATGGACTTGCGGATTGCGGCGATTGCCCTGGAAGCAGTCGCGACGGTGGTGACGCGGAACCTGCGCGACTTCCAGCGGGTTCCAGAACTGGCTTGCGAGAATTGGGCGGATTAGCCCGAAGATTTTAGAAGACGAAAATTATGGCTGACATTAAACAACTGCTTCAAGAGCGCATCTTGATCCTTGACGGCTCGATGGGTGTCCTGCTGCAAAGCCGCAAGCTGACGGAAGCGGATTACCGCGGGGAACGCTTTAGGAACCACACGCACGATGTTCGCAACAACCCTGATCTGCTCAACATTACGCAGCCGGATGTCGTCGAGTCGGTCCATAAAGCCTACCTAGATGCCGGCGCAGATATCATTGAAACGAACTCATTTACGGCAAACTCCATCTCGCAGTCGGATTATGGCCTGGAAGCTGCCACCTATGAGATGAACCTGGAAGCAGCAAGGATTGCCCGGCGGGCGGCGGACAAAGCAACCTTGCTGGATCCGTCGCGCCCCCGCCTGGTTGCAGGGGCGCTGGGGCCGACCACGAAAACTGTGTCTCTTGCGCTTGACCCGAACAATCCGGCGTACCGCGAAATGGCGTTTGACCAGTTTGTCCTCAGCTACTATGAACAGGTCACAGCGCTTCTGGAAGGCGGCGTGGATTTGCTGCTGGTGGAAACAATTTTTGACACGCAGGTCGCCAAAGCCGCGCTGTTTGCCATCCAAAAGCGCTTTGAAGAAGTTGGCTCACGTGTTCCCGTCATGGCATCACTCTTTGTTGATCTCAGCGGACGAACCCAAACCGGGCAGACTATTGAAGCGTTCTGGAACTCCATTTCCCACGCGGATTTGCTTGGCGTCGGCCTGAACTGCTCGCTTGGTCCACGCGAGATGCGGCCTTTCATGGAAGAATTGTCGCGGATTGCCCCGGTCTTTGTCAGCGCTTACCCGAATGCCGGCCTGCCCGACCCGCTTTCGGAGACGGGGTTCCCGGAGACGCCGCAGACGCTGGCTCCGCAGCTTCAGGAGTGGGCCAAGAACGGCTGGCTAAACATTGTCGGCGGCTGCTGCGGCACGACGCCCGCCCATATCCGTGCCATTGCCGATGCCGTGCAGGGCTGCAAGCCCCGCGCTATCCCGACCGTCAAGCCGTACACGCGCCTGAGCGGCCTGGAAGCGCTGACCCTCAGCCCGGAGCTGAACTTCGTCAATATTGGTGAGCGCACTAATGTGACGGGGTCTCCCAAGTTCAAGAAGCTGATCCTAAACGGCGACTACGAGGCCGCGCTGACCGTAGCCCGGCAGCAGGTGGAACAGGGCGCACAGATTATTGACATCAACATGGATGAAGGGATGCTCGATGGCGAAGCGGCCATGACGACGTTCCTTAACCTCGTTGGCCCTGATGATGCCATTTCCCGCGTTCCCATTATGGTGGATAGTTCCAAGTGGTCGGTGCTGGAAGCGGGCCTGAAGTGCATTCAAGGCAAAGGTATTGTCAACTCAATCAGCCTGAAATCCGGCGAAGAAGAGTTCAAAGAGCGGGCAAAGCTCATTCGCCGCTACGGCGCGGCGGTCGTCGTGATGGCGTTTGATGAGCTGGGACAGGCCGATTCCAAAGATCGCAAAGTGGAAATCTGCACCCGCGCTTACAATATACTGACCCAAGAAGTAGGCTTTCCGCCGGAAGACATCATTTTTGACCCGAACATCCTGACGATTGCAACGGGCATTGAAGAACACGCAAACTATGCTGTAGACTTTGTTGAAGCGACCCGGACGATTAAGCAGACGCTGCCGGGCTGCCATGTGTCCGGCGGCGTCTCTAACTTGTCATTTTCGTTCCGGGGCAACAACGTTGTTCGGGAAGCCATGCATACAGCGTTTCTGTACCATGCCATTCAAGCTGGTTTGGACATGGGGATTGTCAATGCCGGGCAGCTTGGCGTCTATCAAGAGATACCCAAAGACCTGCTAGAATTGGTGGAAGACACGCTGTTTAACCGCCGCGCCGATGCGACCGATCGGCTGCTGGCCTATGCTGAGACGGTCAAGGGCGCGGTGACAACGGAGAAGACTGAGGAAGCCTGGCGGTCGGAGAGCGTCGAAGAACGTCTGTCTCATGCGCTGATCAAGGGCATCACGGACCACATTGAAGCGGACACCGAAGAGGCGCGTCAAAAGTACGCAAAGCCTTTAGAGGTCATTGAAGGGCCGCTGATGACCGGCATGAACGTGGTCGGCGACTTGTTCGGCGCAGGCAAGATGTTCCTGCCGCAAGTGGTCAAAAGCGCCCGCGTGATGAAGCGGGCTGTTGCTGTGCTGCTGCCGTACATGGAAGCCGAAAAGAAAGCGTCCGGGGACACGCGGGCGCAGGGCAAAGTCTTGATGGCAACAGTCAAAGGCGACGTGCATGACATCGGCAAGAACATTGTCGGAGTGGTGCTTGGCTGCAACAACTATGAGATCATCGACATGGGCGTCATGGTTTCCGCCGAAAAGATACTTGCCAAAGCCAAAGAAGAAAACGTAGACGTGATTGGCCTGAGCGGGTTGATCACGCCGTCACTCGACGAAATGACCCATGTGGCCCGTGAAATGGAGCGTCAGGGCTTCTCCGTGCCGCTGCTGATTGGCGGCGCGACCACAAGTAGAGTCCACACGGCCGTTAAGATCGCCCCGTTTTACCATAACCCGGTCATTCACGTCCTGGACGCTTCACGGGCGGTCGGCGTCGTTTCCAACTTAATCAGTGACGATCTCAAGGACGCCTACGTTGCCGAGATCACCCGCGAGCAGCACGCCGCGCGGGATCAGCATGCGGGCAAGCGAAACGAGAAAAAGACACTAACTCTTGACGCCGCTCGCACTAACAAAACGCCGATTGTCTGGCGCACTGAGGACATCGCCAAGCCCAGCTTTACCGGCGTCCGCGCCGTCACGAACTTGCCGCTGTCTGAGCTGGTGCCGTTTATTGACTGGTCGCCGTTCTTCCGAGCATGGGAGCTGCATGGGCGTTACCCGGAAATCTTTAACGACGCCATCGTCGGCGACAGCGCCCGCAAGCTGTACGAGGAAGCCCAGGCGCTTCTGTCCCAGCTTGTCTCGGACAAATCACTCCGTGCCAACGGCGTCTACGGCTTCTTCCCAGCCAACTCCGTTGGCGACGACATTGAACTGTACACTGACAACACGCGCACCGAAGTTCTAAGCGTTATTCACACGCTCCGTCAGCAGGGCGAGAAGTCCGGCGACCATGCCAACAAAGCCCTGTCCGATTTCATCGCACCCAAAGACAGTGGGTTAGCCGATTACTTAGGCGGCTTCGCCGTCACGGCGGGTTTAGGCGTCGAAGAACTCTCGCTTAAATTCAAAGAAGAACTGGACGACTACAACGCCATCATGGTCAGCGCCCTCGCTGATAGGCTGGCCGAAGCCTTTGCCGAATACCTGCACAAACGCGCCCGCGAAGACAGCGGCTACGGCTGCGGTGAGAACTTAACGTCAGAAGACCTCATCAAAGAGCGCTACCGGGGCATCCGCCCCGCCCCCGGCTACCCGGCCTGCCCTGACCACACCGAAAAGCGCACGCTCTTTGACCTGCTTGGCGCAGAAAAAGCCGCCGGCATCCACTTAACTGAAAGCATGGCAATGACCCCGGCAGCGTCCGTGTCGGGCTTCTACTTCTCGCACCCGGAAGCCAAGTATTTTTCGCTGGGCAAAATCGAGCGCGACCAAGTGGAAGACTACGCCCGCCGCAAGGGAATGGAGCTGACGGAAGCCGAGCGCTGGCTCGCGCCAGTGCTGAATTACGACCCGGAATAGGAGATGTTGCAAAATATAGGGACAAAGCAGAAGGACAGACATGAAAGGACAAGGGCGAACACAAGGTTCGCGCCCTACAATCCGTTCCTGACCGCGTAGGGGCGAACCTTGTGTTCGCCCACTTTGCCCGCGAGATTCTGCGAAAGGTCTACCATGCTTACCCTTACCGATTTGTTCGCCGAAGCCATCAGCAAAATTCTTGTTTATCAATGGGATGGCATCATTGAAAAGCATGAAGGGCCAGAAGATTGGAATTCTACTCTGACTACCTACGACCCTGAGTTTTTGTCAGCCGCCGGGTTGCCTATTCTGCTGCCGACAGGGCGGGAACGCAACCCAAACATCACGATTTTGCGAAGTATCGTCAGCGGCGATGGCGATAGCCTGACGGTGTTCCTGAAAGACACGACACACTGCCCAGACCCAGAGAACGAGATGTTCTGCGCCGGGCGCATGGCAGTTTGCGACCACGTGCCGGGCGAAGATTTCTTCCTCGCCATCGTGTTCCATGAATGGTTTGTGATTAACAATGGTATGGTGCAGGGGAAGACGGCGTAGAAACCCGGCAATGAAGTGTCAGGCTACTGTTGCATGAAAGTCGCTCCGCGACTAAATGCTGGTTGGCGTGGGTGGTTCTTCGTCCGCGAAGGCGGACATTTTGCACTTCTATAGCCCGGCATTTCTAATGCTGGGTTCCCGGCGTCCGCGCCCAATAGCCGTGTCCTTCAGGACATGGTGTCTTTGAAGGAATGGACAAGCATGAAACTTTGATCTCCTTTGTGAATCGGTTTGGGTAGCTTTTGTCGAAGCTATCGCACTTATGATTATAGCAGTCCTGTTGTTACTGACAGCATTACACCAGACGCGAAGCAGAACCACAGTTTCGACGCCAGTCGCTGCGGTCCAAGACCGCTGTCTGTTTTTGTTGACGCGCCCATTGACAAAGAGAGGGGCTTGTGACATAATTCACAAGTAGCGTCAGCAGGGGAACCTGCCGGGCGTGTCGCTTGTTTTTCACTTTGGGTTTGCTTTTCTGAGCTGCTTTTTAGAGAGGGAACGAAATGCTTCCTGTTGCCCCGGCCCCGACGCCGCATATTTCCGATTACCTGCCGCTGATTGTTCTTCTCTTTGTTGCCGTCGCGCTTGCCGGCGCTCTGGTCGGGCTGTCGTGGATTTTAGGACCGAAGAACCCGTCTGCCGCGAAGCTTGCGCCGTATGAGTGCGGTGTCACGCCCGTCGGCTCGGCACGGGAGCGGTTTCCAGTCAAGTTTTACCTGATTGCGATGCTGTTTATCGTGTTTGATATTGAGACGGTCTTTCTCTACCCCTGGGCAGTGACCTTCACAAAATGGGGCTACCACTCGGCGCTGCAAGTGTTCAGCCTGATGGAAATGGTAGTCTTTATTGTGATCCTGTTTGTTGGGTATATTTATGTGTGGAAAAAAGGTGCGTTTGAATGGGAGTAGAGCAAAATCTTGGTGTCCTGACTGTGCCGCTGAACAAAGTGGTCAACTGGGCGCGTCGAAACTCGGTCTGGCCGGCGACGTTTGGCTTGGCCTGCTGCGCCATTGAAATGATGGGCAGCACGAACTCACGTTATGACTTAGCGCGTTTCGGCTCGGAAGCGTTTCGGGCGTCCCCGCGTCAGGCTGATCTTATGATCGTGGCGGGCCGGGTCTCAAAGAAAATGGCCCCGGTGCTGCGGCAGATTTACGACCAGATGCCGGAGCCGAAGTGGGTTATCTCAATGGGCGACTGCGCTTCCTGCGGCGGCGTATTCAACAACTATGCCATCTTGCAGGGCGTGGACCAGATTGTGCCGGTTGACATTTATGTGCCGGGCTGCCCGCCGAACCCGGACGCCCTAATCTACGCGATCAACCAGCTGCAGAAAAAAATCGACCGCGAGCATTTCAGCGATCATCACCAGCGGTAGTAGATAGAAAGCAAAGCGAGGGAATAAATTCCTCTCGCTGCATAAGTGCGTCCTGCGGACGAAAGAGAAGCACTTGAGCGAGCTGTACCTCTCGTCCGAAGGACGCTTCTTCATAGCGAGAGGAATTTATTCCCTCGCTTCCTTTCAGAAAACGAGCAACCTATGGATTACGATGTACGTTTAGGATTGACGCCGACTGACCTTCAGCTTCGGGAGATTCAGACAAAGCGTCCCGATGAGTGGGTGGACCTGAACCCGGATGACTGTGTGGAGCTGCGGCTCATTCAAGAGCAGTTCCCCGGTTCAGTGGTGCAGACCCGGCTGTTTCGCGGCGAGAAAACGATTGTTATCAACAAGGCGAACGTCGTGGGCATCTGCAAGCTGATGCGTGATGCCAAAGAAACGAACTATAACTACCTGTCGGACTTGACCTGCTTTGACCGTTTGGACATCATGGACGAAGATGATGAGAACGAGATGCGCTTCGAGGTCATCTACAACATGTATTCAATGGGGACGTTTGGGCGTCTGCGTCTTAAAGCGCAGGTCAGCGAAGATGATGCGACTATTGATACCGTCGAAGGTGTTTGGCCGAACGCGAACTGGAACGAGCGCGAAGTGTACGATATGTTCGGGATTGCGTTCAACAACCACTCCGACCTGCGGCGTATTCTCATGCCCGATGACTGGGTAGGCCACCCCTTGCGGAAAGATTTCCCGCTGGGCGGCGAAGAGATCGAATTCACACACAATGTCCGGGGCCAGTAGAAAGAACAAAGACTATGGCACTGATTGAGCGAGATTTAATAGCACAAACAGAGACAGACAAGCCGCTGATCCAGCGCCTTGGCGCTGGGATTGACGCCGAGCGGGTGCAGACCGATGACGGCGATTTGATGATCGTCAACATGGGGCCGCAGCATCCATCGACGCACGGCGTCCTGCGCCTGGTCGTCGAGCTGAACGGCGAAAATGTGATGAAAGCGACGCCGCATATTGGCTACCTCCATACAGGTCTGGAAAAGACCATGGAGAACATGACCTACTACAAAGCTTTGACCATCACAGATAGGGAAGACTACCTTTCCAACCTGATGAACAACTTGGCTTATTCGCTGGCCGTTGAAAAGCTGATCGACTGTGAAATCCCGCCCCGCGCCCAGCGTCTTCGCTTGATTTTGAACGAGCTGGAGCGGATCGCCTCGCACCTCTTGTGGCTGGGGACGCACGCACTGGACATCGGCGCGATGACCCTGTTTTTCTACACCTGGCGTGAGCGTGACCAGATTTTAGACATGAAAGAAATGATGTCCGGCGTCCGCATGATGACCTCCTGGATTTGTCCTGGCGGCCTGCGCGGCGATATGCCGGAAGGCTGGTTCCACAAGGTCAACCGCTTTGTCGCCGACTTCCCGCGCCGCTTGGGCGAGTATAACAGACTAATTGCCAAGAACCCGATCTTTATCGAGCGTCTCAGCGGCGTCGGCGTCATCTCCGCCGAAGACGCCGTGGCGTGGGGCCTCAGCGGCCCGTCCCTGCGCGGCTCTGGCGTCGCGTGGGACATCCGCAAGGCAAACCCGTACACAGGTTACGATGAGTTTGATTTTGACGTTCCTACCGGTACAAAGGGCGATGTTTATGATCGCTTCTTGTGCCGCATGGAAGAAATGAACCAGAGCCATCGCATTCTGGTACAGGCACTGAAAGACGTTCCTGGTGGCCCGGTGATGACCTCGGACCGCAAGATTGCCCCGCCGCCCCGCGCCGAGCTGGACACATCCATGGAGTCTTTGATCCATCACTTCAAGCTGTTTACCGAAGGTTACCACCCGCCTGTTGGCGAGTCTTACGCTTGCGTCGAGAGCGCGCGCGGCGAAAAAGGCTACTACATCTACAGCGACGGCTCCAACAAGCCGGCCCGTGTCAAGATCAAAGGCCCGTCGTTCAACAACTTGCAGGCACTGCCGAAGATGGCTGAAGGCCGGATGATCGCCGACGTTGTCGCCATCATCGGTTCCATTGACATTGTTTTAGGGGACATTGACCGCTAATATGTTTACCGAAGAAGCAAAACAAAAACTTGATGTCATTATCAAGAAGTACCCAACCAAAAAGTCCGCGCTGCTCCCTGCATTGTGGCTGGCTCAGGAAGAGAACGAAGGCTGGGTTCCCCGCGAAGCCATGCGCGAAATCGCAGATATTCTCGGCCTTGCGCCTGCTGAAGTGGAAGGCGTTGCGACGTTCTACACCATGTACAACAAGGCTCCGGTCGGCAAGTACCATCTGGAAGTTTGCCACAACATTGTCTGCATGGCCGTCGGAGCCGATGAGCTGATTTCGCACATCGGCGAGAAGCTGGGCATCGAAAAAGGCGCGACCACTTCCGACCGCAAGTTCACCTTGAACGGCGCGGAGTGCCTCGGAGCCTGCGCCAATGCCCCCTGCATGATGGTCGGTGCAACCTACTACGAAGACTTAGATTTCGAGAAGACAGACAAAATTCTGGACGAGTTAGCCGCAAAAGTATCTTAATGGTTTCGCCGTGAGCCGGTCACGGCAGATGTGAATGGATTTTTCTTCCCTGACCTTCTCAAGCACTGGAAACACGCTTGAGGAGGTATTGTATACGCTGGCGGAACTTGACGAGGCCGATTGCTACGCTTTTCCTTACGATGACATCAGGCATATTTACAAGACCGTGACGAGTCGCAAGATAGTAACTCGTAGGGCTATTGCGAAAGGTTTCATTCCTGACTTGGACACTTTCGCTTCAGCAGCTTCGGGTTATAGCAGTTGGGGTGAAAAATCGTTGATATGGCCGACGGAGAAGCGGCAGCGAATCGCAGATTATTTGGGCAAGAGCTTTTTTGAGCGTTACCCTGAGTATCTGCCTGTACAACGTTGGATTACAGATACTAATACACCGGAGCTATTCCGCGATTTTGTTCTGCATGAAGAGATGAGAGTGAACGTGCTGGCGCTCCTCCACCTGCTCAATGAATTAGAAAGCCAACAACACAATGGCAACTGAACAAGTTAAGTTTTTGACGAAGTACCGCGATGTGCCGCATTATGACGATATTGATGTCTACATGGCGCATGAAGGATACGACGCGGCCCGCAAAGCTCTGACGATGGAGCAGGACGCGATTATCAATGAGATCAAGCTGTCCGGCCTGCGCGGGCGGGGTGGAGCAGGCTTTCCGACGTTTATCAAGTGGAACGGCATCCCCAAGAACTGGGACCAGCCGCACTATTTGGTCATCAACGCGGACGAGGGCGAGCCGGGCACGGCTAAAGACCGCGACTTGATGGACTACATGCCGCACATGCTGGTCGAGGGCTGCATTATTGCGGCCTATGCCATTCGGTCGAACGTCTGTTACATCTATGTGCGCGGCGAGTATATGCACCCGGCGAAGCAGGTGGAAAAAGCCATTGCGGAAGCCTACGCGAAGGGCTTCCTCGGAAAGAACATCTTTGGGAGCGGCTTTGACTTGGACATCCATGTCCACATGGGCGCGGGGTCGTATGAGTGCGGTGAAGAGACCGCGCTGATGTCATCGCTCATGGGCGAACGCGGGATGCCCCGGCACAAGCCGCCGGCCGCGCCGCTGCCGGTTGTCAGCGGCGTCTGGAAGTCGCCAACCATTGTTAATAATGTTGAGACAATTGCAACTGCCGTGCCGATTATCAACGTCGGCGGCGCGGAATACGGCAAATATGGGACAGGGACACCAGGGCAGGGGCCGGCCTCACGCGGCACGAAACTGGTGACTGTTAGCGGTCATGTCAAGAAGCCCGGCAACATTGAGATCGTGTTGGGAACGCCGATCCGTGAGATTATCTACGACATTTGCGGCGGAATGAAAGATGACATCCCGTTCAAGTTTATGATCCCCGGCGGGTCGTCGGTTCCGCTGCTGATTGAAGATGCGCTGGATACACCGTATGACTATGAATCGCTGTCAAAAGCTGGATCGTTTTTAGGCTCCGGGGCGCTGATGGTCTATAACCAGAACACAAGCGTTCCGGCGATTATGACCCGGCTGATGCACTTCTACGCACATGAGTCCTGCGGCAAGTGTACGCCCTGCCGTGAGGGAACGTCTTGGCTGGTTAAAATCCATGACCGAATCATGGCGGGCGGCGGTCGCTATGAGGACATTGACATTCTGAGCGACATCTGCAACAATATCGCTGGACGCTCCTTCTGCCCGCTCGGCGACGCCGCCGCCTGGCCGATTGTCGGCCCGACCGGCACGGGTGGCGCTTTGAAGTACTTCCGGCACGAATACGAAGAGCTGGTTCGAAACGGAGCCGGCGGCAAGAAGCGAGCCTTCGCGCCTTTGCAGATGGCGGCAGTTTAAGCGAAGTTCTCCGGGAGAAATTGAGCATGATCAGCAGTGAGTATCAAGCGTTCTACGAAGCCAATGGGTACGTTGTCGTCAAGGGCTTGTTTTCCGAAGAGGAAGCCGCGCATTACCGCGAGCATTTCATGGCGCTTCGGGCGGAAGGCGTTAAGCCCGGCGACATGGTCTCAGAGACGAACAAAGAGGGCGACCCGCTGAAACAGTTCCCGCGCATGATCCACATGCACCGCTGGGACAATGACAGCCGCCGGTGGCTGCTTGATCCTCGCTTGAATGACTGCTTGACCTCGTTCTTGGAGACTGCGCCGGTGGCAGTGCAGACTATGCTCTACTTTAAGCCTGCCGGGGCCAGAGGGCAGGCGCTGCATCAGGACAACATGTTTCTGCGTGCGAGGCCCGGAACCTGTATGGCGGCTTGGATGGCGCTGGAAGCAATTGATGAGGAGAACGGCTGTATGCAGGTCGTTCCCGGCAGCCACCGCTGGCCCTTGCTCTGCACGACAAAGGCCGACACAAGCGCAAGCTTTACCGACAACACTGTGCCTATTCCAGAAGGCATGAAAGCCGTTCCAGTGGTCATGGACGCTGGCGATGTGCTGTTCTTCAACGGTTCTTTGGTTCACGGCAGCTTCCCGAACACGTCAAAGGATCGGTTTCGCCGGGCGCTAATTGGACATTATGTAGAAGACCGGGCCGAGCAGATGGGCGAGTTCTATCAGCCGGTTCTCCGCATGGACGGGACCGAGTTTGAGATCGCCGCCGCGCCCGATGCCGGTCCCTGCGGCGTCTGGGTAGACAAGGGCGGCAAGCCTGAGATTGAGCTGTCGGACCGCAAATTAGTAGGTGCAGGGCATGAATAAACTAAGTTAAACCGCTGGTTCTAGTAATTTTAAGTAGTTGGAGTGACAGGGATGTTTCCAAATACGCCGGCGGAAATGGACGCCTTGCTTGGGTTTGAGGGTGAACGTATTCCCGACAAGTCCGTTCCACCGACGCCGGGGCGAGACAAAGTTGTGTGGCAAACGGCAACGAATGTCACGATCGTTTATGAGCAGCACCCGTATCATAGCACCGCACCCGTGCGCCATCGAGGACCGCATTGGCATTTGACCACACCGTCCGGCAACCACATCCGGTATTTGCCGGGTGATCCGTTTCCAAACTGGTAGAAGAAGTGCTACCAAGTGAGGCTCAGTAGATGAAAGAAAGCATTCTCAAAATACGAGACAAAGACGAAGATCAGGAAGCGCTTGCCATTGTGCGTTCCGTGAATGGTTTTGTTGCACTCACGCTTTCATTGGAACATGAAGGTGATGTAGAAGTTGCTTTCACGCCTGCTGAGTGCAATGTATTGATACTTCGGCTTCAACAGGCTGTCACTAGAACCCTTACAGAGTATCCCAATGCAAATGATGGATATTCGTATCAAGAAATAGTAGAGATAGACCCGGCAGCAAATGTGCTTGTCGGCGCTACAGATCGTTAGAGCAAGAGAAAATAACGCATGGCGGAAACAACAATCGCACCAACGCAGGGAAAAACGGCGGAGAAGCCGCCGGTGGAAATGGTCAATCTGACGATTGACAGCAGGCCCGTTTCTGTCCCTAAAGGCACATTGGTCATCACAGCGGCATTTCAGGCCGGGGCGGATGTCCCGTACTTCTGCCATCATCCGCGCCTTAAACCGGCAGGCGCATGTCGGCAGTGCCTGGTCAGAATCGAAAAAATGCCGAAGCTCCAAACCGCCTGCACCGTCCCCGTAGCGGAAGGCATGGCTGTTGACACGACCTCGCCGGAAGTGAAGCAGGCGCAGAACGGCATTCTGGAGCTTTTGCTGATTAACCACCCGCTGGACTGTCCGGTCTGCGACCGAGGCGGCGAATGTCCGCTGCAAAACATGGTTTACCAGTATGGGCCGGGCGTGACGCGGTTCATTGACGAAAAGCGGCATTTTCCAAAAGCTGTGCCAATTTCCGATTACGTTGTTCTGGATCGGGAGCGCTGCATTCAATGTGCGAGATGCACACGGTTTACTGAGGAAATCTCCGGTGATGGTGAGTTAGCGATAGAGAACCGTGGCAACTCAGCGATTATCTCGCCGTTCTCGCCCGAAGGCTTCAAGTCAAAGTTCAGCGGCAACACGATTGAGCTTTGCCCGGTTGGAGCGCTAACCTCGCGCACCTATCGCTTTGCAGCACGCCCGTGGGAATTCCAGTCGGCGGACTCGATCTGCTCCATGTGCGGCGTCGGCTGCAACGTGGCCGTGCAAACCCGAAACGGCGAGCTGATGCGGGTGAACGCCCGGCTGAACGAAGATGTCAACGAAGAATGGACCTGTGACAAGGGCAAGTTTGAGCAGTATTGGGTCAACAGCTCAGACCGCATTCGTGAGCCGCAGCAGCGCTATGCGTCTCAGCTACGCAAAGTTACCTGGGATGACGCTCTTGGCGCGGCGGCAAAGGCGCTGAAAGATGCGGCGGCGGCTGATCCAAACTCTGTAGCAGGCATCGGCTCGACGCGGGCCACGAACGAAGATTTGTACCTGTTCCAGAGGTTGTTTCGGTCGGCGCTCGGCACGAATAACCTAGATCACCGTGCAATGCCGTTCCCAATTTTGCCGATGCAGACGACGCTTGCCGAAGTCGGAGAAGCCAAGCAGATCGTGGCGGTCGGAACGCAAATTGACGATGACCTGCCGGTGCTGTGGCTTCGCATCTACAAAGCGATCTCAAAAGGCGGAGCGCACTACTTCCGCGACGACAATGCCCGCTCCGCCGAAGTCGCCAAAGCGATCAGTGCCGGACCTGGAACTGTTGTGCTGGCCTGGTATACTTTACCATCTGCCGACATTGAGTTTCTGCGTGCAGCCTGCGCGGCCTCCGGCGCGAAGCTGAACGTCCTGCTGCCGGACAACAATAGCTGGGGCGCAATCCAGATGGGCGTTCTGCCGGATCGGCTGCCTGCAATGAAGGCCGTCGGCAACGGCGCGACACCGAAGCTGGAAGCGCTTTGGGGCGGGCCATTGCCTGCCGCGCCGGGGCTAGACACGCGCGGCATCTTAGAGGGCTGCGTTTCCGGCACGATTAAGACGCTGTATGTGATGGGTGATAGTGTGCTGCCGTTGTTCCCGGACCAAGAATTAGTCAAAGCGGCGCTGGCAAAAGTGCCGTTCCTGATTGTCCAGGACCTATTTATGACGGAGACCGGCAAGCAGGCCGATGTGTTCCTGCCGGCCTGTTCGTTCATTGAAAAAGACGGCTCTTTCACCAACATTGAAGGCCGTGTCCAGAAGTTCAAGAAGGCGGTTGAGCCGCGCGGGCAAAGCAAGCCGGACTGGCAGATCGTCGCCGAGCTGATGTCGCGTTTGGGCAAGCCGGTTCCATACTTCTCGCCGCGTGATGTGGCCCGTGAAATCGCAAAGGCAACTGCTTAAATGACCCTTCACCTGTTCGCGCAGCTTTTCTTTTATACGCCGAACATTCCCACCCAGTATGGGTGGGTGGAAGCGCTTCGTGTGGTTCTTCGGGTGCTGATGGGCGTTTTCGGCATCCTGCTGGCCGTGCCGCCGCTTGTCTGGTGGGAACGGCGTCTCCTGGGCTGGATGCAGCAGCGGCAGGGACCAAACCGTGTCGGGCCGTTTGGCCTGCTTCAGACCATCGCTGACGGTCTGAAGCTGCTGTTTAAAGAGGACATGAACCCGACTAACGTGGATAAGACACTGTTTGTCCTCGCGCCGATGGTGTTCCTTATCCCCGCGCTTGTCACAGCAGGTGTCGTGCCGTGGGGGCCGAGCCGGACTTGGGGCGCGGTTGCACCGAACATCAGTGTCGGCGTTTTGTATATGCTGGCCTGGTCGTCGCTTGGCGTCTACGGCGTCGTGCTGGCCGGCTGGTCGTCCAACAACAAGTATTCGCTTCTGGGCGGCCTGCGGTCATCGGCGCAGATGATTTCGTATGAGCTTGGCATGGGCCTCGCGATTATCTCTGTGGTGCTTCTCACTGGCAGCCTGACCATGCACGACATTGTCGAGCATCAAAGTTATTTTCCGGTACCGCATCTTAGCGGCCTCCTGACAGATTTTGACTCAAACCATCATGTTCTTGGTCCGGGAATTGCCTTGCCGGAGTGGAACCTCCTAAAGTTCTTCCCACTCGGCTTCGTCGCTTTCGGCATTTATGTTATCTCAATGTTGGCGGAAACAAACCGCGCACCGTTTGACCTGCCAGAAGCGGAAACCGAGCTAGTTGCCGGGTATCATACAGAGTACACGTCTATGAAGTTTGCGACATTCTTCCTGGGCGAGTACGCGAACATGATTGTGGTCAGTGCCATCGCTACCACGCTGTTTGTTGGCGGCTACAAAGCGCCAATACCATGGCTTAATCAGCTTCCATCGTTTATGGTATACCTGTACGACTATAACGCAGCAGGTGGACGGGACATCCTGCATTGGGGCGTTCCGGTGCTGACGCAGATCATTAACGCATTTATTCCAGTCATTTGGTTCACGCTGAAAGTGCTGGCGGGCCTGTACTTCTTTATCTGGATACGCGCGACGCTGCCGCGCCTGCGCTACGACATGCTGATGAAGTTCGGCTGGCAGGGCATTCTGCCGATTGCGCTGGTCAACATCCTGCTGCTGGCAATTGCACTGGCAGTCAGCTACTGGGTCGCGCTCATCGCGTGGGTTGTTGTCAGCGGCATTATCCTTGTGCTATTTGCCGGCAGCAAGCCGTCCAAGCTGTTCACAGCGAACTCCCGGCGCAGCTCGACGATCCGGCTTTCTTCAGGAGCCGAGCCGTACCGCGTTGTCGCGGAGAATCCCGGCCACGGCGCACAGACGTTGCCGCCTGACGCTCACAAAGAAGTTGAGCCGGAAACGGCTCTCGTTGATTAGAAAGAACTTAAATCCATGAGTTTAATGGACGACATAAAAGCCCTTGCCAGTGAAGTGAAAGCCCCGCTGACTGGCATGGGTATCACACGCGGCTATTCCAAGCAGGAGCGCGTGACAATCCAGTACCCGGAAGTGCGACGCCCGATGCCGCGCCGCTCACGCTGGCGTCATGTGCTGAACCGCTACGAGAACGGCATGGAAAAGTGCATCGGCTGTTCCCTGTGCGCCGGTGCCTGCCCTGCGAATGCCATTCTCGTTGTGGCGGCCGAGAACACAGAAGAAAACCGCGTTTCACCCGGCGAGCGCTTCGCCGCTCAGTATGAGATCAATATGCTGCGGTGCATCTTCTGCGGCTACTGCGAGGAAGCCTGCCCGACGCAGGCTATTCAGCTTAAGGACATCTGCGAGCTGGCAGAAAACAACCGCAAAGACACGATCTATACGAAAGAGATGATGCTGGTTCCTGATCCGACGGCAGCGTAACCGCTGTCAATACCAACAAGAGGAGGGCGAACACAAGGTTCGCGCCCTACGTTTCGTCCCATTCCTAACCCCGTAGGGGCGAACCTTGTGTTCGCCCTTCTACCGCCTGTCTAAGTATCTGAGATTCACATTTATGACAGCCCAACTTGTACTCTTCGGCATCCTGGCCGCCATTGCCGTCGTGTGCGGCATCTGCATGATTTTAGCGGACAACCCGGTTCGCAGCGCCCTATTTTTGGTGCTGGTTCTGTTCAGCGTCGCTCTGCTGTTTTTGTCCCTGCACGCGGTCTTCATCGCGGCTGTGCAGATTATCGTCTATGCCGGGGCGATCATGGTCTTGTTTATCTTCGTCATTATGCTGCTTAATCTGGGGACGCCGGAGAGGGTAGTGGACCGGCTGAAGCCGCAGCAGCCGCTTTCCGTTCTAATAGCAGTCGGCGTCATCGCCGTGCTGACGACAATTATTGCGTCAGTTCCGGTGCATTCACAGATGCTGCCGGAAACAATTGTTGGGCCGAACGAGATTGGCCTGAAGCTATTTACTGCTGATTGGCTGTTCCCGTTTGAAGTTGTCTCCATTTTGCTGCTGGTTGCCGCTGTTGGGGCCGTCATGCTGGCAAAGAAAAGGATTTAATCACTTACTATGGTCGAGTCTATTCCGCTGGACTACTATTTGATTCTTAGCGCCATTTTGTTCACTATCGGCGTGGTCGGCGTACTCATCAAGCGCAATCCGATTGTGATTTTTATGTGCGTCGAGCTGATGCTGAACGCGGTCAACCTCACATTTGTGGCGTTCTCGCGCTATAAGAGCGACTTGGGCGGGCAGATGATGGTGATTTTTGTGATGGCGGTAGCGGCGGCGGAAGTTGCCGTCGGCCTCGGCATTCTAGTCTCCATCTTCCGAAACCGTGCTTCTATCAGCGTAGATGAAATTGATTTGATGAAGGGTTAGAGGCTTTCCTGCGATGCTGCATTCTGATTCTTCTTTGTATTATGCCTGGCTCATTCCTCTGTTCCCCTTGATTGGCTTCCTGATTAACGGCGTCCTGGGACCGTTGACCGGTAAGCCGCTCCCTAAAATCGTTGCCGGCAGTCTAGCAACGGTAGCTGTGTTTGCGTCATTTGTGGTTGCTGTCATGCTGTTTTTGCACGTCACGTCTGCTGACGCAACCCACAAAATGGCGACGGTTTATTTGGCTCCCTGGCTGAGCCTGCCGACTGACCCGCAGGGCATCCACAGCTTTGTCGTCAGCTATGAGCTGCTGATTGACCCGCTCTCGGTTCTGATGATGCTCATTATCACGGGTGTCGGCGGCCTCATCCACCTGTATTCCACGGCTTATATGGCGGAAGACAAAGGGTATCAGCGGTTCTTCACCTACCTAAACTTGTTTGTGTTCTTTATGCTGATGCTTGTAATGAGCAACAATATTTTGGGCCTCTTTATTGGGTGGGAAGGTGTCGGCCTTTGCTCTTATCTGCTGATTGGCTTCTTTTACGACAAGAAGTCGGCAGGGGACGCGGCGAAAAAAGCGTTCATTGTTAATAGGATCGGCGATGTCGGCGTCCTGATTGGCATGTTCTTTGTGTTCCACTACTTTGGAACGCTGGATTTCGTGACCGGACACAGCGCTGTCAAAGGCATCACGGAGGCTGCGTCTGTGCTGACATCGGCGGCTTCCGAGACAGTCATCGCGACACTGCTTTTGATGTTCTTTCTGGGCTGCACCGGCAAGTCCGCGCAAATCCCGCTTTATACCTGGCTCCCCGATGCGATGGAAGGTCCAACGCCGGTCTCGGCGCTCATTCACGCGGCAACAATGGTAACTGCGGGTATCTACTTGGTATCGCGTACCCACGCCTTGTTTGAGCTGTCCGACATTGCGATGGTGACGATGGCGGTCATCGGCATTTCCACGGCGTTCTTCGCGGCAACTATCGGCTTGATGCAGAATGACATCAAGCGTGTTCTAGCCTACTCCACCGTGTCTCAGCTTGGCTATATGTTCGCCGCCTGCGGCTCCGGCGTTTTTGCCGCCGGCATGTTCCATGTGATGACCCATGCGTTCTTCAAGGCGTGCCTCTTTTTGGGTTCCGGCTCGGTCATTCACGCCGTCGAACACGCCATGCACGCCCAGCATGAGAAGCAGGGACACACAGATGCGGCCCATGCCGAGCATGGCGACAGCGCCGATGAAAAGACCGGCGGCACGGCAGGGCCTGATCCCACCGACCCGCAGGATATGCGGAACATGGGCGGCTTGTTTCCGCACATTCGTATCACGGCGGTCTCCATGCTGGCGGCTACTCTGGCGATCTCCGGCATTATCCCATTTGCCGGTTATTGGAGCAAGGATGAAATCCTGTGGCGCATGTGGCAAGTCTCAGCCCCTGCTGACTGGATGCACTGGGCCTTTTGGGGCGTCGGTGTTTTCACTGCGCTCTTGACTGCGTTCTACATGTTCCGCATGATTATGAAGACGTTCTTCGGCAAGCCGCAGTCCGAGGCAGCCGCTCATGCCCATGAATCAAGCCTTGCTATGACCGTTCCTATCGGCATCCTTGCAGTGCTGTCTACAATCACCGGCTGGGCCGTGCTGAAGTTTGATACGTTCGCTGATTTTCTTGCGCCATCCGTCTCAACAACCGGCTACTTGAATCCGATCCATGATGCCAATATGGAACATGTGCTTGGACTAGCTACTCTCATTGCAATTGTGCTGTCTATTGCCTACTGCGTCATGCGCTACCGCAAAACAAGCAACAATGAGCTGATGCGGCCTGAAGTGCGGGCTAATCATCGCTTGTTCAGCCCCGGCTGGTACAACTGGGCGATCCTGAACAAATACTTCGTGGACGAAGCGTATAACTTCTGGTTCGTGAAGCTGGGCAAGCGGCTTTCTAACTGGCTGTGGCTGACCTTTGACGTGCGCGGTATTGATGGCATTGTAAACGGGGTAGGGGCGTTCACAGCTTGGTCCGGTCAGCGCGTTCGCAAAGTGCAGAATGGCTTTGTCCGCTCGTATGCGTTCTCGATGGTTGTCGGAATCGTCTTGATACTTGTATTCGTCGCTGTCCAAGCGGCAAAGATGGTGCATTAATTTATGGCTGAGACAATGACAGGTTTTGGTGGACTGCTGACGCTGCTGGTGTTTCTGCCGGCGGCATTCGCGCTGATCATCGGGGTTATCCCAAAAGAGAATGTCCAAGCGATCAAGGCCGTGGCGCTGGTCGGAACTCTGGCCGCGCTGGTAGTTTCGCTGCTGGCTTACGCGCAGTACCTCCCTCATGGCGCGGCGCAGTTCCAGCTCATAGACAAGACAAGCTGGGTACCGTCGCTGCACATCAACTACTTTCTCGGCATAGACGGCATCTCGCTCCTGATGGTGCTGATGACGACGGTGATTTTCCCATTTGCTGTCGGCGTCTCGTTCCGGGAGATTACAACCCGCACCCGCGAGTATTACGCCTGGATGCTCGTGATGGAGACCGCCGTTCTTGGCGTCTTCTTGTCACTGAACCTGGTGCTGTACTACTTGTTCTGGGAAGGGATGCTGATTCCGATGTATTTTATCATCGGCATCTGGGGCGGGCAAAACCGGGTCTACGCGACAGTCAAGTTCTTCCTGTATACGATGGCCGGCTCAATGGTCATGCTCGTTTCCATTATGGCCCTGTACTTTCTCGGCGGCTCGACCACGTTCGACCTGCCTGCGCTTCAGCAGCATGTCGGCGCAAACGGGTTGTTTTCGGGCAAGCAGACCACTGACATTCTGCTGTTTGTCGGCTTCTTTCTGGCGTTCGGCATCAAGGCTCCAGTGTTTCCCTTCCATTCTTGGGTTCCCGATGCGTATGCCGAAGCGCCTACGGGCGGCACGATCATCTTAGTCGCCCTGAAGATGGGCTTGTACGGCTTTATTCGGTTCTGCCTGCCGCTGTTCCCGTTTGCCGTCAAAGCCGCTGCCCCAATTATTATTGTGCTGGCGGTGATTGGGGTCATCTATGCAGCCTTAGTCGCGGCGATGCAGACGGATTTGAAGCGGTTGCTGGCCTATTCGTCCGTATCGCATATCGGCGTGATTATGCTGGGTATTTTCGCGCTGACCTCTATCGGCCTCTCTGGCGCGGTGGTGCAGATGGTCAGCCACACGATCACTACGGGAGCGTTGTTTATCTTGGTGGCCTGCCTCTATGCCCGGCGGCAATCGTACCAGATTAAAGACTTCGGCGGGCTGAACGCAGTTATGCCGATGTTCACGGTTGTGTTCCTCGTGGCAACGCTATCTTCGGTGGCTCTGCCGCTGACGAGCGGCTTCACCGGCGAGCTGCTGCTTTTGATGGGCTCGTTCCAGACTCATCCCTGGGCGACCGGGTTTGCGACCACGGCGGCGATCTGGTCTGTTGTCTATATGCTCTGGATGTTTCAGCGCGTCATGTACGGCAAGATTGAAAACGACGCCAACCGAAATCTGCCGGACATGACAAGCGGCGAAAAGTGGGCGCTGGTCCCGCTGGTTATTTTGATCTTCGTGCTGGGCGTGGCTCCAACACCGACCACGCTGGATAAAGTCAGCCCATCGGTGGCAGCAGTCATGGCGCAGGCGCAGCCGTCGTATTTTGATCCGTTCGCCGCGCCATCCGGCACGACTGCTGCCGGCGCTTCCGCCGCGCCGCGTCTCGCTGCTTCGACGCAGCCGAAAGGCTCTCATCCCTAATGATTCCTGCTCTGCCCGTGACTTCCGCCGATGTGCTTGCCGTCGCGCCGCTTCTAATTGTCATCTTGACGGCAATGGTAGTTCTCATGGTGGACCTTGCCCTCCCGCGTGACCGCAAAAGCGCGTGTGTTGGAGTGTCCCTTGCTGGCCTTGTTCTCGCCGCTGTTTCCTGCGTCTACCTTTGGCTTGGAAACACGTCTGCCAGTCTCACTGCGTTCGCCGGAACGGTTGTTGCCGACGATTTTGCACTTGCTTTTCAAGCTATCTTGATTGTTGTCGCTGCGCTGTCCATTATGCTGTCTGAAAAATACATTCAGCAGAAGGGAATCAACCACGGCGAGTATTACGCGCTGCTGCTCTTTTCCACGTCGGGTGCGATGCTGATGGCGACCTCGCGGGAGCTAATCACCATTTTTATTGGCCTGGAGGTGCTGTCCATCGCGCTGTATATCCTATCTGGATTTGCCCGCACGGAAGCCCGTTCGGAAGAGTCGGCGATGAAGTATTTCCTGCTCGGCTCGTTCTCTTCAGCGTTCTTTCTATACGGCATTGCGCTGATCTACGGCGGCACGGGAACAACCCGTCTGGACACGCTGACAATGGTTCCCGGCGCGGCACTGACTTCCTCCTACGCCGTAGCCGGGTTTGCCCTGCTGCTGATTGGACTCTGCTTCAAAGCCGCCATCGTGCCGTTTCACTCCTGGACGCCTGATGTCTATGAAGGCGCTCCCACTTCGGTGACGGCGTTTATGTCCGCCGGGGCAAAATGCGGTGCGTTCGCAGCGCTGATCCGTGTGGCGATTGTGCTGCTGCCGCTCTCGTCCGTCTTCCATGATGTGTTCTGGGTGCTGGCAATCTTAACTATGGTGATCGGCAACTTTGTCGCGATTGTCCAAACCAACATCAAGCGAATGCTGGCCTATTCCAGCATCGCCCACGCGGGCTATATTTTAGTTGGCCTGCTGGCCGGAAGCTCCTATGAAGCATCCGTTGACCCCAGCATCCGCACGGAAGCCTACGCAGGTATTTTGTTCTACATTCTCGCCTACACGTTTATGAACCTCGGCGCGTTCGGCATCTTGATCCTGCTGGCTCGGCGTGGCGATGAAATTAACAACATCGAAGACTTGCAGGGGCTGGCGCAGTCCCAGCCGGGGGCGGCGGCATTTATGGCCCTGTTCATGTTCTCGCTGGCGGGCGTCCCGCCCGCTGCCGGCTTCTTCGGCAAGTTCTACGTTTTCATCGCTGCCGTCCACGCGCATCAATATGGCCTCGCCGTTGCTGGCCTTGTCGCAAGCGTCGTCGGCGCGGCCTACTACCTGCGGATCGTCTATACGATGTACTTCCAGGCGGCGAAGCGCGAGTATCCCACCAACATCTGGCGGTTTTCACTCGGTGCAACAGTGGCACTTGGCATCTCTGCGATTGCAACTCTGTTCTTTGGCGTTCTGCCGGCGGGCTTGTACAAAACCGCTGTTGTCGGCTCCCAATCACTGCAAGTAACCAACAGCGCAATCGCGCAGTCTGCCCCGCCGCCTGTCCCGGCGCCGGTTGAGCGAGCGAGTGTTCGGTAGAGACCTCACCCGTCACAAGTTCCCGCCCTCTCCTTGTTAAGGAGAGGGCGGGAACTTGTGACGGGTGAGGTGCTTTATGTCGGTGACTTGTGCAGATGCACCATCTTCCAAATCCCTTCCAGCTTCACAAACACCCGCGTCTCGTTCATTGAAGAAAACTGCGGCGGTGCGTTCTTGGCCAGCGTCGTTTTCAGCAGTGTGTAATTGACAATCGCCGTGTCTCCATAGACCTGAACACGGGGCGTCAGCATGTCGAGGCGTGATGCGCCGCCGTTGCCGCCCCCTTCAATCAGCCTCAGATGAAACTCTAAGCCGTCAATGCGCTGAGGCGCGATATACCACTCATACGACGACATATCCTCGGCACTGTGCTGGCGGTGAACGTCCGAGTTTGCCGTATACATGGCGTCCAGCATCTGCCGCGTGATTTCCAGCACTTCCTTCTCCGCCTGCTGCTTCGCACTTTGCATGGGTTCGGCCTCCTGAACTTGACTATACCCGGTTGTCTTTCCATGTCTCTCGTGCTATACTAAACGCATTCCAATTCAAGACAGGTGATGTTCATGCAGCAATTTGTGTCCCTCAATGGCGCTCTCGTGCCGAAGGAAGAAGCGGTCATCCCGTTTTATGATCATGGGCTGCTTTACGGCGACGGTCTGTTTGAGGGCATCCGGGTTTACAATGGCCGTGTCTTTAAACTTGACGAGCATGTGGCGCGGCTCTATTTTTCTGCCAAAGCCCTGAACATTACCATTCCCGCCCCGCCGGAAGCCACACGGGAGTCTATTTTAGAAACCGTCAAAGCCAACGGCCATGCGAACGGCTATATCCGGGTCACGGTGACGCGCGGCACGGCGTTAGGGCTGGACCCCAAACACATCAAGGGCGATGCAAACGTCTACATCTCCTGCGAGCAATTGGCTCTGTACCCGAAAGAGATGTACGAAACCGGCCTGATTGTGGCGACTGTTTCCACGCGGCTGCCGTCGCCTGATGTGATTGACCCGCGCGTCAAATGCACCGGCAAGTATATCAACAACATCATGGCAAAAGCCGAAGCCAATCGTCAGGGCGCAGGCGAGGGCCTGATGCTCACCCGCGAAGGCTATGTCGGCGAGGCCACCGGCGATAACATTTTTCTCATCAAGAACGGTTCGCTCACCACGCCCCCTGCTTCTATCGGCATCTTGCAGGGCATTACCCGTGACACAGTTATCGGCCTCGCCCAAGATGCCGGCTACACCGTCACCGAGCCGATTATCACGCAGTATGATGTGTATAATGCCGACGAGATTTTCCTCACCGGTACCGCCGCCGAAGTCATCCCCGCCGTCCACTTCGATGGCCGCGACATCGGCGACGGCACCCCCGGCCCCATCACCCGCCAGCTCATCGCCGCCTTCCGCGAGCTGACCCAGACAACTGGAACACCGGCTTTGTAGAGGGCCGTCAAGAGAAATGCCAGATATTCTATTTGCGTTTCTGATATTAGGCCCGCCTCTAGTGACGGCTTTCGTGATGGTGAATGCCTTGCAATCAGGGAGCTATTTGAGGCGGGCCACAAAATCCGAAATGGTATTCCTTGCACCTGTTTCTACCGTCGTTTTTGTTGTTGCCTTGCTTATTCTTATAGCTTGGATTTGCGTTGCTGCAAATGTGCCACACTTCTTTTTGATTGACTGGCAGAGTGTCCTTTCGGCTCCAAGCAATATTATATTCGTGAGTGCGCTGTGTGTTGCTGTCATCGGCCTTTACTGGACCGTCATTCGCTGGTATCGAAAACACTGCCCGCTGGTGCTGGATCTTGAGCGGCGAAGATACCGAACCGTTGACATAAACTCCATAAAATTGCAGGCGCATATCGGCTCTTGGGAAGAGGTCGCTGGCATCTCTGTGAACCGCGCTTCGGCAAAAGGCAATGTAACATACTATGTACGCTTGAAGTGGAAAGAGCCGACAAAACTGGCCGCTGCAATGGGCGGCTTCAGCAAGCAAGAGAAGGCGGAGGCGTTCGCGGAGCAGATGGCGCGGGAGACAGGGCTGCCGCTCGTGGCCTCATCTATTTGACTACGGAACTTCCGGGCCGTTTTCGGGTAAAATAGTGTCACAACAATCAGCGAAAACAACGGCATTAAAGATGACTGAGACCGCATCAAGCAGCGAAACTTGTCCGCAGTGCGGCATGGCTCGAAGTGAGCTGTACTCTCAGGGGCAGATGGGCTGCGCCCAGTGCTATCAGGCATTTAGCGCGGAAGTACGGCAGGCGCTGAAGGAGATTCACGGTGAGACCCGCCACCTCGGCAAGAACGCCGCCTGAGCCGGATGCGCTGCCCCAGCCTCCGGCCTGGGCGGAAGAAACCGGCTGGGAAGCGGATGTCATTTTGTCTACTCGCGTTCGCTTGGCCCGGAACCTGGCGGGGGCGGCGTTTCCAGGACGCGCCGGTGACGCCGAGCTGAAGGCGGTTGCCAAGCAGGTGCTGGCGGTAGCGAAGCGCCGGGATAAAGGCCATGTGAGCCTGCGGGCAGTGGAAGTCGGCAAACTTGGCGAAGCGGATAAAGCCGGGCTGGTAGACAGCCATTTGATCAGCGTCGCGCACGCGATGGCTGGGCCGAACCGCTGGGCGCTAGTGGATGATCATCACACAGTCAGCGTCATGGTCAACGAGGAAGACCACCTGCGTTTGCAGGCTATTTTGCCGGGGCTTCAAATAGATGCGGCCTACCGGGTTGCCGACCAGATGGACGACCAATTTGGCGGGCATTTGGAGTATGCGTTTGATGCTCATTATGGGTATCTTACTTCGTCGCTGTCAAACTGCGGAACGGGACTGCGGGCCTCGGTGATGGCTCACCTGCCGGGGCTGGGGCTGTCCGGCAAGATTGATGGAGCGATGGAGGCCGCAAAGACGCTCGGCGCGGCAGTACGCGGTCCCTACGGCGAGCATAGCGCGGCGGCAGGGGACGTCTATCAGATTTCCAATGCCGTCAGTACCGGCAAGTCCGAGCGTCAATTGCTGACCCGGCTGGCGGCGACAGCGACCCTGCTGCTGACGGACGAGCAGGCTGCCAGGGAACTGCTCTGGCGCGAACAGCGTTCTTTAATAGAAGACAAAGTCAGCGAAGCACAGGGGCGGCTGAAGTCGGCAGAGCGGCTTTCCGCCGGAGACTCGATGGCGCTTCTAAGCCTGCTGCGGCTTGGCGCACAGTTTAGTTTGCCGACTGGGGTAACTAATCGCATTTTCAATGAGCTGCTGTCGTCGCTTCGTTTGGGCGCACAATTTGTGTCCGGCGAAAAAGCGCAGTATACGTTTTACGAGGAAACACGCCGTCCGGCGCTGATACGCAATAAAATTCGGGAAAACAGGCGTTAGCGCCTGGAGTTTAGAAATACGGGGAGAGGCAATACTATGTGGCAAAGATTTACAGAACGCGCCCGAAAAGTTGTGTTCTATGCACAGGAAGAAGCAGGCCGATTGGGCGAGAACTATGTCTCAACCGAGCATTTGCTTCTTGGGCTTGTGCGCGAAAATGACAGCGTTGCCGCTCGCATTTTAGATAGAATAGGCGTCAGTTTGGGCCGCATCCGGTCGGAAATCGAGCGGCAGGTCGCACGCGGCGACGGGCGCTTGGGCCAGGATATGCAGCTCACGCCCCGCGCCAAGCGGGTCATTGACCTGGCTTACGATGAAGCGCGGCAGCTCAACAACAACTACATCGGCACGGAGCATTTGCTTCTCGGCCTTATCCGCGAAGGCGAAGGGCTGGCAGGCCGGGTCCTGTCCAAGCTGGGCGTGGATTTAGACCGCACCCGGCGCGAGGTTATGCATCTCCAGGAAGGCGGCGGCGAAGGCGGAGCGGCAGCGTCCGGGTCGCGCTCACAGGCGACCAAGACGCGCACCCCGACTTTGGATGAGTTTGGGCGCGACCTGACGGAATTGGCTCGGAACGAAAAGCTGGACCCTGTTATTGGCCGAGCCAACGAAATTGAGCGCTGCATCCAGATTATCTCCCGGCGCATGAAGAACAACCCATGCCTTTTGGGCGAGCCGGGTGTCGGCAAGACGGCGATTGCCGAAGGCTTGGCCCAGCGGATTATCATGGGCGACATCCCCGATTTCTTGAAAGACAAGCGGGTTATCCAGCTTGACTTGGCTGCGCTTGTTGCCGGCACCAAGTACCGGGGTGAGTTTGAGGAGCGCATGAAGCGCGTCATGGAAGAGATGCGGAAAGCCCAGGGCGAGATCATCCTCTTTATTGATGAGCTGCACACACTGGTCGGCGCAGGCGCGGCGGAAGGCGCAATTGATGCATCCAACATTATGAAGCCGGCGCTGGCACGCGGTGAACTTCAATGCATCGGCGCAACGACTCTGGATGAATACCGCAAATATGTAGAGCGAGATGCGGCTTTGCAGCGGCGCTTTCAAGCCATTCAGGTCAAAGAGCCGTCGGTAGACGACGCCATCGAGATCCTGAAGGGTCTGCGTCCGCGCTACGAGCAGCACCACAAAGTTGAGATCACCAATGACGCTTTGGATGCCGCCGCGCGACTCTCCGACCGATATATCTCTGACCGGTTCCTGCCGGACAAGGCCATTGACGTCATTGATGAAGCGGCGTCCCGTGTCCGCCTGCGCGGCGCGATGCCGCCCCAGGATTTGCGTGATGCCAAAATCGAGCTGAACGCGATCCAAAAAGAGCTGAACGGCCTGCCGAACAATCGGCAGTACGAAAAGGCGTATGATCTGCAAGGCCGCAAGCGCGAGCTGGAAGAAAAAGTTCAGAGCCTGGAAGAAGGCTGGCAGGAGACCAAGAAAGACGCTAAGCAAACGGTCGATGAAGATGAAGTTGCAAACATCATCTTCTCCATGACCGGCATCCCGGTGGCGCGTCTGGTGGAAGCCGAAACGCAGAAGCTGTTCCGTATGGAAGAAGAGCTGCACAAGCGCATTATCGGTCAGCACGAAGCGATTGTGGCGATCTCTAAAGCCGTGCGTCGTTCACGCTCCGGCCTGCGGGACGCCAAGCGTCCTATCGGCTCGTTTATCTTCTTAGGACCAACGGGTGTTGGTAAGACCGAGCTTGCCCGCGCTTTGGCGGCTTACTTGTTCGAGAAAGAAGATAATCTGATTCGGATTGACATGTCCGAGTACATGGAAAGCTTTGCGGTTTCCCGCCTCGTCGGAGCGCCTCCCGGATACGTGGGCTACGATGAGGGCGGGCAGTTATCGGAAGCCGTCCGGCGCAACCCGTATTCGGTCGTCCTGCTGGACGAAATCGAGAAAGCGCACCCGGAAGTTTATAACCTGCTTTTGCAGGTCATGGAAGACGGCCGTTTAACCGACTCGCATGGCCGGGTGATTGACTTCAAGAACGTCATCTTGATTATGACGTCAAACATCGGCGCACGCTCCATTCAAGGCGAGCGCGAGATGGGCTTTGGGCGGACTGACACAGGGCCGAAGTCAGCGGAAGAGATTTCAAGGCAGATGGACAGCATCAAGGGACGCATCACCGACGAGCTGAAGCGTGTCTTCCGACCTGAATTCCTGAACCGGGTGGATGAGACGATTATTTTCCATCCCCTTTCTGCCGATGAGATCAACGAAGTCGTCACGCTGATGCTGGACCGGGTCGCCAAGCAGATCGCGCAGAAGGGCATGGACTTCGAGGTCACAGATGCCGCCAAGCGGTATTTAGCCCGTGAAGGCTTTGACCCGCAGTACGGCGCACGGCCCCTGCGCCGCGCCGTGCAGCGCCTAGTGGAAGACCCGCTTTCTGAGGAAATCCTGCTTGGCCGGTTTGACGCCAACGACACAGTGCTGGTAGACGTAGACGACGAGCAGGGCATTGTCTTCCGTAAGGGAGCGCCGCTTGGCCCTGAAGGCGAACATAATTTGTCCCTGCCGGCGGCTGAGGAAGCTCAAATTCCTGAAGACGAGTTTACTGAGCCAACCGTCGCCTAATCCCAATTCAGGCCCGCAGCACCTCGCTGCGGGCCTTTTCTGTTTAGGAAACTTTTGATGCCTGACGCTGCCATTTTTGATCTTGGCCCAAACGTGCTGCTGTTTGACCCGTCGCAGCCGGCTTCTGAAATGCAGAGCCGTCTTGATGCCATGTTCGCGCAGCAGGAAGCCAATCAATTCGGGCCGGAGCGCTGCGCCATTTTGTTCCGGCCCGGCCAGTACAAGTTAGATGTAAACGTCGGCTTCTATACCCAGGTGCTTGGCCTCGGCGAGATGCCGGACGATGTGACAATCACGGGAGCCGTCCATTCGGACGCGAACTGGCTTGGCAACAAAAACGCGACCTGCAACTTTTGGCGCTCCTGCGAAAACCTGGCCGTTGTCCCTGCCGATGCGGCCCCCTTATGCTGGGCCGTGTCCCAGGCAACCGCCATGCGCCGCGTCCACATTCATGGCGATTTAAATCTTTGGGACGGCGGGTGGTCCTCCGGCGGCTTCCTTGCTGACTCGCAGGTGGACGGCCAGGTCAACTCCGGGTCTCAGCAGCAGTGGCTTTCGCGGAACGCCGAGTGGGGGAGCTGGACGGGACACAACTGGAACATGGTCTTTGTGGGTGTCAACCATCCGCCGGCTGGGGACTGGCCGGACCCAGCGTACACGGTTGTCGCCAAGACGCCGCGCATCCGAGAAAAGCCTTTTCTGTGCGTGGATGCTGAAGGACAATGGGCTGTCCAGGTTCCTGCGGCCCGGCTTCCCAATAGCGCTGGAACAAGCTGGGCGGACGGCCCGTCGGCTGCGGCTGTCGTGCCGCTGGAGCGCTTCTACACAGCTCATGCCGACCAGGACAGCGCAGCGACGCTCAACGCGGCGCTTGACGCGGGCCGTCACCTGCTGCTGACGCCGGGGATCTACCGCTTAGACACAGGCCTGCGTGTTACGCACCCGAACACGATTATACTCGGCCTCGGCTTCGCCACGCTGATGCCGGAGATGGGAACACCCGCGCTGACCGTCGCCGATGTGGACGGCATCTCTGTTGCCGGCCTGCTGATTGAGGCCGGGCCAATGAACTCCGAGCCTCTGGTGCAGATTGGCGAGCCGGGCAGCCGCGTAGACCACTCGCAAAATCCCACTTACTTGTATGACCTGCACTGCCGGGTCGGCGGCGCGGCGGCGGGGTCTGCGTCCGTGTGCCTGCAAATTAACAGCCGAGACGTAGTGGTAGACAACACCTGGCTTTGGCGTGCCGACCACGGCGCTGGGGCCGAGTGGGACGAGAACCCCTCTGCGAACGGCCTTGTCGTGAACGGTGATAACGTCACGATCTACGGCCTGTTCGCCGAGCATTTTCAGGAGTATCAGACGCTATGGAGCGGCGAGGGTGGGGAAGTCTACTTCTACCAATCCGAGCTGCCGTATGACGCGCCTTCTTTAGATCGCTGGCAGCATGACGGCGTCGCCGGCTATGCGTCCTACAAAGTGGCTGAAGAAGTTCAGCATCACCAGGCTTGGGGACTAGGCGTATACGGCGTGTTCACACGCTCGCCAGTCCCTTGCTTCAACGCCGTAGAAGCCCCGACTGCGCCGGGGATTGCGCTGCACCACCTGATTTCGGTCTTTATCATCGGCCAGCAAGGAACCGAAATCACGCACATCGTCAGCGGTACCGGCCCGACGACGAACCATGACCGCCAAAAGGCAACGCTCGACCTATTCCCGCCTGCCAGTTAAGAATGTGTTCCTGCATGGAGTCGTAGTAGTTTCCCAAAGCAAAAAGAAGAGGATATACTGCCGTTGAAAAGCATATACAATTGTCTGAGGGCCGCCAATAGTGGCAGGTGTCGGCGGCTTGTGCTAGTCCTCATGTTCGCCCTAGGTCTGCTGATTGTCCATCGCCAGGCGTTGGCACGACCTGCTCCGGCACCCGATTTCGGTCCAAACGTGCTGCTGTTTGACCCTTCGCAGCCAGCCTCTGAGATGCAGGGGAAGCTGAACGCCGTGTTCGCGCAGCAGGAAGCCAATCAATTCGGGCCGGAGCGCTGCGCCATTTTGTTCCGGCCCGGCCAGTACAAGTTAGATGTAAACGTCGGCTTCTATACCCAGGTGCTTGGCCTCGGCGAGATGCCGGACGATGTGACAATCACGGGAGCCGTCCATTCGGACGCGAACTGGCTTGGCAACAAAAACGCGACCTGCAACTTTTGGCGCTCCTGCGAAAACCTGGCCGTTGTCCCTGCCGATGCGGCCCCCTTATGCTGGGCCGTGTCCCAGGCAACCGCCATGCGCCGCGTCCACATTCATGGCGATTTAAATCTTTGGGACGGCGGGTGGTCCTCCGGCGGCTTCCTTGCTGACTCGCAGGTGGACGGCCAGGTCAACTCCGGGTCTCAGCAGCAGTGGCTTTCGCGGAACGCCGAGTGGGGGAGCTGGACGGGGCATAACTGGAACATGGTTTTCGTGGGCGTCAATCATCCGCCGGCTGGGGACTGGCCGCGCCTAACTTATACCGTCATCGCCCGGACCCCGCGCATCCGGGAGAAGCCGTACCTGTGTGTAGATGCCCAGGGTAATTATATTGTGAGGGTCCCCGCGTGGCAGCCTCAAGGCGCGGTCGGGACAAGCTGGGGCAGGGGCCGGACGCCTGCGAATGCTGTGCCGCTGAACCGCTTTTATCTTGGACACGCGGATCGCGATACTGCGGCGAGTTTAAATGCCGCACTCAGCAAAGGTCTCCATCTGCTGCTGACGCCGGGTGTGTATCATTTGGAAGCGAGTCTGCAGGTGACGCGGCCCCACACCATTGTCATGGGCCTGGGATTCGCAACTTTGGTGCCGGATCGAGGAACGCCCGCGTTGACTATCGCCGATGTTAACGGTGTATCGGTGAGCGGCTTAATCGCTGACGCCGGGCCGGTGCGCTCGCCGGCGTTGGTGCAGGTTGGCCGGCTGGGAAGTCAGAATGACCATTCCCGCAGCCCCACCGCTTTGTATGATTTGTGCTGCCGGGTTGGGGGCGCGGCAGCCGGGACCACTTCTGCTTGTATTCGTATTGACAGCCGGAATGTGGTCGTGGATAATGCTTGGCTCTGGCGGGCGGACCACGGCGCGGGTGCCGATTGGAACAGCAACCCCTGCCCGAATGGTCTGATCGTAAACGGCGATGATGTCACAATTTTTGGCCTGTTTGTGGAACACTTTCAAGAATATCAAACGCTCTGGAAGGGCGAAGGCGGCGAAGTCTACTTTTACCAATCCGAGCTGCCCTACGACGCTCCTTCACAGGATGTTTGGCAGCACGATAATGTCAATGGATATGCATCTTATAAAGTAGCGGCCGGGGTCAAGCGTCATCAAGTCTGGGGGCTAGGTATCTACGGAGTATTTACGCGCTCATCGACACTTTGCTTCAACGCCGTGGAGGCTCCGGCAGCCCCGGACATCACCCTGCGCCACCTCATCGTAGTCTGGATCACCGGGCGTCCTGGAACAGAAATCAGCCATGCTGTAGACGGAACTGGCCCAGCGACCAACCGTACCCAGCGAAGAACGACAGTTGAGTTGTTTCCGCCCGGGACGCCGCCCGGCGGCTGAGAGAAGCTCCACTCCTGATAGCCATGGCTTAAACGGACATAGCAGCACAAAAAACGGCCCGGAGCATCATGCTCCGGGCCGTTTTACTTTGCGTTTTTTAGTTTAGAAAGCAGATTACTTAGCTCCTCGGCCCTTTAGTAGCTGAAGCGTTTCCGCTTGAAACTCGGCAAAATAAACAGGGTGCTTGTTGTGAGACTGCTTGTCGCCTTTGTTCAGCAGCGTTGGATCCTCTGAGAGAAAAGCGGCCACACGCTCCGTCAGGCCCATGACACACGCCGCGGAAAGAGTCATTTCTGCACCTTGGTCAACAAGAAAAGAAACGATGTCTGTTCGGCGCATCTGACACGCGGCACCCAGCGCGGTTTCGTTCCCGTTTGGCAGATTAAGAAGCTGCGGGTTCCCTAGCAATAGCCTCTGAACTTTAGGTAAGTCCCCGTGCGCGGCCTCTACAAAATCTTTGACTTCTACTTTAGTCATTTGGCATCCCTTCCTCACGCATGACCTCCAGATGGAAGGCTAAGGCGGGCGGAAGCGAACGATCACTTCGTCTCGCATCGCCGCAGTGACGATGACGCAACCGATGTCGTCAGGAGTATATGCGCCCTAATTGTTAAGACCTTGTTCCAGTATGACCGCGAGTTTCATCGTGAGTTCTTCTTTTACTGCTAAGTAGAAGCGGACAGGGTGGGATTCGAACCCACGGGGGAGTTGCCCCCCCGACTGTTTTCAAGACAGTTCCGTTATGACCACTCCGGCACCTGTCCAGGCGCGAGTCATATTATAGCCTGAAGACGCGGGGCTGTCAATGTCCTCGATTGTTGTTGACACGAGCCGAGGCGATCTGCTATAATGCTATGTTCGCAAGTGACGCAAGGCGGGATGTAGCGCAGTTTGGTTAGCGCACCGAGCTGGGGGCCCGGGGGTCGCAGGTTCGAATCCTGTCATCCCGATTGCGGTTGTGGGCGTATACAGAAGAGCGGCAGGGTCTAGGCCCTGCCGCTCTTTTTGGCTGTCCAACTTGACGTCTGTTTCAGCGCCGAGCGGGCGCGGCGGCTGGCCGTGCCGGAGCTGCGGGCTTGGAAGAGGTGGGAGCCGACGCCGGGTGGATGCTGGCTTCGGCCCAGTTTCCGGTCCATTCCAGGCGCTTGGCGGCGAACTGGGCGGTTTCTTTGCCTTCATAACGGGCAATGACCGCAAGCGCCAGATCGATGCCGGCGGAGATGCCGGCGGATGACATGACGTTGCCGCCGCCGTTGACCACACGCGCCCCCTTAACGACCCGCACTTTGGGATACATCTTGGCAAGCGTTTCGGTATGCGCCGAGTGCGTCGTGATCTGATGGCCGTCCGCGATCCCGGCTTTGGCGAGGATGAACGCACCGGTGCAGACTGAGGCAATAACTTCCGCCGTGTCGCAGGCATTATTTAGAAACTCAATGAGGTGCAAGGGCAGAGTTTCGCGGCGTGCGCCGGGTCCGCCGGGAATGACAACAATATCGGCTTCAAACGCCTGCGCCAGAGACTTATCAGGCAGGACGCACAGGCCGTGGGCGCACTGGATTGTGGCCCTTCGGTCGGCGACAGTCTGCACCTGGAATGCGGGCTTGTCGCTCCATTTGCCATCTATGACACGGCGGCAGGAAGAAAGAACTTCATAAGGGCCGCAAAAATCCAGCTCATCCACACCGTCATACAGCAGCACATCCACAGTTTTCATCGTCTTGTCTCCTGATTGATCTAAATTATCTAAAGTTATGCAGAGAATGAGGCGGCGCTTATCGCCAGAAGCGCAGTAGTGAGTCGAAGATCGTTCGGCCATCCGCCGAGCCGAGAGCGGGGTCCGAAGCACGTTCGGGGTGAGGCATCAGGCCCAAAACATTGAAATCAGCACTAGCAATTCCCGCAATGAAGTTCCCGGAGCCGTTTGGGTTCCCCGCCTGCGTCAGCTCGCCGTCGGCAGTGCAGTAACGGAATAGGACGCGCTTATTGTCCACAAGTTCACGGTAAACGCTGTCGTCACAGACATATTTTCCTTCGCCGTGCGCGATGGGGACTTGCAGGATTTGGCCCTGCGTCAGCATATTCGTGAACGGCGTCTCGGCATTTTCCGTTCTCAGGTAAATCTGCTTGCAGATAAACTTCTGGTCATCGTTGCGAAGGAGTGCGCCGGGCAGCAGATGCGACTCGCACAGCACTTGAAAGCCGTTGCAGATGCCAAGCACGAGGCCGCCGGATGCTGCAAAATCCTGAGTCGCCTGCATCGCAGGTGAAAACCGGGCAATCGCCCCGCAGCGCAGGTAATCGCCATACGAAAAGCCGCCGGGAACCACGACGCAATCCACGTTTCTCAGGTCAGCGTCCTGATGCCACAGATACTCCGTCGGCTGGCCCAGTACGTCTTTCAGCGTGTGATAAGCGTCCTGGTCACAGTTGGAGCCGGGGAATTTGATGACGCCAAACTTCACGCGACTACCTCATACCGATAGTCTTCAATGACCGGGTTTGCCAGCAGCTTGCCGCACATTTCTTTGACCTGCGCGTCCAAGTCAGGGCCGTCTTCCACGCTTATCTCGACATACTTGCCGATCCGCACTTCCCCAACGCCCGCATAGCCAAGCTGCTGCAAGGCGCTTTGCACGACTTTGCCCTGCGCGTCCAGCAGGGACGGCTTCAGCGTCACATAAACTTTCACTTGCGCCATAGTAGACCTTTATTTTCTCATTATACCACGGCTATTTCTTCCGTGCCAAAATTTAATTCTCAATGTGCCGAACAAGCTGCTCCGCAAGCCCGGTGTAGGAAGCAGGGGTCAGCGCGAGCAGGCGCTGCTTGTCATCGTCCGGCAGATCAAGCCCGGCGATGAACGCCTGAATGCCTGCCTGCGTGATACCTGCGCCGCGCGTCAGCTCTTTCAGCCGCTCATACGCGCCCGGCATGGAGACGCGGCGCATGATTGTTTGGATCGGCTCTGCCAGCACCTCCCAGGCCGGGTCTAAATCCCGCGAGATTGCTGCTTGGCTGACATCCAAAACCGTCAGCCCGCGCCGGGTGGCTTTGAGGGCGATGAACGAGTGCGCGACTGCTGTGCCTAAGTTTCGCAGTGCGGAAGAGTCGGTCAAATCCCGCTGCAAGCGCGACACCGGCAGCTTGCCGGCCAAATGAGTTAAAAGGGCGCTGCTGACGCCTAGATTCGCCTCAGAATTCTCAAAGTTAATCGGGTTGACTTTGTGAGGCATGGTAGACGAGCCGACTTCCCCGGCGACGGCACGCTGCTTGAAATAGCCAAGCGAGATGTAGGTCCAGATGTCCTGGTCAAACCCAAGCAAAATGGTGTTAAAGCGCACCAGGGCATGAGCAAGCTCCGCAATGTAGTCGTGCGACTCAATCTGCGTCGTCAGCGGGTTCCAAATCAGACCCAAGCGCTCGACAAAGGCTCGCGCTAACTGTTCCCAGTTGAGGTGTGGGTAGGCGACAGAGTGCGTGTGATAGTTACCAACTGTGCCGCTGAATTTGCCGAGATATTCTATGGCTTCAATCTGTTTAAGCTGCCGCTGCCAGCGATGCACAAAGACGGCCAGCTCTTTTCCCAGCGTCGTCGGGCTGGCCGGCTGGCCGTGGGTGCGGGACAAAATGGCGACGGCCTTCGTGTCCTGAGCGATCTGCGCGACTTGGGCGACCATCTGCCGCGCTTCCGGCAGCCAGCGCTGGGTTATGCCCCGCTGAAGCATCTGAGCATACGCTAAATTATTGATGTCTTCAGACGTACAGCAGAAATGGATAAAGGGGATGACATCGGCAAGCGTCGTGTCCCTCAGCTTCTCCTGCAAGTAGTATTCAACGGCCTTGACATCGTGGCGCGTCGTTTCTTCAATCTGCCGGACGCGCTCCGCTTCAGCGGGACCAAAATCCGTTTCGATGCCCTGCAAAAGCGTTGTTTCCGCTTTGCCAAAGGAACGCACTTCGGGAATTTCAGGCCGCTCCGACAAAAACAGAAGCCACTGAACTTCAACACGCACCCGGTACTTAATCAGCGCGAACTCGGAAAACTCCGCGCTCAACTGCGCCGTCTGCGCCTCATACCGCCCGTCGATGGGGGAAATTGCCGTCACTGACATTCTGGAAGCCTCTCAAACTACTAAACCCCTGCTCAAAATCACTACACGGTTAGTATACCTAATTGCCGCCTTCTGCAAGACGCCTGACCTAGCGCGAGTAAAACCTAGTAAAGATATAAGCACTGCCAGCCAATAGTCTTAGTATACAGCCACGATTCCCCTTGATCGGATAAGGGCTAATTCTCTCAGCCTGACGGCGGAAAATGAAGAGCGCAATGAAGATTCAAACCCGGCTGCTGTCCTTTGGGACCGGCAGCATTCTGGTAACAGTGCTGCTGCTGACGCTCACCGGCGCTTGGCAGTCGCAGATGTTCCACGCAAAGGCCCAGCAGGAAGTGGCGCAAATGCAGGCTGCGAATCTCGACCACACAGTCCACAGCGTCTACCAGCTTATTGCGACGCAGGATGCCTCCGTGCGTCAGCAGGTGGACTGTGATTTGCAGGTGGCCGATGATATATTGAAGAGAGCCGGTGGCATCGGGCAAAGTTCGGACACGCTTTCCTGGGAAGCCGCCAACCAGCTCACCAAAAAGAAGACAACGGTGAGGCTGCCGCAGATGACTGTCGGCGGCAGCCCGCTCGGCAAAAACCAAGACCCCAAAGTGCCGACGGCTGTGGTGGATGAGGTCAAGCGCCTGACCGGGGCGACGGCGACGCTGTTCCAAAAGATGGACCCGGCAGGCGATCTGCTTCGAGTTGCGACTAACGTCCAGAAGAAGAACGGCAAGAGGGCTGTGGGAACATTCATCCCGGCTGTGGGGCGGGACGGCAAGCCCAACCCAGTCGCGGCGGCTATTGCCGCCGGAAAGACTTATTGCGGAACAGCCTATGTGGTGAACGCTTGGTATGTCACCGAGTACGAGCCGCTGTACGACGCGGACCACAAAGTCATTGGGGCACTGTATGTCGGCATTAAAGAAGAAAGCGTACCGGCGCTGCGTGCGGCGCTCCGCAGCATTCGTGTTGGCAGCGGCGGCTCTGTCACCATCTATAAAGGCAAAGGTGATGACCAGGGTCAGTGCCTGATCTCGGCAGACAGCGGGCAGGAAGGCAGCAGCGACTGGAACCTGCGTGATGCCGACGGCAAGCCGTTCGTGCAGTCTTTGGTGCAGGCCGCCGTTGCTTTGCCCCCGGATACGGTGACGGAGCAGCAGTACCGCATCCAAAGCGCCGGAAACGTGCAGGGTAATTTGGTGCGGCTGGCCTACTACCAGCCCTGGGACTGGGTCATTGCCGTCACTTTGCCGCAAAGCGACTTGACGGCTTTTCAGACGCGGCTTCAGCAGGGACAAGCCCGAATGCTGTGGACACTGCTGCTGGTCGGCATGAGCGTCTCGCTGCTGGGAGCACTCGGAAGCTGGCATTTTGCCCGGCGGATTGCCGGGCCGCTGAACCAGATGGTGACAGCAGCGCACCGCCTGGCCGAAGGAGATTTGGAGGACACCGGGTTCCTGAGCAAAGCGGCGTCAGCCAGCGATGAGACAGGACGCCTCGCGGCGGCCTTTCGCCGCGCAGTCGCCTACATGCAGGAAATGGCCGGCCATGCCGAGGCCATTGCAGACGGGGACTTGTCCGGCCAGGTCGTGCCGCGCTCCGAGCGCGACTCTCTTGGCCTGGCGTTCAACGCCATCACGGCGCGGCTCCGGCCTCTCGTAGGAGAGCTGGTTTCCGCCGCCGGCTCCGTGGCTGCAACCAGCACGGAACTGTTCGCATCGGCAAACCGCAACGGCGAGGCGGTAACGCAGCTTTCCCATGTCATGGCGGAAGTGACCCAGACCAGCGAGCAGTCGGCGCGGGGCGCAGGCGAAGTCGCCGAAGTCAGCGCCGCGCAAGCGCTAATCTTAGAAGAAGGCGCGGCCCTCGTGGCCCAGCTTGCGGAGTGCATCACGGAAATCACGGACAATGCCCGGACTGCGACTGAAGCTGCGGCGCAGGCAAACGGAGCGGCAGTTGCCGGAGCATTCGCCGTGCAGCACTCCCTCAGCGGCATGGAAGGCATTCGCCGCACAGTACGTCTATCATCAGAGGTTGTGGAGACCCTGGGACACTCGTCAAAGCAAATCGGCAGCATTGTTCAGACAATCGAAGACATCGCCGACCAGACCAATCTATTGGCCTTGAACGCTGCCATTGAAGCGGCGCGGGTCGGGGAGGCCGGACGCGGATTTGCCGTAGTCGCCGAGGAAGTGCGGAAGCTTGCAGCGCGTTCGCAGACCTCGGCGCTGGAAATCCGCTCTCTCATTGAACAAGTGCAGGGCGGGACTCAGAACGCGGTTTCCGCGATGCAGTCGGCCGTTCAGGAAGTGGGAGTGGGAGTGCAGACCGCCCAGGAGTCCGGTGAAGCGCTTGCCCAAATCCAGCACTCCGTTGAGTCGGTTACCCTGCGGGTTCAGGACATTTACGCGGCCACCGCCAGCATGGAGCGCAGTTCAGGAACTGTGCTGAAAACAATCCGCGAAGTGACAAGCGGGGTTGGAGCCAGCAGCATGGCAGCCGAACAAATGTCGGCCTCAGCGTTAGAAGTCGCCGGCTCCATGCAAACCATCGCCGTGACCGCCGAGCAGCAGCAAATCGGTGTCCGGCAGATCACTTCCGCGGCGGAGGGTCTGCAAACCATGTCCCATCACCTGCAAAACTTGGTCAGCCGCTTCCGCTTGGAAGAAAGCGCGAAGGAAGATGTTTCCCCTGCCGAAGAAGCAGTTCGCCTGCGCCGTGCCGCTTGAGAGTGCTACAATGTCACGAACGGGGCGATCTTGGCGAACTTCTTGGGGCCGATGCCGGTCACAAGCGTCAGGTCCTCAATTTTGCTGAAGCCGCCCGACTGCTGCCGGTACGCGAGTATCCGCGCCGCCATGCTTGGCCCGACATCCGGCAGCCGCTCTAGCTGTTCCAGTGTCGCCGTATTAAGGCTGACTTGTTCGCCGGACTCGGCCCCGATCTTTTGGGAGCGGCTGCCGCCGCTCGCTTTGGCGGGTTTTGGAAGGGCTGCGGAAACAGGCAAAAGCGGTACTTTTAATGCCGCCGCCGGCAGGCTGTTCGCCGTGGGGACGGAAGCCGTACCGCGCTTCGGCACAAAGACCTTCTCGCCGTCCTTGACCGGCTCGGCCAGATTGACGGCGTCCATGTCCGCCGCTTCTGTCGGCCCGCCTGCCGCGAGAACCGCCTGCATAACGCGGCTGTTCGGCGGCAGCAGGTACAGCGAAGGGCGGCGCACCGCGCCTGCCACATCTACATACAGGCGCTTGGCAGGTTTAGGAGCGCCGCCTGCCGGCGCTGCCGGGTCCAAAGTGGAAGGAGCAGCCGATGCTGGCGCCGCTCCGAACAGAATTGGCGGGGGGGTGGCCTGCCGCCCTTTCAGCAGCACAAAGCCGCTGCCAAGCAGACAGGCAAGGCAAATGGCAAGCAGCGCGGCGCGGACACGAGCATCCTGCATAGGTGTATCCTCCGTGAACGTAAAAAAGCGCAACTTTTCTCGCGGGTGCGTGTCCTCGTTATTGAGGAGAACATCTTGATGATAAAGTTTACTGAAACCCAGTGGTTTGCGGCCTGGGCTTACGCGGTCCTGGGACTGACGACACTTTTCAGCCTGGGCAGCCTTTCTGCCGTACCGCGCCTTCCAGCCTGGATCGGGCTGTACGCTGGGCTTTCCCTCACCCTTGTCGTGAATCTGCTGTGCCTGCGAACAACCGTCACCAGCTCTGACCTGATTGTGGCCTTCGGCGTACTGTTTCCGCTGTACCGCAAGCGGATCACGCTGGCCGACATCGCCTCTGCCGAACCAGTGATCTACTCGCCGCTGGCTGAGTACGGCGGATGGGGCATCCGTGGCTGGGGCAGAAACATCGCGCTGAACGCCCGTGGCAATCGGGGCGTCCGTCTAACCCTCCAAGATGGCCGCCGCGTTCTGGTCGGTTCGCAGCGGCCCGACGCGCTGGCGGCGGCGCTTACAGCACGATATTGACCAGCTTGCCGGCAACGACAATGACTTTTTTTGGTGCATTGTTGCCCAGCGCTTCTGCGACTTTTGGGCTGGCCAGCGCTAATGCCTGCAAATCGTCCTGAGACAAGTCGGCAGGCGCGGTCAGTTTGTCACGGACTTTGCCGTTGACTTGAACCACCAGCGTGATTTCGTCATTTTTTGCGACGCTAGGGTCTGCCAGCGGCCATGGATGGCGGTACAGAAACCCCGATTGGCCTAAGCCTTCCGTCCACAACTCATCGGCCAAATGCGGCGCGAACGGGGCAAGCGCCAAGACAAAATACTCAACGGCTTCATCTAAAGCCGCCGAGCGCGTGCCGAAGGGAAGTGCATTGGCGACTTCGTACATCGCATTGGTCCACTCCATCAGGCCCGCGACTGCCGTGTTGAACCGGAAGTTTTCTAAATCATCCGCAACGCGCGTCAAGGTTTGATGGGTCTTGCGGCGCAGGTCGCGGTCTTTGCCGGACGCCTCACCAACACTGCCGCGCCAATCGGGCGTCCAGCCGGGGCTGAACTGGGCGACTAAACGGTAAACACGGGCCAGGAACTTTGCCGAGCCGCGAATGCCTTCCTCGCTCCACTGCACGGTCTCGTCAAACGGCGCGACAAACATTTCGTAGACGCGCAGGCTGTCCGCGCCGAACCGCTCGGCGGCTTCGTCAGGCGTGACTACGTTGCCCGAAGATTTAGACATCTTCGCCCAGCGGTAGACAATCTCGGATGGGTCAAAGCGGGACAGCTCATCGGGTTTAACGGCTTTCCAGTCGTCAATCTTCTCATCGCCGTCAGTTTCGCCTGCCTCTTCATCCGCCAGCGTGTTCCGGCCCGGCGTGTAAGCCAGCATCATGCCTTGATTGCGGTAACGCTTGTAAGGCTCATCAAAGCTGATGAGTCCAGCGTCGTGCAGCACTTTGGTCCAGAAGCGCGAATACAGCAGATGGCTGACCGCGTGTTCCGCGCCGCCGACATACGTGTCGACGGGCAGCCAGTAGTCAACCGCCGCACGGGAAAACGGCGCGTCGGCATCGTTTGGGTCTGCGAAGCGCAGGAAGTACCACGACGAGCAGGCGGTCCCGGCCATCGTGTCGGTCTCGCGCCGGGCAGGCTCGCCGCAGATCGGGCAGTTCGTTTTGACAAAATCCTCAATTGCGGCTAATGGCCCTTCGCCGGTTCCGGTCGGCTGATAGTTTTCGACTGGCGGCAGCAGGACGGGCAGCTGGTCGTCAGGAACAGCGACTTCGCCATGTACCGGACAGTGGATGATGGGGATTGGAACGCCCCAGTACCGCTGACGCGACACCAGCCAGTCCCGGAACCGGTAGGTGACAACAGGCTTGCCCGTGCCGTTTTCTTCCAGCCAGGCCGCGACTTTCTTGACCGTCTCTTTGGAATACGCCAGCCCGTCAAACTGCCCGCTCTGGACTAAGACGCCCTTGTCGGTTGTCGCCGCCGTCATGGTGTCGCCGTCAACTTCCGCGCCGGGTTCCTGGTACACGGGAACAATCGGCAGGCCGAACTTGCGGGCAAAGTCAAAGTCCCGCTGGTCATGCGCCGGGACCGCCATAATTGCGCCGGTCCCGTAGCCCATCAAAACGTAGTCCGCAATCCAAATCGGCACCTGTTCGCCGTTGACAGGATTGACGGCATACGCGCCGGTAAAGACGCCCGTTTTCTCGCGTCCTTCTGCCTGTCGGTCCATCTCCGTTTCGCGGCCCGCCCGCGTCACATACGCGCTGATCGCCTCGCTCTGCGCGTCCGTCGTCAGTACGTCTACCAGTGGATGCTCCGGAGCCAGCACTAAGAATGTCGCCCCCCAAAGCGTATCAGGCCGGGTGGTGAAGACAGTGATGGAAGAAGAGGTCCCCCCCGCCCCCAATAATGGGGGAGCCGGAGCAGAATTAGCCTCGTCCGTTCCGGCTCCCCCATTATTGGGGGCGGGGGGGCTAACTTGGAACGTCACTTCCGCGCCTTCGCTGCGCCCAATCCAGTTGCGCTGCTGCTGCTTGACGCCTTCCGGCCAGTCCAAAGAGTCCAGACCCGACAGCAGACGCTCGGCATAGGCCGTCACCTTCAGGTACCACTGCGGGATATACCGCTTTTCCACCAGAGCATTGGAGCGCCAGCCGCGCCCGTTGACTACTTCCTCATTTGCCAGCACGGTCTTTTCCACCGGGTCCCAGTTGACCGGCGCGTTCTGCCGGTACGCCAGGCCCTGCTTGTATAGCAGCAGGAAAATCCACTGGGTCCATTTGTAGTAGGCCGGGTCACTCGAATTGATTTCCCGGTCCCAGTCATAGGCCATACCGATGAGGTTAATCTGCCGCTTATAATTGGCCGCAAATTCGCGCACCATTGGCCCTGGATTGACTCGGCGCTTCAGGGCTTCGTTTTCGGCGGGCAGACCGAACGCATCCCAGCCCATCGGGTGCAGGACATTATAGCCCTGCATGGATTTGAGCCGCAGGAACGCATCGGTTGGGGCGTAGTTCTTGAAATGCCCGACCGACAGCCCGGAGCCGGACGGGTAGGGAAACATTTCCAGCCCATAATACTTTGGCTTGCTTGGGTCAATCTCGGCATGGTATAAATCCGCCGCGTCCCATTTCGCCTGCCATTTCCGCTCAATCTCGTGAAAGTTGTATTTCTCGTCCAGCGCCATTGTGTGAGTGCCTAATTCGTCAAGATTATCTGTAAACAGTGGCTTTAGTATACTGCCGGGGCGGGTGAGTGTCAAGTGAGGTAGATTAGCGCGAGGAGGAAGTACAATGGTTGACCGAGAAGCACGAGATCAGATGGCTAGGTCGCTGCGGCATTTGGCGATTGGACGTATTACAGACAAACAGTTTGATGCGGCGCTCGAACCGCTGCCATTTAGCGGCAAGGATCGCATTTTCGAGGCTATCTTTAAGGAGACCTACGATATTAAGACCGCTTCTCGTCACGAAGTAGCACGCTGGATTTTGTTCTTGCAGTCCGAGAATGATTACATCTGGCCTGGAATGGATGAGCTTTCCAACCCATTCAGTCTTATCATGACAGCTTCCATTGCATTAATTTTAGGTAGTGTGCTCCATAACCCTTGTATTGGGTGGGGGATAACCGTAGCTGGATATGCTGTCATCGCAGACGTAGCAGTCCGATGTTGTAATCCGAAAAGCTGTAAACCGGGCGACCTGAAAGTGTGGCCGTTCCACAAGCAAGATGATTTTGATGAAGCCAAGCGGCATCCGCGATTGTTGAATGGCAAGGGAACCATGCGTTGATACGAAGTAATGCCGTAGGCATAAACGCACGGCTAATCAGCGTGGACGCTGGAAAGCACTGCTTCGCGGGGCTAAGACATATAAATTTTTGAGTGCGCCGAAGGCGTAGTTTTCGGCGTCCGCGCTGATTAGCCGTTCCATTCATGGCATGGTTCCTTGCCCTATGGGTTCGGCAGCAAAAAAGGACGGGGCGTTATGCCTCGTCCTTTTGTTTTGATCGCTACGCCGCCAAAATGCTTTTGCGCTTCTTGGCAACGGCCAGGCCGCCGAGGCCGAGGGTGAGTAGGAGGCCGAGCGAAACGGTGGTGGAGGCTTCAGGAACGGCGGCGGGGGAGACGCTGACGCTGTCGATCAATGCGGTGTTGTCTTGGTTCAGCGGGTTTGAGTTCAGCCCGGTGAATGTCAGCGTGTGGCTGCCGGCATCAACAACCACCGGCAGTGTGGTAAAGGACTGGTAGGAGGTGGACAGCAAGCCGGGGCCGTAGACGCCGAGGAGGGTGTTGTCTAGGGAAACCTCGAAGTCCTGCGGGCCGCCGTAATTGCCGCGCTCGGCGGCGTCAAAGCTGAACGTGTACGCGCCGGCGGCGAAGCCGGAAATGGTCTGGGAAAAAGAACTGGTTTTCTGAAGGAACGCGACCTGGCTGCCTTCGGGAGCGTTTGGATTGCCTTCTGTGAATGCGCTGTCATTGCCGCTGATACCGGAGCCGCTGCCAAAGTTCCAAATAGCCTGCGCGGCCTGGTCGTCGGTTAGCGCTTGTGCCGTATACTGTGCATCTGTGTTGCTGTAGGCATAAGCGAATGCGCCGCTGCCGAGGCTGGGAGACTCAAACCCGGCATTGCCGATCGTCTGCGCGGCAGCGGGCCGCGCGGCGGCAAGGCCGAGGCCGGCAAGAAGAACAGCTCCTAAAGCGAGGGAAAGCGAAGAACGGCGAGAATTCATTGATGAGTACATCGGTAGACCTTCCAGGAATGATTAGGCCGATGCCCGAAGGCTGCTCGGCTGCGGGGGACAACTCCGCCGCGATAACTTCTCACTTTACACAGAAGATGCCAACCCGGATGTTCTGAGGCGAAACCGGTACAACGCGCAGGGCAAAACCCGCAGAAAGAACAGGAAGGACGCCGCGAAAAACAATTATTTCTGCTCACTGAGAGTGTGAGCAAAAATGGTCTTTATGCGATGGTTTGCATCATAAGTGAGCGGGGTATCTTGGGCTTGTCAAAGGAACTTAGCATTTAAGCATGGTTCCTTTTTCTCTAAAAGCAAAAACAGCAAGCAATATCACACACAAAAAGATAGAGGAATACAAAGATGTCAAAAACAGTTGTGGGGCTTTTCCCCCAGTCGCAGGACGCTCAGGCGGCGATGCAGGACCTGGAAACGATGGGTATCAACCGCAGCAGCGTCCAGGTAATGACCAGCGATGCCCGTGATAAAGTCTTAAATGCGCTGACCGGCGCTGGTGTTCCCTCTGATGACGCCAGTCTTTATGCAGAAGGTGTCCGGCGCGGCAGTGCGCTGGTTGTCGGCACGGTGGATGATGACAAAGCCGACGAAGCCGTTGCCGTGCTGGACCGCAACAACACGATTGACATCAATCAGCTTGGCTCCCGCTACCGCGAAAGCGGCTACACAGGCTATGATGCCTCTTTGCCTTCCTACACCGAGCCGGACCTGACTTCTGAGCGTGACCTGAACAAGCAAATCACCATTCCAATCGTGGAAGAGCAGCTCGCCGTCGGCAAGCGCGAAGTGCAGCGCGGCGGTGCACGCATCCACACGTTTGTCACCGAGCGTCCTGTTGAAGAAAGTGTCACCCTGCGCGAAGAGCATGTCACTGTCAGCCGCCATCCGGTGGACCGTGCGGCGACCGATGCCGACTTCCAAAGCAAAGACATTACAATGACTGAGACAGCGGAAGAAGCTGTCGTCGGCAAAACCGCGCGGGTTGTCGAGGAAGTGGTTGTCGGCAAGACGGCAACCGAACGGACTGAGACGGTGCATGATACCGTGCGCCGCACCGATGTTGAGGTAGACGACGTGGACACCAACGCGCCCACGAGCCGCTAAATGACCGCAGACGCAGGCGGCTTCGCGCCGCCTGCAATTTTCAGACAAGGAGACAAGACAATGGCAATGGCAGACAAGAACACAAATCTCAATGACGCTACGCTCATCGACGATGACACCCTGACGACGGGAACATCCATAAATCACGGCACTGAGCCGGCAACCAGCCATGACACTAAAGAAGGCGGCATTTTAGGCGCAGTTGGCGGCGCAGTGGTAGGAATGCTTGCCGGCGGCCCGATTGGAGCCGTCATCGGTGCTGTGGCTGGCGGGGCTGCGTCCGCAGCCGCAGTCAATGTCGTAGATAGGCACGACAACGACTACGACCGTACTGCCGGAACAACTACTGGCGGCACAATGCCATCCGGTACAATCACGCCCATTGGGACTACTTCCGATACCTACGCCACCGGCGCGACAGCTGTTGGCGAGTATTCTAAAGACACGACCATAACAGACACGGCTGCGACAACCGGCTATGGAACCAGCAATTTGACGCAGAGTACCGGCACCGTCGGCACAAACGGCGAAACTGTTATCCCTATCGTGGAAGAAGAGCTGGAAGTCGGCAAGCGGCAGGTGCAGTCGGGCGGCGCACACATCCGTACCGGCGTTACTGAAACGCCCGTTTCCGAGCAGGTCACGCTGCGTGAAGAGCATGTCAATGTCACCCGCCACGCAGTCAGCGAGCCGGTCACCGATGCCGCTGCCGCGTTCAAGGAGCAGTCGTTTGATATGAAGGAAACAGACGAAGTTCCTGTTGTCTCCAAAACAGCTCGCGTCGTGGAAGAAGTGGTTGTCGGCAAGACGGCAACTGAGCGGACCGAGACCATCCATGACACCGTGCGCCGCACCGATGTTGAGGTAGACGAACTCGGTACTGACGGCACCACGCGCCGCTAGTTCGTGCTTTTTGCGGAATGTCCACGCCCAGAAGGAGAAGCCTGAACCGGGCTGCTTCTTCTGGGCGTCTTTGTGTTTAAGGGAACCAATTATGGATGCGATGATCACAGAAATCGTTATTTTTGAGGACGGCTCACGCGGGGCATTAGCGTCTTCGCTACTCACAACTCCCGCCGACGGCATGGCGGAAGTCGTGCTGGACAGCGGCCAGCACCTCTTTGTGCCGCTGGATACACTGATTCCAATCGAAAGCGGCGGCTACCGTGTCGCGGTCCAGCCCACCGGCATTCAGGAAAATCAAACAGAAGCCCAAGTCATTCCATTGGTAGCCGAGACGCTGACAGTCGGCAAGCGCCAAGTGGAAACAGGCCGGGTGCGGTTCCAAACTACCGTGACCGAGCATACCGAGACGGTAGACGAGCCGCTGATGCGAACGGAAGTGCAGACGCGCCGCGTGGAGATCAACGAATTTGTAGATGCTCCGCCGGCAGTGCGTTACGAAGGCGGCACCATGATCATCCCCATTCTAGAAGAAGTGCTGGTCGTCGAGAAGCGCCTGCGCCTGAAAGAAGAAGTTTACATCATGCAGGTGCAGACCGAGCATCATGACCCGCAGACTGTCACACTGCGTCAGGAAGTTCTGTCTGAGGAGCGCATTGCCGCCGACAATTAAGCCATGCTGCGATTTGGTTTCCAACAAAAAACGCCCCACTTTGCAAACAAGCAAAGAAGGGCGTTTTGTCGTAAAAGCGGGGATGACGAGACTTGAACTCGCGGCCTCTGCCGTGACAGGGCAGCGCTCTAACCAATTGAGCTACACCCCCAAACTAAGTACCAGGAGGTCGCTTCTACGAGAAAGAATATACCCGGCGTCGGCAGCGGATGTCAAGAGGACGGCGAACTTTTTTGTGCCGCGCCGATTTGCACCAATGCCCGCTGCACGGCCCCTTCTACCGGTGAACAAAGTGGGGCGGTGATAACTGCGGCAGGCGCGAACCGGCGCAGGGAGCGTGTGAAAACGTCTGTCAAGGCGTCTCCCGCTCCCCACAGGCCGCCGATCTGGACGACGGGGAACTCCATGTTTGCGCTTGGGAAGAGCCGCTGCGTGACGCCGTGAACTAAATGCGCCAGGGTTCCGCCTGCCCGCATTAGGATGGCGCGGGCGACGGCGTCGTTGTCCCAAGACGCGGCCTCAGAGACACTGCGCGAGAGACCCGCAATGGCGATGCGGCTGAGACTGCCACCGTAGACGCCGGGAACGATCTCTCCCAGCGCCGCCAAGCCAAGCGCTGCCGGGATACGCTCCGAGAGCGCCGTTGCGGAACCCGTGCCGTCCGCCGCCTGCAAAACGGCGGCCAGTGCCGCTCGCCCGACCCCGTAGCCGCTGCCGCTGTCGTCAATCAAGTAGCCATACGCGCCGGTGCGATGTGTCTCGCCCGCTGTATTCTCGCCGTAGGCCGCCGAACCCGTACCGGCAATCACGATCACGCCCGGCTTGCCGCCTGTCGCTCCCGTGAGCGCGATAGCATAGTCCGGCTCTACTGAAACTTGGGCATTGGGAAAGGCAGCCTGTAAGCCGCTGAGAAACTGCGCCCGGCGGTCCGTGTAGGAGACGCCTGCTACCCCTGCACAGACCGCCGCAACTTCGGCGCGGCTTAGACCTGCTTCTTGAAGCGCCGCATCAGAAGCCGCAAGCGCGGCGACCAGGGCATCCGCCGGAGCAACCGCCGCCAAGTTGCACGCGCCGGACAATCCCGCCCCGATTGCTCGCCCGGACAAGTCCGCCAGCAGAGCGCGGGTTTGTGTCCCCCCACCGTCAAGGCCCAGCACAAAACCGCTGCTTATCACACGGCTACTCCTCTGCTGCCGGCCCGCCGCTTGTGATTTTGGATAAATGGCTGGTGTCGTTGAGTAAAATCACGCGCCCATCGGCGACGCCTCGAAAATCCAGGCGGCTTAAAGACGTGTTATCCAGACGCAGCCGCTGAAGCGTGGACAGCGGCGCTTGCAAAGCAAACAAGATAAAGGCGCGGGCGGAGCCGCCGTGACTGACTACCAGCACCGTCTCGTCTGCGCCCGAATGCGCGTCTAGGATCTGGCACAGGGCCAGCCTCATGCGGTCTAAAACCTGCGTATAAGTTTCGCCGCCAGGGATGACGCTGTCCAGCTCATGCAGGACATGATACCGGTGCCACAGATCAGCGTAGTCCCTCTCCAAATCGTTGCTTGTCAGACCTTCCCAAACACCGAAACTTTTTTCCCGCAGCTCCGGCAGCGTCTGAACTTCCAGGCCATGCCCTTCCGCCACCGGCAATGCCGTCTGCACCGCCCGCGAAGAATCGCTGGAGTAGACAGCGGCAAGCGGCGTTTCCCGCAGCCGCTCCGCCAGAGCGGCGGCCTGCGCGACGCCGATGTCGTTCAGCCTGGTATCCGTCCAGCCTTGAACGCGCTCAATCACGTTCCATTCAGTTTCGCCGTGGCGCGTCAGCAGAATTCGTGTCACAATTGTTCCTAAGCTAAGCTTATTTTTCACGTCCCGGCCTCAAAGACCGGAGCGGTCACAAAGCAAGCTACCTGCTTCCCAGACGCCTCTTCCGTCCGCGAAACTTTTCCGTCCGCGGCGCGGACATTCTGCACTTCCAAAACCTTGCACTTCCAGTGCGGGGGAAGCCAGGCTCTACCACAAATTGATAGACCGTGCAGGCAAGGGCGTCTTCTTAGCGTACCTGTGCGCCGGGCAGGACGGCGTCGGGATCGGCGGGGTGGAGCAGGATGGCGTGGCCTTCGGCGTCGGTGGCGGCCATGAGCATTCCCTGAGACTCGAAGCCGCGCAGCTTGCGGGGAGCCAGATTGGCGACAACGACGATCTTGCGGCCCGGCAGCGTTTCCGGCGTGTAGGACTCGGCGATGCCGGCCAAAATCTGGCGCGGCGCGTCTTCGCCGATGTCTACGGTGAGGCGCAGCAGCTTGGTTGCGCCTTCCACCCGGTCGGCGGTCTTGATTTCGCCGATTTTAAGCTGAACTTTAGCGAAGTCTTCAATCGTAATTGTCGGCGCGGCAGGCGCAGCGCTTGTTGCGGCAAGTGCGGGAGGCGGCGGAGGCGTGTTATCTTCCATCTTTGGCTCTTTCTTAGTCTCGGTCTTCTTGTTCTCGGTTCTCTTGGTATCAATGCGCGGGAAAATCGGCTGGGCCTCTTCAGTTCGTGTGCCGCCGGGCAGGCCGCCCCAGCGCGTCTCGGCGTTCCAACCTGCCAGCGGTGCATCTGAAAGCCCAAGCTGACGGCGAATGACGCCTGCGACATGAGGCAGGAACGGGGTCAAAAAGACGCTGACAATGCGGGTTGTCTCCAAGGCTGCGTACAGGGCGTCAGCAACTCCTTGCGTGTCGCCCGCTTTGTGCCGCTTCCACGGGGCAGTCGTGTCAATGTCGCCATTGCCGGCGTCGATAAGCTTCCAAATCTCCGCGAGTGCGCCGCCGGGGTCCAGCGCCAGCATCGCACGCTCGACATCCTGCGCCGTTTCGCGGGCCAGCACGGCAAGCGGCCCGTCAGCGGTGCGCTCGGCGGAGCCGGCGGGAACGATGCCGCTCTCATACTGCGCCAGCATTTTGAGCGTCCGGTTAAGCAAATTGCCGAGCTTGTTGCATAAATCGGGGTTGTAGCGTTTCTCTACCAAATTATCTGAAGAGAATTCGGCATCGGACGTGAACGAAATGTCGCGCAGCAGGTAGTAGCGCAGGGCGTCTTTGGCAACTTCGGTGTCCGCGCCGCTCCGGTCTACCAAGTAATCAACGACTTCTTGGGGTGTCGGAATGTTGCCTTTGGACTTGGAGCCTTTTTCGCCGCCAATCAGCCACCAGCCGTGTCCAAGAACGGTTTTCGGAAGCGGCAAGCCCAAGCCCATCAGCATCGCGGGCCAGAGCGTGGCATGGAAGCGCGTGTAGATTTCCTTGCCGACCAAATGCACGTCGGCAGGCCAGAGTTTGTCCCACGCGGCGTTATCGGGCCAGCCGGTTGCCGTGAGGTAGTTGATGACAGCATCAAACCAAACATAGACGACCTGCGAGTCATCGCCTGGAACAGGAATGCCCCAGCCGGTGTTGCGGCGGGAAATGACGACGTCCCGCAGGCCGCTTTTGATAAACGCCAGCACTTCGTTGCGGCGCGTGTCGGGCTGCAAGAACTCTGGATGGCTTTCAATGTGGCTCAGAAGACGATCACTATACGCGGACAGCTTAAAGTAATAATTGTCTTCGGTGACACGCTCGACCGCCGCGCCGCTTTCTTTGGCACGTCCGTTTTCCACTTCGGAGTCTAGAAAAAACGTCTCATCGCTGACCGAGTACCAGCCTTCGTACTTGCCGGCGTAAATGTCACCCTGCGCTTGAAGTTTCTTGAATACTTCGGTAACGACCGCGACATGGCGCGGCTCCGTGGTCCGAATGAAGTCGTCATTGGAAACATGCAAGTATCCCCAGCAGTCCCGAAACCGCTGCGAAACTGTGTCGGCGAACCGCAGGGTGTCCACGCCCTCTTTGGCGGCGGCAGCGGCGACTTTAGGCGCGTTCTCATCCGTGCCGGTTAGGAAGAACACTTTGTCTTCGCGCAGGCGGTGGAACCGGGCTAACGCATCGCACAGCAGCGTCGTCGTTGCCGAGCCGACATGCGGGACGCCGTTGACATAATAAATCGGCGTCGTGATATAAAAGGTCTTGTCCGTGGGCAAATTGGTGTCCTAGAGAAAGATTGCAGGAAAGTTGCAGACATGTTACCCGATTTCGGCGGCACAAAAAAAGCCCGGCGCATTTCGCGCCGGGCTTACCTTCGGTGTGACTACATGTTCTTCATCAAGCGGGCCGTGATTTCTTTCAGCTCGCCCATGTCAAACGAGGGAATGCCGGACGCCGGGGCGGGCGGCAGGTCGGCAAGCGGATGGCCCGGCATGGTGCCTTCGCGCACTTCCAGAGGCTGGCCGTCTTCCGGATGAGTGCCGTTGAAAACCGCGCCGATGTGCTTGAAATCGTCGGCACTGAATCGGTACAAAGTCCGATGCAGACCCTGCTCGATGAACTCACGGCACTCCGGAATCTTGTCCGTGCGGATGTCCGGGATCGGCAGCATCTTGGGAACGTCCACGCCGGTCATCTTGGACAGCGCGACAGCGTAAGCAAGCTGATGGACACCGCCCCGGCAGAGCAGGTAGCCGCACAGGCGCTTGGCGACCGGGTGGTCAGTGGTCTCGTAGACCCGCAGCTTGCCCATGCGTGCGCCACTTTCGAGAAAGAAGTTGTGCAGCAGATCTAAAATCAGGTTGCCGCTGTTAAACACATAGTCGCCCGACCAGGGCGCACCCATGGAGTTTGCAACCAGGGCGCTGTTGCCGTTATTGATAAATTGATGGCGGATGCCGTTGCCTTCGTTCAAATTCTTTAGCGGTGCGTCCTTCGGCTCCGCGTTATCCGGCTCGCCACCGTTCTGCAGCAGGTTGATGGCCGCGGAGACCAGCTCTACATGACCAAACTCTTCCGCCGTGATGCTTGCTACAAGGTCATAGAAGGGAACGATGTCGCCCTTGCCGCGCATCGTAAACGACTGGTGCATGTAGTTGTTCAGCGTGGACATTTCGCCGAAGCGTCCGCCCATCAGTTCCTGCAATGCCGCCGCCGCAGCGGGTTCCGGCTCAGTGTTGCTTGGCAGGTCCATTTGCAGCTTGTCAATTCGTGTAAACATCGGTGTCTCTTTCCTAGCGCCTGCACAGTTTCAGGCACAAGCGTTAGTACCCGATTGCCCCATGCCGGAAACCGAAAAGACACAGAGTTCCCAGCACAAGCGCGGACTAAGAAGGAACGATTGGAATAGCCGAGCTTGAATTTGACATCTTAACGGCCTTGCTGCCAGCGTCCTGGAAGTAAACTAGTAACGAGAAAGAACTGTCTGAGTGATACGTTTGATTGGGGATTGTGAAAACTCCACTCGGAAAAGATGTAGCAGAGTAACTCTTGTTTGGATCATAGATAACTCCATTGTAGGTGGTTCCTACATCTGAAGTGACATCTTGCGTGTATACATTGCCCGCCGAACTGTAGTTTGCGATAACTTGAAAGGTCAGGCGACTACCTTGCATTACGATAGCAGGGGAGGACACTAACTTCAGGGTCACGGATTGAAGAGCCCAGCCACTTGGGGCAGTATATGCTTCCACTGGCGTCAGCAGGCCAATCGGCAGAACTTGGGCAGTCAGCGCGACGGCGAGGCTGCCGGACAAAGCGAACTGACCGGCGCGGCGCAGCGGGTAGGGGATCGTTGCAGGGACTGATTGAGGCTGCTCCCGGCGCAATGCCGCAAGACCCAAGCCAAGAACGGCCCAAAAGAAGAACGAGACTTCGGGGAATTGCTAGGACGGACTTGCCAGCGCATCGATGCCCTGCCCGGCAAGGGCGCTCAAAGCCGCAATCAGCAAAGCGTTCTGCGGGCTAAGATGCCGCTGATTGCGGCTTTCCCGCAGCCGCCGAGTTCCCAGAATGCCGAACGCGGTCAGTGCTGCAAGGTAAAAGCCGAGACCGATAAGCCCCGTCTCCGCCGCAGTTTGGCCGTAGAAAGAATGCGCTTCATTGGAAAGGGAAGGATGAGCGAGAGGAGGCAGCAGGCCGGCGGCAGAGGTCCAAAGCCAGACGGTGCCGGGATAACGGCCAAGTCCGATGCCAAGTGCGGGATGTGCGGCAATCATTCGTGCCGTGCTGCGCCACAGATCAAGCCGGGCGTGCCAGCTTCCATCCTGCGACAGCGCCGTCAGCGTCGCCGCCCGGTGGGTCATCGCCGCCTGCTGGGCGGCAGGGCCAGCCAGAAGCCAGGCCAGCAGCAAGCCGAAAAGCAGCACGGCGAAGGGGATAAAAGCGACGCGCAGGCGCGGGGGACGAGAAGCAGGACGACTCAGCCAAAGCCAGCTCAAAACAAGCAGCGCCGCCGTAAGACCTGCCCAGGCGCTGCGAGTTTGGCTGAGAAGCAGGCACAGCGTCCCCGCAGCACCTGCCGCCAAGCTGCCCCAGCGCCAGAGGGCAGACGAGGCCGAAAGCGCAAACACGGCAGAAAACGGAAGAAGCAGAACCAAAACACTGCCGTAAAGCTGATGGTCATGGTACGGACCGGCCAGCCCGGAATGCGCGGCTGTTTCGCCGCCTAGTATCCCAAACAGCGCCATCACGCCGGTCAAAGTGACCAAAAACTGTCCGGCGAGTTCCGTATGACGCCAGAACCAGCCCAGGGTCAGCGCCAGCCCAATCCCCGCCCCCCAGCGCAGCGCTTCGGTCCCTGCCGCCGCCGCCCAGGGCGTTCCCAGGCTCCGGGTGGACGAGATTGAAATCCAGACCAAAAGCGCGAGGAGCCAAAAGTCCGGCCTGCGGCTTGCCGCCGCGAATTTTTCTGTGACAGTCCTTTGCGTCATGCCGTTAATCCTTCCGTGGAGGCGATTGCAGTTTCTTTTAATCTGAGTGCTTCAGTCCCAGTATACAAGAGAGGCAGCCCGCTTGTCAAGACTTAAATTTGAACCCAGGATTGAAATCCTGGGCTGAAGGGCGCTCTGCGCCGGCTGTCCTACGGACAGAAGACACACCGCCTGCTTTCTTCTTTGCTGTCTTCTCTTTTGTCCGCAGGACAATATCATTCTGATTACTTCGTATCAGCCGAAGGCTCCTCAGCCCAGGATTTCAATCCTGGGTTCAAATTTAAGTCTCCTTATCCTGGGCCAAAGCGCCGCGCCAGTTCGTCAAAACAATCCCGTGAACTTTCAGCACGGCGCGGGCCTCGGAAGAACGCAGCGCGGCAAGCTCGCCCTGCCAGTCATAGCCCCAATTAAAAACTTGGGACAAAGCGCCGTTGTCCGTGCCGGGATGACAGACAATCTCCGTGAGGCCGGTCCTGGCGCTTTGAAGATAAGCGGCAAGAATTGGCGCACTCAAATGGCCGGAAACGGCCATGCCGGAGAAGAAATCCGATGTGTGCAGGCCGTAGGCGTTGATGTAGTGGCGGGACAGTTTAGCCATCGCGGCGAGCGCGGCGGCCTGAGCGCGGCGGCCCGGCGAAATCGGCGCGAGAGGCGGGCCGTCTGCCGGCAAGCGGACGCAGGGAATATCATTAGCGGCGGCAAACCGGCAGACAACGCGCATGATGCCTGGCAGGGCGTGGAGGTGCTGATGGGAGTCAATGTGGCTGATTGACACGCCGCCGAGGGCGTCAAACTGTGAGCGAAGATGCGCCTCAACAGCACGCGGCGGCATCTTTCCCTGTCCATACGCCGCTAGAAACGCACCCAGCGTCGACGGCATGTTAGGGACGCCAACCAGCGCAAAATGCAGTCCTAAATCCATCTCCGGCAGGGATTGAAGGCGGCGTCGGGCATCATCAAACGCCGGACCGAGCGGCATGATGCTGGCCGACGAAACCAGTCCTTCCCGGTGCGCCGCTTCGATGCCGGCATTGATGGACGGATGCAGGCCGAAATCGTCGGCGTGAACGATGACCTTCTTGTTTGGGGCGGAAGAGGTCACGGGCGGGCCGGACGCGACTGGGTGACTGACCGCGCCGGGCGCTTCTTCGCAGCCTTGCGGTAATCCGCCATCTCATGCAGGATTTTGACGACCACGCCGCCGGATGCCAGTGTAGACACCCCCGCCGTCCGCTCGTAGTAGCGCAGGGGAATTTCGGCAATCGTAAACCCGGCGTTGTGCGTCTCAATCAGCAGCTCGGCGTCAATAAAAGAGCCTTCGGACTGCAAGGTAATCTGCTCCAAGATCGCCCGCCGAAACAGCTTAAACGCGAAGTTGACATCGCGGACACTCAGGCCGAACAAGACCCGAATCAGCCGGTTGTACACAAAAGACATGATCTCCCGCTTCGGCCCCTCGGCGCGTCCCTGCCGGTTGCCGATCACCATGTCGGCGTTCTGAGTCAATGGGATTGCCGAAAGCGCATCGTCCATTTGGATCGGCAGGTCACTGTCAATATACAGCACCCAGTCTTTTGTTGCCGCCGCAAAACCTGTTCGCAGCGACCCGCCCAGCTTGCGGTTTTTTTGATGGTGAATGACTTTCACCTCCGGGTGCTTCAGCGCCAGTGCATCTGCCATAGCCCCGCATCCGTCGGAGGATGCGTCATCGACCACGACAATCTCCAGATTGCTTGTGATTTTGTACCCAACCCGCAGCGCCTCGCGCACGCAGGTCTCAATGTTCCCGATTTCGTTATACATCGGGAACACAAACGAGAGGCTCGGCAGCTTTGCCGTGCTATTGTCGGTTATCGTTTTTGTCTTTTCCATACTTCGTCTGTTTCTACGGGACGGGCGGTACTGCGCTGGGCGGCAGCACCTGAAAACTGTTCATAATTTTGGCTTTATGCGCCTTGAATGCGCCGGAAGCAGAAGCGCCGAGATGCTGGTACTGAAACTCAAACTGCAAGCCGCTTCGGGCATTGGTAACGAACACACTGTCCTCGTAGAGAAGGCCGTATCTACTCAGTGCTTGAACACGCTCCTGCTCAATTCGCCCGCCCTGCGAAGCCGCGCCGGGAGGAAGCCGCAGCTTGGAGACATCCGTAACTAAAACACCAATCCCCAAATCCTCTGTGGGGTGCGCTCGTTCCCAGAGAGGCAGGCGGTAAAGAAGAGACTCGCCGACATTGACCGGCTTGACGATCTGCACGTCCTGAACAATTAAGGGCCGGCCCTGGTTCTCGCTCGGCAGGACTTTAAACTTGCTGACTGTTGCGGGATGTAGAAATGTCACCCGCGATCCGTCCGCAAGCGGCGGTCCGACATAGCGAACGTAGGACGCGGAGTCCGGCGCGGGCAGCGATGCGGCAGCGAGAACCACCGCAGCAAAGACCGCGCCAAGAGACAGAAACCAGCCTCCGCGCACACTGATTTTACGCGAGATAGCTTTACCAGTTTCCATACACACCCGGCTTCCACGAGTTTCAATCCGTGGCTACTCTAAACATTTTTACTACTTCGTCGCCCGAATCAGCACGGTTTGGGCGTTCTGCTGAAGCGTCTCAAAATGCGTGACGCCGTATTTTGATTTTAACTCGTCCAGAACTTTCGGGCGCAGGACGTACACGACGCCGGGGTGAGCCTGAATGTCTCGTGCGGCTGCCGGGTGGTCGTCGGTGTAGATGACGGGCCATGTCGTATAATACCGCAGGCTAGGGTGTTTTAGTCCCAGCGCGTGAACGACGCTGTCCGGCGGCGTGGTCAGGGACGCCCAAACCGCAATCTGCCGGTCTGAAATGTCGGTCTCGCGCGTTTGCCAAGTGGGCGAACACCAGGCCAGCAGCAGAAACAATCCAGTTGCGATGCCGGGAACAAGCCAGACCCAGGCCCGGCGCTGGTAGATGAGCGCGAGAACCCCGGCAACGAGCAGTGTCGCCAGCCACAGCAGCAGGGTCACGGAAGCCACATCGTATTTTGGGCCAAGTTTTCGCAGCGCGAGGCAAAGCGTGATATTCAGCGCGGCATAAATCCATAGAGGGTTGAAGCGCAGCGATGTCTCAGGCAATTTTGCCAGCCAGACCCCGACAAGCACGGCAGCGGCAGGATACAGCGGGAAGATGTAAGTAACAAGCTTGCTTTGGGAGGCCGAAAAGAACACAAAGACAAGCAAAGCCCAGAAGCCGAGAAACAGCGCCGGATTGTCGGCGGCTTGCTCTTGCCGGGCGGTTTTGCCCTGACGCCAAGCCGACACCAGCGCCCACGGCAGCAGCAGGGACCACGGGAAGAAGCCGCCGAGCAGCACCGGCAGGAAAAACCAGAACGGGCTGGTTTCCCGATGCTCCGCCTGCAAATAGCGCGTGACGTTGTTGGCTTCCAGAAAGCCATTGATGAAAAGCTGCCCGTGCAGATGGATCATCAGCAGGAACCAGGGCAGGCCGACAGCAAGGCACAGCGCGAAGCCGAGCCAGAGGGCAGGGGACAGCAGGCGTTTAGGCTGCCGGGTGAGCAGCAAATAGGCAATCGCCTGAACGCCGACAAGCACCAGCGCGACCGGACCCTTTGCCAGCATTCCGAGGCCGGTCATCAGCCCGGCCAGCGCCACCCAGCGGCCACGGCTGGTCTGTGTCCAGGCGTAAAGGCCGTAAAGCGCCCCAGCCAAGCACACCGCAAGGGTCATGTCCGTGACGGCGGCGCGGGCTAGGGTGAAGAATTGAACGGAAGTCGCCAGGACGAACCCGGACCAAAGCGCGGCTCTTGAAGTGGCAGGATAAGCGCGGCGGGCTAGCGCATAAGTGAGCGCAACTAACGCAACCGACAGCAGAGCCGACGGCAAGCGGGCGGCAAACTCTGTTTCGCCAAGCTGACGCATAGCAAGCGCCGTCAGCCAGTAAAACAGAGGCGGCTTGTCAAACCAAAGCTGGCCGCCGTAGCGCGGCGACAGCCAGCCGGCGAGGCGGGCATGAGCCATTTCCTTGCCGACCTGTCCGTAAACCGGCTCGTCCACATCAATCAGCGGCAGGCTGCCGACAGACCACAGGGCGAGCAGCGCCGTACCGAGCAGCAGGCCGCTAAAGAGGAGCCAAGCCCGCAATGCGGAGGGCATCTTGAATGCCAGAGTTGTCTTCGGCGTCATCCGGGAGGCCAATGCAGCGGGCGGCCTCCTAAAAGATGCAGGTGCAGATGGTCCACGGACTGCCCACCATCCGGCCCGCTATTAACAACAACGCGAAAGCCGCTTGCGTCCAGCCCCAAAGTCCGGGCGACATGAGCCGCTGCCGATAGAAGCTGTCCCAAAAGCAGCGTGTCAGAAGCCTCCGCGTCCAGCAGGTTTGTGATCGGCTTGCGGGGAATGATGACAATATGAACCGGAGCCTGCGGGGACACATCCCGGAATGCCAGAACGGCGTCGTCTTCGTAGACAATGTCGGCGGGAATTTCGCGGCGTATGATTTTGCCGAAGATCGTGTCTGCCATGAAAGCCTTTCAGCAAGAGGGCTGTGGGCGACTAAAGTCGCGGCAACAATTTCACCAAACCTGCCTTCGCAGGTTAATACAGAACAATTTGAATCCGCGCAGGCGGACTTTGTGCTTTCGTTGCCGCGACTTCAGGCGCCCGCAGCAGGAACCTAACTCTTCTCTAAAATGCCGAACGCATCGCCGCCCGGCAGAATGTCGGTCAGCGTCACCGGAACAAGGAGGCCGCGCAGGGTGGCCGGAGCGGCGAACTGCACCCGGACATAGTTGCCGGTGTACCCGGATAGCCAGCCGTCTTGTGCGCCTTTGGCTTCCACTAACACGTCTACGGTCCTGCCGAGGTCGCCTGCCGCGAAAGCTTCCTGTGAGGCGACGCACACGGAAGTCAGCTCTTTATGGCGTCGTTCTTTTTCTTCGTAGGCGACATCGTCTTTGAGCTTTTCGGCGGAGGTTCGCTGCCGGGGTGAGTAGCGGAACACATGCGTCCGGGCAAACTGCATCCGCTCGGCAAAAGCCAGCGTATTTTCAAACAGCTCACGGGTCTCGCCGGGATAGCCGACAATGAGGTCTGTGGTAAGACCGATGCGCGGCATGACGGCACGCAGCTTGCTGACGATCTCGGCGAAAAACGCCGTGTCGTAAGGCCGGTTCATGGCTTTGAGAATGGTGTCGTCGCCGCTTTGCAGGGACAAGTGCAGGTGCGGCGCAATGCTGGGATGGAATGCCATTGCCGCGATCAAATCGTCGGGGATTTCGACGGGCTGAACCGACGACAAGCGGACACGCTCGACGCCGGGAATGTCTGCGACCTGAGCCAGCACATCCGTCAGCACCGCGCCGCCGCTGCCGGTTTCGGGGCCATACGCGCCGACGCAGACGCCGGTAACGACAATCTCCTTTGCTCCGGCCGCCGCCATTTGACGCGCTTCCGCGAGAACGTCGGCAAACGGGCGGCTTGCCATGACGTTCCGGGTGTAGGGGATCGAGCAGAAGCCGCAAAAGTAGGTGCAGCCATCCTGGATTTTGAGTGTCGCTCGTGTCCGGTGCGCGGGCCGGCTGACCAGTGACTCCGGCGAAATCAGCCCGCCCGGCGCAGCTTCGGGGAAGACAGCCAAGCCGAGAGGCTCGGATGCCGGGGACGACGAATACTGGATCAAGTCCGGGAAGGCGGCCAGCGTGTGCGCGGCGGTCCGCATCTTCTCGGCATTCGGCACGAGAAGCGCTGCGCCGTCCACCGCTTCTCCGGTGTCAAGCGCCATTTGAGCAAAGCAGCCGGTCAGGACCACTTTTGCGCCGTCTTTTTGCCGGGCCGCGCGGCGGGCCACTTGCCGGGATTTGCGGTCGGCATCGGCAGTGACAGAGCAGGTATTGATGACGTATACGTCAGCGGGCGAGCGGAAGTCGGTCAGCGTGAAGCCGAGCGCTTCAAAGCTTTCCGCCAGCCGCTCGGTTTCGTATTGATTGACCTTGCAGCCCAGATTCGTAAATGCAGCAGTCGGCATAAGACAAAAAGTTTACCGCAATTTTGCGGGCAGTGTCAAGGAAGCGCCGCTGCGAAAGAAGTATGCGCCTGCCGCGTTTGGCCGAAATTGAGCCGGGGAACAAACGGCTGTCAGAGGAAAACCCTCTGCCGGCAGCGTTGCCAACTTCGGTTCATTAGAAAGACAGATCACAATGGCAGGTTTAAAGGACACTTTCATCAACGGGCTTTCGGCAATGTACAACACCGAAAAGCTGGTCACTCAGGGAGCGCCTGAGCTGATGCAGGGCATCCAAAGCGCACAGGCCAAGCAAGTCATGGAGCAGCACGGCGAGGAAACCAAGCAGCAAATGCAGCGGCTGGAGCAGGTCTTCCAGATGGCAGGCGAGACGCCAAACGACATCCAGCCGGACGGCATTCTGGGCATCCTGAAAGAGAACAGCAAGATTCAGTCCCAGGGCTACGACCCGGCAACTCTGGAAGCAGCCACCGTCGCTGCCGCCCAGCGGATTGAGCATTACGAGATCGCCGGCTACGGCACATTGGTTTCCTACGCCAAGCAGCTCGGCATGAACGATGCAGCCCAGCTTCTCGGCCAGACACTCAGCGAAGAGAAAAGCGCCGACGATAAGCTGACCCAGGCTGCCGAGTCGGCATCCAACCAGCAGGCCGCGCAGGCATCGTAACCACGCTGACGAAAAAGCGACAGCCGCCCGGCACTTAGAAGTGCCGGGCGGTTTTTCGGTTTCGGCTTAAACATTGACATTGTTGTCAATGTTAGGTATAGTTCGCTGATATGAGCAAAATGCTGATCGGGGAGCTGGCGGAGCGTACACGCATCACGCCGCGCATGATCCGTCACTACGAGGCGCTTGGACTGCTGGGGCCGGTAGACCGCCGCGCCAAAGGGTTTCGTGAGTATCCCGACGAAGCCGCCGCCCGCTTGATTAAAATTCAGGCGCTCCAGCAGCTCGGCCTGACACTGGAACAGATCGCCGGCGTGATCGATCTGTATTTCGCCGACGCCGGGCCACGGCAGGCGAAGCAGGAAGTGGTTAAGATTTTGGAACAGCATCTTCGGGAAACGGAAGACAAGATCGAAGCGCTTACCCAGTTCCGGTCCGACTTGCAGGCGCACATCGCCCGCTTCCGAGACTATCTTGCAAAGAGTATTGCAGAGGAGGCCGCAGAATGAACATCAGCATCAAGGGAAAAGTCATCGTTGTAACCGGAGCCGCGCAGGGCATCGGGCGGACGCTGGCGCTGGGGCTGGCCGCCGAGGGAGCGCGGGTCGCCGTGCTGGCCCGTGACCGTGCGCGAGCGCAGTCTGTCGTGGACGAGATTGAAGCGCTGCCCGATGCGCCCCCGGCGCTGGCGCTGGAAGCCGATGTCGGCGATGAGGCCGCCGTAGGCAAGGCCGCCGCCGAAACGGATACGGCTTTCGGGCGTGTGGACGGTCTCATCAACAACGCCGGATGGATGCCGGGCCGGCACCCTATCTTACAGATGGACCTGCCCGTGCTGGAGCGGGTCCTGCGCTCGAACCTCATCGGCAGCTTTTTGACCACCAAGCACTTCGCGCCGCTGATGATCCGAAGCGGCGGCGGGCGCATCATCTACATTTCCAGCATTGCCGCCGTCCAGACCAGTCCCGGCGGGTCGGCCTACGGCGCGTCCAAAGCGGCGCTCAACATTTTGGCGAATACCGCGCACCAGGAATTGATCGGCGACGGCATCCGTACCGTCGCCATTGCGCCCGGCCTGACTGACACGCCCGGAATGCGGCAGATTGTCGGCGGCGAGCATCTGGCGCGGACGGCCGCCGCTTATCCCGGCGGGCGGGTCGGCCTGCCGGAAGATTTGGTCGCGCTTTCCGTGTTCCTGTGCAGCGACGCTGCCGATTACTTGTCCGGCACGGTCATCACTGTGCGCCCGCCTGCTCCTCGCTGACTCCACGTGTTTTTGGGTAAAACGACGCTATCAGGAGACACTAATGGACACACAGCAATTGCCGCAGGCCGAGTGGGGGCCGTTTTTAGATGAGTTGAGCCGCCAGTATGAGCAGGGCCTAGTCAGCGTCACGGTGAGCGGAAACGGGATGTCAGATGCGCCGGTCATCACTGAGCTGCCGCTTTTAGGAATCCAGCTCAATACCAAAGGCAGCGATTCCGGCAGCATCACCGTTATCGCCGGGGCAGATGAAGACACCGCCATCTCGCACACAATCCCCGGCCCGACCCAAATCCAGGTTGCCCGCGACGCACACGGCTTAGTCGCCGCCATTCAGGTTGACGCACCCGACCCCGCGCAAACGCAGGTTCATTTTCTGTCGTCGAACTGAAGGCCGGGGTTGTAGAGAACCCCGGTGTTCTGTCAGCGTGTGCCGGAAATAGCGAATAAGCCGGCGACGCCGACGATGTAGAGTATCAGCACAATCAGCGAGTCGATGCCCATTCGCAGGAAGAGGCGGCCGGGGCGGAAAATCAGGCCGTACACATACACCGCCGTCAGCAGGACGCCGAGGCCGGCCAGATAAATGTCGGTTTTATGCGCCTGCGGCAGCACGGCTTGGCCTGACAGCACTGTTGCCAGCAGGAACAAGACCGGCAGGAACGCATTGCCGCCAAAGATGTCCGAGATCGCCAGACTGTAATCGCCAAGCTTGATGGATGCCGTTCCCGTCGACAGCTCCGGCAGAGACGTGGCTGCGGCCAAAATCGTGGCTCCAAACAAAACGCCGGTCATGTGCAGATGCTGGGCGATGCCATCGCTGCTTTGCTCGAGCGCGACGCCCGCCGCGAGGGTCACAAGTGAGGCTGCGCCGAACCCGGCGGCAATTCGGAAGGTGCTTTGGCTTTTATTTTTATCGTCGGCTTTCTTTTTACGCGACTTCATCGCGCCCGTCTCTTCCCCGCCGGGCGCATCGCCTTTGTTCTGCCAGGGCAGATCAGTCCGTGCCTTTTTCAGCAGCCATAACCCGGCCAGCCAAATGCCCGCAAGCGCCAGGTCTTCCGGCGTCAGCCGAAAGAAAATCAGCGTTTTGGGGAGCTGCGTTCCCATCATGGTCACGACAAGAACGGCACTCACAAGAACACCTTCTAAAACCAGCACCAGCGATGCCGCCTGCCAGGTCAGCGGGCGCTTGCCAGGGATACCGACATCAAGAGCGACCAGCACGACGGTTTGCAGCGCGATGCCGCCGAGAATGTTGCCGATAGCAATACCGATCTCGTGGTGCAGCGCGGCAGTCACGGTGATGGCAATTTCCGGCAGGTTTGTCGCCACCGCCAGCAGCACCAGGCCACCGAGCGCTTCGCCGAGATGCAGCCGCGTGTCAAGCGCATCCGTCGTGTCCGACAGGAAAATCCCTGCCACCCAAACCGCCGCAGCCGCAGCGGCAAAGACCAGCAAAAGCAGCGGCAGTGAAAGGTGAGATAAATCAGGCATAGGGCATGATACCCGAAGTGCAGAAGAAAGCCCCCTTCCTTCGCTTGGGGTAAGCAAAGGAAGCGGGCCGGGTGGGGAGAAAGTAAAAGGTAACGAAGTTACTTGATGAACAGCATCTCCTGATAAGTCGGCAGCGGCCATAGTTCGTCGGCGACAACGCCTTCTAAAGCATCGGCAGCTTTGCGGGTCTGAAGCATTGCGGGCAAGACTTCGTCGCGAAAGTGCAAAGCATGAGTCTTTGTATCGCCATCTGCCTCATGGCCGAGGGCGTGTTCCAGCGACGAGATGCCGGCTTCCAAATCGGAAGTCATTGTAAGAACGCTATCCAGAAGCAGGGTGCTTGGTTCTTTGCCGAGCGTTTTGAGGCTGACGGCAAGGGATGAAAGCTGGGTCTGATAAGTCAGAGCTGCCGGCAGAATGGAAGTTTTGGCAATCTCCAGCGTAAGCTGGGCTTCCGTGTTGATGTCGAGGCAGTAGCGCTCCAAGTAGATTTCGTAGCGGCTTCTGATCTCGCGCTCGGATAAAACGCCGTACTTGCTGAGAACGGCAATGTTTGCGGGGTCGGTCATCGCCGGCAGCGCATCAAGCGTGTTGCGGAGGTTCGGCAGGCCGCGCTTTTCGGCTTCCCCATGCCACTCGGCGGAGTAGCCGTTGCCGCCGAAGACTACCGCGCCATGCTCATTTGCGATGCCTTGAAGGACTGTCTGCACAGCGCCGTCAAGCTTTGTCAGATCGCCCGCCGTTTCTTTTTCCAGCTCAGTCGCAATGAAGTCCAGCGAATCAGCGAGAATGCAGTTCATCACGACCAGCGGCCAGGCGACCGACTGGCTGGAGCCGACGGCGCGGAACTCGAACCGGTTGCCGGTGAACGCGAACGGACTGGTGCGGTTGCGGTCCCCGGCATGGCGCGGCAGAACCGGCAGTGTGTCAACGCCAATGGTGAGCGTCCCGGACGGCTTGGAAGTCTCGGCTTTGCCGTTTTTGAGCTGGTTGAACACGTCTTCCAGCTGCTCGCCCAAGAAGATGGACATGATTGCGGGCGGCGCTTCGTTTGCGCCTAAGCGGTGATCGTTGCCGGCATACGCCACAGACGCCCGCAGAAGCGTCGAATACTTATGCACGGCGCGGATTGTCGCCAGGCAGAACACTAAAAACTGGGCGTTCTCGTGCGGCGTATCGCCCGGATCAAGCAGGTTGCCGAGCTTGCAGCCGAGCGACCAGTTGACATGCTTGCCGGAGCCGTTGACACCGGCAAACGGCTTCTCCGCCAGCAGACAGGCCAAGCCGTATTTGGTTGCGACCCGCTGAAGCTGCTGCATGATGATATGCTGGTGGTCATGGCCTAGATTGGCGCTCTCGTAGACCGGCGCGATCTCAAACTGGCCCGGCGCGACTTCATTATGGCGGGTCTTGATTGGGATGCCCTGCTTGTAGAACTCATGTTCGGCGTCCATCATAAATGCCAAAACGCGCTCCGGGATCGCGCCGAAATAATGGTCCTCAAACTCCTGGCCTTTGGGCGGCGGCGCACCGAAAAGGGTCCGGCCTGCGTTTAAGAGATCAGGACGGGCAAAGAAGAAGTTGCGGTCAATCAAAAAATATTCCTGCTCCGGGCCTGCCGAAGCGACAACTAAGCCGGGGTCGGCGTGTCCGAACAGCTTCAGAATGCGCTGGGCCTGGACGTTCAGCGCCTGCATGGAGCGCAGCAGGGGCGTCTTATGGTCTAACGCTTCGCCGGTCCAGGAGATAAAGACCGTCGGAATGCAAAGCGTGTTGCCGTTGGGGTTCTCGGAAATGTAGGCGGGGCTTGTCGCGTCCCAGGCCGTGTAGCCGCGTGCCTCAAAGGTCGAGCGCGTGCCGCCAGACGGGAACGACGACGCATCCGGCTCGGCTTGGATGAGCGAGCTGCCGGAAAACTGGGCAATCGTGCCGCCCGCGCCGTCTGGGTCAAAGAAGCTGTCGTGCTTTTCCGCCGTCAGCCCTGTCAAGGGATAGAAAACGTGCGTGAAGTGGGTTGCGCCTTTTTCCAGCGCCCACGTCTTCATGGCCGAGGCGACCACATCGGCGATAGACGGGTCGAGCTTCTCGCCTTTTTCAATGGTCTTTTGCAGCGCTTTATAAACGGGCTTAGAAAGCATCTCGCGCATAACTTTGTCGTTGAAAACATTGGTGCCGTAGAGGGACCGCGAGGTTTCCCCTTCCAGGTCAATGGCATCTACAGGCGGCTTGTAGTTGATGACTGCCGAGATTGCTTCCTGGCGTCCGGTGGTTGACTTCACTGTGAGTAATTCTCCTTAAGTTAATGATGAAAAGCTGATCGTGGAATTGGAGCGGAAAACGAAAAGCCACAGGCTAAATGCTTCTCTTCAAAAAGAGCGCATTTAGCCCGTGGCTTCATAGCTAAAATCAGACAGCGCAGTCTGATTGAACGGTGACAGCATGGTAGCACATAGCTTTGAGCTTTGTCAACTTGCAGGCAGCAGATCACCTACATTAAACTGCCTGCACGGAAGGTTTGGGACAGTGGCGCAGCTAACAAAATGCTTTCTTTAGCCGATTACTGATCTCGCCTCCGTGCTAAATGGAACGCAGGATGCTTTCGGCGAGAGGGCGAGTAGCAAAACAGGGTCCAGCCTACAGCCGATGAGATTGGCTGACGCAGCCGAGAGCCGCACCGCTCTAGGAAGAGGTTGTGCAGATAGCCTGTTGCGATGAAGGAGCGCTGTGTACGTCCGGCGACTTGGCGCGGAAGTAAGGTTATTTTGGTGCGAACCATTCGCTTTGTCCTTGCTTGCATTGACATCTCATTTGCACGTTTACTATTTTACGCTGGGACCTTCAAGACCAAGCGAGTATAAGAGGTATTCAGCAGCGAAGACTAGGATCAGGAGAAGTCCCACCTGGGCATAGGCTCTGATTGGGGACAAGAAGCGTCCGCGCCTGTTCTGACACAGTCAAACGATGGCCCAAACCATCGCTCCCATCACGGTCAGCCCAAGCAAGGCAAACCCAATGATGATCAATAATATAATAACGCCGAGCAGCGGCATCGCGGTTTGCCCCCAACAATCTCACCAATTATGCCGCTCCACGAAAAGAGCAAGCCCGCTTTCTCATCTGAAAACAGAAGGAAAAGCGGGCTGTGCAGATGGGCCAACTCAGAACTTACGCATCATAGTACAGGAAGAACTCGTAGGGGTGGGGCCGCAGGGCGACGCCTTCGACTTCGCGGGTGCGCTTGTAGTTGATGTAGGTGTCAATCAAAGACTGCGTGAACACGTCGCCTTGCAGCAGGAAGTCGTGGTCGGCTTCCAGGGCGTCCAAAGACTCGGTCAAAGTATAAGGCGTCTGGGCGATGCCTTTTTTCTCTTCCGGGGACAGATCATAAATGTCTTTGTCTACCGGGGCCGGCGGCTGGATTTTGTTCTGAATGCCGTCAATTCCGGCCATTGCCATCGCCGAAAACAGCAGGTACGGGTTCGCCGTCGGGTCGGGGGCGCGGAACTCGACGCGCTTGGATTTGGGCGAGCCGGCAATCGGGATACGGACGGCGGCGGAGCGGTTCCGGGCCGAATAGACTAGGTTAATCGGCGCTTCGTAACCCGGCACGAGGCGCTTGTAAGAGTTTGTGGACGCTGCGCCGAAGGCCAAGAGGGCGCGGGCGTGCTTCAGGATGCCGCCGATGTAGTACACGGCGGTCTCGGACAGGCCACCGTAGCCGGAGGCATCGTAAAAGATATTCGTGCCGCCCTTCCACATGGAAACACTGGTGTGCATCCCGGAGCCGTTATCCTGGAAGATCGGCTTTGGCATGAATGTGGCCGTGTAGCCGTTCTGGGCAGCCGTGTTCTTGACGACGTACTTGTGCATCAGCAGCTTGTCGGCCATGTTGACAAGTGAGTCGAACTTGATGCCGATTTCGCACTGCCCGGCGTTGCCGACTTCGTGGTGATGCACGTCCACTTCAATGCCGGCCTCAAGCAAAGTCAAGACCATTTCGGAGCGCAGGTCGGAAAGCGTGTCCGACGGCGGCACGGGGAAGTAGCCTTCTTTGGTCCGCATCTTGTAGCCAAGATTGGGCTTTTCGTCGCGGCCTGAATTCCAGGCGGCTTCGTCGGAGTCAATGGCGTAAAAGCCGGAGTTTGCCGACTGGCCGTACCGGATATCGTTGAAGACATAAAACTCGGCTTCCGGGCCGAAGTACGCCACATCGGCGATGCCGGTAGACTGAAGATAAGCTTCAGCCTTTTTGGCGATGTTGCGCGGGTCGCGGGGATACTTTTCGCGGGTGATTGGGTCTTCCACATCGGCAATAATGGACAGCGTCGTGTTTTCTGTGAAGGGGTCCAAAACGGCGGTGTCGGCATCGGGAACTAAAAGCATGTCTGATTCGTCAATAGTTTGGAAGCCGCGCACGGAAGAGCCGTCAAACGGCAGACCGACGGAAAAAACATCTTCTTCAAACCGGTGTGCCGGCAGTGTGAAATGCTGCCAGGTACCGGGAACATCCACGAACTTGACGTCCACAAACTTGACATCGTTGTCTTTGATTAAGGTCAGAACGTCCTGAGCTGTTTTAGCCATGAAAAGCTTCGGTCTCCTTGAGTGTTGCTGTGTCAGTGCTGAGCGCGACCTGCGGCACAAAAAAACGCTCCTGAAACAGCCTTTTCCGCGGAGCTTCTCCTAAAAAGAAAGAAGAACGACAGGAAAAAGCCGCTCAGGAACGTCTGTGTTCCGTTTGCCGGGCTTTCTGCAATGAGGAGAGTATACAAAATTGCCGGAAGTCTGTCAAGAGGAACAAACTTGTATTTTTACTTGCGCTTGGTTTGTGCTATAATGCAGACAAGACTATTCTTACGAAAGAGCATTTTTTGGAGAACACGCAGCCATGATACAGTTCCGGCTCCGCCCTTTTATTCTGTTTCTTGTGCCATTATTTTTCGGCATCAGCTCGTACAGCGCTTCAGGCCAGTCCAATCCGCCTGCCACTAGCCCGCCTGCCACTAGCCCACCTGCCGTTGGCCCGACGCCTGCGGGCAGCGCGGCAAGCGTGGCCCAGTACAACCAGGCTGTTAACGACTTCAATGCCGCCACGCGCGGCTCGGACCCAGCCAAAATCGCCTCCACAATTACTGAGCTGCAAGCGCTGGAAAACACGCCTGCTTACCGCAATGATGCGACGGTGCATAATCTGCTTGGTTATCTTTTCCTGACGCAGAACAATCCCACGTCCGCCATTCCTGAGCTGCAAACGACTGTCCAGCTTACCCCGAACAATTTGGATGCCCGCAACAACTTGGGGAATGCTCTGCGCCAGACCGGCCAGTATGACGCCGCCGCGACCCAGTACCAATATGTGCTGGCCCACCCGGCACCGTCCGGCCCGGACCCGGCGCGGGTCAAGTTCAATTTGGCGACTGTGCTGGGACAAGCCGGCAGGACCGATGAGTCTTTGGCGCTGTTTTCGGAGCTGACGGCCAGCGGCAATGCCGATGCCGGCGTGTACAAAAACTACGGCTTCTTTCTGCAAAAGGCCGGGCGCACTGCCGATGCCGCCGCTGCGCTTCAAAAGTCTGCCGATCTGAACCCAAAAGATGCGTCGGCGTCACTCAGCGCTGGGGAGCTGTATGCAAAAAGCGGCCAGTATGACGCCGCTATTGCGAGCCTGACTAAAGCGCTTGGCCCCCAGGCCGACCCAAAGCTTGACCCGGCGGCGGAATATGATGCGTACTTTGCGCTCGGCGAGTCGTATGCCGCGAAAGGCGACCAGCCGCAGGCCATCAAAGAGTTCGACACGGCTTCGACACTTCAGCCGCAGAACGCCGTGCCGCTTTACAACAAAGGCGTCTTGCAGCAGCAGGCCGGCCTCAATGCCGATGCGGAGACTTCTTACCGGAGCGCCCTGCACTTAGACCCGAACAATGTCCAAATCCAAACCGCGCTCGGCGTCCTGCTCGCCGACATGGGAGACAACGCCGAAGCGGCAACCCTGCTGGCCGCAAGTGTCCCCAAGCTGCCTCAGAACGCTCAGGCCGCGCCATTTTACAGCCGTCTCGGCGACTTATACGCGAAACAAAAAGACTATGCCGACGCTAACCAAGCGCGGCTTGAGGCACTGACTCTGAACCCTGACGACACGGACACGCGAGTTGCGCTTGCCGACTCGTACATGACCCAGGGGCAGTATGTCAGCGCCCTGGCCCAGTACAATCAGGCCGCGCAGGCTCGCCCAAACGATGCCGCAATCCAAAACCAGCGCGGGGTTGCATACAAGAACCTGCGGCAGTATCCTAAAGCGCTGGCGGCGTTCAAGAAAGCGGCTGCCCTCAGCCCCGGCAATGCTCAGGTTCAGAACAATATCGGCGTTCTGTATGAGCTTCTCGGCAGCAAGCCGCAGGCGATTGCCGCTTACAAGAGAGCGCTGGCGCTGAACCCGCAGCTTGCCGAAGCCCGGCAAAACTTGGGCCGCTTCACAGGCAAATAGGATTACATTCGCCAAACAGACGGGTAGACAGAAAGCAGTATGAACTCACGGATACAGTCACTCGGCATCATGGCGAACGCCGGCAAGCCGGCGGCGCTGGAAGTCGCGGCGGCTGCCGATGCTTACCTGCGCCCGCGCGGCATCACCATCAATCTGCAAACGCGCGTCGCCGATGCGCTGGGCCTCGATGGCCGCGGCCTGCCCGATGACGCCGTCGCCGAGTCCGACGCCGTTCTGGTGCTGGGCGGCGACGGCACAATTTTGGCAACGGCTCGGATGTGCGCCCCGCGCGGGACACCCATGCTGCCGGTGCATGTCGGGCGGTTCGGATTCCTGACCGCCGTGTCCCCAGAAGATCTGTCCCCGGCGCTTGACGCGCTTTTAGACGGCAATTACGCCGAAGAAGAGCGCATGATGCTTTGGTGCGAGACGCATCGGGATGGAATGCTGCAAGACTCCGGGCTGGCTTTGAACGAAGTCGTCGCCGCCAATGGTCCACTGTCGCGCGTGCTGCATCTGCGGACATCCATTGACGGCAAGTATGTGACTACCTATGCCGCCGACGGCATCATCATTGCGACTCCCACCGGCTCGACGGCTTATTCGCTGTCGGCGGGCGGCCCGCTGGTGCATCCCAGTTTGCAAGCGCTTCTAGTCGTGCCGATCTGCCCGCACACGCTGACCGCCCGCGCCCTCTTGATTCCGCCGGACGCCAAAGTCACCGTGGTTGTTGAGCGCGACCCGCACGACATGGTCCGGGTCACCATTGACGGCCAGCTTGGCTTCCCCCTGCAAACCGGCGACGAAATCCACATCAGCCGCGCCCAGCATCACGCCCGCTTTTTATCCGTAGGCGGCGCGGACTTCTACGACAAGCTGCAAAACAAGCTCCACTGGGGCGAAACTCTGTATTAACGACAGATGCGATGCGGAAGCCGGGGTTTTCTGCAACCCCGGCTTTTCAGGCTTTCATTTTCGCGGCATCTGATTGGGTATAATAAAAACACCCATGCTTGTTGAACTCCATGTCACGAACTTTGCGCTGATTGATCACCTAGACCTGTCATTTGGCGCGGGGCTGAACATTCTCACCGGGGAAACCGGCGCGGGAAAATCCATCATCATTGACGCGCTCGGTCTGGCCCTCGGCGAACGGGCCGGGCATGATTTGGTCCGAACCGGGGCCGGCAAAGCGACAGTAGAAGCGGTCTTTGATCTCTCTCATGCGCCTGCCGAAATGCGCCAACGGCTGGCTGACGCCGGTCTCAGCGACGAGGAAGGCGACGAAAACGACACGCTTTTGGTGACCCGCGAGCTGGCTAAAGGCACCGGCAAATCGCAGTGCCGGATTAACGGGCGGCTCATGCCGGTGGCTGTTCTCAAAGAAATCGCTGAAGGCTTGGTGGATGTGCATGGGCAGCATGAGCATCAGTCGCTTCTCGCCGCCGACCGGCACATTGACATTTTGGACAACTGGGGCGGCAAAGACGCGCTTGCGCTGCGTCAGCAGGTAGCCGACTTGTCAAGCGAAGCTAACGCGCTGAAGCGGGAACGGGAGAAACTGCGAACGGATGCACGGGAGCGTGCCCGAATGCTGGATTTGTACCGATTTCAGCAGGAAGAGCTGGGGCAGGCCAATTTGCGGCCTGACGAAGAAGAAGAGCTTGCCGCGGACCGCACTCGTTTAGCGTCCAGCGAAAAATTAAGCGCGGCGGCTGCCGAGGCATATACAGCGCTGTCCGGCGGGGAACGGGGCGCGGGCGGAGCGCTGGATGCTCTGAACGGTGCGCTGGCGTCTGTGGAACACGCGGCGAACTTGGATGAGAATTTGGCCCCGCTCGTCGAAACCCTGCAAAGCGCGGTTGTTTACGCGGAAGACGCCGCACGCGATTTGCGCGTCTATCAGGAAAGCGTCGAGTCGAACCCGGAGCGGCTCGAAGAAATTGAGATGCGCTTGGATTTGATTCGCACCTTGAAGCGCAAGTACGGCGAGACGATTGCTGAGATTATTGCTTACGCGGCAGATTTGGCGGCCAAGCTAGACGCATTGGAAAATTCGGAAGCCCGCGAAGAAGAGCTGAACACAGCGATTGCGGCTGCCGAAAGCAAGCTGAACGCTGTGGCTGCGAAGCTAACGACGGCCCGAAAGAAAGCCGCTGTCAAGTTCGCGGCTGGCATCACCCGCGAGCTGACCGACCTCGGCATGACTGCGACTAAGTTTGAGGTCTCTATTGAGCCGCAGGTGGTATCAAGCAAAGGCGCGGATAAGATCGAGTTTCTGCTGTCCCCGAACCCTGGCGAGCCGCTGCGTCCACTGGCGAAAATTGCGTCCGGAGGCGAAATGTCGCGCATCATGCTGGCGATGAAGTCCGTGCTGGCAAAGTCCGGCACGATTCCGACCATGATTTTCGACGAGATTGATGTCGGGGTCGGGGGGCGAACGGCGCAGACGATTGGGGACAAGCTGGAAGCTCTGGCAAAGGATGCCCAAATTCTGTGCATTACGCACCTGCCGCAGATCGCGTCCCGCGCCGCCACGCACTTCTTTATTGAAAAGCAGGTGCATGACGGGCGCACGACGGTCTCAGTCGCGCCGCTCGATTCGGAAGGACGCATTGATGAGATCGCCCGGATGCTCGGCGGTTCCCGGCGCTCTGATGCCGTGGTGCAGCACGCCCGCGAAATGCTGTCGGCAGCCTAATGGTCAGGCAGTTTGGATGAGGATAAGCGACAGTGTTTTTCAAGCGCGATGTTTTGCTGGCACAAGAGTACCTCGGCTTCCTGCTGCTGAATATGTTTGATTTGTTCTTGACGGGCTATATCTTCCACCTCGGCGGCATTGAAGCGAACGGGCCGGCAAACTACATTTACGCCCATTACGGCCAGAAGGGCTTCGCATTTTACAAGTTCGGCCTCGTTGCGGTTGTCGTGCTGGCCTGCGAAGGCTATTCCATCAAAAACATTCGGATTTCGCGTATCATTGTCACCGTCGGCTGCCTGGTCTATCTGCTGGTAGTCTTCTGGGAAGTCTTTTTGATCATCACGCAAGGCAATGGACTTAAACTCTGACTTGACAATGAGGTTTGCCCGTGAGGACGACCTGCCGGCGCTGACCGCCATCTACAACGCCGCCGTCACCGGCACGGCGTTTACCAGTCATGTCGCGCCCCTTGCCGTTGAAGAGCGCCTGGCCTGGTGGCAGGCGCATCAGGACCCGCGCTATCCAATTTTGGTGGCAGACATCGATGCGGAACTTCTCGGCTATGCGTCGCTGTCTTTGTGGTACGACGTTCCGCTGTACGCCCACACCGTCGAATCCTCTTTGTACCTTGCTCCGAACGCCCAGGGACGCGGCCTCGGAACGACACTCATGCGGGCGCTTTTGGAAGAAGCCCAGCGGCTGGGCCACCACGTTGTCCTCGCCCGCATCTGGTCGGAGAACGCCGCATCTATCGCCATGTGCCGCAAATGCGGCTACGAAATCATCGGCATTCAGCGCGAAGTTGGCTCCCGCCACGGCGTCTGGCTGGACTGCGTCCAAATGCAGGTGATTTTGTAGATGCGGCAGCCCCTACTTCGGTTGGTCAAAATCTCTGCATCCTCTCCCGCCGCGCTTTCTGCTGCGCGTACAGCTCCTGATAAATCTTAAACTTAGCGGCGTGGTAGTCTGCTGTGGCGGGGTTCGGCGTGATGATCGAAGCCGGTCGGCACATGGCCTGCATGGCGGCGGGGATGTCTGCGTAAGCGCCGGATGCGACTGCGCCCAGCATCGCCGCACCGAGCAGGACGGCTTCGGGTTCTTCGGGCAGATAAATTAACGCGCCGGTGACGTCGGCATGTTCCTGAAGCCAAACTGAGTTTTTTGTCCCGCCCCCAGTCGCGTACAGGCGCGTGATGGCGTAGCCCTGCACGTTCAAGGCATTGATAATGGCCCGCGTCCCATAGGCGATGCTCTGCACGGTCGCCAAATACAGCCGTGCCAGAGACGCGAGAGACGTGTCAAGACTGAGGCCGTCGGTTGAACCAAGCGCATGGGGATCAGCGAGCGGCGACCGGTTACCTAAATGGCCGTCAAAGACATGCAAATCACGGGTCAAGAGGGCAGGGGAGGCAAGGCCCGCTTTGGCAGACAGCCGCGCGACTTCGGCGTTAATGACTTCGTAGGGGCTGAGGCCGGACTGCTTCGCCAGACGACTCAGCTCCCCGGACGCGGCATGGTTT